>NZ_CP031222.1:3088676-3777352 GCF_003351745.1 Aquirhabdus parva | reverse complement strand
GGGTGTTGGTATTAGTGCAGATACACGTTGTGCACCATTAGGTAGCTCAATGGCTTGAGGGTACCAATTAATCGTATTCTGACAATCAATGATCAGCGAAGGGTTTTTATAAGCCGCGCCGACTATGGGTAACTTAGCCATAGAAATTTCGTCCTAGACCATGACGGCGGCTCATACGGCTTAGTGTGGTATCACCTTTAGATTTTAATGGCGCGGTACCATCACGGCGCACTGCAGACAAGGTATTAAGCGCCATTTGCTGAACTTCGGGATCAATCTGTAATTCATTATCAACACTGATCTGCACCGCCAAGTTATACATGATTGCTGATGCGTAACCATCAGGTAAATATAAGGTATCAGTCACCTTAACACTCTGTGGCAAAGAACCATTGCGAAGAGTGAGCGCCCACCCGTCCAATAACGTGTTAAGCGCCTCTAATGACTCCTGCTCTTGGTCTGCATTGAGATTTTCACCGGACGCGATTAGATTCGCTTTGCGTGCGGCCTCCCGCAGCAAACTAAGAACAGGTTTCATTATTTGCTATCCTTTTTATCAGTTTTTGATACATCTGCATTTGATTTTGCTATTTGCTCTTGCAAGCCATTAACGGTGACTTGAAAAGAAGAGACTTCGTTGTTTAAACGCTCAATCTCTGCAATACCTTTCTCTGCATGCCCTTCCATTTCAGCAATGGTTTGCACATGCTCTGCAATAGTTGCATTAGCTTTTTCTAGGTCAGAGACTAGCTCTTTGTTACGAATATCGATTGCAGTTAGGTCTGATTCTGCGCGTGTTAAAAGCCCTTCAAGGTTTTCAACTCGCGCTTGCAGAAAAGCAACATCACCCGATGCCTCTGTTTGGGCATTAGTTTCAGACTCAGTAGTTTTATGGTCTGAGTGATCAAGCTCCGAAAAATCCCCGTAACCTAGTTCACGTAAACGGGCCTCATGCTCTTCGTCTTTAGCGATTGCATGATCAGCATGATCACGATAAAGAGCCTTTGGGTATTCAATAGGTTCTGACATTTTTTAAATCCTCAAAAACGACAAAGCCACCCGAAGGCGGCTTTTGTCGTTTATTGGTTTGTGTTTAAGGTTAAATGACTATTACAAGCCTACGCCTGTGCGCACAGCCCAATTATTGCGAACGCCCGTAAAGCCGTACAACACATCAAGGCGTGTACCTTCAAAGTTATTCACACCATCACCAAAGGTCATGCAGCGAATTGAGAAGGTACCCGCATCAAAAGTGCTACCAACACATCCTGCAAGTAGCTTCTGAGGTACAAAAGCCGCCGCGTAAGCATCGCCCTGATAGGCTAACCCTTGCTCGATGGTCTGGTTTGCAGCACCAACGAAAGTTAAACCTGCGCCACCTGCTGGTGAAGCCGTCACATTGGCATTCGCAGTTCCTGCTGGTGTGATCTTAGGATAGATCGTTAACGCACCAGTAGTACCGCCCATCGTCGCATCAGCAAGTACGACAAACTGCATGAGATTGCCAGTATCTTGCTTGGTCAGAGGATGCAACATGTTCACACCTGTCATGGTGAAGATCATGCCAGCCTTAAAGATCGTGCCATTGGTCACGCCGCCAATCGTCAATGTTCCGCCCGTTTGCGAAGCACCCGATACGGTGACACCCGCAACCTGCGTACCATTGGTCGAGCGATACAGCGATTGATGCTCATGAAAATCAAAGCCAGCATAGCGACCAATCCAGCCTTCGGTATATTGCTTGGCAAGGTCTTTTTGCGAATTAAATAACTGGCGTGATGCCGAAACAAGCCCAACGTTCATATTACTGGTGATTAAGGATTGACGGTTATCCTCAGGGCAAAGATTGCGTTGCAGCGCAGCTCGGGCATTGTCATATGGCGACAGCGTGGTCAGCGGGCCAGTATTCGCCACAAAGTTATTTGTGAGAATAATTGCACGTTGCAACATGTCCGCTTCAACGACAGAAACAAGCGCCTTAACAGCAGGCTTCAAGATACGCTCTTTAAAACCGCCTTTTGCGTTGTACTCACCAAACTTCAAAGCCTGTTCAATTGAACCGAATTTGAGCCCTACGTGTTTAGGCGTATCGACTTTCAGCAAAATGGTTTCTTCAACCGCATTTTTTGCGGCATCAGTTGGTGACCACACGTCGCCATCGGTGACAACGGGTGTAGGAGGGATTTTAATACGGACAGACTCACCAGCTGTATAACCGCCTCGGTCTTTTCCGAACTCTTGCTCTCGATCACGGTTGATCGATTTAACAAAAGTTGATTCCTCAAGAAACATCACCGCCGCATCTTTGGCGATGATGTCATGAGTAATAATCGTGTTGTTAGAGACTGGATTGGCATTTTCTATATCCTTTTATCTCAGACCTTTCGCCGCTAAGAAGTCCTTATCGCTCATCGCGTAAGGATCAGTCTTAAAGTGGTTCGGCCTGATACTGTTGAAATGGGTTTTGGTAGGTTTGCTGCTGCAGGTGTACGCGGCGCTGCTGCACCGTTGTTTTTTAAACTTGCGCGGACGGCTCCCAATTCCATGAGTTGCTCAGTGGGCGACTTACCAAGAAATCAGCAAAACCCGCTAATCTTTACCCAACTCATAAAGCATAGCCGGCGATCATCAGCAGTAAATTGCGTCTTTTAAATGCACTGGCAATCCTTCTGGCCGATAAAAGGAACCATTGAGGTTAAAACATTCTCATAATCGGGATTAGATTTAGCGTATTCTGCTTCGGCTTGGACAATTTCTGCCAATAATTGCTCATCTTGGGCTTGTTTTTTCTGCTCAAACTCTTTTTGCACCGACATTTAGCTTGCTCTTGCCAGTAATCCTGCACAGCTTTCTCATAAGCAGGGATTGATTCAAATTGATCAATCGTAGGCACTTGATTGTGGCGGTAGCATTTTGCGGTTCGTATCGTGCGCGTAACTCATTAGCAACCCGCCTGCCTCAGCCGACGACGATCAGCATCATGTTTTTGTCGGGTAACTTCCCTGCGGCGGTCAAATGCTGACTGCTTAGCTTTGGTTTGTTTTTCCTTTTCGGCTTCGGCCTGCTCTTCCTCCCGTCAGTTCTACTACTTCGGCTTCTGGTTCACCCGGTTGTGCTGTCGCTTGGGTTTCCGGGGCCTCTGCTGCAGTTTCTGGCGTTGGTTCGTCGGAAGCTACGGTGTATGAAAGTTCGTCCATTGCAAGTTTCCTCTTAGCCCTGAAACCGTCAGGTGCGGATTGTGTTACTGCAGCCATTGGGGCGCGTTGTTCTCGATCTGGCTGGTATCGGGCGCGTAGTTTTGTTGCATTTGTTGCTGTTCTTGCGGCATAGGCTGTTGACCCATGTTTGACTCAGGCAAAGAAAAACCCGCATTTAGCGGGTTTATGTCTTGCATTGGAATATTGCGAGGGCGGCGATTCATATTGTTGGTTATCATCGCTAAACCCTGATTCACTTGCTGAGCTAGGCTAGCAGGCACTTGCATATGTTGCAGCATCAATTTAACGGCCTGCGTGAGCTCGTTTAGATTCTCTTTAGACTCATTGTTCATTCGAGCAATGGCTAGTTTGACCTGTGCATCCATTTCGGCAAGCTGCGCCTTGTGGTCACGATCCGCTTGCTTGTCCTGTACTTCGGCTTGAAGCTTTTGCAATTCTTGCTGTAACTGCTGCACAGTAGCATCGGATTGTTGCAAGTGCTGTTGTACCTCTGGCGGCAATTGGTTGTTGCTGTTCGTCCGGGTCCTTAAATTGCGGTGGCAATGCGCGTTCTACTCGATCCGCAATCTCTTGAATACCAGGTGTATCGAATAGACGTAAAATCTTATCTGGTGCGCTTGTCCGACTATTGGCATGTTATTGAAGCATTTGCACAAAGTCAGTTCTATCTTGTTGGCGCTGAGTGTTTAACTTGGACCCGTCATAATGCGCACATCATAGCGGCCAACAGTTAATCATTAAGCCACCCATTCTTACTTAATGTCTGACCTTTCTTAAGCTGCTGTCCGGGTTTCATAGCCTCATTTAATGTAATAGTCTGAGGCTTGCCATCCTCTCCAATGATCCGTTTAACACGCTGTTCGGTGTAAAAGCTTGATATTGAGGGATGAGAATACGGCCAACCTGTGCTATTGATTTATTCAGATTGTCAGGAAAATGAAAGTTCGATGTTTCTTGCTGATTTTGCAGCTTGCCAAGAGCAACCCCGGATTGATCATTTTGCGAAGAGCCCATAGCAGGCGCGTGCATGTTAAGCACATCGACAATTGCCTGTTGTGCCACCATAGCGGCATTGAGCACACCTGTAGGCGAACCGGGAAAGCCTACGCGCTGTGGCGGTGGTAATTGTTGCCCTGTTTGATCGTCCTTGTAGTTGTAATGTAGAACGCGCAATCCTTTAGGGTCTTTCCACTCATGCTCATATCCTGCAATTTGTTCAACTGCTGCAACATAAGGCGCGTCGACCATTTCTGACAGTTGGTGAGCTTCGGTAGACTTCCAATAATTAAAAAGTCGTGATGGGTCTTTTGCAAAGTGGACCAGACTAAAAATATGACGATCTTCACCTATAAATGTGACTTCGCCATATACAGGAATGACAGGTATAAAACGGCCAATAAAAACCGTACGGTCTAAAACCTTACTGCCTGTCACCTTATACCAGTTGATCACCTTCTTTGCAGACTTGCGTGTCTTAATAACAAGCTCACCCGCAATTACCTCTTCTTTCCACTTCGTCGAACCATCACCAAGCAAACACAGCTCTTTGACATCGGATTCGATACAGAAATATTCTGCAACAAGTACCTTTTTATCGCTGATATTGTACCAAGACGGCATGTCTGATAAATCACTGTCAAAATCATCTACAGCATCTTCGCCATGCTCTTTAATCAGCTCATCTTTATCAACCCAACTTTTCACTAAAGCACGCGTGTTGTCGCTACCATCAAGGGCCTTTGACATCGGATCGATATAAACAGATTCCGGGTTATGTACGGCAACTATACGCGGCTCTTGGTCAAAACTATCTTCGCTCACATAGTCGGTGATGACGCGAATAAAGCCCATGCCGCCATATACGGCATTCTCTGCCGCCGCATCATAGGCTGACTCTGCATCACTCACACTTTCCGTATCTTTCACTAACCCTTTAATCGTGTTTGCTGTTTCAATGTCTGCAAATGAGTCAACAGGTAAAGGCTGAATCTGTGGCCTGTTCTGGCGTTGGGTGTTGATCTGCTGGCGGCAATACGTGCGGGCAAGATTAATCTCTAGACTAGGCAATCCATCCTCTTCTCTGGCTTTCTTTGCCACCGCATCCCATTGTGCGCCGTCAATCGTCACAAACTCTTTATCTTCACGGCCCTTTTGATAAATCGGGTTCCAATAGTCTTGGGCTTCGGTCAGAAAACCACGAATTTCAGACAAGATGTCATCGTCTGAGCGCTTGTCATCTGACTTTTGCGGGTCTGCATCTTTCACGTCAGTATCAGGCTTTTCGATATCGTCTAAATTCATGATTAACTCATCCAGCCGCCACGGCGACCACGTTGTGTAGATTTTGGAATAACTTTGACATTCAATAGCCCTTGGGCCATTGCCTGCGGGAACTGTCTAAAACTGTCTGCGCCTTCGGTATGTATGTTCTTAAGCGGCTCATCCGACCATGTACCCCGGTGTTGGCTCCATGACTTCGTATAACCGTCTAAGTGCGCAATCCCTTCTTTGCATTCCGTGGCATCAAACCAGACATCACCCACCAAAACATCACGGGTGATCTGTATCCCCTGCTGCAAGTCTTGAACCCGGTTAACAATCACAATATCGCGCAGCCCTAAATCTTGCAGCATCTTCATAGGGCTTGTGTTTGCGACCTGTCCTTGTCTTACATGCCCGGCATCATGTGGCAAACAGTGTTTTCCCCACACATAGCCTGTTGTTTGAAGCTTTTTAACGTAGAAGGCGTAAGGCTCTCCCCAGCCTTCGACATAGCCTATAAATCGATCCTGCAGCCCGACACGTTGATGCAGCCATATGCCACAACCATCACTGCTTCCAATATCCCAGAAGGTATTTACGGGCACGCCTTGCGTATATTTGACGGTGGTAATGCGTCCTTGCTTACGAACAATCGTCATTTGTTCGGCGTAGTAGCAACCTTCTTTGCTAACTTGGAAAGCCTCATCAACAAACGAGGGGTATTCCTGCCACATCTTTTGCGGATTGCCGCTAAACGTCACATCACGTTCTGATACATACCAAGCACGCTGCTGTAGATCGAGAGAAACATTTAGCTTTGCCTCAAGCTCATCAAAATATTTGTGATCTTTATCGGTCATGACGACATCATCAGGATTCACCCGATAATGTGGCTCATCAAACCAAGGGGCAAAATGCAATCGATACTCCTTTTGTGCCAGTTTGCGGCCTAGTTCTTTAACCTTCTTAGCCGATTGAGTCATGTTAAAAAAATCCCCGTCTTGCCCTTCGGCGGTAGACTCAATCACGACCATTCCGTTCTTTGGTACCGCAGGCAATGAACCCGTAACAACCTCTGCGGCCTTGATAGGGAACATATGGCATATTTTGCCGAACTCAGAGACAAGCAGGCGGTGAATCGTGCCTGAACGCATCGAAGTCGCCACTTTGATCGAACTATTGTTGTGACCAAAAAGAAGTTCTGACGCATTAGATCGAGCAAGAGGCATTGCGTTTTTCAGCACATCGGGCAACTTCTCATATGCAAATTGCACTTTATCCCGGAATATCTTTTGTACTGCCTCTTTGTCCTGCGCAATGATCCCGCAACGGGTATCAGCATTGAATAACGCATGATCCAGCCACAAAATGCAGATTAGTGTGGTAAAACCAAGTTGACGGGCCTTCAAGATGATGTTTCGGTACCAAAGGCGCTTAATTAACCGCATCTGTGCGGCGTTGGGCTTGAACTCCTGAACTAAAACATCTTCGTCATTGTCGCCCTTGATCATGATCTTATACAGCGCACCACTACAAACCCGCCACATTGCGTCCTGCAAGCAATAAAACATCTGTTCGGGGGTTTGTGGCCTAAAGTTAAATCAATCCCACCATCGGCCCGGCGCGGTATATCAATCATCATCTGTAACCGTTTCCGCAAACGGCAATGCAGAACCTTGCAATTGTGTAACCAGCATAGACAAAGGATCGCCGCCCTTGCCTGTGATCTCTTTGCGGTTCGTGTATGAGTCGCCCACCTCTTTTGCGGCCTGCTCCAAAGCCTGCATTTTCAATACGCTATTACCTTTTGCCTCATCGACAATACGGTTCAAGGCACGCAAACGAAAAGACTTGTTTGCTATAGGGATGTCGCTGACATCTTCTTTGAACTTGGTCCGGGCTTCATGAAATTCATCAACCCATTTTTTGCTCAAATTCTTACCCGCCCGCTTTGTGGGGTCATACATTTCGCACTGCTGCCGGGTAACATCGATTTTAAATTCTTGCTTGACGGCTAACACGATTTGAGATGGTGTGTCATAGCACGCAAGCGATTGAACGATAAATCGTTTTAACTCATTTGTTAGCGCTGCCATAAGTACCCACCTGTCAATCTACGTCAATCAAAAAGCCTCCTAAGCCAGCCTTAATAAGCATGTACCGCATGAGTGAGCTATGTCTGCCCGTGATACCTCTGGTGGATTATTGGCAACATCAACCAGCATTTGCACATCCTCACTCGCGCCATAACGACGCACAACACCTTTAAACTCTTCAACATCATGGCCGCGCATGGTCAGGATTGCTTGCCCGGTTTGCTTGTTAAACTTCGGCATATCAAATTCGTTCACAGCTTGAGCTATGTGATAAAGCTCATGTTCAACAAGGGCGCAAAAATCTGAATCCGAACACTCAAAGCAATATGACGCGGCCAATGTAATAAGAAATTTAGGCACATAGCCGAACCAATCAAGCATTTGTCGTTCTTGTCTTAGTTTTTGCCAACCACCAGCACGAAAAGCCACAGACTCACATTGACCTAATACCCTGCGACCCTGCTTTATGAATGGCTCACTTGACCACATCACAGCAATCTCTGTTTGACCCATTAAATGCTCATGATCCGGGTTATGGATTGATCCAGAGGGATCGATAATATTGTTATGTATCCAATCCCATACATCGGGCGCGGGCGCAAACTGCGACCCCTCAACATAAACACCCTCATCAGGCTTTAAATGTGTTGGAGGGAATGGCCGGGCGCTCATTTAAACCGCCTTATGAATTTCTTTATGGCACCAAGGGCAATTGATCGCTAAGCAACTATGCTGCCGATCATATTTAAGCTGGGCCTCATGCCTCATAAACTCAAAGCGTGCGCCACAATCGCGGCAATCAGCGATATATGGCTTTGAATCTGCAGGACGACCAGCCTTGATGATCTTCATGATTAACAGGCCCTAAAAAATATGGTTGCGGCGGCTGGATTTGAACCAGCGGCGTTGAGGTTATGACTCTCACGTTCTACCGGGCTGAACTACACCGCAAAAAAAACCTCTATTAAGAAGATTCTCTTAAGTAATAAAACCTTTTATAAAATTTGAATCCGTACCATTACCCATACATGCACCAGTACAAAAACATGCCTTGCCTTTATTTGGACAACCCTTAGTTATACTGGTCACTGCAGGCATTACAGACACGCCTTTCTGCGGTTTTGTTTCACTATCTGGGCTAAAGTTGTCATCACCATTGACCCAAGACTCAAGGTCTTTTGCTACTAAAAGAACCTGTTCTATATTCATATCAGGGCGATATGCAAGAACACCTAAAATAAGACGCTCTCTTAGTTCTTTGGCTGACATATCGAACTCCACAAATAAAAAATCCCCTGCTGCAAGCAACAAGGGGGAAGGGGTACAACAAATTAGTGCCGGGTTGACTGATTTTGGAATGGCAACCGGCGAACCATTCCCTTCGGGGGCTTTGTCTCGAATTAGTGGTGAGTTAATTTATGTCGGGGGAGGCACTCACCACACCGCACCCCTTGGCTTTATTCTTAGAAAGGCGCAGGCTGAGCGATTGAACGAACAAGGGCCATAATGCCCGTCTCAATGTCAGTCTTGCCGATTGCGGCCCAGCGTTGAGGCTCAGCGGCTTTAAAACGAGCTAGTTCGTCTTTAGCTTCGTTGAATACCTTATAAGCCGTTGCATCATTGGGCGCTAAATTGTAATAAGACTCATATGTACCAATCTGACCATTTTTAATACTTAGGTCAGTATTTAGGCGGCACATCAACTCTGCCTGCAACTCCAAGAGCTCTGAACCCTTAGCCTTGATACGATTCATCAGGTCAATTTCTTCTTGACTTAAATCGCGGTAGCCTTTGATTTTACGGTGTTGATTTTCCACGATGTTCTCCAAAAATAACAGGCAATAAAAAAGCCCAGAATCAATTAAGACCTGAGCTTTTTGCGTATTTTTCCACTATGGCGAAAACATACCCCAAATCTGCACCCGAAGCAACCCCCTATAAATCATATTCTATTGCTGCATGGTAAAAATAACCGCGCAAATGAATATCTAATCCAAGCCGCCAAGCGTGCAAAATATCGAATGCTGCCTGCTCAAACTCACCGTAGGTTCGCAGATAGACTTGTCTTGCGATATCTAAGCCCGTGAGTCTATGGCGTTCTACTCCGGTATAGTTTGCCGTACCCGTACCCGCACAAAAATGACAGTCTCTAAAATATGGAAAATGCGGTGTTGTATGCTTGCCATCGCCGCAGCATATGCGGCACATTCCCTTATTGAAAAGATACTGAGTCAAGACAGAGCGGGCAATTCCTTTTGCAACATCCTTTGCATTCAGCTTCGCAAACTTAACTTGTTTTTCAACAAAGAGTTGACGGATAGCATTAGTTAGGCATAACTGCACTAAACCAAAATATCGGTCATTGTTTCTGGTTGATCGGATTAGAGCCCAGAGCAAGGCGCATTGATCATCAGGCAAGCCGCCCATCATTTCAGCAACACGATTGCCGCCCGTGGTTTTCTTAGTGCTTGACTGACCATCTTTAAACCCGTCCATAAGTTTCTGTGCTAAATCAATCAGCTCAAACTTATCCTTTTTAGGTAATGTTAAAATGCTCATACTCATTATCTCCCTTGTGTATCTTTGTTCACATCAAACAACCGGGAATGATCGCCACCAAAAATATTTTCACGTCTATTCCACAATCTAACCGCTTCCCTAGCAACTGCCTCTCTATCCTCTGAATCAAAAATATCACCAAAATCGTGCTCAGTTTCCGAACCTTTAGAGCCGCACTCATGGCACCAAACATGCCCTAAAAAACATTCAGTTGTCCAAGCCGAGTCCGACTCAATACGAACGGCCATCATGCTTTTATCTAACTCCACCAAAACAACAGGCGGGCCACCGCAAAAAGGGCAAGCGTTGATAATTACGCGTTTATTAACGCTCAGGATGTCGCAAGATTCATCACTAAACAATTTATTATCAACGCATTTTCCATCTGAGGTATATATCATTTCATCACTACCAGTCACCATGACCAGAAATAATGCTGTACCTTGCACATATTGAATACTTTCAATTTGGCGGGGGCCATACCCCCTCAAATTTGCAATATCACAAGCATTCGCTTCATGTAAATTTACTCTCATAATTAAGGCCGCCCAAAGATCAACATTGCAGCATCCCGGGCGTGCTCACTGGTGCGGCCTTCATGACCAGTGATCTTTTTAAAAATCCCGTCTTTGACCTTGGTCATGCTGTTTTTAGGTGCAATGAGGTGAAGTGTTACACCCGGTTGGGTTTTGGCCCATTCTTCCCAGATTTGGCAATCACGCTTGATACTGCCCGCACCTTGGGCCTTCTCCCGTCCACCTGTGAACCATGTTCTTTTTCTGGCATCCTCAATATGTAAATCAACGGTACAGCCATTGAGCAAGAGTTCTTTGATCCATTCAATCGCCTGAATGATGGTTGTAGTTTTCACCCTGATTAACTGTTTGCTGCCTTTTTTCTTGGTTGCAAACCCTGTCTTTACACCGGGATCAATGCCAACAAGATAATGCCCTACTGTTTCAACCATGCTTTTTTCTATCATGTTGTCATTCCTTCTGGTGGATTCAATCTATAAATATTTCTAAAATGCTGCGGGTCTTTAATTGCTAAAAGGTGAAGCTCTGCCAAAGTTTCAGTAAAGTCTTTATTTTTCAGCAAGTTATCATTGATAAAATATTCATCAATATCAATTGATACCTTCTCTCTCATCTCTTTTAGCGTGTACTTATTGCCAGCGGTCAAAAATATGGGTGGTGGGTGGTGTTGGGCTTCTGCCTTACCTCCCACAGAACCTTCCAAGAACCGAAGATTTTTCGCTTGCGAAAAAGTTGAGGTTCTTGGAAGGTTCTGTGGGAGGTTCCCTGTTAGGTTCTGCGACCCAAATTTGGGTTCATTCAACGACCCGTTTTTGGGTTCATTCAACGACCCAAATTTGGGTTCATTAAAATCCAAATTTGGAATCATTCCGTTTTTGGAATCATTCCGTTTTTGGGTCGATTCAACAGACCCGCTTTTGGGTTCATTACGGTAGTTTTCACGGTTCTTTACGCCGACCAATTCAAGGACCCGGACACGGCCAGTTGACCCCTTACGCTTGCCAGTGTCGGCAATGAGGCCCCGGTTGATTAGATCGGTGATCACCTTTTTGACGGTTTTGATATCAAGATGGGTATCTTTTTCAAGGCGTTCAGCGGACGGCCAGCACGTATTTTCCTCACCAGCACGATCCGCAAGGGCCAGCAAAACAAGGCGCTCGCTACTGCTGAATACGGGCACATTCCAAGCCCAGACGGTGGCATCTACGCTCATGCTGTATAACCCCGCTCTGCGAGTTCGCATAACATGCTGCAGTCAGGCAAAGGCTCATCATGGCGACCCGCATCGACAGGCAATTCAAGCAGGCTTATACGTTTACCACCATGCACCCAAAGATTAGCACTTGGGCCAATTGCGGCCTGTATAGCTGCTATTTCTGCAAAATCATCAGGGAAATGGGTCCGCACCCTATTCCAATATCCCATCCCACCTTTTACGCAACCGATGCAATTATTATTGTTAAAGCCAAGTTGATACATTTCAGGCAGATTTATGCCTGCTCGCTCAACCATTGCTAAACAATCAGATTTAGTTAGGCCAGCATCAATTAAAGGGGTAAGTATTGGCATATCTGGGTGACGCTCTAACCAATCATCTCGCCTCCATGGCTCATCAGCCGTATAACCAATAACCTGTATGTCACCGGGCATTGCGAACTTATCAAGAGGGGCACGCTTTATAATGCGAGTACATGGCGCACCATGGCGCGACTTCATAAACCGTTCTCTACGCCATACTTCACGCACAGAACTGCCGTACTTTTCATCTTTGATGATGGTGACATCACGGCCAAACCATTTTTCACAATCTGCTCTGAAACGTGCATTGTCTGGATGCTCTTCCTTGATCCACACACAAACGATCAAAGCATCAGGATATTGTTGCAGGGCTAATTTTGTGGCGACGGCACTGGCCGCACCGGCTGAGAAATTGCAAACAATACGTGTCATGCCGACTCCCTCCATGCAATCTCATGCCCAAAGTTCGCCAAAACTAGCGCCTTAGGTAAACCCGGCGGTACCGAATTGCCGCACATCCGAGTTTGTTCTGTTTTGGTGAGGCGTATAACCTTGCCATGCTCATCAATACCGCGGTCAATGATGTAAGAACGCCTAAACCCTTGCGCGGTGAATAGCTCACGCGGTTGCAACATGCGAAAGCCGATATCATCAATTTGATATGGCATACCATCGACCATGACTAGCCCGAAACGGTCATGTGTGGGGATTGTGCGAATTGGCTTATCAAGTGATTGGCCGTCTTTATCGTTACCGTAGAAAGTTGTCAAAAAAGCCCGCACTTCGGCAAAATGACCACCGCCAGCCGTGATGGTATGTAACGGGGTTTCTACAGACTGACCAACATTGTTATTTCTAAGTTTTACAAGATGGGAAGTCACCAAAGAATGATGATCTTTTGCGGTGATCGTGTGCGCTGGGCCAGTGACCGGGCAACCAACAACACCTGTATAGTTTTTTGTTAGAAATGCAGCAACCAAGGCATGATGACCGCCTTTAGTTTGAGCGCATATGGTGCGTATTGGCTCGTTAGCAGGCATGCAGCGCGGTGATGAAGCGTTAGCACACTCTGTTAAGACAGGCGCAACAATCCCATAGCCATTTTTAGAAGAAATGGTTTGTAGTGGTTCAAAAATGCTCTGACCACGGAATGCGGAATATTGAGGCGAAGTATGATTACACTTAACAATAAACGGCTTATCAGCATTCACGACATAACGCATTAAACCTGTTGCAATTCGCTTGCATGTCGCATCGGCCAGCGGCTTTGTACGTTCAAATATTGAAGGGCATGGAATGGACCAGTCAATACAATCTGCCACAATATCCCAAGGCAATAATTTGCCTTTTTTGACTGCATCACTTGCTGGATCGCCATGAGTAGGTTTAGGCCACTTAATCGGCAATCCATCCTTACGGGCTACCAAAAAGAAACGCTTACGCAGTGTAGGCATTCCGAAGTCATGCGCACGCAATACCCGATACTCAACGTCATACCCTTGACGACGCAGAGCATTAACAAAAGAATTGAAGGTCCGACCTTTGCTCTTAGGGCATGGCCTGCCATCTTTGCCAACATCCCCCCAGGTTTTGAACTCTTCGACATTCTCAAGCATGATTACACGCGGACGCACCTTTGCAGCCCAGCGAAGCGCAACCCATGCCAAACCACGAATCTTTTTATCAACGGGTGTACCGCCCTTGGCTTTGCTGAAATGCTTACAGTCTGGTGATAGCCACACCAAGCCGACAGGCTGATTTTTGGTAATTTCGCAGGGGTCCACATCCCATACAGACTCACAATAATGCTTCGTCATTGGGTGGTTTATACGGTGCATTGCCAAGGCTTTAGGGTCGTGATTGATTGCGATATCAACCGGACGCTTAAACGCCTCTTCAAGGCCCTCTGCTACCCCGCCACCGCCTGCAAAATTATCGACAATAAGTTCATGCGGAAATAGCCCATAAAAATCAGGTTCCCCAAAAGCACAATACTGACGTAGATAATCAATAGTAGTTTGACTTACTGATATGTGGCTATTCATTGGTTGCACCAGCCTTAACAGAATCATCGGCCAATACATAACGACCAAACGAACCGCCGTTAATGCGCTCATGCTGCGTTACGATCTTATGCCCTGCTGCACGTAGTTCATTGATACGCGCGGCCAGCCGATAGCAACTAAACCGGGGGATAGCCTCAGCTTGCGTTATTGATTCGCCATTTTTAAGGGCCTGCAAAATTGCGGCGGCTTGTCCAGAAGTGCTCATGATCTGCACCGCCTTAACCAACAAGCGCGAGGCTTTGGGGTTTATAAACCTTGCTAGGGTTTGCGTGCTCTAATAGCCATTCAGAGGTGAAAGAATCCTGTTGGGCTGTAACGCTTTGAGCAAGCAATTCTGCATAGTTCGTTTCGCCTGTGTACTCCGTCCGTGGTAAATGCCCTCGCTTAACCCAACGGCCAATGGCCGCAACACTGATATTACAAATTGCCGCCGCGTTTGCTTGACCACCTACCGCAGCAATAGCTTTTTCAAGGGCTGAAACTTGTTTTTGTGATGACATGTTAAATTTCCAATTTAATTAATCCGCAAATTATTAAACCATTGGTTTAATAAAAATGCAACTAGCGGTTTATTCCTTTTCGTTTTATAAATACTCAGAATATAAACCTGCGGTTTAACGCATTGGAGTTAACATGACATCTACACCAGCCCTGCTACAGGACAGAATTAAACTAGCCCTTGATCACAAAGGGCTCTCTTGGTCGCGGGCTGCAATCCTGCTTGGCTTTTCTGCGCAAGCCGCTACGAATTGGAAAAAGGGGAAGATTTCAAACGACACACTTTCCGAACTTGCCAAGTTGACGGGTGTAAATTCTGGATGGTTACTAGATGGTCAAGGGCCAATGCTTCCCGACGGCATACCAATAGAAGAAAACATCGTGACCCCGGTCCTCGCATGGGATAACGATACGGAAATGGACGACGACGACATAGCCATTCCATTTTATAAGGATTTTTTATTAGCTTGTGGATCAGGCGCAACAGGAGAGGCTTTGAAAAATGAAACACGACGACTTTGGTTAAGTCGTTCAACATTAAAGAGTTATGGAGTAGACCCTGCAAGCGCGGCGGCAATGACTGCGGTAGGCAATTCAAATTATCCAGAAATTAAGGATAAAGCGACGGTATATGTAGACTTAAGCGACACAAAGATTGTAGATGGTTGCGTTTATGCGATTGAGCATGACGGGGCTTTTAAATTTAAGTATTTATATAATCTACCGCTTGGCGGCTTACGTGTTGTTAGCAAGAACGCCGAAGAGTACCCGGAAGAAAGACTTACTGCAGAGCAAATTAAAGAACAGCGGTTTATCGTGCTTGGTTATGCCTTCGATGTACAAAACCCACTCCCCCGCAAAAAATAATCTTTACCCGACTTACCCTAAGATCGATGATATTTTAAGCAAAAAATCTTAAATTACATTCAACACATAGCCCACTTTCTACAGTGGGCTTTTCTTTGTCCATCGCTTATCTATTGATCATTTTGTAACCAGTTAAACCAACGGTTTAATTTAACCGTTGATTTAATATTAAACCGATGGTTTAATTTGTTGCATTAGGACGCATACAGCGACCCATAAAAAGCCCTTACGTTGTTCTAGCAACCAAGGGCATGACCCCAAATAGTGTTGGAGTAAAAATATTATGGATAAGTTTGAAAGCGATTTACAAGAATTTCTTGAGGGAATCGATCTCATAGCCACACCAAACCCGGTAAAAGATATTTCCATTACCAATCAACCAAACCCGATCAAAGATATCGATTTTGAGCGTATCGATCAGATTTGCACACAGCGCTTACAAGCCCCCGACTTTGCACAGCCTCAAATTGATCCAGAGTCAGGCGGTAACGGTTTGGTGATTATCGGTGTTTTTCTTGTTTTCCTTGGCCTCTACATCGGGGCCTGTGCTGTTGGGGTACATCTATGAATAAGCATACCCCCGGACCTTGGGTGGCCTGCTTTGACCATCCCCACGAACAATGCACAAATTCAATTGCAGAAATTCGCCCTGTCAGTAATAGCGAACGCTATTTAGGTACGCGCATTTCAACGATTTACGGTTGCGAACATCCTGACGGTGTGCAAGCAAGCAATGCGCAGCTTATTGCTACAGCGCCGGAACTTCTTGAAGCGCTGGAAGCTTTGGTTTCAGTTTTTGAGCCTCGCGGCATTTATGGCTGTTTTGCTTTGGATCATGCAAAAAAAATCATCACTAAGGCAAAGTTTCATAAAACTGAAGGGGTCGCAGCTTAATGAATATCACAATCTTAGGCACACAGATTGCCTCTGACCTTGCCGCGTTATCACCGGCCATTCACACAAAATCAACTATGCCGATCCTAAGCAATGTTGCTTTGACTGTGAGTCATGGCGTTTTAACTATGCGGGGCACCAATACAGAAATTGAGATAGAGACATCCCGGACGCTTGATGGTGAGTTTAAAGAGGGCTCATGTGCTGTCAATAACTACGCCTTCACCAACATCATTAAGCGCCTGTCTACTCGCTCTAAGCCGATCAATATTTTCTTAGATGAAAACCGCACGCTACACATTGAATGCGGCAAAGCGGCTTTAACGCTGCAGACGGCCTTAGTTGAGGATTTACCGTCGATTGATCGTGATGTTAAACAGGTCGCGCAACTTGATCTTGAGGACCCAAAAGACTTTACGTCTGCCTTAAAAGCCGTTCTGCCTTTTGTCGCTCATAACGATGTCCGGTACTACCTCACCGGGGTAGCCCTTCAAATGGATAAAGATTCAATTACGTTAATTGCATCTAATGGTCATCGCCTCGCCAGCTTTAGCCTACCCATTACAACGGGTGTTGCTGCCTCTCTAATCATCCCTGCACCGACTGTTAAGACTATTGTGCAGTTAATCTCAAATGCAAAAGAAAAAGCTTGCTGCCTGCAATTACAGCGCAGTACAGCCAGTTTCACCGTAGACCGCGTAAAACTCACAACCAAGCTAATTGACGGTAAATACCCTGATTGGAAGCGCATTGTTCCAAGAGGGGATTTTAATACGGTCCTAAACCGCCATGAGCTCACTCAAGCGGTTGAAATTGCCACTGCGGGCTACATAGCCGACTCAAGCAAGAGTTTCTGCGCCATCGCCATTACCCCTTGCAAAGATCGCCTACTTGTTAATTACACCGAGAGACACGGAAGCGGAAGCGGTAACGAAGAGTGCATAGCTACTCTTACCGAAAACCTAGATCACACGATCTGTATTGATCGTGATTACGTGCTCGATGCCATGAAATTCATTGATAGCGAGGACGTGAAAATCTTCATGCCTGCAGATTCACACGCAGCACTACGTTTTGAACCTGTTGACGGTGCGGACTGTCAAATAACTTTATCACCCATGAGGGCTTAATGATGAATGCACATTTTAATGATGCTGTTGAACGCTTGACCTATGCACGCCTCCACGTTACGCCAAGTCATCCAGCATTTGCGGCACTTCAAGATGTCCAAGCCTCTTTAGAGAGCGCGGAATATGATGAAGAGGAAGATGACTCAAACTATGACGATTGCCGGGCTAAAAAATTCAGTATCGAAGAAGATGCAGAACACGACGCTCTTGTGTTACTTGAGGATCGCATCGAATCTTTGGATATTGAACCGTCCTTTGATATTGATTCAATTGTTAAGAAAATAGTTGAGTATGGCAATCAAAGAGCCGAAGCCGTATTTGATGAAGCAAACCAGCCGGAATTTCCAGCACTTCGAGAAATTATCGACACGCTGCTGCAAATTTTGCCTACGGCGCGGGGCTAATCATGACTCACTTAATACAACCCGCGCCAGTCGTGCGCGGTGAGGGCGGCTTTTGGTACCACCCGGACTTCCCTGAATTTGACGGTGGCGAAGTTGTACCGTCGCAACTTTGGAAGGCGTGGCTTAAAGACCAGCAATTAACTGGTGAACAAACCATTTTCCTCGAAGGCGACGCGGAAGAGTTATTTAATCGCTATATGGAAGGCGATTTAGATGGTTTTACCGAATGGCAACCATCAAAGCCTGCGGGTGAAGGATGGTTTATTTTGTGCATTTTTGATACCGAAGATGGGCCTTACTGCACTTGGGTACAACGTCATCATGACCCTATGTTTGATTATATCAATCAGACCTACGGCCTAAAAATCCAAAAAGATACAGTGGCGCATTTTAAGGGTCGCAAAGGCCGCGTAACCAAAACCCGCGCCGCCTATGTTGGGATTGTCTTTGATGATGATCCTATTCGTAAGGTTCACTGGTGTCACCCGACTTGGGAAGTGGTGTATGAGTACCAGGAGGGCGCATCGCCAGCAGTGGAGGTGCAATTGTGAGTATCAATCATAAAGCCGAAGTAATACGCCTCACATCCCTAATCACTGAGCATAACGCGCAGTGCTTAGACAGGTGCGGAAAAACAAGCCAAACACTGTCTTTAAGCTGCACACACAAAGGCAATGATTTTCGATCATGTACCAATTGCCCGGCCAATTGGGCAATAAAAGGTGTTGAAGCTGCTGCGCCTGCATCGGATGAAACTGATCTAGCAAAAATTCAAACTGTTCTCTTGCGCCACTTGCAGAACATAAGAAGCAACAAATGCAAAGACACGTCTGCAGGCCAAGCGCTCGAAAGCATCAAAGACATTCTAGGCATTGAGTGGATTGATTTTGAGTCTGATTCTTGGATCAGCACTAAGGACCGATACCCGGACAATGAGGATGATGTTTTGATCTGGGATGGTTTCAGACAACGTGTTGCTTTTTGGGTCTCTGAAAAGAGCGTAGTTTGTAGCTCTGAACGGCCATATGAAGGCGAAGCAGTATACGACGATGACTCAGACATGCTTTATTGGCCTGCAGACTGGTACAGCTATGAGGACGGCCCAGAAATGAACATGGCTGTTATGGGTACCGTCTCTCATTGGCAACCACTCAAAGGCCGTCCTAACGAGGTGCAATCATGAGCAACCCATTAGAACAACAACGGTTTGAAGCTTGGTTTAAGACCACTACCGCTTATGAAAAATTAGCCACTTTTTACAGCAATGTATTTAAGAAAGCTAAAAACATTGGTGCCGTCTACATTGCCCATGAGACAAAACTAGCATTTGAGGCATGGCAAGCGGCCAAACTGGATTCAATTATTGTTGAAAGTGAATGGGTGAATATAGCTGATCGGTTGCCGACAGAAGCAGATACAGATGAATGCGGCTACTTGTGGGCTATCACCGAGAACTATCCAAATACAGCTATTTGGTACCTAAATGTCCAATATGAAAAAGGTCTATGGCATCCAAAACCAAAGTGTTTTCCGCCTAAGCCGCCTGTCGGGTGCGAATCATGAGTAACTCAATCAGATTGCGTGAACTGAAAATAAAGTGGATGGATGCTGGGATCACAAAACCAGAGACATTAGAAATTTTAATACTTCAAGATGAGCGCATAGCAGAGCTTGAGGGGGCGATTCATAAAGTAATGGATGCAAGTTTAACTGACATTAATATTGCGTTTTTGACTGATATTAATAATGCACTAACTGAGCTATTCGCACTCATTAAGGATAAGCCCCATGCACCTACTTAAAACTAAGAGGGGTTGGAGTCGGTTTAAAAACAGTCATCTTGAGATGTTCCCAACTGGCAAAGACCCTAAAGAATACCCCTGTTTTGTTTGGCTAGAACGGGGAACCTACCGAGGCGGCTACACGACATATCCTATGTTCTGGTATGCCGAGCGGTTGGAATATGAATTAAAGCGGCTTGAGAAAGCCAAAGCGGAACTGAAATTGAAAGCAGATAAACGCGAGGAGAATGAATAATGTCCGATAGTTATTTTTTACTTGCACTTAAATTTAAGTCGCCTATGATTACGCTACGTCAAGCGCTTGATACATGGGATTTAGGCATGGATGAGACGCAGGCTAAACGCTTGGCAAACAAGCAGGGCTTACCCTACCCGGCCATTAAACAAGGCCACAAAGCCGAACATATGGTTTCTATTGTCGATCTAGGCTTAGCAATGGATGCCGCTGCGGAAAAGGCAAAATCAGACTGGCTTAACATGAACAATTAAGCCAGTGTGTTACTACACCTTTGCTACATGATTTTTTTAAAACTCAATAAATGTCTTATTTATAACAATTATATTTTTTTATTGCGCCGAGCCTGCATCGGTTGGGGTAAAGCGCAAGTAAATTATTTACATTCATACATTTAAATTTAAGCCATTATTTTTTATTATTTTTCCTTTCGTTTTCATACTGCGTATTCATGTTGCTATCTTGCGGGTTTTTGCGTCCTAATGGTACATTGTTGCTACAGATTTACTAAAACGTAAAATTCAGCCGAGTATGTAGCAAATGGGATCAGTAATACCCCGAAAAAATGCAAAGGGTGAAACACGTTACACCGCCCAGATACGCATTAAAAGAGAAGGTTTGCAGCCTTACTCAGAATCACGCACGTTTTCCAAAAAATCGCTTGCTACGACTTGGCTATCCAAGCGCGAAGCAGAGATAGAACTCGACCCATCTATTCTTAATCCTGATCTAGCAATTAAAAATAACATGACTCTGGGTCAGGCGTTTGAAAAGTATCTTGATGAAGTAACCGGGTTTGGGAGGTCCAAGCGAAACGGCATTCTTTTGCTCACAAAATTTCCCTTTGCAAAACTTAAAATGTCGAAGGCCACACGCTCCGACTTTGCCGATCATGTCAATATGAGACGCAAAGGCACAGCCGAGTACAAAGCGATTATGCCGAGTACGGCACTGCAAGACCTGCAATATACCAAGGTCGTTATGGAACACGCTGAACTTGTCTGGGGTGAAGTCGTCAACGTGCGCGAGCTCGAACACGCTATGAAGGGCCTGCGCAAGTCTAGGACCATAGGAAAGGGCAGGCACCGAGATAGACTGCCCACAACAGAAGAATTGATAACCTTAACAAACCATTTCCGCGATACATGGGAACGCGGCCGCACAAACTACCCCATGCACTTAATCATGTGGTACGCGATTTATTCTTGTCGTCGTCAAAATGAAATATGCAATTTACTACTGAGTGACTATAACGAGGAACAAGGGCACTGGTTGGTGCGCAATCTTAAAAACCCCAACGGATCAGACGGCAACAATAAAGCTGCTCTCATTGCAGAACACACGAAAAGCATAATTGATTTACTACGTGATCCAGAGACACGAAAAAGAATGGGCGCTGCGCCCGGTGAAGATAGAATGTTACCGTTAGATAATACTGCTATTCGTACTTATTTCAGTGACGCCTGCAGAATGGTAGGGATTAAGAACTTACGCTTTCATGATTTGCGTCATGAAGGGGCGACAAGGCTTGCAGAACAAGGCAAGACCATACCGCAGATTCAGCAAGTCACATTGCATCTAAGTTGGTCCAGTCTTGAGCGATATGTGAATATTTCACATCGAGGGAAGGTTTTAGAGTATGAGGAAACATTATGAGCATTACTCATCTGATTTTAAATCTCATGATTTAAATTCACTTTAAATAGACATTACGATTTCGTAAGATTTATCTAACGATATTGTAGTGAGATTTAACCATGCGCCCCGTCATAAATTTAACCAGAGCTGTAATAAACAAAAAACTCGATGAACTGCATATCAATAAGCAGATACAGATATATGAAGATGAGTTTAAAGCGGCTTACCCTCTAACCAAAGATTTGCAGGATCATTGCGCGGTTTTCTTGGCCTCAAGGGATGACCCTTGGTTAGATTGGGCGGTGCTACATGCACAGGGGTTTTTCTTGGTGCGGAAAATTGACAGAAAAACTAAACGCATTCCTAAAGAAGAGCCGGTTAATCTTGATTTGAATTGGCATGATTGATCATGGTACCGCAATCAATTACGGTACCACGGTGTAAGGTGACTCACATATACGCTATGCGGCCTTCTTAACAGGTGTTAAGCATTGCTTGTTCTCTTTGGCCCGCCTGCTCACCAAACCCGGCAACACTTTGCCTCCGGCTTTGTTGTACAGCAAGATACGATTACAAGCCTCTTTATGATTGCCTTGGTTCAAGTACGTCACAATACTGCTTTTACAAAACGCGCCCGTTCCAATGTTATAGGCTAAATCAGTATAAGCCTCATACTCGTTTTGATTAATCGGCTCATTGACGCAACTCAATACGCCTTGGCCGGCAATCAACACACGGGATTGAATCAAAGCATCACACTCTGCGCGGGTGTACGCTTTGCCAGCAATAACGCCTTTTCCCGTGATACCTTCGCAGACTGTCAACACCCCCACAGAATCATAATATGGCTTGTAGCGGGTGCCCTCATGACTGCTAATCGTCGCCAAAAGAGAAGCTGCAAGCAATACAAGCCCTGCAACCCAATTTTTCTTAATGATCGGCTGTTTAGGTGTATTCACTGGCCCACCCCGCTTCTCTTCCTTACCCATGCTTCAATCACACTAGCGCCTGCAATACCTAACGCACTGCCAACACCGACAAGGGCAAGGGGTGATATATCCGGGATTTGCATAACAATCGCACCAGCAACAAGAGAAGAGCCGGAACCCAATAAAGTCCGGCCAATCAATAGACGAAGGGTCAACACTTCATTACTCGCTAATACCTTGCCTAAGCCGATCAAAGCGCCTATGACAATGAGCATCAGGCCGTTTTTTTCATAATCTTGCATGGGTTTTTCCTTCTTGGTTTGCATGACAACCTCCTAAGAGGGCGCGGCCATCAGTCCTTTGTGTCTGCGTTCTTTGATTTGCCGTAGTTTGTAGCTACAACATTGATGATTGTGACCGCCCAGCCCGGCAACCATTTAGGCGTGCCCTTTGCTGCGATAAGGTGACTAAAGCAATAGGCTGTAAAACCGATACCTTCCGCTATGTGCGTGACTTCTTGAGGGGTAATTTGCATGGTGTACTCCTGAAATTTAGGCGTAAAAAAAACCGCTAAATGCGGGGGGGGATTGCTTTAAATTGCTTACGTTTCTACGACTGGCAGGGCATCTTGAAGCGCCCTATTCTGATTCGACAAACTGTCAACTTGGGTTTGTAGAGTCTCAATTTGCGCCTTTAGGTCCGCGTTTTGACCTAACGCCGCTGTGGTCGCGGCACCTAAAGCACTGGTTAAATCAACTTGCGAAAGGCTAACCGGGTCTAGGATATTTTCAGCAATCACGATGCCGTCTTTTGATAAAACGTAAATCTGTTGATGGTGAGCGGTCACCGTTCCGTCTGCATGGTGACGGATTAGCGTTTCATATGGCCGAGTTAGTTCTGTAATGCTCATGGATTCCCCCTTATGAGACGGTCGTTGTTGTATTGAGGATTACCCAATTTGTACCATTGGATCGACATGTTTTAGCGCCGCCTGTTGCGTCGGTCACGTCGATCAAATATCCATTGGTTGCCGCAGCACTAGGCAATGTTGACAAGGTGTATTTAGGCAAATTCAAAGGTCCTAGAAGTGAAGTTGTTCCATTGACACGCAACTTATCAGTACCGGATGAAGATGTCAGGCCGACAAGAAGCTGACCACCTGCCGGAAGGAGTTGCATATTGTCAATTGCTGATCCGCTGCCTCTTGATACCCGCAAGGCTTCTACTGTGGACGACCAATTATCCCCTGTAGAACGTATGATGAACGCGCCGGACGGTGCGAGTAAAACATCCATCATTTTCGCGTCTGTACCAGCTCCCTTTTTTATAAATGTTAACTGAGCCTGTCCGGTTGTTTGATTGGACACATATAGCGCCCCGTTTGCCGTTCCATCCAACTCAGTGGCAACCATCGAAGTCACACCACCAGTGAAATAGCCACGGCCGCTTACTCCGAACTTATCAGCACTTACTGCAGTAGATGTTCCGACCGTTACTTGTCCTGATTGAGGAACAACCGTTAAGTTGCTCCACGCTATACCTGTGCCGCGTTCTGCCCTTATTACGCTATTAGCCGCAGAACCAGCATCATTAAGACTACGGATATCAAACGCGCCCGTGGCTAGATGACGAATTTGAATATTAGCTGTATCAGTAACAGCACCTATTCTTTTCAGGTTAAAGTTCACTTCCGAAGCATCATCGGTTTTAAAAACTACTACGGATGCCGGCGCATTAATTGTTACGCCACCCGCTCCCCCACTTGTCGTGGTTAGTGTGGTAAATCTACCTGCAGCGGCAGTTGTTACCCCAACAGATGTGTTGTTTATAGTGCCGCCACTTACCGCAACGGAATTCGCATTTTGAACAGCCATCGTTCCGAGTCCGCTAGATACTGCAGAAATTGAACTGGTCGTGTTGCTTAGTGCGCTTGAAATTGCCGATACCGAGCTATTCGTGTTATTGAATGAGGTTGTGACGGATGCTGTCGCATTGCTCAAACCCGATGAAACATCAGATAAACCGCTACTGACTGCCGAAATGGAACTAATTGCCGTACTAAGGCCACTTGAGACAGAAGATACCGAACTACGCGCAGTGCTTAAGCCGCTTGATACACTCGATACAGAAATAATCGTATTACTTAAACCTGTTGAAACACTGCTTAAGCCAGACGACACAGACGACACGCTAGAAGTGATCACACTCAAGCCGCTAGATACCGATGAAACAGAACCTCTTACACTGCTCAAACTGCTTGAGATTGCAGAGGTTGAACTATTAGCGTTACTAAGCCCTGTAGACACAGCACTAAGGCCAGAAGATACGCTTGATATTGCACTTGTAAGTGTATTTAAGCCGCTTGATATCGCTGATACCGCAGAATTGGCGTTAACAAGTCCTGTAGATATTGCAGAGGTAGAGACTATGGCATTACTTAAACTGCTAGAAATAGCTGATACGGATAAAGTAGTCGTGCTTAAACTGCTTGATATTGCAGATACAGAAATGCTTGTATTGGATAAACCGGTACTAATAGACGATAGCGTGCTTATATAGCTGGGTCCAAAAATCGCACCCGGATCAATAACAATCACGCCACCTGCAACTAAATCGATCACCGTTCCCGATTCAGTCTTGAGCTCAATCAGCGTTTCGCTTACCTGCAATGAGAGTGACATGGTGCCTCCTTCACATAAAATGCTGCGCGAGCTGGGGCGGTCGCAACGCCCAATACAGAAATTTCTATAGTCAAGAATGATTGGTCATGCCAATGCTTCGTATCATTTGAACTGATCGTAAACACACCAACATTGTTAACTTGATCGGGATTTATAATGAGGTTAAGGGGCGTTTTACCATGCTTGCTACACACCGAAGCGCTCAAAATCACATCACTAGTGATCTGAGTCGCAATTCCCTGCGGCTTATAGGTGCCAGTATAGATAAATGGATCACCACGATAGATAGGGGGTAATTGTTGCATTGCTTCGACTCCTTAGGCTGTCCGCTTCCAGACATTGACCACATATGAGGGCTGAACGTTATTGTGCGAACCGCCGCTGCCCGATGAACCTGTTTTAGTGCCTGAAGCGCCGCCGCCAGTACCAGAGTTAATATGAATGCCGGAAGAGTTTGTGCCTGCATACTCTTGTACATCATGGTTATGATTTGGAATCTCTGCCAGAGTTAGCGTATGGTCATACTCACCAAATGTTCCGGCAACGGTTTTAGTCCATGCAGGATCAGTAGGCACTGTAGAAAGACCAACAACGGCTTTACCTTCTGCCACACGACTCCATGTACCATATCCAAGTTCTGATGCAGGGTTTGCGCTGCTTTCTGTGAAATATAAGCCGCCAACTTTGATCTGTAGCCCTGCGAGTTTGTTATTCGTATCAACGCGCAAAGCATCCACGGCGGCAAGCATGGCGCTGTTTTGTGTGCTAATAGCATTAGCAATTGCTGTGGTAAGGTTGGTATTCAGAGTGACTAAGGCTGCATCATTGGTCGTTTTGTAATTGTTGAATGAGTCATTCAGTGAGTTGTACTGTGTTTGTAGATCATCCACTTGTGACTCAAGATCACTTACACGACTTTCTAGATTACTTGTTCCACCACTTCCAGCCGCCACAACTGCAACCGCTACACTTTGCGCATCCGCAATCCCGTCGCCTTCTTCGATCAATTGACCATTGGCATCTAGCACACGAATGTAATAGTCACCACTGATATAAATTGAGGCTGAACCCACATCATCCAGAACAACCGGCCATGTGTTTTTGGCAATCATCATTGGATCAGCATAGGTGTCTTTAGTAACGGTTGTGCCTCCACCTTGGTATGCTTCAACACGTCCACCAATAAGAGGCTTTCCAAGTTTATCGAATGCGCGATAACGTACAGGCTGCAAGGCCCCTGCTACTGTGGTCATTTTGGTTTTCCTTTTGTTTGGACAATAAAAAAGGCCACTCGATAAGTGACCTTGTTTTGTTTCGCGGTTACTGGCATATTCACACTAAATTAAAGGACGTATATAAAATGAACGCTTACTTTAGTAGTGCTTTCGGTTTGGCAATTCTCGCAGCACTTGTATTGCTTGTTTTTAGCTTCCCAATACAGACAGTGATCGGGATTATTTTGCTATTGGTTATTGCCGGGATAGCTAAATGGATCAAAGAGGCATCCCCCGAAAAACGAGAAACAATCATAGTTTCTATTCTCACAATTATCGGCATATGCTGTTATTTTATATTCCGTAAATCCTGATTATTGCTGAGAATCAATAGCACCCTGTGATAAAGCCAGCCGTATGATGTTGCCTGATTTATCGACTACCTCCCCAAAACGCTGTAAAGCCTCTTTTTGCGCGCCAGATAAGCGCAAATATGCAGGGCTACCCAACTTCACCTCACTTGTAATACTTCCCTTCAAGGCATTTTGACCTAAGCGCATGTTCTTATATTTAAGAGCGCCATTTTCGGTAATCTTTGCCAATACGGGCCCAGCTTTCGGGATCATTGATAACAAAGCCTTGAGAGAACCGACTACAACTTGTGCAGACATGAGATTAGACGTATGAGAGCGGTTCACGGTTGCCCCCTCTGGCTCTAATTTCAATATTTTGGCGACCTTAATGATTTTATTAAGCTCTTTAAGCTGTGCAGGCTCAAAAATCAGATTTAGCCGCTCTTGTCCAATGTCATCGACCTTGTTCAAAAGTCTGCTGATAGTTATCGCACCGTTATGACTGGTGCCGACATCTAAAAAGTAATCCACTACTTGACGACGGACATCGTTTAACGCTTGTGGGTTTTCAGCTTTAAGCGTTTTGATCGTCTCGATCAGGCGCTTAGGATCACCGTTCAAAATATGTTTTTGAAAAAACACCCGACCATCAATATCATTCATGGCAACTTTAGTTGCATCATTAGTTGCCAATCCCTTAATAGACTGCTCCCATGATTTAGTTGACTGCAGCATCTTGTGTGCAAGTTCTGCACCATCACGCCCGAATATTGCCTCCATGCGTGCATCACCGATATTGCCTAATGCTGACTCAAGCTGACTCGCACTAGATGCAGAATTTTGAATATGGCGCATTGCAGTGCCTTGTATCTGCTGGACTAATGAAGGATCAATGGTATTAAGTTTATTGATGGTCGCCTTAATTTGTGGAATTTTCCCATTAAGGATATGTTTTTCAAAAATCGTATCAGCCGGCTCCCCATTGCTCATATCTTTCAAAGCCGGGATTTGATCAAACTCATCAAACAGTTTTTTTGCGGATGCCCGGGCGCTTTCAAACGCATACTTTGCCTGTGCAACTTCTGGTGGTGGCAATCGTGGTTGTAAGCCTCCTATTGGCTTGGTCGCTGCATCTTCAATCGCTTTATCGACATGGCCGCGCACTCGATCAAGCGCATTTTTCACATTACCGTTTGCAGAGTCCGAAAATTCAGCATTAAGGCGCGCTATAAGGTTATTAGCATCACCGATATTCATCCCGCTGCTGTAATTTTCAATACTGGTTTTGATTTTGGATGGTAGGTCGTTATAGGTATGACCTAAATCACTCTTGATATTATTGACAAGTACAGTCGAATCTATCGGATATTTTGCACCGGGCAAAGCATGTGCCTCGCTGTAACTCTGTGCAATCTGTGCCTGCCGTTGGGCTAAATGATCATCCAAAGTCTGACCAATAGTTTGTGATACATCATTAGGGCCCATCGTGCCGCGTGCTGCAAAGCTATCAACTGCCGCCTGCGCGTTATTCAAAGGGTCCAGATAATTGCGCTCGTGGACATTTCTTAATGTGGCCTGCGCTGTATCCCCTGCGCTTGATGGTGTTGCAGCGTTGCCGCCTATATCTGTTTTAAGCTTCTCAAGGTTTCCCGTGATTGCCCGTGAGTCATTTGTGAACTTATCAGCAAGCGCGGCACCACCAGGTTGATGAGCTGCATTCTGCTCGATGGAATAGGCGGCGGGGTTTACTGTAGACTGTATTTGACCTGTGGTACCTTGAATATTGCTTTCAAGCAAAGCCGCTTTTCTTGCTGCGGCCTCCGGGATAATGTCATTTCCACTCTTTAATGCTTGAACCGTATCATTAACAAGTACACTTTGAACATTTTCGGGAAGTTCCGAAAGTTTTACACCCTGAGAATCCAAAGCATTAGTAAGGTGGTTTGTTGCTGCAGCAATTGTATTGTCTGTGCTACCAAGCACCTTATTTGCAACATATGACGCTGACTTTGTGGCAATAGGCACAATCACTTTATCCGCAACTATACCTCCTAATGCGCCGCCCAATGCACCCGCTGCAGTATTGTTTAACCTTTCATCTGCATTGCCTGCAAACTGAGTACCCCCCATTGCCGCACCAACTGCAGCGTTTTGAGCGGCAACACGTCCACCGGCTTGAGATATGATTCTAGCGCCTTGATACCCGCGAGAAAGTGCAGCAATGGGTGCGGTACCCACGATTTCACCGCCCATTCTAGCCGCATCAAAACCAGAGCGACCGTTACGATAACGTGCCGCATCATAATCATTTATGACCTGTTGGCGTGACTTGGTAAAGTCATCATATTCATTGTCTTTTAAGTGTGTTCCCGCAACACTATTGATACCCTTAGCAATTAGATCGCCAACTTTATAGGCACTTTGAATAATTCCTGAACCAAGGCCAGTTGCACCAATAATCGCTCCCTCGCCTATACTCCCTTTCATATCAGACTGAGGGCTAAAAACCCCTGCAGTTGACTTACCTTGCTTCCGTAACTCCGTAGCCTTAACCATCTCATCCACACGCGGATCATTGATGTCATAACCTAATTTTTGAGCGATTTGGGCCCGACTCATATTGAAAGAAGGCGGCGTAACCGACGATGTGTTGCCGCTTAATATTTCTTCAAGCGGGTCATAATCATTTGATTTATTCGTCGATGGCGCGGGTTGTCCTACTTTTGCATTCGTTGGTTTTGCTTGCGGCTTACCGCTCGACAAAATTTCCTCTAATGGATCATATGAGCTACCTAGTTGCTTACTGACAGAATCCCAACCCTTCTTAGGTTGTTGGTAATTACTGCTTGGTAGGCTCGCCCAGATTTTCCCTGATTTGTTGATCGCGCTTGTAAAATTTCCGTTCAAGACATCAGGCAAAGCCCCTGCTTGGCTCAACAGCGCAACTGCTCCTAAATCTTGGTTGCGCGGGCTAAAGTCACTAAACCCGTATTGTTTTGCCAAGCCATCCCATGTCCTAGTCAAAAATTGATAGCGTCCTGCTGCGCTGGTTGCACTTTTTGTGCCGTCGGTTTGAGTGAACGGGGTCGTTGTGCGGGGGTGATCATCCAAAGACGGCAATAATTTACCGCCAAACCCGGTTAGATATCCATTTGTAGAGGTGCCCTCTGTTGATGAAATAAGATCCAGCATTTTTCTAACATTTGGATTATCTACAAGCTTTGTAATGTCCATGATTCACCTATTTATTGAACAGCATTGCTTATCTGGTTGATTTTCTCTATTGCTTGATCGCGTGTCATATTGTGCTTACCTGCGTAAGCATCTATTTCAGCGCCAGAATATCGCCGGCCATTGATGACCATCCCTTGACCTGTTTGTTGTACGTTGTACATGTTTTGGGTTGGCTGAGGTTTGAATGGATTAACAATCCCAAAATTTGCGTTGTTATCCGCATACTTGCTGTTTAGATCACGAATGGTCTGTAGTGCAGCTTGGCGACGCGCTATAGGCAGCGAAGGGTTTGCAAGATCACCGGCCATTTGTTGATATAGCGCCACGTCTTTATCGGATTGTGGACCCTGCATACGCGGCATCATCGAGGTGATTTGCCCGGCAATGGTTTGTAATTGACCTGTTGCAATATCGCCATCCGTAGACTTACCAACAAGGCGACCCAGATAATCAACACCTTGACCAAAGCCACTATGTGTAGCATTCGGTAAAATATCTTCGGCGGATTTAAGTAGATTATCCAATTGACTCAAGCGGCTATTTTCTGTTTTCACCCACTGAGGCGACCCAATTTGATCGCTTTTGCCTAAAGCGTTCTCAAGAGAGTTCGCGGCGGTTTGCGCGGTCATATCTTGCCCGCGCTGTGTGGTTGCACTGCTTAAAATCGTGTCCGGGCTTGGAGTATTGTTCACTTGCCCTGTTACCGTGGTTTTTCCAGTAAGTGGATTTGTGGCCGTAAATAAACTTGAGCCGCCAGTATTTGTTATATTGGTTTTTGGTGATGTCAAAGTCATCGCCTCTTTAGCCCCTGCACCCTGCAAACCTTGGCTATTGATATAAGCAGATAGATTGCCTTTGTTAGCAAGAGCACCATTCATATATCCATCAAAGGTATCTTTATCAATGGTTTTATCGAGTAACAATGGGGTTAAGGCATTTAATACATGGTCCGGTGTCACTTGATCGCCGTAGGCTTTTAGTCCGGTTAAAGCATCGGTAACAATCGCGTTTTTCTTAGCTGAGTTGCCAATTTTTAAGCCTTCGCCCGTATAGCCTAGGTTTTGGATATTAGCCACGCTTTGATTATGCTCATCAGCCGCCTTTTGTGCCTCAAACTGTCCTTTTTGAAGAGCCGCATTATTCTGAGCAAGTAAAGGCAAAAGAGTGCCCGCATACCCGGTTTGCTGTGCAAGTGGTACCGCAGCTTTCATGTCAATACGACCCGTGGTCGGGTCATAGACCGCCGGGTTACTCATTAGCATATTTAAGGCGCTCTTTTGGTTTGCTGCGGTGACTTGGTTTCCTAACTCCATGCCCTGAGCAATAGACTTGCCAAAGTCATAATTTGGCGTTTGCAATCCTAAAATGATGCCTGCGTTTGTAGTAGCCATTTGATCAGGTCCTTAAGTTGCTAAGTTTGGCGTTGCAATGTTTAGCGAACCGGGTGTAACGGCATTCTGTCCGTTGTTCCCGCCCCAAAGGTTTGAGAAATAACTACTCAAAGAGCTTTTGTTGCCACCCGAAGGCATGGCAAGAGAAGTGCCACCACTCGCATAAGCCCCCGCCGCTTGTCCTGCCAGATTCGCCAGATTTGCGAATGCTTGAGAGCGGTTATTAGCCCCGGCAATCGTTCCCGCTGAAATGGCATTGCCTGCACCTAATATCCCATCAGCTTGTGCGCCTGCTGCACCAAGTATGCCTTGAGCGTTATACCCTGCTGCTCCGGTGATTCCGTTTGCATTGGCTTGAGCTGCGCCCAAAGTTCCAGCATTTTGAGCATTGCCGATGCCGATCTGATTGTTTGCGATATTGCTAGCGTTCTGATAAGCCATATTGCCCATGTTCTGCGCCAGACCTTGACCACTTTGTGCAACACCAAACAGGCGATTAAAGCGGTTTTGTTGGTCGTTGCTATAGCGGTTATATGCGTTGCCGTACTCTTGGCTTGCAAGGTTGCTATTGTTGTTTTGAAGCGCTTTTAGTGTCGCACCAGACATCAACCCACCGCCTGCAGCCGCACTTTGTTGAATGCCGTTCATGCCTTGGTCTAAGCGGAATTGATAACCCGGATCAGCTGTAAAATCGCCTGCACCGAATGATCGAGTAAGACTGCCATCAGTTAAACCTTGGTTAAGTTGACCTGTTGCTGTTGTTCCGGCTGCGGCATAAGGTTGCAAAAACCCAAGTGCAGACTGATAACCACTGTTTAGCGTGTCATTGGCATTGTTATAACCCCCAACAAGTGACTTTGTACCTGAACCATAGGCATCTTGAAGCGCCTGCGCTGCTTGTGTGGCTGCATTGGCTTGCAAAGGTGCCGCTTTGCCGTAAGCATCGACTTGAACTTGCGCCGCCTGTTGGTTTGCTGCGGCTTGAGCTTTTGCCGCTTGAGCTGCTGCATTGGCTGCGTTTGCGCCTGTCAATGACCCTAAAAATCCACCCATGACGTGCTCCCTATGGACTGATTAAATATGTGAATGAGAAAATGCCAGATATGTTGTTTATCGCGCTGTTTACATGAATGTTTACGGTGCCATCTGTTGTACAAGACGCATAAGCGGTTACTGTCTCAGTGGCAAATGTTGCGAATGGCTTTGATGCAACCATCATCAGCTTTGATGCCGTGGTGACATCCGCATCAGTGAACGATGCAGTAAAGTTTTTTGCAGGCGTGGACCCTAAATTGACATCCACGGTTTTCATGACTGGCGCAAGGTTTCGCCCCTCTAAAGAAGTCAGACGCATACCGGCTGCAGTATCAAAAGTTTCAATTGCAGTTATGCGTGATTCATGATCGTCATCATGCGTTTCTAAAGTATCTATACGCTCTTCATGATCATTTGCTGTAACGCGTAGTTGATTGATCAAAACTGTGTCTTGAGATAACTCTGTTTTAATGTCAGCTATGTCTGTAGAAGCATCACCGATACCATTAACCTTTGCTGTCAGTGCCGTAAGTTGAGATTGTGTTGTGACGTTTGCTGTCTCAAGCGTATTTATGCGGTTATTGCTATTGTTTAAGGCCGTTTGATCAGCTTTACCTGTTTGCAAGCCACTTACATTGCTTTCCAGCGTGCTAATTTTGCTGTTCTGAGCATTGTTGGTTGTGTTGGCTTGGTTTGCCGCGCTTTCGGCTTGTGTAGCCGTAGAAAGGGCTTGATTTGCCTTTGCTAAAGCTGCCGCGCTTCCATTGGCTGAGCTATTTGATAAACCATCTAAATACAAAATCCATTGCCGCGTACATAATCCATTAGGCATTGAAATTGGATCATTGGCCGGGATTCCGCTACTCATGACAAACGCGCCTCGACAATGACGATATTCACCGGATCAGTACAGCGCACGCGGTACACTCGATCACGGCCCGACCCCATGCGGCGAGTCTCTACCCGCTTGCGATATTCACCAACTTTACCGAGTGGCAATAAACGATTGTTTGACCATGTGTTGCCGTGGTCATCGGACCATGTGACCATCAATTTTGCTTCGTCATCGGTCAGCATATCGATCTCCATTAAAAAACCCACTTAAATAGTGGGCTTAGATAATTTCTCAATTTCAATTTGTAGACGGTATTTTTGATTCATTCCTACACGTCTTAATACATTGCCATCAACCACACCCAATGGATATTCAATGCCGAATCGGTCACGCTGTTGACGGTAATACAAATGGTTATCACTTTTGAGATAGAAAAGCAGTACGTCGCTTGAACTTGAACTTAATGAACGCTTGTCATCCAAGCATGTGCGAGGGTTGATAGCATCAGGAATCATCATCGTGGCGTTCGCATGAGCTGCCGAGTCATACCACAATAAACCCGCATTACCATTTTGCACAAAACTGATATGCGGGTTCATGTTCTGATCAAATGATAAACCGACTTCCGTGTATCGCAGACCTGAAAGTATTTTGACTTCTGGGGTGTTGGGCGCACTGATATAAATACCGTCTAATTTAACCTGTGCTGTCCAGACTTGAACATCAAGACCTTGCGAAGGGTCTTGCAGGTGTATGCCGCCTTTCTCGTAATCCGTTGTATAACTAAACGGTTGGTTATCAGGTGCTATAAATGATCCCGTGATAGGCGTAGTCGATAGCACCCCATTTGGCAACATGTTAGCGACTCCAACTAATCGTTAAGGTCAATGCCAATGTCTTTGTATTATCTTTTGGCAATCCCGGACTAAAACTTGTCTGCCACGAAGTACCCCCTAACACGTTGATAAGCGCCGCAGTAATAGGTGCGTTCCCAGGCAAATTGTCTGTTAGTGTGCCGTTGCAAGTGATTGAGCGTGAGAAGGAACCGGGTGTATAACTCCCAACCGTAAAACCACCATTTAGCACTAAGGTACTGCTTGATGGGATGGAATCATAATTTCCTAACGTTCCCGCACCAACTATACATCTTGAAGAACTGATGTCGTGAAATATGCTGTACCCTCCATACAGGACACCCCATGCCCCTTGACCAGTCGTATAAGTGCTTACCGCTGAAGGTCTTGTTGTGCATGTGGTATTCACACCATTTACAGAAATAACGGTTACGTTATCTGCTGTCGGAGGTGTTACGGTTAGCGTGTATGTAACAGTCAAGAACTCGTTAGCGAGTACAGTGATTGAGGTCGGGTTATTACTGCCATCTAAAATCAACGCGCGAGAAAACAAGTTGCCTGTTGATGATGTCCAACCTACCCCTACTTCACTTAAATTACCTGCCGCAACACCTTGATCAAACTGCCAAGAGTACACAACAGTGCCGACCCAAGGTGCAGATGACGGCGGGTTTGTGCTAAAGGAAAAGTTGCGGCTCGTGCCGACTAAGTATGCACTTAAAGCAGTTTGCGTAACCGCAGGCGCAGTGTTGCCCGTACCGACTTGCACACAAGCAATAACAGGGGCACTAGGCGCAGTGTCCGCTACTTTGTCTAAGCCTTGGTTCAAGATTAAGTTATCAAATTCCGCTAAAAATCTTTCCTCGCCATGCTCGTTTACCGCTGTCAATTTGAATCGCCCCGAAAGACGGATATTAGTTTCTATGTTCATGCTAAGGTGACTCCAGTAAGACTAGCACCGATGTTGAAAGGTTCTGCAGGAATGCTATATGTTAAGTAGGAAGCGACAATCGGCAGAGATATCGCAGACATGGATGCTGATGGTTTAAAGGCTTCTGCAGGAATGTTGTATGTTCCGTAACTCACCAAGATAGGCATATCTATTGCGGTCATAGATGCAGAAGGCTTGAACGCCTCAGGCGGAATGTTGTACGTGCCGTAAGTGACTGCAACAGGCAGGTTAATTGCTGTTAGAGATGCCCCCATACGAAAGATTTCTGCAGGGATGGTGTAAAAGTTAGGTCTAAGTGAAATGCCTGTTAAACTGCCGCCAACCTTAAAAACATCATTAAACATATAAGGGTAAGGCTGACTTGTGTATGAATGGATTTCTAAATCGGGGGGAATCCCCCTCTTCTTTAAATCACCCGTCTCGCAAACAATCTCAAGCCGCGTAAACCGCATCATTTGACCGTCTGTAAGCGTTGCAGGACAAGTGCGCTCACGGGTAATGATGTTGCCATCATCGGTATAGGTTCCACGGTCTAATTCGTAAATCTTGCCGTTACTGTAGTCACCCACATAATGGGTACCGTTGAAATAGGCGTGAATATGAGCGCGGTGACGGTCATGTTGCCCTTGTGTATTGGTCCATGATCGTTGGTGCCAAAGCTGCGTTGTCATATCAAAAACAAATGTGGTATTCCCAGAGGGGAAACTAATCACATAAAAAGAATGACCTTCTTGTTGGTAGGCAAATGCCACCGCATCATTATTTGTTGGATAAGAGTCAATTTCACCCTCAATAGCATGATTACTGAGACGGACAGGCTGACCGCCGGAACTCATCACAATCTGATTGCCGCCAAATTCTGATACAGCAAGCCAAATTATCCCTGTACCAAATGCACATACACTATTAGGGGCTAAACACCCCATTTCAAACACGCCGCCGGGCATACGTGCAAAGGGTTGATCTTTGTCATTGTTGGAGTAATAGCGTTCTGTGGTCTGAGTGCCAAACATCCACAGTTCGCGCTGAAACTCGACCAAGGCAACCATAGGGTCAGGACTTGCCTCTGCAGTAGCATATGACAGTGCGTCAATATTGGTTGAGTACAAGTCAGACCATACAAAGCGGTCGGACTTCTCTTTATTCATCACAAAGCGGCCATCAAGAAAAACCACAAAAGAAGATCGCGGAATATTCGAGCCGGTGAGTGTAGTCAGTACCAAGGTTTTCAGGTCTAAGACTTGATTTGTATTGCCGTTGACGATCATAGCCACGGTGCCATTATCAGCAATCGAGACAATATCTAGCCCCATAATCACGCCAGTGACTTGAGTCAGATTAAAAGTATTGGCCGGGCTGTGATAAAGCTTCTTCCCAATCACCGCTAAAAGCTGACCAGTAGACAAAACTTTTAGACAACGAACTGCCGCACTATCACCCGTGAATCGGCGGATTAATCCGGGTGTTGGTATTAGTGCAGATACACGTTGTGCACCATTAGGTAGCTCAATGGCTTGAGGGTACCAATTAATCGTATTCTGACAATCAATGATCAGCGAAGGGTTTTTATAAGCCGCGCCGACTATGGGTAACTTAGCCATAGAAATTTCGTCCTAGACCATGACGGCGGCTCATACGGCTTAGTGTGGTATCACCTTTAGATTTTAATGGCGCGGTACCATCACGGCGCACTGCAGACAAGGTATTAAGCGCCATTTGCTGAACTTCGGGATCAATCTGTAATTCATTATCAACACTGATCTGCACCGCCAAGTTATACATGATTGCTGATGCGTAACCATCAGGTAAATATAAGGTATCAGTCACCTTAACACTCTGTGGCAAAGAACCATTGCGAAGAGTGAGCGCCCACCCGTCCAATAACGTGTTAAGCGCCTCTAATGACTCCTGCTCTTGGTCTGCATTGAGATTTTCACCGGACGCGATTAGATTCGCTTTGCGTGCGGCCTCCCGCAGCAAACTAAGAACAGGTTTCATTATTTGCTATCCTTTTTATCAGTTTTTGATACATCTGCATTTGATTTTGCTATTTGCTCTTGCAAGCCATTAACGGTGACTTGAAAAGAAGAGACTTCGTTGTTTAAACGCTCAATCTCTGCAATACCTTTCTCTGCATGCCCTTCCATTTCAGCAATGGTTTGCACATGCTCTGCAATAGTTGCATTAGCTTTTTCTAGGTCAGAGACTAGCTCTTTGTTACGAATATCGATTGCAGTTAGGTCTGATTCTGCGCGTGTTAAAAGCCCTTCAAGGTTTTCAACTCGCGCTTGCAGAAAAGCAACATCACCCGATGCCTCTGTTTGGGCATTAGTTTCAGACTCAGTAGTTTTATGGTCTGAGTGATCAAGCTCCGAAAAATCCCCGTAACCTAGTTCACGTAAACGGGCCTCATGCTCTTCGTCTTTAGCGATTGCATGATCAGCATGATCACGATAAAGAGCCTTTGGGTATTCAATAGGTTCTGACATTTTTTAAATCCTCAAAAACGACAAAGCCACCCGAAGGCGGCTTTTGTCGTTTATTGGTTTGTGTTTAAGGTTAAATGACTATTACAAGCCTACGCCTGTGCGCACAGCCCAATTATTGCGAACGCCCGTAAAGCCGTACAACACATCAAGGCGTGTACCTTCAAAGTTATTCACACCATCACCAAAGGTCATGCAGCGAATTGAGAAGGTACCCGCATCAAAAGTGCTACCAACACATCCTGCAAGTAGCTTCTGAGGTACAAAAGCCGCCGCGTAAGCATCGCCCTGATAGGCTAACCCTTGCTCGATGGTCTGGTTTGCAGCACCAACGAAAGTTAAACCTGCGCCACCTGCTGGTGAAGCCGTCACATTGGCATTCGCAGTTCCTGCTGGTGTGATCTTAGGATAGATCGTTAACGCACCAGTAGTACCGCCCATCGTCGCATCAGCAAGTACGACAAACTGCATGAGATTGCCAGTATCTTGCTTGGTCAGAGGATGCAACATGTTCACACCTGTCATGGTGAAGATCATGCCAGCCTTAAAGATCGTGCCATTGGTCACGCCGCCAATCGTCAATGTTCCGCCCGTTTGCGAAGCACCCGATACGGTGACACCCGCAACCTGCGTACCATTGGTCGAGCGATACAGCGATTGATGCTCATGAAAATCAAAGCCAGCATAGCGACCAATCCAGCCTTCGGTATATTGCTTGGCAAGGTCTTTTTGCGAATTAAATAACTGGCGTGATGCCGAAACAAGCCCAACGTTCATATTACTGGTGATTAAGGATTGACGGTTATCCTCAGGGCAAAGATTGCGTTGCAGCGCAGCTCGGGCATTGTCATATGGCGACAGCGTGGTCAGCGGGCCAGTATTCGCCACAAAGTTATTTGTGAGAATAATTGCACGTTGCAACATGTCCGCTTCAACGACAGAAACAAGCGCCTTAACAGCAGGCTTCAAGATACGCTCTTTAAAACCGCCTTTTGCGTTGTACTCACCAAACTTCAAAGCCTGTTCAATTGAACCGAATTTGAGCCCTACGTGTTTAGGCGTATCGACTTTCAGCAAAATGGTTTCTTCAACCGCATTTTTTGCGGCATCAGTTGGTGACCACACGTCGCCATCGGTGACAACGGGTGTAGGAGGGATTTTAATACGGACAGACTCACCAGCTGTATAACCGCCTCGGTCTTTTCCGAACTCTTGCTCTCGATCACGGTTGATCGATTTAACAAAAGTTGATTCCTCAAGAAACATCACCGCCGCATCTTTGGCGATGATGTCATGAGTAATAATCGTGTTGTTAGAGACTGGATTTGGCATTTTCTATATCCTTTTATCTCAGACCTTTCGCCGCTAAGAAGTCCTTATCGCTCATCGCGTAAGGATCAGTCTTAACAGTGGTTCGGCCTGATACTGTTGAAATGGGTTTTGGTAGGTTTGCTGCTGCAGGTGTACGCGGCGCTGCTGCACCGTTGTTTTTTAAACTTGCGCGGACGGCTCCCAATTCCATGAGTTGCTCAGTGGGCGACTTACCAAGAAAATCAGCAAAACCCGCTAAATCTTTACCCAACTCATAAAGCATAGCCGGCGCATCATCAGCACGTAAAATTGCGTCTTTTAAATGCACTGGCAATCCTTCTGGCCCGATAAAAGGAACCATTGAGGTTAAAACATTCTCATAATCGGGATTAGATTTAGCGTATTCTGCTTCGGCTTGGACAAATTTCTGCCCAATAATTGCCTCATCTTGGGCTTGTTTTTTCTGCTCAAACTCTTTTTGCACCGACGATTTAGCTTGCTCTTGCCAGTAATCCTGCACAGCTTTCTCATAAGCAGGGATTGATTCAAATTGATCAATCGTAGGCACTTGATTGCTGGCGGTAGCATTTTGCGGTTCGTATCGTGCGCGTAACTCATTAGCAACCCGCTCTGCCTCAGCCGCACGACGATCAGCATCATGTTTTTGTCGGGTAACTTCCCCAATGCGGCGGTCAAATGCTGACTGCTTAGCTTTGGTTTGTTTTTCCTTTTCGGCTTCGGCCTGCTCTTCCTCCGTCAGTTCTACTACTTCGGCTTCTGGTTCACCCGGTTGTGCTGTCGCTTGGGTTTCCGGGGCCTCTGCTGCAGTTTCTGGCGTTGGTTCGTCGGAAGCTACGGTGTATGAAAGTTCGTCCATTGCAAGTTTCCTCTTAGCCCTGAAAACCGTCAGGTGCGGATTGTGTTACTGCAGCCATTGGGGGCGCGTTGTTCTCGATCTGGCTGGTATCGGGCGCGTAGTTTTGTTGCATTTGTTGCTGTTCTTGCGGCATAGGCTGTTGACCCATGTTTGACTCAGGCAAAGAAAAACCCGCATTTAGCGGGTTTATGTCTTGCATTGAATATTGCGAGGGCGGCGATTCATATTGTTGGTTATCATCGCTAAAACCCTGATTCACTTGCTGAGCTAGGCTAGCAGGCACTTGCATATGTTGCAGCATCAATTTAACGGCCTGCGTGAGCTCGTTTAGATTCTCTTTAGACTCATTGTTCATTCGAGCAATGGCTAGTTTGACCTGTGCATCCATTTCGGCAAGCTGCGCCTTGTGGTCACGATCCGCTTGCTTGTCCTGTACTTCGGCTTGAAGCTTTTGCAATTCTTGCTGTAACTGCTGCACAGTAGCATCGGATTGTTGCAAGTGCTGTTGTACCTCTGGCGGCAATTGTTGTTGCTGTTCGTCCGGGTCCTTAAATTGCGGTGGCAATGCGCGTTCTACTCGATCCGCAATCTCTTGAATACCAGGTGTATCGAATAGACGTAAAATCTTATCTGGTGCCGCTTGTCCGACTATTGGCATGTATTGAAGCATTTGCACAAAGTCAGTTCTATCTTGTTGGCGCTGAGTGTTATAACTTGGACCCGTCATAATGCGCACATCATAGCGGCCAACAGTTAAATCATTAAGCCACCCATTCTTACTTAATGTCTGACCTTTCTTAAGCTGCTGTCCGGGTTTCATAGCCTCATTTAATGTAATAGTCTGAGGCTTGCCATCCTCTCCAATGATCCGTTTAACACGCTGTTCGGTGTAAAAAGCTTGATATTGAGGGATGAGAATACGGCCAACCTGTGCTATTGATTTATTCAGATTGTCAGGAAAATGAAAGTTCGATGTTTCTTGCTGATTTTGCAGCTTGCCAAGAGCAACCCCGGATTGATCATTTTGCGAAGAGCCCATAGCAGGCGCGTGCATGTTAAGCACATCGACAATTGCCTGTTGTGCACCCATAGCGGCATTGAGCACACCTGTAGGCGAACCGGGAAAGCCTACGCGCTGTGGCGGTGGTAATTGTTGCCCTGTTTGATCGTCCTTGTAGTTGTAATGTAGAACGCGCAATCCTTTAGGGTCTTTCCACTCATGCTCATATCCTGCAATTTGTTCAACTGCTGCAACATAAGGCGCGTCGACCATTTCTGACAGTTGGTGAGCTTCGGTAGACTTCCAATAATTAAAAAGTCGTGATGGGTCTTTTGCAAAGTGGACCAGACTAAAAATATGACGATCTTCACCTATAAATGTGACTTCGCCATATACAGGAATGACAGGTATAAAACGGCCAATAAAAACCGTACGGTCTAAAACCTTACTGCCTGTCACCTTATACCAGTTGATCACCTTCTTTGCAGACTTGCGTGTCTTAATAACAAGCTCACCCGCAATTACCTCTTCTTTCCACTTCGTCGAACCATCACCAAGCAAACACAGCTCTTTGACATCGGATTCGATACAGAAATATTCTGCAACAAGTACCTTTTTATCGCTGATATTGTACCAAGACGGCATGTCTGATAAATCACTGTCAAAATCATCTACAGCATCTTCGCCATGCTCTTTAATCAGCTCATCTTTATCAACCCAACTTTTCACTAAAGCACGCGTGTTGTCGCTACCATCAAGGGCCTTTGACATCGGATCGATATAAACAGATTCCGGGTTATGTACGGCAACTATACGCGGCTCTTGGTCAAAACTATCTTCGCTCACATAGTCGGTGATGACGCGAATAAAGCCCATGCCGCCATATACGGCATTCTCTGCCGCCGCATCATAGGCTGACTCTGCATCACTCACACTTTCCGTATCTTTCACTAACCCTTTAATCGTGTTTGCTGTTTCAATGTCTGCAAATGAGTCAACAGGTAAAGGCTGAATCTGTGGCCTGTTCTGGCGTTGGGTGTTGATCTGCTGGCGGCAATACGTGCGGGCAAGATTAATCTCTAGACTAGGCAATCCATCCTCTTCTCTGGCTTTCTTTGCCACCGCATCCCATTGTGCGCCGTCAATCGTCACAAACTCTTTATCTTCACGGCCCTTTTGATAAATCGGGTTCCAATAGTCTTGGGCTTCGGTCAGAAAACCACGAATTTCAGACAAGATGTCATCGTCTGAGCGCTTGTCATCTGACTTTTGCGGGTCTGCATCTTTCACGTCAGTATCAGGCTTTTCGATATCGTCTAAATTCATGATTAACTCATCCAGCCGCCACGGCGACCACGTTGTGTAGATTTTGGAATAACTTTGACATTCAATAGCCCTTGGGCCATTGCCTGCGGGAACTGTCTAAAACTGTCTGCGCCTTCGGTATGTATGTTCTTAAGCGGCTCATCCGACCATGTACCCCGGTGTTGGCTCCATGACTTCGTATAACCGTCTAAGTGCGCAATCCCTTCTTTGCATTCCGTGGCATCAAACCAGACATCACCCACCAAAACATCACGGGTGATCTGTATCCCCTGCTGCAAGTCTTGAACCCGGTTAACAATCACAATATCGCGCAGCCCTAAATCTTGCAGCATCTTCATAGGGCTTGTGTTTGCGACCTGTCCTTGTCTTACATGCCCGGCATCATGTGGCAAACAGTGTTTTCCCCACACATAGCCTGTTGTTTGAAGCTTTTTAACGTAGAAGGCGTAAGGCTCTCCCCAGCCTTCGACATAGCCTATAAATCGATCCTGCAGCCCGACACGTTGATGCAGCCATATGCCACAACCATCACTGCTTCCAATATCCCAGAAGGTATTTACGGGCACGCCTTGCGTATATTTGACGGTGGTAATGCGTCCTTGCTTACGAACAATCGTCATTTGTTCGGCGTAGTAGCAACCTTCTTTGCTAACTTGGAAAGCCTCATCAACAAACGAGGGGTATTCCTGCCACATCTTTTGCGGATTGCCGCTAAACGTCACATCACGTTCTGATACATACCAAGCACGCTGCTGTAGATCGAGAGAAACATTTAGCTTTGCCTCAAGCTCATCAAAATATTTGTGATCTTTATCGGTCATGACGACATCATCAGGATTCACCCGATAATGTGGCTCATCAAACCAAGGGGCAAAATGCAATCGATACTCCTTTTGTGCCAGTTTGCGGCCTAGTTCTTTAACCTTCTTAGCCGATTGAGTCATGTTAAAAAAATCCCCGTCTTGCCCTTCGGCGGTAGACTCAATCACGACCATTCCGTTCTTTGGTACCGCAGGCAATGAACCCGTAACAACCTCTGCGGCCTTGATAGGGAACATATGGCATATTTTGCCGAACTCAGAGACAAGCAGGCGGTGAATCGTGCCTGAACGCATCGAAGTCGCCACTTTGATCGAACTATTGTTGTGACCAAAAAGAAGTTCTGACGCATTAGATCGAGCAAGAGGCATTGCGTTTTTCAGCACATCGGGCAACTTCTCATATGCAAATTGCACTTTATCCCGGAATATCTTTTGTACTGCCTCTTTGTCCTGCGCAATGATCCCGCAACGGGTATCAGCATTGAATAACGCATGATCCAGCCACAAAATGCAGATTAGTGTGGTAAAACCAAGTTGACGGGCCTTCAAGATGATGTTTCGGTACCAAAGGCGCTTAATTAACCGCATCTGTGCGGCGTTGGGCTTGAACTCCTGAACTAAAACATCTTCGTCATTGTCGCCCTTGATCATGATCTTATACAGCGCACCACTACAAACCCGCCACATTGCGTCCTGCAAGCAATAAAACATCTGTTCGGGGGTTTGTGGCCTAAAGTTAAAATCAATCCCACCATCGGCCCGGCGCGGTATATCAATCATCATCTGTAACCGTTTCCGCAAACGGCAATGCAGAACCTTGCAATTGTGTAACCAGCATAGACAAAGGATCGCCGCCCTTGCCTGTGATCTCTTTGCGGTTCGTGTATGAGTCGCCCACCTCTTTTGCGGCCTGCTCCAAAGCCTGCATTTTCAATACGCTATTACCTTTTGCCTCATCGACAATACGGTTCAAGGCACGCAAACGAAAAGACTTGTTTGCTATAGGGATGTCGCTGACATCTTCTTTGAACTTGGTCCGGGCTTCATGAAATTCATCAACCCATTTTTTGCTCAAATTCTTACCCGCCCGCTTTGTGGGGTCATACATTTCGCACTGCTGCCGGGTAACATCGATTTTAAATTCTTGCTTGACGGCTAACACGATTTGAGATGGTGTGTCATAGCACGCAAGCGATTGAACGATAAATCGTTTTAACTCATTTGTTAGCGCTGCCATAAGTACCCACCTGTCAATCTACGTCAATCAAAAAGCCTCCTAAGCCAGCCTTAATAAGCATGTACCGCATGAGTGAGCTATGTCTGCCCGTGATACCTCTGGTGGATTATTGGCAACATCAACCAGCATTTGCACATCCTCACTCGCGCCATAACGACGCACAACACCTTTAAACTCTTCAACATCATGGCCGCGCATGGTCAGGATTGCTTGCCCGGTTTGCTTGTTAAACTTCGGCATATCAAATTCGTTCACAGCTTGAGCTATGTGATAAAGCTCATGTTCAACAAGGGCGCAAAAATCTGAATCCGAACACTCAAAGCAATATGACGCGGCCAATGTAATAAGAAATTTAGGCACATAGCCGAACCAATCAAGCATTTGTCGTTCTTGTCTTAGTTTTTGCCAACCACCAGCACGAAAAGCCACAGACTCACATTGACCTAATACCCTGCGACCCTGCTTTATGAATGGCTCACTTGACCACATCACAGCAATCTCTGTTTGACCCATTAAATGCTCATGATCCGGGTTATGGATTGATCCAGAGGGATCGATAATATTGTTATGTATCCAATCCCATACATCGGGCGCGGGCGCAAACTGCGACCCCTCAACATAAACACCCTCATCAGGCTTTAAATGTGTTGGAGGGAATGGCCGGGCGCTCATTTAAACCGCCTTATGAATTTCTTTATGGCACCAAGGGCAATTGATCGCTAAGCAACTATGCTGCCGATCATATTTAAGCTGGGCCTCATGCCTCATAAACTCAAAGCGTGCGCCACAATCGCGGCAATCAGCGATATATGGCTTTGAATCTGCAGGACGACCAGCCTTGATGATCTTCATGATTAACAGGCCCTAAAAAATATGGTTGCGGCGGCTGGATTTGAACCAGCGGCGTTGAGGTTATGACTCTCACGTTCTACCGGGCTGAACTACACCGCAAAAAAAACCTCTATTAAGAAGATTCTCTTAAGTAATAAAACCTTTTATAAAATTTGAATCCGTACCATTACCCATACATGCACCAGTACAAAAACATGCCTTGCCTTTATTTGGACAACCCTTAGTTATACTGGTCACTGCAGGCATTACAGACACGCCTTTCTGCGGTTTTGTTTCACTATCTGGGCTAAAGTTGTCATCACCATTGACCCAAGACTCAAGGTCTTTTGCTACTAAAAGAACCTGTTCTATATTCATATCAGGGCGATATGCAAGAACACCTAAAATAAGACGCTCTCTTAGTTCTTTGGCTGACATATCGAACTCCACAAATAAAAAATCCCCTGCTGCAAGCAACAAGGGGGAAGGGGTACAACAAATTAGTGCCGGGTTGACTGATTTTGGAATGGCAACCGGCGAACCATTCCCTTCGGGGGCTTTGTCTCGAATTAGTGGTGAGTTAATTTATGTCGGGGGAGGCACTCACCACACCGCACCCCTTGGCTTTATTCTTAGAAAGGCGCAGGCTGAGCGATTGAACGAACAAGGGCCATAATGCCCGTCTCAATGTCAGTCTTGCCGATTGCGGCCCAGCGTTGAGGCTCAGCGGCTTTAAAACGAGCTAGTTCGTCTTTAGCTTCGTTGAATACCTTATAAGCCGTTGCATCATTGGGCGCTAAATTGTAATAAGACTCATATGTACCAATCTGACCATTTTTAATACTTAGGTCAGTATTTAGGCGGCACATCAACTCTGCCTGCAACTCCAAGAGCTCTGAACCCTTAGCCTTGATACGATTCATCAGGTCAATTTCTTCTTGACTTAAATCGCGGTAGCCTTTGATTTTACGGTGTTGATTTTCCACGATGTTCTCCAAAAATAACAGGCAATAAAAAAGCCCAGAATCAATTAAGACCTGAGCTTTTTGCGTATTTTTCCACTATGGCGAAAACATACCCCAAATCTGCACCCGAAGCAACCCCCTATAAATCATATTCTATTGCTGCATGGTAAAAATAACCGCGCAAATGAATATCTAATCCAAGCCGCCAAGCGTGCAAAATATCGAATGCTGCCTGCTCAAACTCACCGTAGGTTCGCAGATAGACTTGTCTTGCGATATCTAAGCCCGTGAGTCTATGGCGTTCTACTCCGGTATAGTTTGCCGTACCCGTACCCGCACAAAAATGACAGTCTCTAAAATATGGAAAATGCGGTGTTGTATGCTTGCCATCGCCGCAGCATATGCGGCACATTCCCTTATTGAAAAGATACTGAGTCAAGACAGAGCGGGCAATTCCTTTTGCAACATCCTTTGCATTCAGCTTCGCAAACTTAACTTGTTTTTCAACAAAGAGTTGACGGATAGCATTAGTTAGGCATAACTGCACTAAACCAAAATATCGGTCATTGTTTCTGGTTGATCGGATTAGAGCCCAGAGCAAGGCGCATTGATCATCAGGCAAGCCGCCCATCATTTCAGCAACACGATTGCCGCCCGTGGTTTTCTTAGTGCTTGACTGACCATCTTTAAACCCGTCCATAAGTTTCTGTGCTAAATCAATCAGCTCAAACTTATCCTTTTTAGGTAATGTTAAAATGCTCATACTCATTATCTCCCTTGTGTATCTTTGTTCACATCAAACAACCGGGAATGATCGCCACCAAAAATATTTTCACGTCTATTCCACAATCTAACCGCTTCCCTAGCAACTGCCTCTCTATCCTCTGAATCAAAAATATCACCAAAATCGTGCTCAGTTTCCGAACCTTTAGAGCCGCACTCATGGCACCAAACATGCCCTAAAAAACATTCAGTTGTCCAAGCCGAGTCCGACTCAATACGAACGGCCATCATGCTTTTATCTAACTCCACCAAAACAACAGGCGGGCCACCGCAAAAAGGGCAAGCGTTGATAATTACGCGTTTATTAACGCTCAGGATGTCGCAAGATTCATCACTAAACAATTTATTATCAACGCATTTTCCATCTGAGGTATATATCATTTCATCACTACCAGTCACCATGACCAGAAATAATGCTGTACCTTGCACATATTGAATACTTTCAATTTGGCGGGGGCCATACCCCCTCAAATTTGCAATATCACAAGCATTCGCTTCATGTAAATTTACTCTCATAATTAAGGCCGCCCAAAGATCAACATTGCAGCATCCCGGGCGTGCTCACTGGTGCGGCCTTCATGACCAGTGATCTTTTTAAAAATCCCGTCTTTGACCTTGGTCATGCTGTTTTTAGGTGCAATGAGGTGAAGTGTTACACCCGGTTGGGTTTTGGCCCATTCTTCCCAGATTTGGCAATCACGCTTGATACTGCCCGCACCTTGGGCCTTCTCCCGTCCACCTGTGAACCATGTTCTTTTTCTGGCATCCTCAATATGTAAATCAACGGTACAGCCATTGAGCAAGAGTTCTTTGATCCATTCAATCGCCTGAATGATGGTTGTAGTTTTCACCCTGATTAACTGTTTGCTGCCTTTTTTCTTGGTTGCAAACCCTGTCTTTACACCGGGATCAATGCCAACAAGATAATGCCCTACTGTTTCAACCATGCTTTTTTCTATCATGTTGTCATTCCTTCTGGTGGATTCAATCTATAAATATTTCTAAAATGCTGCGGGTCTTTAATTGCTAAAAGGTGAAGCTCTGCCAAAGTTTCAGTAAAGTCTTTATTTTTCAGCAAGTTATCATTGATAAAATATTCATCAATATCAATTGATACCTTCTCTCTCATCTCTTTTAGCGTGTACTTATTGCCAGCGGTCAAAAATATGGGTGGTGGGTGGTGTTGGGCTTCTGCCTTACCTCCCACAGAACCTTCCAAGAACCGAAGATTTTTCGCTTGCGAAAAAGTTGAGGTTCTTGGAAGGTTCTGTGGGAGGTTCCCTGTTAGGTTCTGCGACCCAAATTTGGGTTCATTCAACGACCCGTTTTTGGGTTCATTCAACGACCCAAATTTGGGTTCATTAAAATCCAAATTTGGAATCATTCCGTTTTTGGAATCATTCCGTTTTTGGGTCGATTCAACAGACCCGCTTTTGGGTTCATTACGGTAGTTTTCACGGTTCTTTACGCCGACCAATTCAAGGACCCGGACACGGCCAGTTGACCCCTTACGCTTGCCAGTGTCGGCAATGAGGCCCCGGTTGATTAGATCGGTGATCACCTTTTTGACGGTTTTGATATCAAGATGGGTATCTTTTTCAAGGCGTTCAGCGGACGGCCAGCACGTATTTTCCTCACCAGCACGATCCGCAAGGGCCAGCAAAACAAGGCGCTCGCTACTGCTGAATACGGGCACATTCCAAGCCCAGACGGTGGCATCTACGCTCATGCTGTATAACCCCGCTCTGCGAGTTCGCATAACATGCTGCAGTCAGGCAAAGGCTCATCATGGCGACCCGCATCGACAGGCAATTCAAGCAGGCTTATACGTTTACCACCATGCACCCAAAGATTAGCACTTGGGCCAATTGCGGCCTGTATAGCTGCTATTTCTGCAAAATCATCAGGGAAATGGGTCCGCACCCTATTCCAATATCCCATCCCACCTTTTACGCAACCGATGCAATTATTATTGTTAAAGCCAAGTTGATACATTTCAGGCAGATTTATGCCTGCTCGCTCAACCATTGCTAAACAATCAGATTTAGTTAGGCCAGCATCAATTAAAGGGGTAAGTATTGGCATATCTGGGTGACGCTCTAACCAATCATCTCGCCTCCATGGCTCATCAGCCGTATAACCAATAACCTGTATGTCACCGGGCATTGCGAACTTATCAAGAGGGGCACGCTTTATAATGCGAGTACATGGCGCACCATGGCGCGACTTCATAAACCGTTCTCTACGCCATACTTCACGCACAGAACTGCCGTACTTTTCATCTTTGATGATGGTGACATCACGGCCAAACCATTTTTCACAATCTGCTCTGAAACGTGCATTGTCTGGATGCTCTTCCTTGATCCACACACAAACGATCAAAGCATCAGGATATTGTTGCAGGGCTAATTTTGTGGCGACGGCACTGGCCGCACCGGCTGAGAAATTGCAAACAATACGTGTCATGCCGACTCCCTCCATGCAATCTCATGCCCAAAGTTCGCCAAAACTAGCGCCTTAGGTAAACCCGGCGGTACCGAATTGCCGCACATCCGAGTTTGTTCTGTTTTGGTGAGGCGTATAACCTTGCCATGCTCATCAATACCGCGGTCAATGATGTAAGAACGCCTAAACCCTTGCGCGGTGAATAGCTCACGCGGTTGCAACATGCGAAAGCCGATATCATCAATTTGATATGGCATACCATCGACCATGACTAGCCCGAAACGGTCATGTGTGGGGATTGTGCGAATTGGCTTATCAAGTGATTGGCCGTCTTTATCGTTACCGTAGAAAGTTGTCAAAAAAGCCCGCACTTCGGCAAAATGACCACCGCCAGCCGTGATGGTATGTAACGGGGTTTCTACAGACTGACCAACATTGTTATTTCTAAGTTTTACAAGATGGGAAGTCACCAAAGAATGATGATCTTTTGCGGTGATCGTGTGCGCTGGGCCAGTGACCGGGCAACCAACAACACCTGTATAGTTTTTTGTTAGAAATGCAGCAACCAAGGCATGATGACCGCCTTTAGTTTGAGCGCATATGGTGCGTATTGGCTCGTTAGCAGGCATGCAGCGCGGTGATGAAGCGTTAGCACACTCTGTTAAGACAGGCGCAACAATCCCATAGCCATTTTTAGAAGAAATGGTTTGTAGTGGTTCAAAAATGCTCTGACCACGGAATGCGGAATATTGAGGCGAAGTATGATTACACTTAACAATAAACGGCTTATCAGCATTCACGACATAACGCATTAAACCTGTTGCAATTCGCTTGCATGTCGCATCGGCCAGCGGCTTTGTACGTTCAAATATTGAAGGGCATGGAATGGACCAGTCAATACAATCTGCCACAATATCCCAAGGCAATAATTTGCCTTTTTTGACTGCATCACTTGCTGGATCGCCATGAGTAGGTTTAGGCCACTTAATCGGCAATCCATCCTTACGGGCTACCAAAAAGAAACGCTTACGCAGTGTAGGCATTCCGAAGTCATGCGCACGCAATACCCGATACTCAACGTCATACCCTTGACGACGCAGAGCATTAACAAAAGAATTGAAGGTCCGACCTTTGCTCTTAGGGCATGGCCTGCCATCTTTGCCAACATCCCCCCAGGTTTTGAACTCTTCGACATTCTCAAGCATGATTACACGCGGACGCACCTTTGCAGCCCAGCGAAGCGCAACCCATGCCAAACCACGAATCTTTTTATCAACGGGTGTACCGCCCTTGGCTTTGCTGAAATGCTTACAGTCTGGTGATAGCCACACCAAGCCGACAGGCTGATTTTTGGTAATTTCGCAGGGGTCCACATCCCATACAGACTCACAATAATGCTTCGTCATTGGGTGGTTTATACGGTGCATTGCCAAGGCTTTAGGGTCGTGATTGATTGCGATATCAACCGGACGCTTAAACGCCTCTTCAAGGCCCTCTGCTACCCCGCCACCGCCTGCAAAATTATCGACAATAAGTTCATGCGGAAATAGCCCATAAAAATCAGGTTCCCCAAAAGCACAATACTGACGTAGATAATCAATAGTAGTTTGACTTACTGATATGTGGCTATTCATTGGTTGCACCAGCCTTAACAGAATCATCGGCCAATACATAACGACCAAACGAACCGCCGTTAATGCGCTCATGCTGCGTTACGATCTTATGCCCTGCTGCACGTAGTTCATTGATACGCGCGGCCAGCCGATAGCAACTAAACCGGGGGATAGCCTCAGCTTGCGTTATTGATTCGCCATTTTTAAGGGCCTGCAAAATTGCGGCGGCTTGTCCAGAAGTGCTCATGATCTGCACCGCCTTAACCAACAAGCGCGAGGCTTTGGGGTTTATAAACCTTGCTAGGGTTTGCGTGCTCTAATAGCCATTCAGAGGTGAAAGAATCCTGTTGGGCTGTAACGCTTTGAGCAAGCAATTCTGCATAGTTCGTTTCGCCTGTGTACTCCGTCCGTGGTAAATGCCCTCGCTTAACCCAACGGCCAATGGCCGCAACACTGATATTACAAATTGCCGCCGCGTTTGCTTGACCACCTACCGCAGCAATAGCTTTTTCAAGGGCTGAAACTTGTTTTTGTGATGACATGTTAAATTTCCAATTTAATTAATCCGCAAATTATTAAACCATTGGTTTAATAAAAATGCAACTAGCGGTTTATTCCTTTTCGTTTTATAAATACTCAGAATATAAACCTGCGGTTTAACGCATTGGAGTTAACATGACATCTACACCAGCCCTGCTACAGGACAGAATTAAACTAGCCCTTGATCACAAAGGGCTCTCTTGGTCGCGGGCTGCAATCCTGCTTGGCTTTTCTGCGCAAGCCGCTACGAATTGGAAAAAGGGGAAGATTTCAAACGACACACTTTCCGAACTTGCCAAGTTGACGGGTGTAAATTCTGGATGGTTACTAGATGGTCAAGGGCCAATGCTTCCCGACGGCATACCAATAGAAGAAAACATCGTGACCCCGGTCCTCGCATGGGATAACGATACGGAAATGGACGACGACGACATAGCCATTCCATTTTATAAGGATTTTTTATTAGCTTGTGGATCAGGCGCAACAGGAGAGGCTTTGAAAAATGAAACACGACGACTTTGGTTAAGTCGTTCAACATTAAAGAGTTATGGAGTAGACCCTGCAAGCGCGGCGGCAATGACTGCGGTAGGCAATTCAAATTATCCAGAAATTAAGGATAAAGCGACGGTATATGTAGACTTAAGCGACACAAAGATTGTAGATGGTTGCGTTTATGCGATTGAGCATGACGGGGCTTTTAAATTTAAGTATTTATATAATCTACCGCTTGGCGGCTTACGTGTTGTTAGCAAGAACGCCGAAGAGTACCCGGAAGAAAGACTTACTGCAGAGCAAATTAAAGAACAGCGGTTTATCGTGCTTGGTTATGCCTTCGATGTACAAAACCCACTCCCCCGCAAAAAATAATCTTTACCCGACTTACCCTAAGATCGATGATATTTTAAGCAAAAAATCTTAAATTACATTCAACACATAGCCCACTTTCTACAGTGGGCTTTTCTTTGTCCATCGCTTATCTATTGATCATTTTGTAACCAGTTAAACCAACGGTTTAATTTAACCGTTGATTTAATATTAAACCGATGGTTTAATTTGTTGCATTAGGACGCATACAGCGACCCATAAAAAGCCCTTACGTTGTTCTAGCAACCAAGGGCATGACCCCAAATAGTGTTGGAGTAAAAATATTATGGATAAGTTTGAAAGCGATTTACAAGAATTTCTTGAGGGAATCGATCTCATAGCCACACCAAACCCGGTAAAAGATATTTCCATTACCAATCAACCAAACCCGATCAAAGATATCGATTTTGAGCGTATCGATCAGATTTGCACACAGCGCTTACAAGCCCCCGACTTTGCACAGCCTCAAATTGATCCAGAGTCAGGCGGTAACGGTTTGGTGATTATCGGTGTTTTTCTTGTTTTCCTTGGCCTCTACATCGGGGCCTGTGCTGTTGGGGTACATCTATGAATAAGCATACCCCCGGACCTTGGGTGGCCTGCTTTGACCATCCCCACGAACAATGCACAAATTCAATTGCAGAAATTCGCCCTGTCAGTAATAGCGAACGCTATTTAGGTACGCGCATTTCAACGATTTACGGTTGCGAACATCCTGACGGTGTGCAAGCAAGCAATGCGCAGCTTATTGCTACAGCGCCGGAACTTCTTGAAGCGCTGGAAGCTTTGGTTTCAGTTTTTGAGCCTCGCGGCATTTATGGCTGTTTTGCTTTGGATCATGCAAAAAAAATCATCACTAAGGCAAAGTTTCATAAAACTGAAGGGGTCGCAGCTTAATGAATATCACAATCTTAGGCACACAGATTGCCTCTGACCTTGCCGCGTTATCACCGGCCATTCACACAAAATCAACTATGCCGATCCTAAGCAATGTTGCTTTGACTGTGAGTCATGGCGTTTTAACTATGCGGGGCACCAATACAGAAATTGAGATAGAGACATCCCGGACGCTTGATGGTGAGTTTAAAGAGGGCTCATGTGCTGTCAATAACTACGCCTTCACCAACATCATTAAGCGCCTGTCTACTCGCTCTAAGCCGATCAATATTTTCTTAGATGAAAACCGCACGCTACACATTGAATGCGGCAAAGCGGCTTTAACGCTGCAGACGGCCTTAGTTGAGGATTTACCGTCGATTGATCGTGATGTTAAACAGGTCGCGCAACTTGATCTTGAGGACCCAAAAGACTTTACGTCTGCCTTAAAAGCCGTTCTGCCTTTTGTCGCTCATAACGATGTCCGGTACTACCTCACCGGGGTAGCCCTTCAAATGGATAAAGATTCAATTACGTTAATTGCATCTAATGGTCATCGCCTCGCCAGCTTTAGCCTACCCATTACAACGGGTGTTGCTGCCTCTCTAATCATCCCTGCACCGACTGTTAAGACTATTGTGCAGTTAATCTCAAATGCAAAAGAAAAAGCTTGCTGCCTGCAATTACAGCGCAGTACAGCCAGTTTCACCGTAGACCGCGTAAAACTCACAACCAAGCTAATTGACGGTAAATACCCTGATTGGAAGCGCATTGTTCCAAGAGGGGATTTTAATACGGTCCTAAACCGCCATGAGCTCACTCAAGCGGTTGAAATTGCCACTGCGGGCTACATAGCCGACTCAAGCAAGAGTTTCTGCGCCATCGCCATTACCCCTTGCAAAGATCGCCTACTTGTTAATTACACCGAGAGACACGGAAGCGGAAGCGGTAACGAAGAGTGCATAGCTACTCTTACCGAAAACCTAGATCACACGATCTGTATTGATCGTGATTACGTGCTCGATGCCATGAAATTCATTGATAGCGAGGACGTGAAAATCTTCATGCCTGCAGATTCACACGCAGCACTACGTTTTGAACCTGTTGACGGTGCGGACTGTCAAATAACTTTATCACCCATGAGGGCTTAATGATGAATGCACATTTTAATGATGCTGTTGAACGCTTGACCTATGCACGCCTCCACGTTACGCCAAGTCATCCAGCATTTGCGGCACTTCAAGATGTCCAAGCCTCTTTAGAGAGCGCGGAATATGATGAAGAGGAAGATGACTCAAACTATGACGATTGCCGGGCTAAAAAATTCAGTATCGAAGAAGATGCAGAACACGACGCTCTTGTGTTACTTGAGGATCGCATCGAATCTTTGGATATTGAACCGTCCTTTGATATTGATTCAATTGTTAAGAAAATAGTTGAGTATGGCAATCAAAGAGCCGAAGCCGTATTTGATGAAGCAAACCAGCCGGAATTTCCAGCACTTCGAGAAATTATCGACACGCTGCTGCAAATTTTGCCTACGGCGCGGGGCTAATCATGACTCACTTAATACAACCCGCGCCAGTCGTGCGCGGTGAGGGCGGCTTTTGGTACCACCCGGACTTCCCTGAATTTGACGGTGGCGAAGTTGTACCGTCGCAACTTTGGAAGGCGTGGCTTAAAGACCAGCAATTAACTGGTGAACAAACCATTTTCCTCGAAGGCGACGCGGAAGAGTTATTTAATCGCTATATGGAAGGCGATTTAGATGGTTTTACCGAATGGCAACCATCAAAGCCTGCGGGTGAAGGATGGTTTATTTTGTGCATTTTTGATACCGAAGATGGGCCTTACTGCACTTGGGTACAACGTCATCATGACCCTATGTTTGATTATATCAATCAGACCTACGGCCTAAAAATCCAAAAAGATACAGTGGCGCATTTTAAGGGTCGCAAAGGCCGCGTAACCAAAACCCGCGCCGCCTATGTTGGGATTGTCTTTGATGATGATCCTATTCGTAAGGTTCACTGGTGTCACCCGACTTGGGAAGTGGTGTATGAGTACCAGGAGGGCGCATCGCCAGCAGTGGAGGTGCAATTGTGAGTATCAATCATAAAGCCGAAGTAATACGCCTCACATCCCTAATCACTGAGCATAACGCGCAGTGCTTAGACAGGTGCGGAAAAACAAGCCAAACACTGTCTTTAAGCTGCACACACAAAGGCAATGATTTTCGATCATGTACCAATTGCCCGGCCAATTGGGCAATAAAAGGTGTTGAAGCTGCTGCGCCTGCATCGGATGAAACTGATCTAGCAAAAATTCAAACTGTTCTCTTGCGCCACTTGCAGAACATAAGAAGCAACAAATGCAAAGACACGTCTGCAGGCCAAGCGCTCGAAAGCATCAAAGACATTCTAGGCATTGAGTGGATTGATTTTGAGTCTGATTCTTGGATCAGCACTAAGGACCGATACCCGGACAATGAGGATGATGTTTTGATCTGGGATGGTTTCAGACAACGTGTTGCTTTTTGGGTCTCTGAAAAGAGCGTAGTTTGTAGCTCTGAACGGCCATATGAAGGCGAAGCAGTATACGACGATGACTCAGACATGCTTTATTGGCCTGCAGACTGGTACAGCTATGAGGACGGCCCAGAAATGAACATGGCTGTTATGGGTACCGTCTCTCATTGGCAACCACTCAAAGGCCGTCCTAACGAGGTGCAATCATGAGCAACCCATTAGAACAACAACGGTTTGAAGCTTGGTTTAAGACCACTACCGCTTATGAAAAATTAGCCACTTTTTACAGCAATGTATTTAAGAAAGCTAAAAACATTGGTGCCGTCTACATTGCCCATGAGACAAAACTAGCATTTGAGGCATGGCAAGCGGCCAAACTGGATTCAATTATTGTTGAAAGTGAATGGGTGAATATAGCTGATCGGTTGCCGACAGAAGCAGATACAGATGAATGCGGCTACTTGTGGGCTATCACCGAGAACTATCCAAATACAGCTATTTGGTACCTAAATGTCCAATATGAAAAAGGTCTATGGCATCCAAAACCAAAGTGTTTTCCGCCTAAGCCGCCTGTCGGGTGCGAATCATGAGTAACTCAATCAGATTGCGTGAACTGAAAATAAAGTGGATGGATGCTGGGATCACAAAACCAGAGACATTAGAAATTTTAATACTTCAAGATGAGCGCATAGCAGAGCTTGAGGGGGCGATTCATAAAGTAATGGATGCAAGTTTAACTGACATTAATATTGCGTTTTTGACTGATATTAATAATGCACTAACTGAGCTATTCGCACTCATTAAGGATAAGCCCCATGCACCTACTTAAAACTAAGAGGGGTTGGAGTCGGTTTAAAAACAGTCATCTTGAGATGTTCCCAACTGGCAAAGACCCTAAAGAATACCCCTGTTTTGTTTGGCTAGAACGGGGAACCTACCGAGGCGGCTACACGACATATCCTATGTTCTGGTATGCCGAGCGGTTGGAATATGAATTAAAGCGGCTTGAGAAAGCCAAAGCGGAACTGAAATTGAAAGCAGATAAACGCGAGGAGAATGAATAATGTCCGATAGTTATTTTTTACTTGCACTTAAATTTAAGTCGCCTATGATTACGCTACGTCAAGCGCTTGATACATGGGATTTAGGCATGGATGAGACGCAGGCTAAACGCTTGGCAAACAAGCAGGGCTTACCCTACCCGGCCATTAAACAAGGCCACAAAGCCGAACATATGGTTTCTATTGTCGATCTAGGCTTAGCAATGGATGCCGCTGCGGAAAAGGCAAAATCAGACTGGCTTAACATGAACAATTAAGCCAGTGTGTTACTACACCTTTGCTACATGATTTTTTTAAAACTCAATAAATGTCTTATTTATAACAATTATATTTTTTTATTGCGCCGAGCCTGCATGGGCTCTGTCAGCGGTGTCGTGTTTTCAATTGCACGCTGAACAAAAGCTTCACCCATGACTTCGGTGCGCACCTTTAAACCCTTTTCTTGATTGGTATTAGACATTATTGAGTACTCAAAAACACTTAAATCAGACGCTAGAAACATCTAGCGAGGTAACGTCAAAGTACCCTCGCCCACAAAGCAAACCTGCCCACGTACTTTAACCGACCACGGCAACTCAGCACTGACCGTCGCGAAAATCTCACTGGGTCTTCCCACATATTGCCCTTGTTTGAATTGGATCGTTTCATTGACCTTAGCATGTCCATGTAGGGTCAAGTAGACCGCTGCAGGTCCCGCTGCACTCCCCGTCGCAATATCTTCAACCCGTCCATCATTATCCCATGTTCGTCCTTCGCGCCGGTGCACATCCAAAACATACACGAATTTTGCTCCAACTTTGGTCAATAGCGCTTCGAAGTGTTTAATAACGATCCCAGCATGTTGTAGGTTTTGACGTAGCGGCACGATTAAATAAGGCAGACCCGTCGAAATCACCTGTAAAGGTAAATTCGGGATGAGATCAGCTTGGGTCAAATTTAAGGCGGCTAATATCTCTTCAAAATATTCCTCAGAAATAGGGGACGATACTTTGGCAACGCCTTGATCCATTTCGGCCCAATATTCACCCGCTATATGGTGACTACAGACTGAAACTTCTCCAGATTCTGTGATCAAACTCAGCGCCACTTCATCTTGCTTCGGATAACTCTTGTGATGAAGATACGCCGCCGCACCAATCAATGGATGCCCTGCAAATGGGAGCTCTTCTTCCATGGTAAAGATGCGCACAGCGAACGATGGTGAGTGATCAATCTTTTTGATAAAAATACTTTCAAATTGACGCATCTCTTGTGTAATCGACAACATCAAGTCATCAGAGAGATCCTCTACAAGACTGAAGATACTAAGCCCATTCCCTGATAAAGGTTGATGTGCAAAAACATCCATCAATGTAAAAGAAATCTGCACATTTGCCATGTCTAAACGCTCATTGCTAAATAATTATCTGATAAAAAATCAATGATCTCGGCTCATCTCTAGATATTGCGCATGCAAGACGCGTAACTGCTGATACAAATGCGTTAGCTCCCCATCATTCACGGCCACATCATCAGCTTGGGCCAAGCGATCTGTTCGGGCAATCTGCACAGCCATGATTCGATCAATCGACTCTAGTGTTTGTCCATCACGAGCGCCGGCACGGATACGCTGCACTTCTTCTGGTACATCAACCACTAAAATACGTTGACATAAACTGGAAAGCCCTGCCTTCCCAGATTCAAGCAAAAGAGGAGATACCAAAATGACATAAGGCGATGTTGCCGCTTGCAACTGCTGTGCCATCGCCACATGAATACGTGCATGGGTGATCTTTTCTAATTTCTGACGATCCTGAGGATGTAAGAATACATGTTGACGTAACGCAGCCCGATCCAAAGTGCCGTCGGGTTGGAGTACCCAATGACCAAACGTTTCTGCAATTTCTAATAGTGCTGGCTGACCTACCATCACCACTTCGCGCGCGACGACATCGGCATCGACCACCGTAATCCCTTGAGCTGCAAACCAATCACTTGCTGCTGTTTTACCACTGCCTATACCACCCGTTAAACCCACAATGAACATAGCTCGGACCTATTGATGAGAGATGCGATGAATACGCTATTGAAGCATTAAATACCACAAACAAAAATCCCCAAACCTCTCTTTGACCAAGGTTTAGGGATTTTGTCTTTTAAGCAGTGCACGATGTCTGCTGACACCGCGTTCTAAATCTAATGGTACATGCCTAAATATCCAGTAACCAACTGATTGCCCCACAGTAGCGATATCCATCCAGCAATTGCAATATAGGGTCCAAATGCAAATGGCTGATTCTCTTTACGTACTTTAAGTAAAATAATACCAATGATGGCACCCACAAAGGACGATAATAGGATAATCAACGGCAATTGCATGGGACCCAACCAAGCACCGAGCGCGGCCAGTAACTTAAAGTCCCCGTAGCCCATGCCTTCTTTACCTGTGATCACTTTAAATAGAATATAGACAATCCACAGTACCAAAAAACCAATGACATAGCCCCAAATCGCCTGACTCGGCGATACAAAAAGACTTTGTGCATTGACCAATAATCCTGCAGCAGCAAGCGGTAAAGTAATGCGATCGGGTAAATATTGGGTATCAAAATCGATACCTGTCAAAGCAATCAATGCCCAAGTAAGCCCTAAAGCACAAAGCATTTGTAACGTTGGACCAAAGACTAAAAATACAGCGAGTGACGCCAACATGGTTAATAGTTCAACCAAAGGGTAGCGAATCCCAATAGAAGTCTTACATGCGCTGCATTTACCACGGAGTACTAGCCAACTCAGCAGCGGAATATTTTCATACCAACGGATTTTATGACCGCAGGATGGACACGTGGAAGCAGGTTGACTCAGTGTCATTTTTGCTGGGGGTTTAGACTCATCCAAGCGATGTTGTTCTTGCAACTCGTCATGCAGGAGCACGGAGCAATCTTGATGCCACTCACTTTCCATAATTCGCGGCAGTCGGTAAATCACGACATTCAAAAAACTACCGACGCACAGCCCCAGTAATGCGATCAGCAATGTACTGAGCCAAGGTAAAGCAATAATCACATCCAAAGCATCGTGCAAATTCTGCATTACATCACCGAGCCCATTTGGAAGATGGGCAGATACATTGCGATCACCAGCCCCCCAACAAGCACACCCAAAACGGCCATAATCAAAGGTTCCATCAACGATGTTAAACCATCAACTGCGTTATCCACTTCATTTTCAAAGTGAGTCGCTACTTTATCAAGCATCGCATCCAAAGCACCAGACTCCTCACCAATCGCAACCATTTGTATGGCCATTGATGGAAAACGATCCGTCGAACGCATTGCAAATTGCAGTTGCTGCCCTGTCGAAACATCTTCACGAATTTGCATGGTTGCTTTGCGGTACAAAACATTATTGGTTGCACCAGCAGTTGACTCTAATGCATCAATTAATGGTACCCCAGCCGCAAAAGTTGTGGCTAATGTCCGACTAAAGCGCGCAATAATCGCCTTGTAAACCAAATCACCAAAAATAGGTAATCTCAGTACCAGCTTATCCAAAAAATCACGGAATTTTTCGCTACGCTTAAACGACTCTGTAAATCCTCCAACGGCAAGCGCAATAATACCTATCAATGCCCACCAGTAATCCTGCATCCACTTGGACATGTTAACTACCATTTGCGTAAATGCGGGCAAATCCGCACCAAAAGACGCAAACAGATCTTGAAACACAGGCACAACCTTTACCATCAGAATAATCGTCACAACTAATGCAACGATAATAACCGCGATAGGATATTTCATTGCTTTCTTGATCTTTTGCTTTAGCAACTCACTCTTTTCTTTATAGATTGCTACACGATCTAGCATTGTTTCTAATGCACCAGATTGCTCGCCTGAAGCAACCAGTGAACAAAAGAGCTCATCAAAATACTGGGGATACTTATGTAAGGCACCTGCAAAGGTATTCCCTCCCTCCACTTCACCTTTAATGCCCAAAACAACTTCACGCATTGATGGATTATCTAATCCTTCGGCTACAATCTCAAAAGATTGAACTAAGGGTACCCCAGCTTTCATCATCGTCGCCAATTGACGCGTAAAAATCGCGATATCCATTGCCGAGACTTTTTTCTTGGAAATGAACTCAAGCAAATTCTTTTGTTTCTTGCGGATGCTGGTGACATTGATCCCTTGCTTACGCAAGACTGCTTTCGCCAGAGCCATATTCTTACTAGGGATTTCCCCCTTGATTTTTTGACCCCGCCGATTGGTTCCCTCGTAGAGAAAATTCGGAATATCCTGTGCTTTATTGACGGCCATGTTCGCTCTCTTTTTAGCGTGTCCTATTGAAATTAAATACCAATACGACACATCGTCCTTCATCTCTAAATTGCAGCATCCGCATGCAATCGCTCTGTCTTCATCAACGTTTTGAACTCATTTTATTAATCACAAAACAGCGCCTGCGCAGTTTTATGATCGATTTACTCGCCACCTGTGACTCGGTTTACCTCTTGCAGACTGGTCATACCTTGCATAACTTTGATCAGTCCTGAACGGCGTAAATCATTGAAGCCCGATCGACGCGATGCATCGGCAATATCGATCGCATTGCCTTCTTCCATAATAATCCGTGAAATCTCAGACGTGACTTTCATTACCTCGTAAATTCCAATACGGCCTTTATAGCCATCACGACATTCAGAGCAGCCAACGGGCTGATAAACTTTAAATCCTGTTGCCAAATCCTCATCGGTAAAGCCCATTTCTTTTAAACTTTGCGCCGGTACATCAACAGGGCTCTTGCACGCTGGGCACAATCTGCGTGCTAAGCGCTGCGCAATCACCAGATTCACTGAAGTTGCAATATTAAATGAAGGCACACCCATGTTACGCAGACGCGTTAACGTCTCCGGAGCACTGTTGGTATGCAATGTTGACATCACCATATGCCCTGTTTGTGCAGCTTTTACAGCTATTTCGGCTGTTTCAAGGTCACGGATTTCACCCACCATCACAATATCAGGATCTTGGCGTAAGAATGCACGGAGCGCGACCGCAAAGGTTAAGCCTGTTTTTAAGTTGACATTAACCTGATTAATCCCTTCTAAGTTAATTTCAACAGGGTCTTCTGCTGTTGAAATATTCGTATCAACTGTATTCAAGATATTCAGACCCGTATAGAGCGAAACCGTTTTCCCTGAACCAGTTGGACCTGTGATCAACAACATTCCCTGTGGGCGCTCAAGAGCAGCCATAAACAATGCTTTTTGTTCAGGCTCATAACCGAGCGCATCAATACCCAGCATCGCACTCGACGCATCCAAAATACGCAGAACAATTTTTTCGCCATACAGAGTTGGCAGAGAGTTCACACGAAAGTCAATTGCTTTGGTTTTAGAAACTTTGAGCTTAATTCGACCGTCTTGTGGCATACGCTTTTCAGAAATGTCCATTTGCGACATGACTTTCAAACGCGCTGCCAATTTAGGCGCCAATTGAATAGGCGGACGGGCAATTTCGCGCATCACACCATCAACACGATAGCGAATCCGATAGCTTTTCTCATAGGGCTCAAAATGTAAGTCTGAAGCCCCCATACGAATCGCATCAATCAGCATTTTATTAATGAACTTTACAACAGGAGCTTCTTCCGCTCCTGCTGCATCGTTTGCATTTTTATCGTCGTTGTTTTCGGTTTCGACATCCAGCTCAACATCACCACCAAAGCCGCTAAAATCAGCGGTGGTCATGTTTTCATAAAGCTTTTCTATCAGTCGCGCCAGCTTGTCCTCTTCGACCACAACCGCCTCAACCGCTAAGCGGCTGGCAAAACGGATGGCTTCCAACGCATCCACCCGTGTCGGATCGCTCATCGCGACAAATATTCGGGAACCGCGCTTAAAAATAGGCACAACAGAAAACTGACGAACAATCTTCTCGTCTACAAGATCTTTCGGGATGAGGCTCTGATCTATCGCATCAAGATCAAATAAGGAATCACCAAAATCGCGCGCAACCAACCAAGCAATCTGATCGGCTTTGGCCAATTTTTTGGAGACTAAATGCGAGATTAATGTGATTTTTTCGGTTTGAGCATCGCTGGCTGCGCGCTGCATAATTTCAGCTGTGACGATACCTTCATTCACAATCTGACGCGCTAAACCACCGAAGGATACCGCTTGTCCAGACATACACCTTCATCCATTCGTTATCAAAGACCTCACCTCCGTGAGCTTCCCGACTATAACCCACTCCGCAAGACTGTACAATCGGATAACATATCTAAATATGCATTTAAGTATCGGTCAGGATTCTATTATTTGCCTAAATTGCCCACTGGTTCACCATCACTACTGTTTACAAAATCATCAACATCTTGATCAACGAAACTAAACCGTGGGACTTGCACACCGTTTTCTAAAACAATCGACTCAATAAACATCTCAAGAGGTCTCACCCAAAGACTATAGTCATCATATAAACAGCGGTAGACCACAAGCCACTCGCGCGTTTCAGAATGTCTCGCTGTGCCTAAGACCTGATAAAACTGTCCTTTATAATGGCGATAGCGACCGTTCTTGAGCGGTTCAATCGTTGAATCAGTATTTTCCAATCCATGCTGCATATTTTTACTCCGAAGTGATGATCTTAAAGAACCAAAAATAACGATCCATATTTATTCATCATCGATTTGCGCTAGAATTAACGCAATTTTGCACTGACATACGAATAAATTATGCCTACAAGCGCGTCACCCTCTTTCACAACCCGTAAACGCTGGGTTATCGGCAATTGGAAAATGAACCCCAATCTTGCTGCGGCTAAAAACCTGACCCAGGCACTGATCACAGAACTAAGCACTACGCCTATCCAACAATGTCAACTGGCCATTGCACCGACGCATTTACATTTAATCACAATTAGCAGCCTCATTCAGCACGCCAATATCCCTTCAAAGATTCAACTGGTTGCTCAAGACGTTGCGACCCAACGTCATACAGGTGCATTTACTGGCGACATTTCTGCAGATTTGCTGATAGATGCAGGTACGGAGTGGGTGATTGTCGGTCATTCAGAACGCAGAACATTACACCATGAAGACGAAGCACTGATCGAATTAAAACTTCGCGCTGCACTAGATGCCGGTTTAGGGGTCATTTGGTGTGTAGGCGAAACCCTCAGTGAGCGAGAATCTGGGCAGGCGACTGCTATAGTCACTGCGCAAGTGACTGCACATACTCAACTTTTAAGCATCATTGACCCACAAAAATTTATCTTGGCTTATGAGCCCGTTTGGGCAATTGGGACCGGTCGTACAGCAAGTCCAGAAGATGCACAGCAGATGCATGCCACGATTCGTCAAGTCCTCAGTCACATCCGTCCTGCGTTAAATGAGACGAGCCTACTTTACGGCGGCAGCGTAAAGTCGGATAATGCAGGATTACTTGCCCAGTGCCCGGATATCGACGGGGCATTGGTTGGTGGTGCAGCACTTGATGCTGATTCTTTTTTGCAAATCGCCAAAGCGTTTGATATCGCTTAAGCGTGGAGATGTAAACGTGGAAACGCTGGTACTGATATTACATATTTTAGTGGCATTGGGCATGATCGGTTTGATCCTGCTGCAACAAGGCAAAGGCGCAGAAGCTGGTGCATCTTTTGGTGCAGGCGCATCAAATACCGTATTCGGAGCATCAGGTTCAGCAAACTTCCTGACCAAGTCAACTGCGGTTCTGACCACCATCTTCTTTATCACCAGTCTGTCACTGGCAATTTTTGCCAAGCGTCATGCTGAATCGCTATTTAGCCTGCCAACACCAGCAACTAACTCGGCACCTGCGCCAGTAAGTACACCAACTCCTACAACTATTTCGACAAAGACCCCTTCCAATTCTTAATTGAATCCAGTAGACTTGTCGTCCTTCTTGCGGGGGTGGTGGAATTGGTAGACACGCTACCTTGAGGTGGTAGTGCTTAACGGCGTGGGGGTTCAAGTCCCCCCTTCCGCACCATGATATTTAGGTTTCAAAGTAAAAAGGTTAGTTGGTTGTTAATTAACCTTTTATAATCAATGAAATATAAATATCGGGCGTCAGCAAATTAAACGTTGACAGAAGGTAAGGATAGGCATACTATGCCGTCCAGTTGATGCGGGGTGGAGCAGTCTGGTAGCTCGTCGGGCTCATAACCCGAAGGTCGTTGGTTCAAATCCAGCCCCCGCTACCACTTATTTTGAAAGACACATTGAATGGACAGCACTGCTTACATTGATGTGATTTTTCTTACAGTTTCGTGCAGTAGCATTCAAATCAGCTATTATCGATTGCTTTCATTGTGGCAGTGATCCTTTATAATAGATGGTATTGAATGAACTGTTAAAAATGGGCTTCATGCCCATTTTTTGTTTTTGTCGTTCGTGATTTATGTCTTTATGCTTCTTTCAAACGAACGGCGTGATTGAACATATTTGACGACCGTACTTAACAAAAAGTTTAGACAAACCATGAAATTATCCCAAAAAACTCAAGCCTTATTTGATCTTATCCAACCCGCCGTTGCGGTGTGTGGTGTCGAACTATGGGGTCTAGAGTTCTTACCTCAGGGCAAACGCTCACTATTACGTATCTATATTGATCGTCCAGATACAGAAATCCCAGCATTGCCCACCGGTTTCTCCGTACCCGCATTGAATCCAGACCAAGATATTGCTGATGATGTCGTCGATAACAATGCACCGGACGAAGAACTAGATGAAGATGCGCCAGAGACAGGCCGCGGCATTGGTGTCCAAGATTGCGTCAATGTGACTCATCAAGTGAATGGTGTCTTGGATGTGCATGATCCAATCTCAGGTGAATATATTCTTGAAGTTTCCTCACCAGGTTGGGATCGTCCGTTCTTTACGCTTGCGCAAATGCAACCTTATGTCGGTCAAACCGTGCACTTAAGACTAATAGCACCGGTTGCTAATCGCCGTAAACTGACCGGTTTACTCAAAGCGCTAGAAAATGAGGTGCTCACGGTCGAGTTTGACGGTGTGACTGTCACAGTTGATGCGGATAATATTGATAAAGCTAATTTGGTGTTTGCACCTGTTTAATTCGCGTTTTGCAAAAAATTGATTGCGAACATGGATGTATGCTGTTGCTTCGTGAATGTTTTACAGTTTTTGATGTTATAAATTTTACTTAATATTTGTTTTCAAATAGTTTTCTAACTGCTTTTTTAAGATCATAAGGTGACCTATGAGTCGTGAAATTCTGACCGTCGTGGAAGTCGTCAGCAACGAAAAAGGCGTGAGCCGTGAGGCAATTTTCGAAGCGATGGAACAGGCGCTGGTTGCAGCAACCAAGAAAAAATTCTACGAACACGACGAAGTAGATCTGCGTGTATCGATTGATCGTAAAACCGGTGAATACGACACTTTCCGCGTATGGACTGTTGTTGCCGATGAAGATCATGAAATGCCTGGCCTACAAGATGCGATCAGTGATCTTGATCCAACGAAATGGAAAATCGGTGATGTGCGCGAAGAGCAAATCCCATCGATTGAATTCGGTCGTATTGCTGCCCAGATTGCGAAACAAGTTATCGTGCAAAAAATTCGCGAAGCTGAGCGTGCGATGGTTGCTGATGAATATGCAGAACGTGTTGGTGAGCTCATCTATGGCGAAGTAAAAAAGCAAACCAAAGACGGCTTCATCATCGATTTAGGCAATAACGCTGAAGGCTATTTGGCGCGTGAAGAAATGATTCCACGTGAAGTATTGCGTGCCAAACAACGCGTTACTGCGATTTTGTTTAGCGTCAATCGTGATGGTCGCGGTGCACAGCTGTTGTTGTCTCGTTCACGCCCAGAAATGCTGATTGCCTTGATGCGCAAAGAAGTACCTGAAATCAGTGAAGAAATCATTGAAATCAAAGGCGCTGCGCGTCAACCCGGTGTACGTGCCAAGATTGCAGTCAAAACCAACGATCATCGTATTGATGCGGTTGGTGCATGTATCGGGATGCGTGGTACACGTATCCAAGCGGTTCAGCAAGAACTGGAAGGCGAGCGCATTGACGTGGTTATCTGGTCTGATGATCCTGCACAATATATCGCCAGCGCCCTTGAACCTGCTGACGTATCAGGTATCGTATTGGATGAAGATGCACACAGTGCGGATATCATTTTTGCGGCCAGTGACCAATTGGCACGTGCCATCGGTACCCAGGGTCAAAACGTGCGTTTGGCATCTGAATTAACAGGTTATCGCCTCGACATGATGCTCGAAGACGAATACCGCGCTCGCCAACAATCTGAATCACAACAGTATGTTGACTTATTCATCCAGCGCTTGGAAATCGAAGAAGATTTGGCAACTGCGCTGGTTGAGCTTGGCTTTACTTCACTCGAAGAAGTGGCGTTTGTGCCTGCTGAAACCTTCCATGAAATTGAAGGTTTGGATGACGAGACGATCGCGGCACTACAAGCTCGCGCCAAAGATGCGGCACTTGCTGATGAATTGTTACAACAAGAAAGCATCCAAGACCCTAGCGAAGAATTGCTGGCGCTCGAAGGCCTGGATCGTGATCTTGCATTTAACTTGGCAGCACACGGCATTGTTACCGTTGACGACCTTGCAGACCAAGCTGTTGGCGATCTTGAAGATCTTGGCGTCGATACTGCGACCGCAGGTAAATTGATTATGAAAGCGCGTGAGTCTTGGTTTAACTAAGGCGCAAGTCTTCGTTCCCAGCTCTACGCTCTCGCTGAATAAGCATCATCGCGTGTAACGGGTTGTTCTTCGTTACACGCCACTACACAACTTGGAGTTGTACTGGCATGGTTTTTTTAATATGAGCGCCCAGCGCAGGTTATCTTTAAGGATGACCCCCATGATTTAACACGAATGATTTTGAATGATGTTTTGAGTATATAGGTAGGTAGCACCACATGGCGGATAAATCCGTAAACGAATTAGCACAACAAGTCGGCCGTCCAGTCGAAAAATTATTATCCCAATTGGTTGAGGCAGGCTTACCCGCGCGTGCTGCAACTGCGCTCGTCACTGAAAATGAACAAGAAAAACTGGTTGCTCACTTAAGACAGAGCCATGGTCAATCTGCGCCTGATACCACTCAAATCACATTAAAGCGTAAAACGCTCGGCACGGCCAAAGTGGCAAGCTCAAGCGGTAAAGCCAAAACCATTAATGTTGAAGTGCGCAAAAAGCATACTTTTGTTAAGCCTGATCTTGCGGCCCAAGCAGCGGAACGCGCCAAACTTGAATTAGAAGCAAAAGCGCGTATTCAAGCCAGCATTCAAGCCAGTGCCCAAGAAAAAGCGCAAGACGCAAAGCCTGCGGATGTGAAAGCAGCTGAAGAAGCAGCGGCGGTAGCGGCAGAAAAAGCACGTGCAGAAGCCGATGCTAAACATCAAGCAACGCTTGATGCAATGCGTCTGCAAAGCGACAAGAAAAATGTAGAGAAGAAAGAAGTTGTCGTTAAAAAACGCGCAGCTAAAATCGATGAAACACCAGAACAGAAGAAAGAGCGTGAAGCAGAAGCTGCTCGCCTAAAAGCAGCTGAAGAAGCGGCACGCCGTGCAGCAGCTGAAGCAGCACAACAACGTACGCTTGAACAAATGCGCCAAATGGCCAGCAAATATGCCGATGGCGCAGCTCCAGATCGTAAGATCGATGACACCGCACCACTGGCTGCGGGTCTCGTTGGTCGTGCATACGAAGAATCTTTTGATAAAGAAAATCGTGATATCAAACGTGGTGCAGCGACAGCGGCAGGCGCGGGTGCGGGCAAGGGTAAAGGACGTAATCGTTCAGGTCGTCAGGAAGAGCAATCTTTCCGCCAAACCCCACGTGGTCTGAAAACCAGCCAATCGAACAAACACGGTTTTGAAAAGCCTGTTGAAAAACAAGTTTATGATGTTCAAATCACTGAAAATATCGTCGTTGCCGATCTGGCGCAAAAAATGGCGGTTAAAGTTCGTGAAGTCATCAAGACCTTGATGAAAATGGGCGAAATCGTTACTCAAGATCAAACGATTGATCAATCTACAGCATCTTTGGTGGTTGAAGAACTCGGTCACAACCCTGTATTGGTCAGTGATACCGCCGTTGAAGACAAACTGATGGCTTCGGTTGCTGATCGCGGTAACGTGAAACTGCGACCTCCGGTCGTCACCATCATGGGTCACGTTGACCATGGTAAGACCTCACTGCTCGACTATATCCGCCGTACCAAAGTGGCGTCAGGCGAAGCAGGCGGGATTACTCAGCATATCGGTGCCTACCATGTAGAAACTGATCGTGGTGTCATCACCTTCCTCGATACCCCGGGTCACGCAGCATTTACCCAAATGCGCGCACGTGGTGCGAAAGCCACCGACATCGTGATTCTGGTGGTTGCAGCGGACGACGGCGTAATGCCACAAACCGCTGAAGCGATTGAACATGCCAAAGCGGCAGGTACACCAATCATCGTTGCGTTGAATAAAATCGACAAAGAAAGCGCTGATCCAGATCGCGTTCTGAACGAACTGTCTGTCAAAGGCGTCACCACAGAAGCATGGGGTGGGGATGTGCCTATCGCGCGTGTTTCTGCAAAAACCGGTGCGGGTATTGATGAGCTACTTGATCTGATCTCAATCCAAGCTGAACTGATGGAGCTCACTGCTTCTGAAGAAGGCGCGGCACAAGGGATCGTGATCGAAGCCCGTATCGACAAAGGTCGCGGCGCGGTTGCTAGCGTTCTGGTTCAAAAAGGCACGCTTAAAGTCGGCGACTTGCTCCTTGCAGGTTCTTTCTACGGGCGCGTCCGTGCGATGACCGATGAAAACGGCAAGCAGGTTAAATCTGCGGGTCCTTCAATTCCAGTTGAAATCCTCGGTTTACCCGATGCGCCGAATGCCGGTGATGAAATCCTTGTGGTTTCTGATGAGAAGAAAGCCCGTGAAGTGGCTGAATTCCGTGCTGACCGCGAACGTCAAAACAAAATCGATCGTCAATCTGCCATGCGCCTTGAAAACATCATGGCGGGTATGGGCAAGAAAGACGTACCTACCGTCAATATCGTCCTCAAAGCCGATGTACGTGGTTCACTTGAAGCACTTACTCATGCATTAAACGACTTGTCGATTGATGATGTGCGTGTACAGATCGTCGGTTCAGGTGTTGGTGCGATTACCGAATCAGACATCACACTGGCTGAATCAACTGGTGCGGCAATGCTTGGCTTTAACGTTCGTGCAGACAATGCCGCACGTCTAAAGAGTCAGGAAGATGGCATCGATCTGCGCTACTACAGCATCATCTATGAAATGATTGATGACGTAAAAGCAGCCATGAGCGGTAAGTTGGCGCCAGAACATCGTGAAAACATCTTGGGTATTGCCCAAGTCCGCGAAGTGTTCCGTTCAAGTAAGTTTGGTGCTGCTGCGGGTTGTATGGTGCTTGAGGGTGTCATCCATCGTAACCGCCCAATCCGCGTGCTGCGTGATGGCGTGGTGGTCTTCCAAGGCGAACTCGAATCATTGCGTCGTTATAAAGATGACGTCAATGAAGTTCGTGCAGGTATGGAATGTGGTCTGGGTGTTAAAGGCTACAAGGACATTCAAGAACTCGATCAGATCGAAGTCTTTGAAGTCCATGAGATTAAACGGAGTCTATAATGAGTCAGCGTCTACAGCGTATGGGTGATCAGGTACAACGCGAGTTGTCTGACCTCATTCGCATGGAACTCAAAGACCCACGTCTGGGTGGTGGCATGGTCACCATCTCTGGCGTGAAAATCAGCTCAGATCTGGGTTATGGCGATGTGTATGTGACGGTCATGGGTCGTGAATTAAATGACGACCTGACTGAACAAGCGCATCAAGAAACCCTAGATCTGTTGAACGGTGCCGCAGGATTCCTGCGTCAGGAACTGGGTCGTCGTATCAAGACCCGTTTCACACCGCGTTTGCGTTTTCATTATGACAAATCAACCGCGCATGGTAACTACATGGCGGATCTGATTTCTAAAGCCGTAAAAGATCTTCCAGCGGAAGATAGTTATGGGATTGATGAGAATGTAACTGAGCAGAAGTGATTGAAAGTGATTTAAAAAAACCGCCTTTAGCGCGGTTTTTTATTGGAACTCAGTAAGTCATTAAGGGAAAAAGCATTCTATTTCTCTTTACACTTCTTCAGACAATCAATGTATTCGAAATAAATAATATCACCTTGACACCAATCATAAGGTGGTCGTTTTCGTTTTTCTAAGATTTTATGACATCCACAATCCTCATCATCTTCTAATTCTATCCGTGTTACACATTATAAGCCTTGACCAGCAAGGCTTTCAGGCTTTGCAGCAGTGGTGTGTGATATTTTTTGGGTGAGGAACTCCCGCGGACGGGAGGTTTTTACATGGGATGGAAATGGGTAGAGAAGCTAAATTGACAAACTTCTAATCGACATTGCTATCAAGTTTTTCTCCGCAGAAAGGACAAAAATAAACCCTAAATTCTGAACTTGAAATGAACTCGCCAACTTCTTCAGCCTCATGTTTAACAGACGTTCTACAGGAGTAATCCATGAATCAGGACAGCATTGCTTATTTGTATGTGAGAAGCCGGATTGCCGAATACTTGATTGGGCAGCGTATCAACCCCCAGATAATCCAATGGCACGGCAAGAACACAGCACACTGGCGCAGCAGCGTCTGGCTTTGCAACTGGTCAATGATCTGGATGAGATTGAAAGAACCGTCAATTTCCATAAGCAGAAGTATCGGGAGGAACGGGACAAGAGATCAGAACCGCTGTAGAGATGCAGACACATTTTTAATCATATATCGTTCATGATTGATATGTGTAAAGATGGGTTTCATGCCTCTACCCATCTACGATTTCTGATAACTCTATTAACGGGAGAAGCTCCCTTTCGAAAGCAGGCTCGGCCAAGAAAAGTGCGGATTTGTATATGTCGGCAGTAGTTGCGATCAAACATAACCCTCACATCAAAGTGATGTATGAGCGGCTTTTATCAAACGGCAGATCGAAAATGGTTGGGGTGCAACGATGCCTAAGCTTGTGTATTTGTGCTATGTGAAGCATCAGATGCCTTATCAAGCTAATTATGACGTAAGATTAGCTTGATAAAACTTGACGTTGAAGACGGTATCTACGATTTCTACATTTTTAATCTTGCTTGGTTAAGAAGCTTCTTTAAAAACGCAAAAGCTCTATTAATATCATCTTCAATGTCGATACAGTCCTCAACTCCAGTGCACCAACTTAAAAAATCGATTAAGCAATTAATCTGTTTATCGTTCAAAGCTGCAAATCGTATGAGTGTATCATTCTCAAGCTGAGGGGCCGGCCCAAGATTAAAAACCAAAAAGTATGTTTCTTCTTGCGCATACGCCCAATCTTCCGTCAAACAATATTTAAGATAATGAGGCAGTACCCAACGAAAGGCTAAGGGTGAAAGTTCATATAGATTCTGATGCAAGAATCTAATTAGTTTATTATCAACGCTTAAATGTCGATAGACATTCAAGTATCGACGAACATCATCGCATAGTTCACAATCCTTCTGATGTACAGTTAACTCTGATGTGTCAGGCATTGGACTATCAGGAAATACATCATTTATTTCCTTTAAGAGTAAGTCTGTATTCATCATTTTTTGGAGCATGCGCATTTACGGGCAACCTCCCTTTCAGCAGCTTTAATTCTATTTTCAAGATCAACATAGAGCTGTGGACTATGTCGGTCATCGACACCATTGTACCATTTATTAGTGAAAGCCTTTCTTGAGCTTAGACACAACTCAGCCCTTTTTAGCTTCCGTTTAGCCTCCTCACATGGATCAGCTAATGGAGGGTCATTGTCATCACAATTCCTTTCATATTCTCTTTTATTAGAAATCTTTTCAATATTGTTGTCATTATAGTCATTGACATTGTGAGGGTTAGATAGTACAGCCCCAAGTCCTATAGCACCAACTGCATTAGCAATCGCAGAAGCTGCGGCAGCACATCCACCCCCTTCACATATAGCTGCCCCAATTTCGGGTAGGAAAGGAATCAGGAAAGCAAACTGCCCATCAGGATCAATTTTACTGTTTGGATTTCCACCCACATACCCGTATGTGTTGTTTCCTCCACTGAGCCCAATCGGATCACTCTCCACATACCTCCCAGTACTGGCATCATAATCCCTAAAGTAGTTATAGCTCGTACCTACTTCAGCATCATAGTACTGACCCGGCATACGAATCGGCATGGTAAATTTAATACCGTTGCCATCCACATCTTCATTCGGCAGCGTATCCCCAAATGCATCGCCTTCAAAGCGCCAAAGTACAGTCCGTGTATTCGTACCATCACCTTGACTAACTGCACGAACAGTACCTAAATGATCGGTATGGACACGTAGAAGTACACCCGGACGATCTTTACTCATCATTCCGACGATACGATCACCAAGCCAGAAGTATTCGCGAATCATGGCGCGATTCTGATCGTACTCACCAAGCAGATGACCATTTTCATCGTAGACAAAATAGATTTGGTTCAGACCCGCTTTCTTGCTGACACGTTCTCCAAGTCCATTGTAGCTATTATAGATCGTGGCGCCCGTGGCACTATTTTGAATGGTGATGGAACGTCCTGCCGCGTCATAGCTAAACTGATGTACGCCATCATTAACCAATTGCCCTGTCGGCAAATACGTCATGGTATTCGTCGTGCTATTTGCGGTGATGGTATTGATTCGATTGGTTGAATCTTGAATGCTATAGGTACTGCTGATTGCACTGCCGCCATTTGGAGTCAGGGTCTTAGAGGTACGATTGCTATTGGCATCGTAGCTATAACCCAGTGTTTGGTTTGCAAGCGTCTGTAGCGTTAAACGATCAAGCTTGTCATGGGTGTAGGACTGTGTGCCAATCCCTGCCAAGATGTCAGAAATCGTCAGGATACGATTACCTGCGTCATAGGTGTAACCCCGACCTAATACACCTGTTGATGTCACATTGGTCATGCGACCATCTAAGTCATAGCTGAAGGTATTGGTATCTGTTGCACCTGAACCAGAGGTAATCCATGTCCAGCCTACGATCCCCGTTGGGCCGTACTTCACATTGTTCAATAGCGTTGCTAAACCCAAAATGCTGACACTGGTTATTTTGCCATTGGTATAGGCATAAGAAATATGACGTCCGCTGGGCATGACAATATCGCTAATTTTATTGCCAGCCAGATACTTGTATTGGACGCGGAACGGGCTAGTTCCCACCGCCATCACTTTCTCTATAACATTACCCGCACTATCACGACTATAGCGCAGGGTGCTGGACGCATTCCCGACACTGGTTAGGTAACCTTTGCCATAAGTGCCTTGGTCATAGCCGTACTGAGTTGTGAGTGTACTTGTAGAGGCACCCGAATCAGTCCGTGTCGTTACACGCCCAATATCATCGTAGCCATAGGCGTGCGTCATGCTATTGCTATCCACCGCCGACATCAGACGTCCATTGGTATAACTACGTGTAGTCGTACCTGTGTCTGGGCTTACTTCCTTGGTGATTTCGCCAAAAGCATTGGGAGTATAGGTGGTCGTGTTATTACGTGCATCCGTGATGGTAAGGAGTTGATCCAAGGCGTTATAGCCATATTTAACGGTTTGTCCTAAAGCATCGACATCCGTCACTTTTCGGTTTAAAGCATCATACGTACTGCTTGTACTTCGGTTTAAAGCATCCGTCGTGCTGGTGAGATTATCTAAATTGTCATAACCATAAGTCGTGTTTTGCCCATTATTGCCCACGTCCTGTTGTACACGGCCCAAGGTATCAAAGATTTGCTGAGTTTTGACTTTGATATTGCCTGTAGGGTCTTGTATGGAGGTATTGGTGATATCGCCTGCGCCATTCAAGGTATAGGTAATGCTATTGCCTAAACTATCGGTTGCACCCACGAGACGATGAGCATCATCATAACTATAGGTGAGCGTTTCACCACTCGGCATGACGACCGAGGTTAATTGTCCAATTGGGTCGTAATAATACTTCGTGACGTCTACACGGGATGCCGTGGCTGTCAAAGGTTGAACGACGGATGCAGTAGTCGAGCCTGAGGCATCAAACGGCGAAGCTGATCCAATCAACTGACATAAGGCATTAATCAGATCAATGATCCACTGGGGCCAATGCGTCGATGTGGTGGAATCCGTAGCTTGATAAGGCGCGCTATAGACTGTTTCGCTGGATTGTTTAACTCGTGCAGCCTCATCAAAAACATAATCAACTTTATTACCATTTGGATAGGTGATCGTTGCAGCTGGACCTAAGAGGGTAAAGTTGCTATAGGTCGTGACATTGCCTAATGCATCAGTCACGGTGATTAAACGACCATTACTATCATAGGCATAGGTGGTTGTTTCACCTGCTGGCGTTTTCTCAGTGAGTTTTTGCCCGACCGTATTATAGGTATACGTCCATGTGCGGATAGTAAAGGGAGTCGTCGTCTTATCTGTAACGGTTTTGGTTAGTGCATTACCATTGTTGTCGTAGGTATAAGCCGTGGTTTTACCTGACTCAGTGATTAAAGTAGGAACGGGAAGGTTAGGGTCCCATTGCGTCGTGATGGTTCGTTCTTGAAGGGTTCCTACTGCTTCAGTACGGCTGGTTTCGAGGTTGCGGGTGAGGTCGTAGGTGTAGTTGGTGGTGATACCAAGATGATTATCTGAAGCAATATTCCCAGCAGCATCGTAGGTGTAATTATGTTCTTGAATAGTTGTACTACCACTATTCATCAACACTATTGTACCAACTACAGGGCTTCCTGAAGCGGTCGTAATGTAATAATTTTTAGTTAGACCATGTGGATCAGTGACTGCATTGTAACCATTGGCGTTATAACTGAGAGTATAACTCTCAACACCACCTGCCATTGAAGTTGAAATTCCGCGATCTGATGTATCATAGGCATAACTTTCATAGCGTGTACCTTTCTCATCAAGAATCCCTGTCAGGAGATTAGGATTACCTGATGGTGCAACAGTGCTGTTCTCACTATAAAGGTAGGTTTTTGTGCCATAACCAGGACGAATAATAGTACTTAAACGATTTTGTGTGTCATAGGTATAGGTAATAGTTCCGCCTGAAGGTAATGATATAGAAGTCAGTAGATTCAACGTATTATAGTGAAATCCCATGGTTTGACCAAAATTATCCACCACGGAACTTGGATCATAAAAAACGGTTCCACCGCTTGTTGCAGGGTAATTAACCGTAACATATTGACCATTTGCATATTTAATCTGAGTTAAGCGACCATTGGTATCATAAAGTTCAACAGTATTGTTTTTAATATTCAGAACTTGCCAGCTACCATCGGTAAGTTGAGATAATTTTAGTCCTTGATCTCTATCAATAAACCAACCATTAACTCCTGCAATTGTCGTATCTGTATATATACTAGACGCAGAGACTTGTAATCCGTTGCCACGAATTAGGATGACTTGCCCAGGTTGAGTGTAAATCAATTGTAGATTGTAGTTATGCGTCCATGTTTTGCCAAGTGAGGCAGAGTTGGGGCGTGGTTTAGATGAAGCAGGGCTGCCTGCGTCTCCACCTGCACCGCCATTTGTCCATGTAAAGTTTGGATCAAGCTGTGCAGTCGATAATTCTGGTATAAGACCTGAGCTAATACTGTTATATACGCGGTTAAATCGAAGTGGACCAACTGTCGCCGCCCAATCTTCTTGAGGTTTGAATTTATTTCCTGAAGTGATTGAGCATGGATTTTTTGTTGCAGGGCTAGATCTAATCTTACATTGAACTATAGGTTTAGGGATATAGCACCACATAGACGTCGGTGTTGTATCCGTTTTAGGCCTAATCCATAGCTGGGCACCTGCTGGGCAAATATAGGTATCCACATTACGGTTACGTGCATAAGTCCAACTATAATCCCAAGTATAGCCACTTACATCCTGAGTGGCTGGGCGTACAACTTTGAACTGGGCTAGCTTGCCTTGTCCTTGTATCTCGTTATTATTTAATCCACCAGTATATGACCATACAACGCCTGCTGGAGGAGGATTTCCATTAGGGTTACTTGGATTAACCGTATTAAAATCCCAACCTGGAGTAATCTGTGATGTACAGCTATATTTTAGACAATCTGATGGGAAAGTAGCCCAATGTTCCCAAATATATTGAGTTAAAGCATCTTCGCTTGCAAAGTTTTGATTGCCTGCATGATAAATCCAATCTGAAACTGGGTGACTCGCAGGAGTACATTCTAGCGCCTGCGCCCCGCCAAATCGAGCACATTGATCGGTAGGCCCGTTTGCATAAGTTGTATTAAATACTAATAGAGTACTGACTAATAACATCAAATGAAATATGAAGTATTTCGATAAATTTGAAATTCTAAGACTATTCGATAATTTTATTATTTTCATCCGTGTAGTTACTCTATGTCATTTTCTTAGTCTTTAAGTAACACAAAGCATGATCATGTATCAAGCAAATTTCATAAAATTTTTATCTAATTAGAAAACTTAATAGCTTGAAGTCAAAAAGAGAAATAAGAGTTAGTCGCTATGAGATGTTTATCTTTAGCGACCTCGAATTTTTTTTGACAATAGGTGATTACTTTTTAAATATTTATTAAATAAGCAATTTATGAGTACCCAATAAATCTAATTATTAACTAATCAGACTGCACTAGGCCTTAAAAGAACTTTCCTAAATTATTTAAAAAATAGTGATCAATTGACACCTCAAATATCAAAAAATGCCATTACACTTTTAGTATGAGGGTGATATATTCAAATCATTACGTAATTGACAACATATATTGTCAATTACCTTCAAACAGACTAGGCTGGAACCACCACTCACTCCATCATCACGACATTTTCTAATGAGGCGGGGACAATCATCATGAGCAAAGCACCTCAAAAATCAGCTCCAGCATCCCCAAAAACACCCGAATACCAAGCCATCATCGTCGGCACAGGATTTGGTGGGATGGGGGCCGCCATTCAATTGAATCGCTTAGGCATTACCTCAATTCTCATGCTGGATGAGGCCTCTGATGTGGGTGGGACGTGGCACCATAATAGCTATCCGGGCATTGCCGTCGATATTCCATCCGTCACCTATTCTTATTCCTTTGAGCCCAATCCTTATTGGTCGAGAATCTATGCACCGGGCCGAGAATTAAAAGCCTATGCACATCATGTGGCTCAAAAATACAATCTACGCCAGTACATGCGCTTTAATGCATTGGTTGAAAAATCAGTCTATGACGAAGAAGGTCAATTCTGGACCGTTTCCATCCAAGGGCAGGCCCCTGTCACAGCCCGTATTCTGATTCTTGCGACCGGCTTCCTCTCTCATCCGAAAATGCCGGATATTAAAGGCATTGAAAACTTTGCAGGTAAAGTCATTCACACCGCGCGTTGGGATCACACGTATGACCTTAATAGCAAACGTGCCGCGGTGATTGGTACGGGTGCGACCTCTGTGCAGCTCGTGCCTGAAATCGCACCAAAGCTTGCGCAACTGGATGTCTATCAGCGCACGGCGATTTGGGTCTCTCCCAAAAATGACTCCAAAATTGCAAAATCGATTCAAAAACTGTTTGCCAGCCTGCCCGAAAGTCAGAAGATCGCCCGCTTTGCGAGTTCAAGCGTGCTTGAGCTGATGATGGTGACAGGCGTGCTGCATAACAAACAGCTCAGTTTCCTCAATAAAAGCATTGAGTTCATGTGCCGCGCCCATATGCGTCGCGTGATTAAAGATCCGGTACTCCGTGAGAAGCTCACCCCGCATTATGACTTTGGCTGTAAACGCCCCACGTTTTCAAACACCTTCTATCCGACCTTTAATCGCAAAAATGTCGAGCTGGTCACAACCAGCATCGATCATATTGAAGCTGATGGTATCGTGACGCAGGATGGAGTCAAACGTAAAATCGATACCCTGATCTTGGCCACAGGATTTAAGGTCTGGGAGAAGGGCAATTTTCCAGCTTTTGATGTCATCGGCAAATCAGGCATAGAGCTCGGGGCATGGTGGGATGACAATGGTTTTCAATCCTATGAGGGATTAAGCGTGCCGAACTTCCCCAATTTATTTAATCTCCATAGCCCATATGCGTATTCAGGCTTCTCTTACTTCTCGGTGGTGGATTATCAGATGGCGCATATCGAACGCTGTCTGGGTGAGATGATTCGACTGGATGCGACCTCTTTTGAAGTCAATGCCGCTGCCAACAGTACATTTACAGATAGAATGAAGCATAAATTGGATAGCTCCATTTTTACCAATGGCAATTGTGCCTCTGCGAATAGCTATTACTTTAACCCGCAAGGGGAAGCGACATTACTGCGCCCAACAACCACATACAACGCCATGCATGCCAGTCATACCTTCCCTTTAAGCGACTATCAATTCGCGTAAACGACTTTGCTTGTGCAAGGATGACCTGATCAATATGTAGGATTCGAATGAGACTTTGAGTGTCGAGTCTTGCATCATGTATACTTTTGTATCATTCACTATTAATCACCCTTATACCCTCTATAGTTGCTTTAATCATTTGGTTAGAATCAAGCTCTCTAAGCGCATGTCTCATGTGCACCTCATATGAGCTGCCATATCGCTTGTCATTTTCAGGGTGAAATCATGACGTCCATATCCAAACTTTCATTATCTAAGGCATCATTATTCAAGGTCACACTCACACTTGCAGCAGGGCTATACGGCAGTGCAGCACTGGCTGCGATCCAAAGTAAAGAAATCCCATATACCGCTGCCGATGGCACCAAACTGGTCAGCTACTATGTCTATGATGATGCGATCAAGACCAAGCGACCAGGGATTTTGGTGGTCCATGAGTGGTGGGGACTCAACGATTATGCCCGTAAGCGTGCCACCCAACTGGCCAAGCTTGGCTATGCCGCACTGGCGATTGATATGTATGGAGACGGCAAACATACCGAAAAAGCCAGTGAAGCCATGGAGATGATGCATGGCGTGTTCAATGATGCCTCGACCTCCATGACCCGCGCTAAAGCAGGTTTAGAACTGCTTGAAGCTCAGCCTCAAGTGGATACCAGCAAGATTGGTGCGATCGGCTACTGCTTTGGCGGTAAGATCGTGCTCGATATGGCACGTGCAGGATTACCACTTGCGGGTGTCGCAAGCTTCCATGGGGTTCTTGCAACCGCAACGCCAGCACAAGCCAGCGTGGTCAAAGCCAAGATCCTCGTCTTGCATGGTGAGGCTGATACAATGGTGAAACCTGCGGAAGTAGATGCCTTTAAAGCAGAGATGAAAGCCGGAAACGTGCCTTATCAATTCATCAGCTATCCCAATGCCAAGCATGGCTTTTCAAGCCCTGCAGCAGATCGTTTAGGCAAAGAAAATATGATTGATGTCGGCTATAACGCGGCAGCCGATAAAAAATCATGGCATGACATGCGTGTATTCTTCAATTCAGTATTTGGTGAAAAGCACTAAGGGTTGATTGCTAGAAATAAAAAAGCCGTTGATTAACTCAACGGCTTTTTTAATACGATCAGATCTTAAAGACTGATATCTTTTGACTTATTTTTTGTCCGCAGGCGCTGCCGCCGCTTTATCGCTACCCGCTTTAATGACTTTGATTAACTCAACATCAAAGGTCAATACGCTGTTTGGTGGAATGGTGCTTGCACCGGTTTCGCCATAAGCCAGCTTAGAAGGGATATAGAAGCGATATTTAGCACCTTCTTTCATCAATTGCAGACCTTCGGTCCAACCTGGAATCACACCAGTCAGTGGGAAAGTCACCGGTTGACCACGTGCGATTGAACTGTCAAATACAGTACCATCGAGCATTTTACCTTCGTAATGCACTTGCACTTGGTCATCCGCTGTCGGCTGAGCGCCTGTGCCTTCTTTGATCACTTCGTACTGTAAGCCACTGGCTGTGGTTTTTACGCCAGCTTTTTTGCCATTTTCAGCCAAGAATGCTGCGCCTTTCGCTGCATTTTCGCTACCCAGCTTTTGAATTTCTTTCATCGCCTCAGCATCACGCTTTTCTTTATAGGCCATCAATGTTTTGCGCATTTCATCTTCAGTGAGCGCACTTGGCTTGTTGCCATAGCCATCACGGAAACCCGCAAAGAATTTTTCAATATCTAAATCATTGACGGCTTCTGAATTTCCTTTCCCCATCAAATAACCAAAGCTATAACCTACTTTTTGATTATCAGAACTTGTTGCAGTGACACCTGCTGATTTTACAGAGGATTTTTTTGCGGCTGGATCAGCAGCGTGCGCGAGCAATACCGGAGACAATGCACCTCCAGTTAACAGCACGGCAAGTGCAACAGGGATAAAACGACTCATATCAGTATTCCATTCATCTAAATTAATTGGGTTTCATGTGGATCATTTAGGGCAATTGTCCCATGACCGTTCATCGTAAATCTTCGCCAAGCTGACTTAATGTCAGACAAAGCGGTGAATCAACAGGTTATACATTGGATAACATCACAACGCACTAAATTAAAGCGTATCGTCAGAGTGCCGTATTTCAAGTCACAGCGCATGACGATGTTATTCAATATGACCCTACTTTGTCTGTAACTATTTTTTGAATGAGTGCTTTTTTTTCAGATTTTTTCATGACGTACGTGGCATAACGCGTCGTGATCAACGAAATTTTTGCTTTAGTTAGCAAAAAGTCTTCGTTGAAGTTTTTCTGGACTGTGGTTTGATGTGTTATGCATCAATGATCTGCAATCCTATTGCAAAACTGACTCTGATACTCATTGAGCAGATTAAGAATTTTTAGATATGGCGTACTCTTTGCATATCTATCAAAAATTCATGACCTGCTTAAAATATAAGCAACGAGTTGTCTATGAATGATGCTTTAAAAATTAATAATACATAAGTTTTTTTTATCACCACGCCGGAGTTCATCATGCCTACGAGAAAAGCTGCTGCACCAAAAGCTGCAACCGAAACAACCGTAAAAGAAGTGATTACTGAAACTGTTGAAAAAGAAGTCGCGAAGGCCGAAAGCCTCGTTGAAAGTCTGACTGAAAAAGCTGAGAAATTGGCTGATGACGTCACCACTTCTGCAACTGACTTGGTCAACAAAGTGACTGACTTGGTTCAAACCGAATCAAGCACCATCGTTGAAAAAGTAAAAAGCCTCATCGCTCAATTGCAAACCACTATCCACACAGAAAAATCATTCTCAGAAATCAGCGCTGAAGCAACTGCGTTGATCAAAGAAGTGCAAACTGGTGGTTATGAAGCGCTGAAGCATGACTATGCATTGCTACGCACTGCAGTGATCGAAAACTTCGAAACGCTTCAAGCGAACAGCAGCTTGAAAACTTTCGTAAACGAACTGATTGCAAAATTGCCATCAATCAAACCAGCAGCATAATCCCTCTGCTTTGATTCATGCCATAAAAAAGCCACTCTAATGAGTGGCTTTTTTTATACGAGCGGTATGATATTACCCTTTAAGCGCTAAAGGCTCAGGCAAAATATCAGCCAGAGCGCTACTCAATGCTTCTAGTGTATTGCCTTGTGTTGGGATCAGGGTCACATGACCAAGTTTACGGCCCACACGTTCTTCTTTACCATAAAAATGCAAATGCGCACCCGCCAACTTCAACACCGCATCCCGTGCAGGATGCTGACCAATGATATTGACCATCATACAGGGGCTAATCAATTCGGTTGAACCGAGTGGCAGTCCGGCAACAGCACGCATATGGTTTTCAAACTGCGAACAGACCGCGCCCTCAATACTCCAGTGACCCGAGTTATGCACGCGTGGTGCCATTTCATTGGCAAACAAGCCTTCTGGGGTAACAAACAACTCTAAAGTCAGCACGCCGACGTAGTTCAAATGATTCAATAAACGGGTGATATAGTCTTGCGCAATCGGTTGTAAATCGGTGCTGTTCGGTGCAGGTACGATTGAATGCGACAAAATACCATGATGGTGATGGTTTTCAGTCAAGGGCCAAGTGCGTACTTCGCCATCTTGTCCACGAACCGCAATAATCGACACTTCACGAACAAAGGGCACAAAGGCTTCGGCGATCAATAGCTTTGCGGCTCCGAGCTCCTGCCATGCCTGACTGACTTGCGCTTCCTCGCGGACCACGAATTGGCCTTTGCCATCATAGCCGCCAGAGGCGGTCTTCACGACTAAAGGCAAACCCATGCTGACTGCCGCTTGACGTAAGTCAGCCTCTGACTCAACGCGTTGATAGGGCGCGACAGGGATAGCCAACTGATCAAAAAGCGCTTTTTCGGACAAACGATTTTGCGCAGTGGCCAGCGCCACACGAGGCGGGTAGAGTGCTTTTTGCGTGAGTAGAGCATCCGCATCTGTAAGTGATGTATTCTCAAACTCAAGCGTAAAGACATCCGCACTGTCGATAAAATCTTGCAGCGCATTGGCTTGAGTCGAATCAAACACCGCACCTAAATCCTTGGAAGGGCAATCAATTCCAGCTTCAAAGAAAGTGCAGGTGAGATTTAAAGGCAGCGCAGCCTGAGCCAGCATACGTCCCAGCTGACCGCCCCCAAAAATTCCAATGTTTTCGACTTGAACTTTACTCATAAACTCAAATAACCCATCTTCAGCATGACACAGTTAAAATCATAAAATTATATAAAACGGATCGTTACGCACCAATAGACGCTTAACCGACTTGTCCAGGTATAGGATTGGCCCGCACTTTTTCGGTTTGTTGAACACGGAACGCCGCCACAGCTGCCGCCACTTTGGCATCACTGAGGCCGATGATCTGTGCCGCTAATAGTCCCGCATTGGTCGCACCCGCTTTACCAATCGCCAGCGTTCCCACCGCGATCCCCGCAGGCATTTGTACAATGGACAGCAATGAATCAACACCGTTTAAAATCGAAGACTGCACTGGCACACCCAGTACTGGTAAGTCAGTCTTTGCTGCACACATGCCCGGCAAATGCGCCGCACCGCCTGCACCGGCGATAATGACTTGAATACCGCGTTCGCGTGCAGTTTCGGCATAGTCAAATAAACGATCTGGCGTGCGATGCGCAGAAACGACCTCACATTCAAAGGCCACGCCCAATTGCGTCAGCATCACTGCCGTGTGCTCAAGGGTCGCCCAATCCGACTGTGAACCCATAATGATTCCAACCACAGGCGCAGTAGTCGAAGACGGATTTGTTGAAACAGGATCAGCATGAGTCATGGCGTTTTATCGTGCAAATAGACTTGAAAAATAGACCGCGTAGTTTGACGTATTTAACGCCATGAACCAAGCATTAGGTGACATTTAGCCTATTTTTTGATTGTTTTTTTATGAATTAAGCAATATTCAGTGCGTTTTGACCCTCTAAGCACTGCGAAAGACAAAGAATACCGCGCCAAACAAACACAATGCGGCCCACAAATAATCTAAACGAAAGGGTTGCTTAAAGAGCAGCAACATAAAGGGGACAAACACCAGTAGCGTAATGACCTCTTGGCTGATTTTCATCTGACCTAGACTAAAACCACGCGCCTCCAATAAACGATTGGCAGGAACCATGAACAGATATTCAAAAAAGGCCAAACCCCAGCCCATGAGTACCGCCTGCCACAACGGCGCATCATGCAAAAACTTGAGATGCCCATACCACGCCATGGTCATGAACACGTTCGATAGAATAAGCAATAAAAAAGGCGCATACGGCTGCTGGAAAAAAACACTCAACATGGCACAAACTCAACGGATTAATAACATCGGAAATCGCCTATATTTGGCGTAAGTGGTGAGAACATCTACAGTGAAATAGTATCTTTTAGCAGCATGTCTTGCTATCGTGCTGTCCAATTAAATTCATCTGTTTTATCCAATGACTTCAGGGTGAGAATGACGCGAAGCATTCCGCCAATAGTCACTGAATAGGCGCAAAGAACGGCATATAGAGGAGCGGTTATGCATCTGCATATTTTGGGTATCTGTGGCACATTCATGGGATCACTGGCATTGCTCGCACGCGAGCTAGGTCATACCGTGACAGGATCAGACCAAAATGTCTATCCGCCAATGTCCACTCAGCTCGAAAATGCAGGCATCGCACTCATGCAAGGCTATGAAGCCAGTCATTTGCAACCGCATCCTGATCTGGTGATCGTCGGCAATGCACTCAAGCGTGGGATCCCTGCAGTGGAGTACATGCTGGATGCTGGCCTTGCGTATACCTCAGGCCCCGCTTTCCTTGCAGATCATGTTTTACCTAATCGTCATGTACTGGCTGTCGCTGGTACACATGGTAAGACCACTACCACTACTATGCTGGCTTGGATCTTAGAGCAAGCAGGGCTTAACCCCGGCTTCTTGATTGGTGGCGTGCCGCTGGGCTTTAGTCAAAGTGCACGGGTGGGTGGCGGTAAAGACCAAGCAAAAAATTATTTTGTGGTAGAAGCGGATGAATACGACTCTGCATTTTTTGATAAGCGCTCCAAGTTTGTCCACTATCACCCACGCACCGTGATTTTGAATAATCTGGAATTTGATCATGCCGACATCTTTGATGATCTAGCCGCGATTCAAAAGCAGTTCCATCATCTCGTACGCACCATCCCACAAAGCGGACAGATTATTTTGCCACAAGGCATCCCGGCACTGGATGATGTCCTTGCTATGGGCTGCTGGACGCCAGTCACCAAGACCGCGATTCAATCCACACCAGCGGCAAGCCCTGATGCACAGGTTGAATGGCAAGCGATCCTTCTGTCTGAGGATGGCAGTGCATTTGACGTGCACTATCAGGGTCAAAAAGTCGGTACCGTCACGTGGTCCATGACCGGTTTACATAGCGTCGCCAATGGCATCGCCGCAATTGCTGCTGCACATCATATCGACATTGATCCCGCCACAGCCAGCCTCGCTTTATCCAACTTTGGCGGCGTGAAGCGTCGTATGGAGTTGCTCGGTACGGTACGCGGTATCGATGTCTATGATGACTTTGCGCATCATCCGACCGCGATTGAAACAACCCTTGATGGCATCCGAAAAAAAATCGGCAACCGCCGTCTATGGGCAATCATCGAGCCACGTTCAAACACCATGCGCATGGGAAATTTCAAATCCCAGCTCGCCGAATCTGCAAGGGTCGCTGATCAGGTCATTTGGTACCAACCTGCTGGACTCGACTGGGATCTACAACCGGTGGTTGATGCCGCACCCAATGCGGCCCAAGTTGCTAATGATCTGGACAGCATCATTCAGCGTATAACCACAGAGGCAACCACTGACGATGTGGTAGTGATTATGTCAAATGGCGGTTTTGGTGGATTGCATCAAAAAATTCTTGCTGCGCTTGCCTAAGCGCAGAGTTTTTTTAGCCTGATGAATCAATGCAGTTTTCTGACTATTCATTTGCAAAAATAATACTTATCCATCTGCAATAACACGCTAATGTAATGATGAACAGCGCATGATATGCGCTGCATGCTATACGTTTTAAAACAATGCTTCCTAACAATGTGTCAAAACTCATATCAGGAGAACTAAAATGGAAGGGCATGGCATTATTTATACGATCGTCATCGGTTTTATCATTGGTTTACTGGCACGTGCGATCTATCCTGGCAGCCAAAAAGCCGGAATCATTGTGACCATCGTTTTGGGTATTGTAGGTTCCTATGTAGCCAGCTTTGTCGGCGCATCACTGGGGTGGTATCACGATGGTCAAGCCGCAGGCTTCTTTGGTTCCATCGTCGGTGCATTGATTGTTTTGGCGGTTTATTTCTTTGCACTTAAGCTGTTTACCAAGTCATCCTAAGCGCTGGTGATTGAAATAAAGCGGCTCTTGTTAGCCGCTTTTTTATGGTCTCGTTCTTTTAATATACTCATTCATATCAATAAAAAAATCACCGTTGTTAACCAGTTGCTCCTAAATCATTAAATCGCTTATCGATATTTAAACTTGTTATTTCATTATTTCTGTCGATCCACATAGACTGTTTTTTAACTTGTTATAACAAGATTGAAAATCGCTATGGACACCCCCCTGATCAAATTAAAGCCTCAGAATTCCGCATCGCTCTATGCACAGCTCCGTACTGAACTACGCGCGCAGATTCTTGATGGTAGCTATCCGCCTTTAAGTCAGATGCCTTCTGAAAATGAGCTCTGCAACCGCTTTCAAGTCAGTCGCATCACCGTACGTCAGGCGCTCGGTGATCTGCAAAAGGAAGGGCTGATCTTTAAGATTCATGGCAAAGGCACGTTTGTGGCCAAACCTAAAGCCTTCCAAAATGTCAGTCGTCTGCAAGGCTTTGCGGAAGCCATGTCCAGCATGGGCTATGAAATCCTCAATAAATTGCAAAGTTTCAGTTTTGTACCTGCAACATCACACGTTGCGTCAAAACTACAAATCCCTGAAGGTCGCATCGTCACGGAAATCAAACGTGTGCGTTTACTCAACCGCGAGCCAGTGTCGTTAGAAGTAACCTACGTCCCCGAAGAAATCGGCAAGCAACTGCAAAAAGCCGATCTGATCACACGGGACATCTTCATTATTCTCGAAAACGACTGCGGGATCGCGCTGGGTCATGCGGATCTCAGTATCGATGCCGTTCTGGCCGATGAGGATTTGAATAGTGCTCTCGGCATTGAAGAAGGTTCACCGATTCTGCGCATCGAACGCCTCACCCACGATGCCAAAGGACAACCCATCGACTTCGAATATCTCTATTTCCGTGGTGACGCCTTCCAATATCGCTTGCGTGTTGATCGCCAAGCTAATCCACCAGCCACGCATGCCGAGACATCTCATGACCAATAATGCAATTAAAACCCATGAATTAGAGTATGACATCGTCGTCGTGGGTGGTGGTACAGCAGGACCGATGGCCGCGATCAAAGCCAAAGAAGCCAATCCAAACTTACGGATCTTGCTCATTGATAAAGCCAATGTGAAAAGGAGCGGCGCTATCTCCATGGGCATGGATGGATTAAACAACGCCATCATCCCGGGTCATGCCACACCCGAGCAATACACCAAGGAAATCACCGTCGCCAATGATGGCATCGTCAATCAAGCCACGGTCTATGCCTATGCCAAACACAGCTTTACCACCATTGAGCAGCTTGACCGCTGGGGGGTGAAGTTTGAGAAAGACGAAACTGGTGATTACGCGGTTAAGAAAGTCCATCACATGGGCTCCTACGTGCTGCCGATGCCGGAAGGTCATGACATCAAGAAAGTGCTCTATCGCCAGCTTAAACGGGCACGCATCGCCATCAGCAATCGCATTGTTACCACACGCTTACTCACCGATAGCACGGGTGCGGTCAATGGCGTGATGGGCTTTGATTGTCGTACGGCAGACTTCTATGTCATTCGTGCTAAAGCTGTGGTTTTAAGCTGCGGTGCAGCAGGGCGTCTGGGCTTACCCGCCTCTGGGTATCTCATGGGTACCTATGAAAACCCAACCAATGCAGGTGATGGCTACGCGATGGCTTATCACGCCGGTGCGGAGCTGTCTAACCTTGAATGCTTCCAGATCAACCCCCTGATCAAAGACTACAACGGACCCGCCTGTGCCTATGTGACAGGGCCCCTCGGCGGCTATACCGCCAACAATAAAGGGCAGCGCTTCATCGAGTGCGACTACTGGAGTGGTCAGATGATGTGGGAGTTCTATCAGGAACTCGAAGGCGGCAATGGCCCTGTCTTTCTCAAGCTGGATCATTTGGCAGAAGAAACCATCCAGACCATCGAGACCATCCTACATACCAATGAACGACCCAGCCGTGGACGCTTTCATGAAGGACGCCATACTGATTATCGGCAGGATATGGTCGAGATGCATATTTCTGAGATTGGCTTTTGTAGTGGTCATAGCGCCTCTGGCGTCTGGGTCAATGAGCGTGCCGAAACCTCGGTCAAAGGCCTGTACTCCGCAGGGGATATGGCAGCCGTACCGCACAATTACATGCTGGGTGCATTTACCTACGGCTGGTTTGCAGGGGTCAATGCTGCGCAGTACATCGCAGATCGTGAATTCACCGCGCTTGATGCGGCACAGATCGAGCAGGAGCGTGCACGGGTCTATGCTCCGCTGCATCGCAAGCAGGGTCTGTCTCCCGCTCAGGTTGAATACAAACTGCGCCGTATGGTGAACGACTATCTACAGCCACCCAAAGTCACCAAAAAAATGGAGATCGGGCTACAACGCTTTGAAGAAATCGCCGAAGACCTGCAATACCTGCGCGCTGAAAATCCGCATGAACTGATGCGTGCCGCCGAAGTGTCTGTGATTCGGGATTGCGCCGAAATGGCAGCGCGCGCATCCCTGTTCCGTACCGAAAGCCGCTGGGGCTTGTATCACTACCGTGCTGATTATCCGACACGCAATGATGCCGACTGGTTTTGCCATGCGCACCTCAAGAAAAACGAGCAGGGGCAAATGGTCAGCTTCAAGAAACCGGTTGAGCCCTATCTGATCAAGATTGATAGCGATGAAAAGCAGGCTTATCAAAAAATGCGTGTTGCTGCTGACGAATTGGAGAGTGCTTAAGCACAGTACTTCAAAGACGACCTTAATTTAAAAGGGAAATGAAATGAACTTTATACCACACGATATTCGTCAACGATCCAGCGCACCCGTGCTTATCGATGAAGATAAATGTATCGCCCACAAAGGCTGCACCGTCTGTGTCGATGTCTGTCCCATGGATTTGCTGGTCATTGATCCCGTGAAGCAAAAAGCCTTTATGCAATTCGATGAATGCTGGTACTGCATGCCGTGTGAGACCGACTGCCCGACGGATGCCGTGCGCGTCAACATTCCATATTTATTGAAATAACTGTTTTTAAAAGCGTTTTATACATTTAACCAATACCAATTAAAACTGGGGGAAATCATGAAACTGTATCAACTGGCATTAGGCGTCTTATTGGTAATGGGCATCTCAAGTGCTCAAGCGGAAACCATTCGTGTCGCCATCGGCACCCAAGACACGACTATCAACTGCGCAACGGGCGGCCTACTCATTCGTGAACTGCATTTACTCGAAAAGTATTTGCCACATGATGGCAAATACAAAAACGTGCAATACGACATCGAGTGGAAGAACTTCACTTCAGGCGCACCACTGACCAATGAAATGGTCGCAGGTCGTCTGGATTTTGGCGCTATGGCGGATTTTCCCGGCTCACTCAATGGTGCGGCATTTGAAAAAGCAGGGAAAAAGAGTATTTTTCTTAGCGTGTTATCCGGTAGCACCATTGGCAGTGGCAACGGCATTGTCGTGCCTAAAGACTCAAGCGTGCAATCCTTCAAGGACTTAAAAGGAAAAACCATTTCCGTACCTTTTGCTTCAACCGCTCATGGCTTATTGCTACGTGCCATCAAAGCGCAAGGCTGGGATGCTGAGCGTGATGTACAAGTCATCACCCAAGCGCCTGAAATAGCAGGTTCAGCACTACAAAGCGGCAAAATCGATGCCCATGCCGACTTTGTGCCATTTGCGGATCTATTTCCTTACCGTGGCTTTGCCCGCAAAATTTATGATGGTTCACAATCCAACGCACCCACCTTTCACGGCAGTCTAGTGACTGGCGAATTCGCCCAGAAGTATCCTGAAATTGTCGTCGCTTACTTACGCGCCGCTATTGAAGCCAATCGCCTGATCAGTGCGGAGCCTGAAAAATACAGCGAGCTGATTGCAAAAACCACCGGTATTGAACCTGAGGTGGTCTACCTGTTCCACGGTCCGCTGGGCCTGCAGACACGCGATTTCACGTGGAAGCCGGAATACCGTCAAGCACTAAAAACTTCCATCGAAACGCTGAAGCTGCTTAAAAAAACCGATGTAGATCTGGATGTGAACAGCTTCATTGATGACCACTATCTCCGCGATGCCTTCAAAGCATCAAATCTGGATTATGACGCCGCGCTCAAAAACTATAGCAAGTTGCCACTAAAAGCCAAAGATGCAACCACGGGCAAAGCCATTACAGACTTCAAACGTGTGACTCAGATTTGGGTGCAAGGTGAACCGCTATTGCGTAGCTACGCTACCCCAGAGTCTGCATTTGTGGACTTGAAGAAACTGACGGCGACAGGCAAAAAAGTGCGTGTGGTCTATGTCCAGGATCGCAACAGCGGCATCAAGTTATTGGCCGATCAAGCGTGGTATGCCCGTGATACAAAAGGTCAATTGAATGCCTTCCTCTTAAAAGGACAAGCTGAAGACTGGGTAAAAACAAATGGCGGTAGCGTCGTGGACTTTAATGCTGCTCAAGCAAAGTAAGCCTTGATCTAGACACCCTCTTTTCTCAGCGACTCGTCAGATGAGAGAGCCGTTGGGAAAGCAGAGTTATCTCTCTTCAAGACCAAAAACCGAATCATCACCAAGGTCATCATCAGGATCATCGCCATGAGTGTTGCGATCAGTACGCGCAGCGTTACGCACTTTAGCCTTAAGAAAATCCAAATCGGCGGTTTGCTGCTCCGCACCGCTTCTGTCTTGGCCTGTCTGCTGTTCTGGTACTTTGCCGTAAAGCATCACCTGAACTTAGGCATCATCACCTTTGCCAATGTGCCATCTCCTGCAGATGTGGTCAGTGCGGCATGGAACCTGACGCAATCCCCAAAATTGTGGTCACATGTCACTGCAAGCCTGTATCGGGTCTTCGCAGGATTTCTGGTGGCCAGCATTCTGGGTGTGGGACTGGGTCTACTCATCGGTCGATCTCGATTTGCGGCAAATACCTTACTGCCGCCACTTGAGATCATTCGCCCAATTCCCGCAGTCGCATGGATTCCGCTGGCGATTCTGATGTTTCCATCAGGCGAATTCTCGATGATCTTTATTACCTTTACTGGCGCACTTTTTCCAATTCTGCTCAACACCATTCATGGGGTAGAAGGCGTCGATCCGCGTCTGATTGCATCAGCACGCAGTCTCGGGGGGAAGCGTATGGCTATCTTCCGCGAGGTGATTTTCCCCGCTGCGGCACCCAGCATTATCACTGGTCTGTCAATCGGCATGGGCACCTGCTGGTTTTGTCTGGTCACCGCAGAGATGATCTCGGGACAGTTCGGCATTGGCTACTACACGTGGGAGTCGTACACCTTACAAAACTATCCTGACATCGTGGTCGGCATGTTGCTTATCGGTGTGCTTGGCATGGGCAGTAGTGTCTTGATCAAGAAGGTCGGTCACAAACTCATGCCATGGCATGTTATTCCTCAAAAAAATGCATAAGAACCATCTAGGAGTCCACCATGAGTGACGCGCTTCAAGGGCAAATCGATATCCAACAGCTTCACATCCATCTTGGGCAGGGTGATCAACGTTTTGAAGCCTTACAAGATGTGTCTTTTACCATCAAACCCGGCGAATTTGTCTGCATCATCGGCCCATCCGGTTGCGGAAAATCAACCTTGCTTGGCGCACTGGCAGGTCATCTCCAGCCCAGCCAAGGACGTTTGCATGTCGATGGTAAAGCGATCACCACCCCGCATCCCGATCGTGGACTTGTCTTTCAACACCACACCTTATTCCCCTGGAAAAAAGTGCTCGAGAACGTTGCCTTTGGTTTGAAAATGAAAGGGATTCCGCGTGAAAAACGCCTTGATGAAGCGCGTAAATTGCTGTCTTTAGTCGGTCTAGCGGGATTTGAAAACAGCTATCCCGCAGCGCTCTCGGGCGGCATGCAACAGCGCGTTGAGATCGCACGCGTGCTGATCAACCACCCCAAGGTATTGCTGATGGATGAGCCCTTTGGCGCCTTGGATGCCCAAACACGGCTAATGATGCAAGAGTTATTACTGGATGTCTGGACACGAATCCGCACCACGGTACTGTTCATTACCCACGATATTGATGAAGCACTCTTCCTTGCAGATCGGATTTTGGTCATGAGCCCACGACCCGGACGCATTATCGAGGAGTTAGTGCTGAATTTTGAGCGTCCACGGCGTACCGATTTGGTCACAACGCCTGAGTTTATGCAGCTAAAACGCCACTGCCTGCACTTGCTGCGTCATCAGCATGGCGATGGTGCGCCCGTTGAACTAGAACGACTTACACCACTCAACTCAAAAAATAGCCGCAACATCCGCTTTGCGGTTTGAAGATTTTTAAATTGTTTTGAACTTTTTTTAGTATAGCTTTTTGGACAACATAGATATGAGCGAGCCACTAGATCGACTACACGATCAAACGCAAAATGATTGGATCGATGAAGAACTGGCAGAGATTCGTCAGCGTCTATCGGATGAGGATGCAGGTATCCGGCGTATTGCTCTGCTTGATCTTGCAGAACTGGATGATGAACAAACCATACCTTGGTATTTGCATGCCCTTCGCCACGATCCTGCTTCTGAGGTACGCCAAGAAGCGGCGCGGTTACTTGCGGCATGGGAAACCGACCCTGTCGTTTCAGCCCTATGCCATGCATTGACCGATGACAGTGAAACCGTCCGTGAATTGGCCGCTCAGAGCTTAAGCGAATTCAAACTCCATATTTCTGGACGTATCATCTTACCGTGGGCAGACCATACAGAGACCTATGTTCGTATCGCTGCACTGCGGGCCTTGCGTGAGCTGCGTTTGCCTGAAAGTTTTGCGACCGCACAGAACAATCTCTCTCATCCCAGCCCTGCAGTGCGACGTGAAGCTGTCGGTGTCTTAGGCTGGCTCAAGCATACTGATGCCTTGCCCCGCCTTGCTGAAATCGCCAATCAGGATGAACATGCCGAAGTCCGACGTATTGCCACGGGTGCGCTGGGCTATGCGCAAGACAGTAGCGTACTGCCGGCACTGCTCCACGCATTGAGAGATGACATCTGGCAAGTGCGCGAGGAAGCGGCACATACACTCGGCAAGCTGCGGCTACAAGGCGCAACAAACGCGCTGATCAGCGCTTTAAGCGACGAGTACTGGCAAGTCCGCATCCATGCCGCCCGTAGCCTCGGCAAACTCAAAGCACCCGCAGCGACTATCCCACTGCTCACCACGCTTGAGCACAGTATCAGCAATTTACGCAAAGAAGCAGCGCTGGCACTGGGTGAAATTGGCAATGAGCAGGCCAAATCTGGTCTTGAAATTGCCCTCAGTGATGGCGATCCAGAAGTGCGTAAAGCCGTGCGCATCGCACTCTCTCAACTGAATCTTCAGGCATCGACCCAATCATGATCCCACCATCCATCACCAATGATCCCGATCAGCGGACTCTCACTCTGACTTGGGATAATGGCCTACAGCAGGATTTTAATCATGGAGCGCTACGTGCAGCTTGCTTGTGTGCTTTCTGCAGAGCGCGAGGTTTGCAGGGGGAAACCATTGATATTGAGCCTTTGCGCTATATCACCGCCATTCATGCGCATGGGTATGGCCTACAGATTGTATTTGATGATGGGCATGACCGCGGAATTTATCCGTGGCCTTATTTGCAAGGGATGATTTAAAACTTATCGATACCCAATAAAAAGCCGTCTACATAAGACGGCTTTTTTTTACGATTATTTGACGGGGTAGGTGTCAAAAATATTCTGACTGATGATCGCCGCAGTTGCCGCAGACAATGTCCAACCCAAATGACCGTGACCGGTGTTATAAAACACGCGGGGCGCGCGGCCTTTACCGACACGCGGCATCATATCCGGCATCATCGGACGCAGACCCGCCCAAGGTACTACTCGTGAAGTATTCACGTTAAAGTTACGACGTGTCCATGAAATCAACGGTTCAATACGATCCGCACGGATATCACGGTTATAACCATTGAACTCTGCTGTACCCGCGATACGGAAGCGACCTTCACCTAAACGGCTGGTGACAATTTTGGCGCTTTCATCGAGTAAGCTAACCCACGGCGCATTGGCCACACTCTCGGCATCATCCAAAAACACGGTGATGGAGTAGCCTTTAACTGGATAGATATTGACGCGGTCACCCAGCAAGTTAGCGATGTGATAGCTTCCCACACCCGCACAGACTACCAATGCATCACCACTGATTTCAGCAGTGCTGGCATCATGCGATTTAGACAAATCGGCAGTATCAATGGTTTTGTACTGGATTTTGACGCCTGATTCAGAGGTCTTGATGCTTTGTACGTCCACGCCTTGAATAAAACGTACACCGTATTTTTCAGATGCTTTGGCTAAGCCGCGGGTAAATTTATGGATATCACCTGTTGCATCAGACGGCGTGAAGTAACCACCGTAATATTCGCCTTGTAGTGTTGGCTCAATGGTTTTGATTTCTTCAGGGGTTACCGCAAAACGCTCAAGCCCGCCTTCCACCAGCAAGTCATTGGTCTTACCCGCAGCCGCAAATGACGCTGCATCATGGTAAAAATGCAGGATGCCACGACGCTCAAGATCAAAATCGATATTTTCTTTTTCTGCCATCGCGTAGAGATGTTTACGCGCTTCTATTGCCAGTTTCGTGGTATCAATGGTGTTTTCACGATAATTACGGATATTGGCCACAAACTCAAACATCCATGAGTATTTATGGATGGAAGGAGCTGGATTCAAAAGCAGTGGGGCATCGCTTTTAAACATCCACTTCAAGCCTTTCAAGATCGTCGCTTCGCTATTCCACACTTCGGCATTACTGGCTGACAACTGTCCACCATTGGCAAAGGAAGTTTCCATCGCAGGATAGAGATGACGATCTAAAACAGTGACTTGATAACCCAATTGGGATAAGGAATATGCCGTGGTGACGCCCGTAATGCCAGCGCCGATCACAATGATATGTGTCATGAGGTTTGTACCTATGGGTAATGATGTACGAGCCGAAAAAATCGGCGGGATCACCCCATCTGTCACGGTACCTGAGAGCTTCGACATCAACACTTGGGTTAATGCCTTCCCCTTCGGTGGGTGCTTTGACGCACCTCTCTCCAGATTTTAGATTGACGCTACAGTCCTTTTGCCTGAGAGTTTCCGGGGTGGTTGCTCCTTCGGCGCTGGATGATGCACAAGTGACTCCAGTCTCTCCTGCAGCGTCTTACGGTATGCCTTAAGCGATACTGTCAATTCAGCAATACGTGTCTTAATTTTACCCTGCTATCGTAGCATAGGGTTGTGTAGGCGGTAAACTCAGGTTTATTGAAAATAAGCCGATACATTTATAAGGGGATGTTGACAATATTATAGACTCTTGCAAACGCTCAAAAAAAAGCCTAAATTAGGCCTGCGGTGGTGCTGGAATGATAGGTAGCAGTTATAAGTAGTGATCAGACAGATCACTACATTAAAACAGAGGCGAGAATGATAAAGTCCCCAGAGCTTCGCGCGCGACTACTGTTTATAGTTACTCTGCCTCTCCTTCTTGCGGCCTGTGGTGGCTCATCCGATCATTCCTCTTCGGTGCCGGATCCATCAGACAGCGGCTCGTATAGTGCAAGTAGCGGGGTTGCGCAAAAAGGCCCTTTTCAGCAAGGCTCCATTGTTACCGCACAAGAACTGAAATTGAATATGACCCCGACAGGGCAACAATACTCCTATCAAGTCACATCCAATTTAGGAACTTTTACGCCAAATAATACATTCCACCATAATCTCGTAAGTCTGAACGCAACGGGATATTATTTTGACGAAGTTACTAATGCCATCTCAACAGGGCCGGTTACCCTCAACGGTTTGAGCGATCTGAGTGTAGACACGGTGTTGAACGTGAATATCTTGACCTCACTGACTTTTCAGCGCATCCAGACGCTGGTCAATCAGGGTCAGACCTTTACTGCCGCAAAACATCAAGCCGAAACTGAAGTGCTCGCCGCTTTGAATATTCCCTATGACAGCAGTTATGGTGACTTTGAAAATCTTGATTTAAGCAAGTCATCGACGGCTGATAAAATGCTGGCGGCTATTTCAGCTCTTTTTGTGACAGGCAATAATGCAGGCCAGCTCAGCGCGCTGATCGCCCAGTTTCAGAGTGAAATTGCCAAGAACGGCAGCATCTCCACTGCAACGCAGGCGAAACTGGCCAATGCTGCTAAAACACTCAATACTCAACTGGTTGCTAACAACCTGACCACACAATTTGCCAGTCTGGGTTTCGCCATTTCGGCGACAGACCTCAATCAGTGGATCGATCAGAATGGTGATGGTGTGATTGGTCAGTACCGGTTTGCCATTACTGCGGCACAACCTGCCACAGTAACGACCATGGGTCCTTATATTGTCCCTTCCAGCCAAAATGGTGCGACTGTTGCTGTTACCGCAGGCACATTGTATAAAAATGGTACCGCAATCACGACGCCTACCGTGAAGGTGAACACAAACGATTCATTAAGCATTTCTCTGCTCTCAAGCCCTACTGCGGGCAATACACTGAGCAGCTATTTGCAAATCGGATCAAAGAACATCGCCCAGTTCAGTGTATTGACTCAACAAAAGGTCTTGACGTTGGGTGCAATGATCGGCGGTGTTGGAATTCCCAATGATGTTGCGTTGTCCAGCGACAATAATAGCCTGTATATCGCTACTATGGATTCTTGTGAAGTCACCACATCTTGCGCACCCCGTGTTGAAAATGGAGGACTGTATACGGTGAATGTCAGTACGCCAACCAACCCTCAATCCATACAAAGGATTATATATCCAACGCCTCTGGGGAATGCTGCTGAGTTTGCCAATATCGTTTTTGCCAACAATGGATCTATAGCATATGCAACCGCACGCAATAATGGCGGTATGCTATTAATTCTAAATACGACAACCCCCTTGTTACCAACCTTAATTTCAGCTACGCGGGTCGAAGAACCTCTTGGCCTAACCGTATCAGCCTCGTCACCCGTTGCATATGTTTCTGATATCTCCACACAGACTTTGCGCAGGTACAATACGTCTAACCCAAGTGCTCCTGTGCTGACAGCAACTTCCCCGGCAATACCAAGTCAAATTACATATCTATCGTTATCGCCTGACGACTCCCAACTTCTTGCAGCCAATCAAGGGTATGGGGATATTTTTGATATGACATCCGGAGCCTTTGGCACTTCTACCTTCGTATCCACGTCTCCCTCCACAAACGTCAATGCAAGCGTGTATATCGCCAATAAGAAAGCGGTGACTGTGACGAAATCCAGCATCAATGTCATGGATTATACGAACCCACAATCCCCAACTGTATTGGGATCAGTTCCCATTACACCTCTGTCTTCCTCTGAAGCGAACGTAGCAGCCATCACCTATAACGCTACGCTGAAAGAAGCCTTTGTACTGAGTGGCTCTACAGTCTATGCCGTTAATCTAAGCAATCCTGCCACGCCGTCCATCAGTGGCCATTTCACCAATACGGCTTTAGCAAACAGTAATACACTGATCCACCTCGGCATCGCAGCAAGTTCTGATGGTCATACAATCTATGCTACGGGAGCCAACGGTATCGTCGTCATACAATCCAACTGAATGTTCGTGGTAAACGATTGATGCGGGAGCCGATAGCACTTCCCTTATTTCTCAATTTTAACAGGTATATTTGGAAATTCTCTAGCAAACAATATTGATATATCTGATTCTGAGAGCATTATTGAATACCTCCATCTTAATTTTGAGCGGATTGATGCATTGCTTTTGCCCAAGTCTCCTCAAATTCTTGCTGTGAGATAATAAAGACTTGAAATTGGGGATCAGATTCGATTTCTTCTTTAGTTGGCCAATTTTCTTCAGAAGAAAAAGCGATATGGCTCACACCATTGCAAGCTGCATATCCCAAATGACCATTTCTAAAAATTTCAATTTTTCTTACTTCTTCCATTTCATCGTTGAGTTCTCCATAGATCCATATGGGATCATCGATGAAGTCATGTATCCAATTGACTTTCATGTATTGCATTTCTACTTCCCTATACAAAAACTCCCAAAGATCTTCCCAAGCAAATCATCCGCCGTAAATTCACCCGTAATCTCACTTAAGGCATTCTGTGCCAGTCGCAGCGACTCCGCCATCAGCTCACCCGCCCGATAGTCCACCAACTGAATCCTTGCATCATCCAGACTCAACAAACACCGCGTTAACGCATCCAAATGTCGCGTCCGCGCAATAAAAGTATTTTCTTCAGGATGGTAACCCGCTTGATCACTGATCAATTGCACCAGATCATCGATACCAATCTTCTGCTTAGCGGATAATGTGACCTGTCTAAAACCCGATTGCTGAGAAATACCGACGGTTTGCTGGGCTAGATCGGCTTTATTGCCGATAAAGATCAGCCGTTTTGCATCCAGATGTTGATCCAGACCATCCTGAAAGAACTGTTTCGCAAGTGCCAAAGGATCTTCATCCACACTTAAGTCATAGACCAAGAGCAACAGATCCGCTTGTTCAATCTGGGTATAGGCGCGGCGTATCCCTTCAATCTCGACGACATCGTCCGTCTCACGCAATCCCGCAGTATCGGTCAGGGTAATCGGTAGACCATTTAACGTAATTTTTTCATGTAAGACATCCCGTGTCGTCCCTGCGATATGAGTGACAATCGCGCGGTCTACACCCGCTAAAGCATTTAAGAGGCTTGATTTACCCGCGTTCGGCTTACCTGCGATCACCACTTGTAAGCCTTCGCGGAGTAGCTGCCCCTGACGCGCTGATGAGAAGACCTGCTTAATCGCAGCAATTACTTGATCAAGCAACGCCAAAATGCGCCCATCGGCAAGAAAATCAATCTCCTCTTCGGGAAAATCGATTGCCGCTTCAACATGGAGGCGCAGATGAATCAATTCTTCGAGTACCCTCTGGATCCGCGCTGAAAAATCCCCTTGTAGTGAGCGCACCGCAGAACGAGCTGCTTGGGTACTCACTGCATCAATCAAATCAGCAATCGCTTCGGCTTGCACCAAGTCCATTTTGCCATTGGCGAAGGCGCGAGCAGAGAACTCTCCTGGACCCGCAGCAGTAGCCCCTAGTGCGAGTAAACGGGCAAGGAGGGCATTTTGCACCACTATTCCCCCGTGACCTTGTAGCTCGACCACTTCTTCACCAGTAAAGGAATTGGGGGCTGGGAAATAGAGCACCAAGCCTTCATCAATCGTACTTTGGTCTTCGTCCAAAAACCTAGAAAACGCCGCTTGCCGCGCTTTAGCAATTGGCTTACCGGTAAGCGCCTCAGTAATCTGAACCGCTTTGGCACCCGATAAGCGAATCACCCCAATCCCACCCCGACCTAAAGGTGTCGCAATTGCTGCTATGGTTGGGGTTTGAAACGGATTCGACATCATCAGGTCCTACTTAAAATTTTAAGAAACTAAGGCAATAAAAAACCGCTCAATGGGTTAGCACAAGCTAACGCAATAAGAGCGGTCCATTCTAGCATGAGCATTCACGCTGCAAGACAGCGTGAATGCTTAAAGCAATTAACCAACTTTCGGGTGGTATGATTTTTCAATCTGATGATTGACATACTTTTGCTGCACGATGGTCAACAAGTTGTTCACGATCCAGTACAGAACCAGACCCGATGGGAACCACAGCATGAAGACGGTAAATACAATCGGCATCAAGCGCAGCATTTTTGCTTGCATCGGATCAGCGGGTTGTGGGTTCAAGGCTTGTTGAACAAACATTGTCACACCCATGATCAGCGGCAATACAAACCAGTGATCCATAGAAGACAAGTCGGTAATCCAGCCAATCCACGGCGCATTACGCAGTTCCACGCTTTCCATAAACACAAAGTACAGCGACATGAAAATTGGCATTTGCAACAGAATCGGCAAACATCCAGACAGCGGATTTACGCCTTCTTTTTTGTACAACGCCATCATTTCCTGCGAGAACTTCATGCGATCTTCGCCATGCACTTCTTTCAAACGTTGCATCTCAGGGGCAATAACTTTCATTTTTGCCATTGAACGATAGCTTTTCGCTGAAAGCGGGAAGAGTACGATCTTCACCAACAAGGTGAGGAGAATGATCGACCAACCCCAGTTACCGATGAAGCCATGGATGTATTTCAGACCCAAAAACAGTACTTGCGCAATCGGCCATAACCAACCGTAATCAACGGTTTGATCAAGTCCAACCGCCAGCGGTTTCAAGTTATCTTGCACTTTAGGACCGGTATACAGCGTCGCTGAAATTGTCTGCTGCATGCCTGGCGCAACCGTAACCACTGGATCGGTAAAGCCAATGAAATTGTTGTTGCCACTGACGCGCGTACTTAACACAGCCGTTGTATTCGCATCAGGAATCCAAGCGGTCACAAAGTAATGCTGAAGTACCGCAACCCAACCACCTTTGACGGTTTGATTGAGCGGATCTTCCTGATATTTGGTGAACTTGAGTTTGTTGTAGTGCGAATCCGGAGTTCCCCATGCGCCACCCATATAGGTAGACATACCCATCATGCCTTGATTGGCTTTACTTGGATCGGCAGAGTTATCCCGTTTCACTTGGCCGAACATCTGTCCCTGCCAAGGCTTCTTACCACGGTTGATGATCTGATAGCTGACCTTGATTGGGTATTGACCCGCAGTCAGATGGAAACTCTTGATGATCTGTACACCATTCGGCGCTTCAAAAGTCAGCGGGACATCAAGTGAGGTCTGACCAGTTGCCAATACATAGCTGGTTTGTGCAGAGGTGTATAGCGGACGACCTGTTGCCGCCGCATCAGGACCATCAACACCTATCAAACCTGATTGCGCGGTATACACACGACCTGGACCGTCTTCAAGCAAGACAAAAGCCTTCTGACTATCCACGGCATTCAGGTGATTAAGCAACTCAGAACGGACGACATCACCGCCTTTAGGATCGACTGTGATGCGATACATATCGGTTTGCAGAGTGATGAGACCCTGAGGAGCAGGTGCAATGACAGGAGCAGCCGCTTCTTTTTTCGGTGTAGCGACTGGCGGCACGTCAGCATTATTAACTGGTGTCGCAGCAACACTACTTGCGTTTGCATTAGGAATATCTGCCGAAGCAGGTTGCGCGGTCTGCGCAACAGGCGTCGCTACATTCTGATCTGCCGCAATATGCCCATAATCCTTCTGCCATGCCAAAATCAGCATGTACGCCGTGATAAACATCCCGAGTAGGATTAGGTATTTTGCCCACTTCTGCATGACATTCCCCAAAACATTGATTTAAAACGTTGAATTTAAAAAGCCGAGTCAGCAAAACGCTTCATCAGTAAAACTGAGGCGAAGGTTCCACGCGGCTGGCTAGTATACGGTGTAAATTTGTGAATTCTGTGACGATTTTCATCATTCAGCTGCGGCGACGCATCATTCTTTGGCTCTATTTGCGTCAACGCATCCAGATTATGCCTTAAAGTTTCACTGTTTTGCTGACATAGACAGTGCTTTGAATGATGCAAGAGCACATGCAGCTTCTGCATAGAATGAGAGCGATCGTTATCATCAGATGCTGACTTTGCGGGTGGAACGGGATCATATCCAGAGCCTCCCCAAGGTTGGCAGCGTCCCAAACGCTTTGCGATCAGCCATGAAGCATGAGGCAGCGGATGCTGTTCTAGCGCCTCTAAGGCATACTCTGAACAGGATGGGAAAAAACGACAACGCGGCCCGAGTAATGGGCTTAAAAGCAAGCGATACAGTTGAATAAGCCACCGAAAAACAGTCTTCATTCGGAATTCCGAGCAATCGTTACGGTATTGCTGAGGTCAGCTTTGCCTAAATCAAGCGTAGTCGCTTCATTTTTTTCAATAGGTGCTGTGGATTTTGACTGCTTAGGCTCATGATCGGTTCGACCAGTGTCGCCAGTCTTTAGAGTCATCTGATGTTTTTGATAACGTTTGGTCAATTGACGCCAAGCAAGACTTAATTGTTGCTGAATTACATCATTCGGCAAGGTTTGTGCGTCAGATTTTGCCATCAGGACAATATCAAGGGCAGGCAATTCAGCTTGATGCAGTCGAAAACTTTCTCGTGCTAAACGTTTGACACGGTTACGCTCATGCGCACGACGAATTTTTCGTTTCGCAATGACTAAACCGAGACGGGGATGTTCTTGATGATCAACAGCGAGGAGCATGAAAGCAGGCTGGTGCACTTTATACAGTGCACTATCAAAAACAGTTTTGAAATCAGCTGCTTGCAATAAACGAAGTTTTGCAGAAAAACCAAATGTCAACATGCGATCAATTCCCATATGGTTTTGACCTTGCATGTTTTATAATGGACACTAACAAGGCTACATATATTCAAACGTTCATGCTTTAGATCACATGAACCAAGAATAACTTATTATTGCTAATTACCAATCTTTGATTACTTAACTTACGACTTACGATGATCCAAATCAATATTTGAATCAATCACAACGTTTATCAAACATCAAACACAGTCATCATCACACGGTTAAACGTGCACGACCTTTTGCGCGACGGCGAGCAAGTACTAAACGACCATTTTTTGTGGCCATACGAGCACGGAAACCGTGAACACGCTTACGCTTCAGTGAGCTGGGTTGGAAAGTACGTTTCATGGCAAAAAACCCAAATAAAGTAAAAAACAGGAAAGGAATTCTATAGATCAATCCTTATACTGTCAATCCTTTTCATATCAATGTACAAAACCTTTATTCACAGCATAAAGTGTTGATCAGTTAGATCTTTTTAGATTTAATCACAAACAACGCAAAAAGTTATCCACAACTTTCTTTCGAATTTAGCAGTTGATTTTTTGTTTTTAGGATTTGGAGGTATTATTATTAGACCCGCCTTTTTCTGTGCGTAACCGAAAAAAATCACGATAAATCAAAAAAATACCATGTTGATTAACCTGTGTATGAAAGGTGCATTGTTTGTGGATAACTCAGAAGTTAAAACTACCCACAGCTTTTTCCACAAAGTTTTCCACAGAACTTATCCACAATAATTATCGTGATTATTTGCAGAAAATTAAAATTTTCTCACGATAATTTTTTTTAAAGAGAAAAATGGTGTTGGAAAAGCAATGACAGGTGGTTTGTGATTGGCTAGAATGTTTTTTTGATCGAACGCTGCCGATTTGCAGCAAACTTTGGTTCGGTATTGAAAATACAGATTCCAGTTCAGTGAATCTTTAATCTTAGATGGGCTCATCCATCGTAACTGTGATGAGTGATGCTCAAATTGAGCTTTTTTGTTGATATCGCTGAAATTTACACATGATTGGAAATATTAGTCTCTGGATTGATGTTTCTTTAAGGCATTACGCATTCTTATTGATTAGTTTTGGGGAAATACATGGCTTGGACGGATTGTCTTGAGGCACTGCGCCACGAGATGGCAGACAATTTGTTTACATTATGGATTCGTCCATTAATTGCAGAAGAGCATGGTCATGTCTTATCGCTTTATGCACCCAATGCTTATTTTTCAAAGCATATTACCGATAACTACATCGAGCGTATTCGCGCACTGGCTTTTGAATATAGCAAAGGCGTTATTACAGACGTTCAAGTTAAATTTAGCCCAACGACACATAAGAAAATATCTTTGGATGATGATATTAAAGATCAGGATATTTCTGCACATAGCGTCGCTAATTTAAATATTGCAGATATTAATAATCAATCCTCATTTAATATTCAGCCCGAACAAGTTCGTCGCACGTTAAACAAAGGATATGTTTTTCAAGAGTTTGTTGAAGGTCCGACCAATAAAATGGCTTTTGAGACCTGTAAAACCGTTGTTAATCAATTGGGTGATTCTAAACATAATCCTCTGTTCCTATATGGTGCAACAGGTTTGGGTAAAACCCATTTAATGCAAGCAGTTGGTCATGCTGTTTTGGATAAATCGCCTAATGCGCGTGTCATGTATATGACTTCAGAGCAGTTTGTCTCGGGTTTTGTGACTGCTTTACAGCAACAACGCATTGATAAGTTTAAAAAAGATTGTCGTACTTTAGATTTACTCTTGGTTGATGATATTCAGTTTCTTGCAGGTAAAGCGGCGAGTTTAGAAGAGTTTTTTAATACCTTTAATGAGTTATTAACGGAATCCAAGCAGATTATCTTAACCTCGGATCGTTATCCTAAAGAAATCACTGAAATGGATGCACGTTTAGTATCTCGATTCTCTTGGGGATTATCCATTGCGGTAGAACCACCTGAATTAGAAAACCGCGTTGATATTCTACTGCGTAAAGCAAAATCCAGTGATTATGAATTACCACGTAATTGTGCATTATTTATTGCGCAGCAGGTGCAGGCAAACGTGCGGGAACTTGAGGGCGCATTAAATAAGGTCATTGCAACCGCGAGATTTAAAGGCGTTGATATTAGTATTGAGATTATTAAAGAAGCCTTAAAAGATCAGATTTCTATTCGTGCGCGTCAGATTAGTGTCGAGAATATTCAAAAAGTGGTTGTTGAATATTTCCGAATACCGATGCGTGAGTTAATCGGTTCTAAACGTACACGAGTTTATGTGCGTCCGCGTCAAATCGCGATGGGATTATCACGAGAACTCACTGGCGATAGCTTCCCTGAAATTGGTTCTGCTTTTGGTGGCCGAGACCACACGACGGTCATGCATGCCTGCGATAAAGTCGTAGAGCTCTGTAAGACAGATCCAGCTTTCGCTGCTGACTACAAAAATTTATTGCGGATGTTACAGGGCTAAAGTTTTAGTTCTTTTACGATTTCTGCACACAGACAGATGATATTTTGATGACTTTTGTTGTCAGATACGTACCTGCTGGCCTACAAAAATGTTATAACTCGTTATAGCACTGACCACTTTATTATAGATCTTAGAGCATGACTAAATTATGAAACTTAAAATCACTAAGGATTTGTTTTTACGCGCTTTATCCCAAGTTTCTAGCGCTGTTGAACGCCGTCATACTTTACCTATTTTATCCAATCTCAAGCTTGAAGTGACGCCAACCCATTTGACGTTGACCGCTTCTGATCTGGAGGTTGAGTTGGTAGCGCTTCTTGAGTTGCCACCTGGCGCTTGTATTGAAGCCGGTGCCACCACCTTATCTGCCCGTAAACTCATGGATATCTGTAAGTCACTGCCTAATGCTGCATTGATTGATTTGACCTCTGCGGATGATCGTCGTTGTCAACTGAAATCCGGTAGCAGCCGTTTTATGCTGGGTACATTGCCTGCAGAAGACTTTCCATTGTTAAGTGGTGGAGTCAGTGACTCCTTGACCTCTGGTACCCGTTTACAGATTGATCAACGCGCACTCAAGCGTTTACTGGATAAAACTGCTTTTGCCATGGCTGTACAAGACGTGCGCTTTTATCTGACTGGCATGCTGTTTGAAGCATCAGAAGGTCAGCTGCGTACAGTTACGACCGATGGTCATCGTTTAGCGATGCTTGAATCAACAGCAGTCCTTGAGGGCAGTACCGCCGTACAAGCGATCGTGCCACGCAAAGGTGTGCTTGAGTTGCAACGCCTGCTGGGCGCAGATGAAAGTCAATTGTCTATCCTGATTGGTCGTGAATTTCTCAGTGTGACCTTAACCCAACCGGGTAAAGTCAGCGACAGTCCAACCAGCGAAGATATCGAAATTCGTTTTACTACTAAATTAATCGACGGCAAATTCCCTGACTATCGCCGTGTTATTCCAAAAAATGGCGATAAAGTGATGCAAGTGGCTTTGGACGAGTTCAAACATACTTTGCAACGTGTAGCAATTCTCAGTAATGAAAAATTGCGTGGAGTGTTCTTACAGCTTAATGATCACAACATGCAAATGCGCGCTAATAACGCAGAGCAAGATGAAGCGGTTGAAGATCTGGTCATCAACTACCAAGGCACACCGCTTGAAATGTCATTCAATGCGCAATACCTACTTGATATTCTTAATGTTATTGATGGTGATACGCTACAAATGACCTTAAGTGATGCCAATGCATCGGCTCTGGTCCAAGATCCTGCTGCAGGCGGCGCTGTTTATGTTGTGATGCCGATGCGTGTTTAAGGCATTTTGCTTTAAATCGTTTCGTTTGATCACAGCCGTTTTGGCTTATTGTAATTGCAGAGTCTAAGCCTTATGCATCTGAATCGTGTAAGGATCGAAAGTTTAAGAAATATAACCCGTATGGAACTAGCCTCACTTGCGCCGTTGAATATTATTCATGGCGCAAATGGGAGCGGGAAATCTTCAGTGATTGAAGCAATCCATCTTCTCGCCACTGGGCGTTCTTTTCGTACTGCCAATCCCAAACATTATATCCGTTATCAAAGTCGCGACGCTTTGGTCTATGCAGAATCTGTTGACCACCGTATAGGCTTGAATAAATCATCCGATAATTTAGCGACACTGCGTTTGAATGGCGAGTCCATCGGTCAGAGCGATATTGCTCGAATTTTGCCTGTACAACTGATTAACCCCGAAAGCATGGATTTGTTGGAAAGTGGCAGTAAACCACGGCGACAACTTTTGGATTGGTTAATGTTCCACGTGGAACATAATTTTCATAATTTGTGGCTTCGCTATCAGCGAGCCTTAAAGCAGCGTAATGCCCTGCTCAAAAGTTCTGCACGTCCCGCAGAGTTGCTGGTGTGGGAACAGGAAATGGCGGTTACAGGAGAGCAGATCCATCGTATTCGCTTAGAAATCGCCAATACATGGTCAACAATATTTGGTGAAATTGTTGAAGAGTTGTTACCTGATCAAGGTATCCATTTTGAATATATTCCCGCCTTTGATCCTGAAAAAGGACTACTAGAGTCACTGATCGAGTCTCGGGAACGGGATAAAGAGCGTGGACACAGCCTGATAGGCATACATCGCGCAGATTTGCGATTCCGGACACATTTTGGCGCAGCAGAGCAGACCCTATCTCGAGGGCAAAAAAAGCTCCTTATCCTCGCTCTGAAGCTATCCCAGATCAAGATGCTACATGCCAAGGGGTGTGCTTCTGTGGTATTATTAGACGATATCACTGCTGAGCTTGATATGTCTGCACAAGTGCGTTTAATCACGTTACTTGTCGCTTTAAATAGTCAAATTTTTATGACGACAGTGGATTTGTCAGCCGTTTTAGTTGCGCTTCAAAACGTTGTTTTTCATAAGTCGCTGTTCCATCTGATTGATGGTCAGTTGGTTTCTTCTATTGAATAAGCATAATAAAAATTTATGTTAATTCAATATATTGAGAATTTATGATCTTTGAAGGGAGTGAGCTAGTAACGGCATTTGATGACTATCATGCTTATGATTGACCCAATGAGATTTGATTAATAGCGATGTAAAAGCCGATGAGATGATCGGCTTCCTGTTTTGATTGATTAGGATAATGTTTATGAGCCACGATTCAGAACAAAATGATGTAGCAAATAACAATCAAGGTGATGATCCGAGTGTAGCTGAAGTCGCTGAGCAAGTTGTTGCACCGACCTATGACTCGTCTAATATTAAAGTTTTGCGCGGCTTGGATGCTGTACGTAAACGTCCTGGTATGTATATTGGTGATACCGATGATGGCACTGGCCTCCATCACATGGTTTTTGAAGTCGTCGACAATGCGATTGATGAAGCCTTGGCTGGTTATTGTGATGAAATCGTCGTAACCATTCATGCCGATGAATCTGCCAGTGTTTCTGATAATGGCCGTGGAATCCCAGTCGATATCCATGCTGAAGAAGGGGTCTCAGCTGCTGAAGTAATCATGACCATCCTCCATGCTGGTGGTAAGTTTGATGACAACAGCTATAAAGTCTCTGGTGGTCTACACGGTGTTGGTGTTTCGGTTGTCAACGCATTATCTAGTAAACTTGAATTGACAATCTGTAAAGCAGGAATCAAATACCTGCAAGAGTATACCGACAGTGTTCCAGACTATCGTCTCAAGCAAGTTGGTACCACCACTGAACAAGGTTCAAAAATTCGCTTCTGGCCAAGCCCTGCGACCTTTACACAGACTATCTTCAATTACGATATTCTGCTCCGTCGTCTGCGTGAATTGTCGTTCCTGAACTCTGGTGTAAAAATCATTCTGCGTGATGAACGTACTGCAGTAGAACAAGTCTTTAATTCCGAAGGCGGTCTTGCTGAGTTTGTGCAGTTCATCAATATCGGCAAGCATCCGTTGATTGATATTTTTCACTTCACCGTGGAAAGCGATCATGGCATTGGTGTTGAAGTCGCATTGCAGTGGACCGATAGCTATAAGCAAGACACTGTATATTGCTTTACCAATAACATTCCACAAAAAGACGGTGGTACCCATCTTGCTGGATTCCGCGCTGCGCTAACGCGTGCGATGAATAGTTATATGGAAGGCGAGAGTATTCTCAAGAAAGAAAAAGTAGATATTACCGGTGATGATGCCCGTGAAGGTCTCACTGCGATTGTTTCAGTCAAAGTGCCAGATCCAAAGTTCTCTAGCCAAACCAAAGAAAAACTGGTTTCAAGTGAAGTTCGTCCTGCGGTTGAATCGGCGATGAATCGTGAATTCTCAACCTATCTGCTGGAGCGACCACAAGCAGCGAAAGCAATTGTCGGTAAGATTATCGATGCAGCACGCGCGCGTGATGCAGCACGCAAAGCGCGTGAAATGACGCGCCGTAAGAGTGCTCTTGATATCGCAGGCTTGCCTGGTAAATTGGCCGATTGCCAAGAGAAAGATCCAGCATTATCTGAATTGTATATCGTGGAAGGGGACTCTGCGGGCGGTAGTGCAAAGCAAGGCCGTAACCGCAAGATGCAAGCGATCCTGCCACTTAAAGGTAAGATCCTCAACGTTGAACGTGCACGCTTCGACCGCATGATTTCAAGCCAAGAAGTGGGGACACTCATTACTGCACTTGGCTGCGGAATTGGGCAAGAAGAATATAACCCTGAGAAGCTGCGTTACCATAAAATCATCATCATGACCGATGCGGACGTGGACGGTTCACACATCCGTACGCTGCTGTTGACCTTCTTCTTTAGACAAATGCCTGAGCTGTTTGAACGAGGCTATATCTATATTGCTCAGCCGCCGTTATATAAAATTAAACGTGGTAAGCAAGAGCAGTATTTGAAAGACAATGATGCGCTTGAAGAATATCTGCTCTCCAGCGCTTTGGATGATGTCGCGCTGCATGTCAATGCAGATGCGCCTGCCGTTGCCGGTGCGCAGCTTGAAACGTTGATTCGTGATTATCAGTCAACTCAGAAAATTCTGCTTCGCCTCTCTCAACGCTATCCAGTCTCATTGCTGCAATGCCTAATCAATTTAGATACGTTCCACGTGGAACATGCTAAGGATCGTCAGTTTGTAGAGACTTGGGCACAAGGTTTGATTGAAGCGATTGCGGTGAAGCAACCCTCGTTGAAACCAGAACTCAGTGTAGAGACTTTTGGTGAAGGGGATAGCCAGCGCCATTGGCCGCGTATCACGATCTATGTCCATCAGCTTCCACAGCATTATTTGCTGGATCTCACATTCTTCCAATCAGGCGAATATGCACGTTTGATGAGCCTTAGCAATTTGTGGCGTGGAATTTTGGAAGAAGGTGCGATCTTAAAACGCGGTGATAAACAGTTCCAGATTAGCTCGTTCAGTGAACTCTGGGATCACCTGATGAATGATTCTCGCCGTGGTGTGACTGTGCAGCGCTATAAAGGATTGGGTGAGATGAATCCTGAGCAATTGTGGGAAACCACCATGGATCCAGAAAATCGTCGCATGTTACGCGTCTCTATCACGGATGCAATTGAGGCAGATCACATGTTCTCTTGTCTGATGGGTGATGATGTAGAACCCCGCCGTGTCTTCATTGAAGAGAATGCACTCTCCGTGACTAATCTAGATGCTTAAATAGCCACGAGATTAACTACTGTAAAAAACGACATCTTTTAGATGTCGTTTTTTTTTGATCGATCAAGTCATGTCAGAATTTGGCTTTCAGGCTATGATTGGGCTCTTTCATCTTCATAGAACGGTCTGCTCATGAGCCTAAAGATCCATCATTTGAATTGTGGCACCATGTGTCCAGTCTGCGCAAAACTTGTCAACGGCGAAGGTGGTTGGCTAAGTCCTGCCAAACTGATCTGTCATGTGCTGTTGATCGAGACACCGCGTGATGGTTTGGTACTGGTCGATACGGGTTTTGGGCAACTGGATGTCCAAACGCCGCAGCGCCTTGGTCGGCCCTTTCTTGCGGTATCTCGCCCACAATTGGCATTGAGTGAAACTGCCGCTTTTCAAGTGACAGCGCTGGGTTTTAAAGTGGAAGATGTTCGGCATATCATTGTCACTCATCTCGATCTTGATCATGCTGGCGGTTTGCCAGATTTCCCACTCGCAAAAGTCCATGTCTTTCAGCCTGAGTTTGATGCAGCTATGCATCCGGATCTTCGCAGTAAAGCACGCTATCTACCATCACAATGGGCACATAGTCCACGGTGGGTAAAATATGATTCAGGTGTAGGCCAATCGTGGTTTGGATTGAATCATGTACAGTCTATTCAAGGCCTAGAAGATCAGATCTTTTTGGTACCATTGATTGGGCATACCCGGGGGCATTGTGGTATCGCTGTGAAAGGGGAGGATGGATGGCTCCTACATTGTGGAGATGCCTATTTTTCTCATAAAGAACTTACAAAGCCTTCAGAGATGCCATTGGGGTTGCGATTCTTTGAAGAGTTATTGCAAACAGATCGTCGTGCCAGAGTTGAAAATTTAAAGCAATTACAGAGACTACAGCGATCTCACGGACATGAGATTCAATTGTTCTGTGCACATGATCCGGTTGAATTTCAGCAGTATTAATCAATGTTTCACGTGATAAACAAGCGACCCTTTGTAGGGTCGTTTTTTTTGGTTAATTTATAGAGTGTTGTGATCGTGGAGGGGCCTCAAACAGAATGTGGGTTATTAATGAAGGCACGTGTTTAACATGTAAATTTTTGTATAAGTTTTGGCATACATTTTGCTCATTCATGTAGACCAAATGGTCAATTCATTTGATGGCAACCCTAAGTCCATCATCCATGAAGTGACTGATCTAAACCACTAAAGAAGCGACCTATCCCGTCTCTTCAAAACAGCATATACCGATATGCATGAGTAAGGAATAAAGTATGAAAAAAACATTCTTAGCCGCTTCTATAGCAACAGTCATTACGATGCCAATTGTTGCTTATGCAGCAGATGAGACAGCTGATGGTGATAAAATTGAACGTGTGGTCGTGACAGGTTCGAATATTTCAAGGATTAATAAAGAAGGACCTACCGCAGTAGAGATTATTAAACGGTCCGATATAGAGAAGACTGGAGCAAGTACAGTAGTCGAGTTATTGGGGAAAATTCCATCCGTTTCAGTACAACTTGATGGTAATGATAAAGCATCGTTTGCCCCCGGTGCTGCTTCAGTAGGTCTCAGAGGTCTTGATCCTAAATACACCTTAATTCTTTTAAATGGACGTCGGCTTGCAAATTATGGCTTTGCCGATGGTGCAGAAAATTCTTTTGTCGATCTAAATAATCTCCCGCTAGCAGCAATTGACTCTATAGAAATATTACGCGATGGCGCTTCAGCTATCTACGGCTCAGATGCGGTTGCTGGGGTCATCAATTTTAAAACGAGAAGAAATTATCAAGGAATTGAAGCAACCACAAATTTGGGTGCCAATGAAAAAGGTGATGGTCGTACAGCCGATGCTAGTGTGACAGCAGGTTGGGGTGATTTAGATAAAGATGGTAAAAATTTGCTGGTAACCTTAGATGCGTTTAATAGTAGTCCGCTTTTAAGCCAAAAGCACAAAGCTACGGCAGATCGAGATTTTAGGCGTTTTGGAGGCTCAGATGCTCGTAGTACGAGTGATTATTTAGGCAGTTTAAAAGACTATGATACAGGCGAAGGATTTCCTATCCCAGGTTGTCGTGGTATTGTTGATATTGATTCAACGGGTAATCCTGCATGTTTAACCAATCAAAAGGTGCAGTTATCACCGAGTAATCAGCGGATTGGATTATCTGGTATCTATACAATTCAAATAAATGCTACGGATGAATTATTTACGGAGCTGGGATTCAATCACAATAAAACGATTACCCAACGTGGCTTTCCTACATTTGATAGTACTTTTTTAGGGAGTACCGAAGGTTCAACGAATCCCGGTTTGGCTGGTTTACCAGGCCCAAGTGAAGATGGCACTTTAGCTGGTTTTACGCCAGGAGATATTTTACGTGTTTCCCGCAATATTTATGAAGCATCGCATTTGACAGATGTGACGACAAGCAACACCTTACGTTTAGTGACAGGCTGGCGTGGCACTATTGGGAAATGGGATAGTGAGCTAGGATTTAGTTTTAATCAAAATAAGCTCTCCAGTGAAACTAGTAATGCGGTACTTAAGGATGTATCTGCGCAAAGCCTCCAGGACGGTTTATTGGGGAATGGAGGGTATGATCCGTTTGTATATGCAAATCCTACGAGCGTCGTCGATCCGATGCTGACGACAACACAGCGCATTGCTGTATCTCGCCTATCTTCAATTGATTGGAAAATGTCTACACCAGAGCTGTTTACATTGAATTCTGCACCCGTAGGTTTTGCCTGGGGGCTTCAAGCTAGCCATGAGACGATCAATGATTCTCCTGATGCTAAAGAAGAGGCTGGTAATATTGCTGGTTCTGGGGCGACAGCAAGTAAAGCGGGTCGTTCACTGTATTCAATCTATGGCGAATTGAATATTCCGGTATTAAAGCAACTCGAAGCTCAGTTTGCGTTGCGTGACGATTATTATAGCGATTTTGGTAATGCCTTTAATCCTAAGCTTGCCTTTGCATGGCGCCCAATGAAAGAGGTTCTAGTCCGCGCATCCGCAACAACATCGTTTAAAGCACCGACATTGCCTGAGATCGCATCAACAGCTGCAGGCTACAATGTTGTTGCAGATTTTGCGCGCTGCGGTCCATTGGGTTATATCGGGCCTAATTGTGCTTATAGCATTCGTCAGTACACCCAAGGTAATCCAGATCTTAAAGCAGAAAAAGCCAACAATTATTCGTTTGGATTTGTTGTTCAGCCGATTAAAGATTTATCGGCATCTTTAGATTGGTATATGATTAATCAGCGCAACACTATTCAAGCAGAAGATCCACAGTTTATTTTGGATCATGAAGATAGTAGCCCAGAGTTTGCAGCTTTAATTGGTCGTGATCCACGTAACCCTGGACTTGAAGCAAGATACCCTGGTTTAAATAAAGGCCGAATTAAAAGTATTACTACACCATACGTCAATGTCGGAAAGACTGATACGCAAGGTCTAGATCTTGATCTCAAATATGTTTTATCTCTGGGGCAATACGGTAAGTTGAACCTCCGTGAGGTGAACAGTTATACCTTAACCTTCAAACAAAGTACTACACCAGGTGAACAACCTGTGAGTCGATTAGATAGCATCTATCATCCAAAATGGAAGAACACTTTCCGCATAGGCTATGAGTATTCGGCCAGTGAGCTAGCCTTTACTGCGCGGACTTCAGCTGGGACCAAGAATATTACCGATCCTACATATAACCAAGACCCAGAGATTACCGATGCACGTATCCCTTCCTATACAGTTTGGGATATGAACTATAACTTTAAAGCGACTGATCATTTGACATTGAATTTTGGCGTGAATAACTTATTTGATAAATCACCTGTATATGGCAGTACGACCTATCTGGATGATTTTATTACACCGCTGAATGACCATGTAGGGCGTTATTACTATGCCAACATGCGCTATAAGTTCTAAACGTCTTTTCATGTTCCACGTGGAACATGCATAAAAAAACGACACGCTAGCGTGTCGTTTTTATTTGAAAGAATGACTAAGCCTCTAATTCATCCAGCTCCATCATCATCTCAAGCAGGCTTTCGTCCAAGCTTGCAATCGAGGCTGTATGTTGCTGTTGTTGCTCCATCAGTTTCAGAAGTTCGGCTTTGCGAGACGCTTCATAGAGACCCGTATCAGCCATCGTCACTTCCAGTTGTTTGAGTTTATTGTGCAACTCTTGAATCTGTTTTTCAGTCTTTTCTATTTTGCTACGCAAAGGGCGGGTTTGTTCGCGCTTTGCGGCAGCTTCTTTACGCGCTTGCTCTTTATCGATGGGTTTGGCATTTTCTATTTTAGACGGCGCCTCAACGACTTTAGGGGCAACATCCACAACTTTCTTTGCAGCCGCTTTATCCGCAGCAGCTTTGGTGGGTTTAGCCGCCATCTCTTGCTGACGGGTTTGCTTGAGCCACTGGGCATAGTCAGCAAGATCGCCATCAAAAGTTCGACACGTCCCGCCATGAACCAGCAGTAAGTCATCACAGACACTGGCAATCAACTGACGTTCGTGAGAGACCAGAACAACCGCCCCTTTGAAGTCTTGCAAAGCCAACGTCAATGCATGACGCATATCGAGGTCCAAGTGGTTGGTCGGCTCATCTAATACCAGTACGTTAGGCCGTTGCCAGACGATCAATGCCAGTGCGAGGCGTGCACGTTCACCCCCAGAGAAACTGCCACAAGTGGTATCCATGCGTTCGCCGCTAAAGCCAAAACTACCAAGATAGGCCCGCAACTCAGCATCGGATATTTTCTTACCTGCAAGTCGCCCCAGTTGCAGCATAGGACTGGCATCGGCATCGAGTGCATCCATCTGGTGCTGGGCAAAATAGCCCAAGTTCAAATGCTCACTGGAAGTACGTTCCCCAGATAAAGGTTCAATCACGCCGGCGAGAGTTTTAATCAAGGTGGACTTACCCGCGCCGTTCATTCCCAGCAAACCTATACGGCTATCAGGCGTGAGTTGCAGGCGTATATTATTCACGATGATGGTTGTGCCGTAGCCTGCATCCACTTCATCTAATTGCAGGAGCGGGGAGCTCATCTTGCTCGGTTCACGGAAGCTAAAGGTAAACGGCGTATCGACATGGGCAGGAGCAAGCTTTTGCATGCGTTCAAGCTGCTTTACACGGCTTTGAGCTTGTTTCGCGCGAGTCGCCTGCGCACTAAAACGATCGATGTATTTTTGCAAATGAGCACGGGTTGCTTCTTGCTTTTCAAACGACTGTTGCTGCTGTGCTAAACGTTCAGCGCGAGTCTGTTCAAAGGTAGAGTAGTTGCCGGTGTACAGCGTGACTAAACCCGCCTCAATATGAATGATGTGGTCGGTAATGGCATCTAGAAAATCACGATCATGCGAAATCAGCACAAGGGTACCAGAGTAGTTCTTGAGCCACTCTTCAAGCCACAAGATAGCGTCCAAATCCAAATGGTTGGTTGGCTCATCCAGTAGTAGTAGGTCCGAGCGGCTCATGAGCGTACGCGCAAGATTCAAGCGCATGCGCCAGCCGCCTGAGAAGCTGGAGACGGGGGCAGATTGTTTCACTGTGGTAAAGCCAAGACCCGCCATCATTTGAGCTGCGCGCGCGGTCGCGGTATAGCCATCGATTTCACCGAAGCGCTCATGCAGTGAGGTGAGCTTCTCAAGAGGCATGGTGTCCGATTCATGCTCAAGCTGTTGATTGATCGTCCACCACTCTTCATCACCAGACAGAACAAAGTCTATCGCTGCGGTTTCCTGACTTTCGACTTCCTGAGCCATATGGGCAACGGTCCAGGTTGCTGGCCGAGTGAGACTGCCGACATCGGCCGCCATGTCACCCATAAAGGCTGCAAACAAGGTCGACTTCCCTGCGCCATTGACACCGGTTAAACCGACTTTCCAGCCAGGGTGAATTTGAAAGGTCGCCTTTTCAAACAATAGTCGACCGCCACGGCGGAGTGCAAAATCTTGGAGCTGAATCATTGAGAAAGCCTAAAGTAAACGGGCAAAATTAAGGAGGGGAATAGGATGCGCTATTGTAGTTTTTTGTGGATAGAATAACCAGTAATCAGGCTTGAGTTTAGTAACGGTTAGAGATTGGTAAGTGAGCTGAAAAGAAGTGTTGAGAGTCAGTACAGTTCTGATCCGTTAGGGCGTTGAATTATCATTATAAAATCCAAATTCGCTGTATTTATTAACAAAAATGTCAAACAGGTCAATGTAAATTGATGGCAATAGCGCTTGAAAAAAAATAATAGTTGGGCAGAATAGGCAGCGCGACGCATAAATAGCGGAATCACTCCGCAGACTAAAGGGAAAATTATATGAACATCAAAATGAAAATGGCATTAGCCGCATCAGCGGTAGCACTCGCAACTTCTGCGCAAGCTCAAACCATGTGTGTTTTTGACCTTCTGGGGGCGCAAGGGGACAGTTACTCCATGATGAAGGACTATGCACTGGCTGCAAAAGGATGGGGTGCAGATATTACACTGAAGGCCTACACCGATGAGCGTGTAGCTTCTGAAGACTTCAAAGCGGGCCAATGTGATGCCGTTGCATTAACCGGTATCCGTGCTCGTCAATTCAACAGCTTCACTGGTTCTATTGATGCGATTGGCGGCTTGCCAAGCAATGCAGCAGCAAAACTCATCATCAGCTTGATGGCAAACCCTAAACTTGCACCTGACATGGTCAGCCAAGGCTATGAAATTGCCGGTGTAACGACTCTGGGTTCTGCATACATCATGGTTAACGATCGCAGCATCAATACCCTGTCTAAAGCTGCTGGTAAGCGTTTTGGTGTATTGGACTATGATAAAGCACAAGCCATCGTGGTTCAGAAAGTCGGTGCACAGCCTGTTTCTGTGGACTTGCTGACCATTGGTGGTAAATTCAACAACGGCCAGATCGATATCATTGGTTTGCCTGCATTGGCGTTCAAACCACTTGAACTATACAAAGGCTTAGGCAATAAAGGTGCGGTCATCCGTTTCCCAGTTGTTCAAGTGACTGGCGATATCGTGATCCGTCCTGACAAATTCCCAGCTGGCTACGGTCAAAAGAGCCGTACGTGGGTTGCAAGTCAGATCGATAAAGAAATGGCTTTGATCAACAAAACCGAAAAATCCATTGATGCTAAATATTGGATGGATATTGCGGCCAATGACAAAGTGGGCTACGTGAAGTTGATGCGCGAAGCGCGTATTGATTTGACCAAACAAGGGATCTACAACAAAAAAATGATGTCGATCCTGAAGAAAGTACGTTGCCAACAAGATCCAACCAGCTTTGAATGTGCGTTGACTGACGAGTAATTCACGGGTTGTTAATCAATGTTTTAAAAAGCCAGCTGCATTGCTGGCTTTTTTTATGCAGGAAATGTAATAAATTGACTTATGTGACCGAAATAACATTAAAATGACGTCAATATCGACGGCGCCATGATATGGAATAATAGGTAAAGGACTGTATGCAGCTCAAGATGGGCTGGGGACGGACTAGACCCCTCGTTGTTAATCGTTTATGGAGAAATAAAAACGTGAAAAAAATAGCAATCGCTGCCCTGTTTACTGCAATGAGCTTACAAGCTGTGCATGCTGCGGGTGATAAATTAACATTGTGTGTCTATGATCCGCTCGGTGCGCGTGGCGATGCCTTTGGATATGCCAAAGACTATGTTTTACAGATGCCGCGTTTTGGTTTGACCAACCCAATTGATCTAAAAGCCTATACCAACGAAGCTATTATTGCCGAAGACTTTAAAGCCGGTCAATGTGATGGCGCAATCATGAGCAACCTGCGTGCTCGTGAATTCAATAAATTTACCGGTAGTTTAGATGCGATTGGTGCAGTCCCAAGCAAACAGGACTTAAACATCGCTCTACAAGTCCTCTCCAGCAAACAGCTCGCACCCAAGATGTCACAAGGGGATTATGAAGTTGTGGGCATGATCCCTCTAGGCGCTGCCTATATCATGGTGAATGACCGTAAGATTAATACTTTGGCCAAAGCCGCAGGTAAAAAAATCGCGGTACTGGATTACGATAAGTCTCAAGCCAAATTGGTACAACGCGTGGGCGCACAGCCTGTGAGCGTCGATTTGACGACGATTTCTGGTAAGTTCAATAACCATCAGGTTGATATCATCGCGGGTCCATCCGTGATCTTTAAGCCCTTAGAACTGTGGAAAGGGATGACTGATTCTTCAGGCGCGGTCAAAGGTGCTGTGATCCGTTTCCCACTGATTCAAGTGACAGCGACCATGGTCGTACGTAAGAGTAAATTCACCAATGAAGAAGCCAATCAAAAAATCCGCGAATATGTGTTTTCACAGATTGGTACGGCCTACAAGTACATCGATAATGCTGAAAAAGAGATTGATGCCAAATATTGGATGGATGTTCCAGATGCCGATAAAATTGGCTATAGCAAACTCATGCGCGAATCACGTTTGGATTTGACCAAAGATGGTACCTATAATCCAGATATGATGAAATTGCTGAAAAAAGTACGTTGTAAAACAGCACCAACTAACTTTGAGTGTGCATTGAACGACGAGTAAGTCATTGTTTCTGTACAGTAGGGGCTTTATGCAACCTTAAGTCCTCATTGTATTGAACGGGAAAAACCCATGAATGGATACGTTCATGGGTTTTTTATTGGCTTTGCGGTATGGACGTTATTTCATGTTGATCAGAAACACCCCCTTGAAAAACGAGGTTACATCAGCATATTAATCCAGTGCCCCGTACGTGCTATGATATGCGTCTGTAAAAAGCGTTTATTCGACCAACTGGGCGATAGCGCGGCTTATATCTGTAATGAAGGAGATAACGATGAATGCACCTGCCATGATTTTGACCGACCGTGCAGCGACGAAAGTTCGCCAGTTACGTGAAGGTGAGGGAAGTGATGATCTGCTACTGCGGGTTTATGTCACGGGCGGCGGCTGTTCGGGATTCTCTTACGGATTCACGTTTGCAGAAGCGGCAAACGATGATGATGCTCGCGTTGAAAATGGTGATGTGGCCATGGTCATTGATTCACTCAGTTATCAATATTTAGTTGGTTCTGAAGTCGATTATTTGGAAGGTTTAGAAGGTTCGCGCTTTATCGTTAAAAACCCAAATGCAACGACAACTTGTGGCTGTGGTTCCTCTTTCTCATTATAAAAATGAGCGAGTTTGATCATTTAAAAACATTATCTGCTACATCTCAAATATCTGTGTTTTTGTTAGACAATTTAGAATAATAAATTTTGAGATGTAGTTGACAGCATTGAATAAACTGACATAAGCTTGATCTCGAAGGAACTAAAGCAAAACAGGAAGTTTTGCTAAATATATCGCCTAGTTTGGCATGCATTATTAATAAAATTTTATTCATTTCTTGAATATATTTAGTATTTAAACTCGCCAAGCCTTGCCTATATTTTCTGCTTCCTCTCATGCAGAACGCTTTCGCTTATCAAAAAAATGGATATTTATTCCAAGGAGCTAGGAAAATGGCAAAAGTTTTATTAGATGGATTGTCATCAATTGACGGGTTTGTTGCGGCAGTATTAGTTGATTCAACCAGTGGCTTAAGTTTATCGACACTTGGTGGCGGCCTGGATCTGGATTTGGCAGCTGCGGGGAATACCGAAGTTGTTCGTGCAAAGCGTAAAGTGGCTGAAGCATTGAAGCTCAATGATCGAATCGAAGATATTTTGATTACCCTGGGTAAGCAATATCACTTGATCCGTCCGTTGGAACGTAATGCGGATATTTTCATCTATTTGGTTTTGGATCGTGCGAAATCTAACCTTGCGATGGCACGTCATACCTTAAAGTCATTCGAAAAAGAACTCGATTTCTCTTAAGTTTAATGTAGTCAGTGTTTTAACGTATTGGCATTTGAAGTCAAGCAAAGAGAATAGGATGTTATCTTTGCTTGACGTTTTTCTTTATTAATGATGATAAAACTCAATTGAAAAGAGTATCGACATGGAACGGTCATTCAGGGCGTCAATTGTAGGATTGGGTTGCTCCGATGTAGTCTCTATACGCCAACATATTCACGATGTTTTGGCAGACGGCGGTGATGTAAGTTGGGTTCCCGCCAATCAAGAAAATTTAGACTTCCTGGTTATAAATTCTTGCTTTATCAGTTCATCAAGCATTCAAAGCTTGATTCGCAAAAATGCACTTCCCGTTTTGTTGGTCAATCACTCTCCCAAGAACGAAGAGATCGAACAGAACATCATTTCTTTACCCTTATTTGAAAACTCACGTCTTAAGAACTGGGTGCAAGAATTTGTCATTGATAAAAAAAGAGCGGCGATTTCACAAGCCGCGCCACAAAGTGTGGATCAAAACCCTGCTGTGATTGAAAGTACCAATTTGCTCAAAGGATTCGTATCCAAAGCTCAGGGTTTATATCACCTGTCTGATACGCGAGGCGCGATAGGCGTGGTGGATACGATCAGTGGTTTGATGTGGCTGGTTCCTGAGCGGAGTACATCTATTGATATGACAGGTTCTTTAAAGTCTGAAGTCGTCTCGCAAATTCCAAGACAGCATCGCTCTGTCGACCTGATGCAATGGCTTTGGGAGGTCATCTGGTCTGCATCCTCTTGTGCGACCTTAGTGCCTCTTGAACAGCTCATAGAAATCAAAATATGGCCGCAACCCTTCCGTAAAAGTGATCGCAAAGACATGTTGATCTTATCCGCTTCTTTAGCACAAGGGACATCAAGCGCACATCAACTGGCTCTGGATACCAAGATTCCCCTGTCGCGGGTACAGCATTTTGTCTCTGCGCTTGTGACTTCAGGGTTTGCTGAGCGCGTTGATCGTATGCCTGAAGTAACTCCTCAAGCACATCAAGTCGAAAGAGCCGTTGTTGCTGCAGAGCAAACCGTGATCCGGCGTTTGTTATCGGGTTTGAGAAACCGCTTGGGTCTTTAACAAGGCCAATCGTTGAAAATTGTAGGGGTGAATCTATGCAACGCTATAAGATAGTGTTTTGCGGGGGAATGGGGTCTGGGAAGTCTCAGGCAATCAGTAGTTTGTCAGAAATTCCTGTCTTTGCCACCGAAGCACTGAATACGGATGAAGAGGCGCATAGTAAGCTGCATACCACGGTCGGGATTGATTATGGAGAAATCACGATTGATGACGCTGTAAAAATCGGTCTTTACGGCACGCCTGGACAGAGTCGCTTTCAGTTCATGTGGCCAACCATCGCACAAGGTGCTTTAGGCATCGTGATTCTCATTGATCACAGTGCAGAAAATCCTTTGGCTGATCTAGATCTTTACTTAGAATCTTTTGTCGGAAAATCTGAACGCATTATTGTGATTGGCGTAACGCATGTGGATGTCAGCTCAAATCATTCGTTTGATATTTATCGTCGCTGGCTCATCGATAATAAAAAACGTTATCCCATTTTTAGCGTTGATGCTCGGCAAAAAGATGACGTATTGCTTCTCGTGGAGACCATCATTGCCTCTCTTGAAGTACAGGTCGAAGTGTAAAACACCATCGTAAATTGTTAAATCATTGTTAAGCAAGGAATCTTAAATGATCATGGTGAAAGAGGGGCAACACCGTCAACCCTCAACCCTATTTGTTAAAATTGCAGAACGTTGTATCGCCGAGCTATCTTCATCAGTATCGGGTATTAATAGTGTTTTACTGGCCACCAGTGATGGGTTTGAGATGGCACTGACCACCAATCAGGCAAATCTTGATGGTGGCAAAATCTCTGCGGTGAGTAGTTCGATATTATCGATGATTCAATCCTTCACCGCCGAGATCAAATTGGTCAATTGCCAGTCCCTGATTTTGGATGCGCAAAACGGTAAGGCCATTATTGCCAGTGTGCCGTGTAAACAGGTTCCGTTGGTACTCGTCGTATTGACGACAGAACAGGTACTACTTGGGCAGGCTTTGCATGGCATGCGCCATTGTATCCAACGCTTGGTGGACAGCGAGCAGAAGCTATTAGCGGGTTAATAACCCCGCTTTCTGGCTGCTTGTTTTACCAGCGGCCACCTAAGACACGATAGCCTGTAGCTCCAGTGACTGCAGGCAAATTCCCCGGTAATCCTTCTATACGCTGACGTGCCAGCCACGCAAAAGCGGTCGCTTCTACCCAAGTCGGTGCAAGCCCAAGTTCTTTGGTACTCTTCAGCGTCCACTCAGGTAACCATTCCGCCAAGGTTTGCCAAAGCGTATGGTTATAAGCACCGCCTCCGCATAGCCAGACTTCACCACCCCCTAAATTGGTTTGTTCTATGGCGTCAGCCACGGAGCGTGCAGTCAGTTTGAGCAGCGTCGCTTGGATATCCTGGGGAGGGGCGTTGTTCAGATCGTGATACTCAAAACTGCCATAGCTGTCTTCATGGAAATCAATCGCCATCACATCGGAAATCTGCTGTTGTAACCACTCCAGATTAAAATCCTCACGCCCAGTACTTTTAGGATGAGGCCGAGAGAAGTATTCATGACTGAGGAGTTGGGTTAAGAGGGGTTTATGTACGGTTCCCGCTGCCGCCCATAAGCCATCATGGTCATAGATTTGCCCTGTATGTTGAAAGCACCATGCATCCATCAGGACATTGGCTGGTCCTGTATCGAAGCCATACACTGCATCGGGCTGTCCTGCCGGGAGTACGCTGATATTGGCAATCCCACCTAGATTTAAGATGATGCGATTGATCGTTGGATGCTGAAACATCGCTTGATGGAAAGCAGGAACCAGCGGCGCACCTTGCCCTCCGGCAGCCATATCACGACGACGGAAATCAGCAATGACTGGAAGGCCAGTGATCTCGGCAATTAAGTTAGGATCGCCGATCTGTAGACTAAAACCTGATTCTGGGCGGTGACGAATGGTTTGACCGTGACTACCAATCGCGCGGATATCCGCTTTATTCAATTGATGATCGTGAATCAGTTGGTTGATCGATTCACCCACCAGCCGACCCAACGCAACGTCTGCAACACCCATACGCTCGATTTCATTGTCATCAGGGAAGGTCAGTGCGAGTAAGTCTTCCCGCAACTCTTCAGGGAAGGGGACTGTCTGTGAGGCATGTAGCGCTAAGGGGTCAAATGATACGGCGACAAAGTCGATTCCATCGAGACTCGTACCAGACATCACACCGATATACATTTCCTGCGCCATAATTTTGACCTAATCTTGCTCATTGTACGGATGATTGATGTTGCTAAGGTTAACCTATTACACGTAATTATCGCTAACTCCTCGATATTAAAAACGGCTAATATATTACGCAATATTACGGCAGCTATATTTGTAAGGTTATGACGAATTTTCTTCCTGCGGAACAACAACTGGCGCTGATTGAGCGCGGTACGAGTGAAATTATCCAACGTGATGAATTACTTAAAAAATTAAAAGAGAATCGCCCCCTGCGTGTGAAAGCGGGCTTTGATCCTACGGCACCTGATCTGCATTTGGGTCATACGGTATTGATCAACAAATTGCGTACCTTCCAAGAATTGGGCCATGAAGTTTTATTTCTGATTGGTGATTTTACCGGTATGATCGGTGATCCAACGGGCAAGAGTGCGACACGCCCGCCGCTAACGCGTGAGCAGGTGCTTGAGAATGCCAAGAGCTATCAAGAACAAGTATTTAAGATTCTCGATCCAGAGAAGACTAAAATTGTGTTCAACTCGACTTGGTTCGAGCAAAAAAGTGCAGCGGACCTGATTGCGCTGGCATCACAATATACCGTGACCCGGATGATGGAGCGTGATGACTTTAGCAAGCGCTTCAAAGCGCAACAGTCGATTGCTATCCATGAGTTTCTCTATCCATTGGTACAGGGTTATGACTCAGTTGCACTGAATGCAGATGTAGAATTGGGTGGTACTGACCAGAAGTTTAATTTATTGATGGGTCGTACTTTGCAAGCGCGATATGGTCAGGAAGCTCAGATCTGTATCACCTTGCCGATTCTGGAAGGGCTGGATGGTGTCCAGAAAATGTCGAAATCTCTGAATAACTATATCGGTGTCCATGATTCGGCGGGCAGTATGTATCAGAAGATTCTGTCCATGCCCGATAGTCTAATTCCGCGTTATTTTGAGCTACTCAGCTTTCGCCCGATGGACGAGATCAATGGCTGGTTGCTTGAGATGGAAAATGGTCTGAATCCTCAGGAGCTCAAAAAGCGTATTGCACTGGAGTTGGTTGAGCGCTTCCATGATACCGATGCCGCAGCAAATGCGCACAAGAGTGCAGGCAATCGCATTGTCGATGGCGAGATTCCAGAAGACCTGCCAGAAGTGACGCTAGCACTGGAAGGGCAAGACGCATTGTTTATTACCACTGTCTTGAGCCGTGCCCAACTCACCAAGAATGCTGCACAAGCCAAAGATGCATTGGCTCGGGGGTCGGTGAAAGTGGATGGCGTGGTGGTTGATGCATCCTTTAGTTTGGCTGCTGGCGCAAATGTGGTCATTCAAGCGGGCAAGAAAGCAATCGCTCGCGTTATCGTGAACTAAGCTGTAAAACGGTCTAGCCTCAAGGTGACCCTGATCACCTTGAGGCTAAGTCTAATATATTATTGACCAATCACGCCGCAGACCAAACGGGGGCCACCGCCGCCAAGCTTCTCTGGCTGGTCCGCGTAATTATCCCCGCCCAAATGAATCATCAGCGCATGCCCAGTCAAGTCAGAAATATGCTTAATTCTGGGTGCAAGTACAGGCAGCTTTGCTGTGCCATCGGCATTCACGGTTAGTGCAGGGAGATCCCCGAGGTGACCCGAGTCGCTATACGCGCCCAGATGTTTTTCCGTTTTTTGCGGATCAAAGTGTCCACCGGCTGCCATGCCTTTGTTATCACAGGATGGGTTCTGGTGCAGGTGGAAGCCATGAATGCCTGGCGGTAAACCCTTGAGATCAGGCGTGAGTACCACACCATATTTGCTTTCACTCAAGACCACGGTGCCGACAGCAGCGCCGACACCTTGATCGGCTGTGAAAAATAAAGGCACGGTCGTATCCGCACTTGCGAGTGTGGCGAGACCCAGACAAATCGTTGCAAGACCCAATGACAAAGTTTTCATGATTTAAATCCCTTGTAATACAACGCTCAATGAAGCAATGGATTCATCTATTTACAACGCATTTTTCTACAAATCCCTGCGATAGTCCTTTATACCGCGCTGGGTGATTAATGAACGTATCGCTCTCGTTTTAATTGGTAAGTCTGCTGCCCTGCCTCTGAATATGACTGCTCTTTATCTGACCTGTGCTGATCAATAAATTGCTATAATTCGCCCCAGCTTTCTCTTCTATCGTTGTATAAAGAATCGTATGTCACTCCCTGAAAATGCTGTAGAGCAATTCTCTGATTGCCTCACTGATAGTCTTATCCCAAGCGCTGATGGCTTTTCATTCATCAAATTGAGCCTGGCTAAATATCGTGGCAGTGAGGCTGGGCTGAATAAAATTTCTGTCCGTGTGCTTGAGGTAAAAGGGCAGCCGCAGCTTTCCTTTACCTATCACTATCAGACACGAGATGTGACCAAGAACTTCCGCATTGAAGACGGACTGGCACAGATTCAAACCTACTTGGATCAGAGCCAAGTCGATAGTTTTAAGAGTGCTTATTTAAGACTGCAAGGGCTCGAGACACAGTTACTGTTTAATAAGAAAAATGAGGCGACGATACAAACGACCGCGGCTGCGAACACAGCGGTAGTTTCACAAGCCCATGATCGTGAGAAGAATCGTTTTATTGATATCAAGCGCCCGTTTCTAACGGGGCTAGGTGTGACGGATGCGCAGCAGAAATTGATTCCCGCCATGTCGCGCAAGTGGAAGCAGATCAATAAGTTTATTGAAGTTTTCCAACATGCATTTGAGTCCTTAAAGCTGCCGACGAATCGTCCGGTGCATGTCGTGGATTTTGGGGCAGGGAAGGGCTATCTTACTTTTGCGATACATGATTTCCTCCGTGAAACTTTGGGCTATACCGCTCAGGTTACGGGTGTTGAACTCCGGGATGAACTGGTTAAGCTGTGCGGCAATGTCGTTAATCAATTGAGTATCCAAGGCTTAGATTTTTATCAAGGTGATGTCCGTAGTTATCATCCGGAAGCCGTAGATGTCATGATCGCGCTGCATGCCTGCGATGTCGCGACCGATTATGCCTTGCATACGGGTGTGCGCTTGGGTGCATCCATCATCATGTGCGCGCCGTGTTGCCATAAGCAAGTCCGGCCTCAGATTAAAAGTCCGCAAGTGTTGCGTCCGATGCTGCAACATGGTGTACATCTGGGGCAGGAAGCGGAGATGTTGACGGATGGTCTCCGTGCCTTGCTGTTGGAAGCCTGTGGCTATGAAACCAAAGTTTTTGAGTTTGTGGCACTCGAGCACACCAGCAAAAACAAAATGATTTTGGCGATTAAGCGTGAGAGTTTAGCCAAGAATACGGCTAAGAAAGCTGAAATTTTAAGTCAGATTGAATCGATCAAAGCCTTTTATGGCATTCGTGAGCAGTGTTTGGAAAGCTTACTGATGGCTGATGGTCTCTTATAAAACAGCGACGTTCCACGTGGAACATCGCTCAAGTCGCATCACTTCTGTTTCACAGGTTAAGCAAAGATGGTCGCGGTTTGTCGACTGATCGCGACTAAATTCCCTTGCTCATCCCAGATATGCGCTTCACTATGCGTATAGCCTGCCTTTGCCGAGTCAGTTTTGACTTGGTATAGCCACCAGCTTTCAGACGTTTTGTCTGAGGGAATATCCAAAAACTCCAAGGTCCAGCATAAGCTACTGGCTGGCGCCACCATTTTAAACATCGGTAGTACGGATGGTGGCCATGCATCAATTAAGGCAAAGAGATGCGATACCGTCATCTCTGAGAACTGATCTCTCCAGCGCATCCAACCCCCGAAGTCAGGGTGCGCTGCACCTGAGAAGGGCTGAGCACCATGAGTCCAGCGGATGTCTGTCTGTTGAAAGAACTCGGGCATCATGCCCGCGATATAAGGTAAGGCCCGAATCTCATCTGGTTGTTTACATGCTGGTGCCGAATGTGTGGGGAGGACATTGATCTCTGAGTCACGTGCACTGCCAAAACTGGCCAGCAGTACAGCCAGCACCTCACCGTTTTGAATCAAGCGGGCTTCGGCCTGAGTCACCGATTTGCCACTGCGAAAAATTTCAGTTTTAAACTCAATTTCTCCGACTGCAACAGCACCAATGAAGGAGACTGTGGCGGAGCGGAGCACACGGTTTTGTCCATCAGCACCGAGCGTTGCGATCAGACGACTACAGAGTAAGCCTGCGACCAAACCACCATAAGTAGCTCGACCTTGCCCCCAGCCAGGTGGGATGATCATCTGGTTCTGAGTTTGGGCTTGGGTTAACAGTTGATGGATCGACATGAGCATTCTCTTTTATTCATAAAAAGCGATGCTTTGAGCCTACATGAAATAGGATCATGTGTCGGTGCATTTATGAGACCGACTAGTCATATATTTTGTGAGTTTTGACTTGATGCTGGGTTACTTTCTGCAAAAGATCTATTCATGCAAGACCTTATAGACCACGCGAGCTAAGCTCGCTCCAAATCCAGCCACACCCGCCAGTTCATTTTCCGATGCCCGTAGCACGCCTTGGATACCACCGAAGTGAGTCAACAAATCACGGCGGCGTTTGGGCCCCAGACCGGGAATGACCTCGAGTACCGAGCCCCCCCGTTTCTTATCGCGTTTGGCACGATGCTTGGTGATGGCAAAGCGATGCGCCTCATCACGAATCTGTTGGATGAGATGGAGTGCTTTATCATCGGGTTCTAACTGAAAGAAAGTGCCGTCAACACGGTGTAGGGTCTCAAGTCCGGGTTTGCGTCCTTCCCCTTTAGACACCCCGATCATGAGAGGGTGTAGATCCAACTTCTCCATCACCGCTTTAGCAACATTGAGTTGACCTTTACCGCCATCAATCAACATCAGGTCGGGGATGGGTTGCTTCTTATAGCGGCGTTCAAGCACTTGCGCCATTGCCGCATAATCATCCCCGCCAGTAATATCAGTGATCGCATATTGGCGATAGTCACGCTTACGGGCACCGCCCTGATCAAATACCACGCAAGAGGCGATCGGGGATTCTCCCATGGTATGGCTGATGTCGAAACATTCAATACGATCAATCGGTTGTCCGAGTGCATCCTGCAATACGCGGAAGCGTTCTTTGAGCTGAATATGATTGGCGAGTTTGGCTTTTAGGGCACCATCAGCATTCATGTTTGCGATCTCAAGCCACTCTGCGCGATTCTCTCGTACACGGGATTTGATGGTGACTTTTTGTTTGAATTCGAGTTGTAGGGCTTCCTCAAGCGCGGCTTTATCTGGCAGTTCCACGTTGACGATCAGCTCACTTGGCAGCTCATCGGCGAACTGGAAGTAGAACGACGCGAGAAACTCGGATAGTAACTCCCCGATGTTGTCGTTCATATCGAGGTCTGGGAAAAAGCTTTTTCCACCCAAGACGCGTCCACCACGTACATTCATGACTTGCACACAGACCACACCGGCTTGCTGAGCAATTGCCAAGATATCGGCTTCTCCTTTCACGGTATAGACCGATTGATGGGCTTGGACCTCGCGCAGGACACCGAGCTGATCACGGTAAAGCGCCGCTTGCTCGAAGTCGAGCTCTTCAGCCGCATGCTCCATCTGGCTGATGAGCTTTTGATTTAGGTCGCTCATATTGCCTTTCATAAAGTCGATGGTATTGGCGACATCCACGGCATAGTCTTCAGGAGAGACCAGACCGACACATGGTGCACGACAGCGTTTAATCTGATATTCCAGACAGGGCCGTTTGCGCTGTGCAAAGAACGCGTTCTCACAGGAGCGCACCATAAACATCTTTTGCATGACCACCAAGACTTCCCGTGCAGCAGCAGCACTGGGATAGGGGCCAAAGAATTTGCCTTCCTGATGATTACGTTTGCCGCGCCCCGCAGCAAGTCGTGGATAGGGCTGGTCTGCGGAAATAAAAATATACAGATACGACTTATCATCCCGCAACATGATGTTATACGGCGGTTTATTTTCTTTAATCAGGTTTTGTTCAAGCAGCAATGCTTCGGTTTCACTACGTGTGATCAGGGTTTCAATATTACGGATGCGTGCGACCAAAGCCCGCGTTTTCGGGTGTTCTACGGTTTTGGCAAAATAGGTCGTGACCCGGTTTTTAAGGTTTTTCGCTTTACCAACATAGAGCAGCTCGCCTTCAACTCCCAGCATTTTATAAACACCGGGCAGGTTGGGCAGGGTGGCTAAGATGGCTCGGATATGGTCGGCGTAAAGTTCATTCATAGATCTGATATCGAATCGTGCAATTTTATTTTGGGTAAAGACAATCATCTCATCATACTTGAGTCGAGCGTCTCAAGCATAGTTTCAAGTGGATGTTGTTATCCATGGGTTTATTTGCGCTAAACTCAAGTGCAAAGGGGGTGTCTCATTTGAGCTATTCACTTCTCATAGATTTAGCCGCATCATGTGGCGTTTTGAATTAACCTCGTTGTCATTGAGTTGTATCCTTGGATACATATAATCATTTAGAAATAAATAATTGAGAGTCCCTATGTCTGGAAAGTTGTCTCCGCAGTCGGGTATTTTGCCTCCGATTCCTGGCTATGCCCGCTTCTTAATTTTGAATATTGAGCAGTTGGGGCTTGATCCGTTAAAAGCACAGCTCACCAAATTTGAAGAGACGCGCAATCGGCTTTTGACTCAATATCCTCATTCACGTTTATCCACGTCAATTGGTTTTGGGGTGGAGCTGTGGCAGCGGTTGGGCTTAGGCATGCCGAGCGGATTCCATGCCTTACAACCGCTGATTGGCAAAGGCACTTCCGATAAGTTCACCATGCCTGCTACAGGCGGTGATCTACTGTTCCATATCCATAGTGATCGCGCGGATCTGTGCTTTATCTTGGCACAAGTGTTTATGCAGGGGATTAGCAATCAGGTTCAGGTCTTGGATGAGCGCAGTGCGTTTAGTTATCTGGATCATCGTGATCTCACTGGATTTATAGACGGCACCGAGAATCCGCAAGGTTATGACGACCGGGCAGAAGCCACTTTGCTGGGAGAGGATCACGGCAAATATGCTGGCGGGAGCTTTGCCTTCAGTCAGCGCTTCGTGCATGACCTTGCCACGTGGAACCGCCTGAAAGTCGATGCACAAGAGCATGTATTTGGTCGTTCCAAGCTTGAAAGCATTGAGCAACCCGAAGGTATCAAACGCACCAATTCACATATTGGTCGAGTGGTCATCGAAGATGCACAAGGGGAAGAGCTGGAGATCGTGCGACATAGCATGCCATACGGTGATGCGAGTGGCGACCAAGGCTTATTCTTTCAGGCCTATACCAAAGATCTCACCGTGATTGATCGGATGCTGTCGCGGATGTACGGCATTGAAGATGGTATTGGGGATCGGATGCTGAATTTCGTGACACCGGTCAGCGGTGCCTACTTCTTTGTGCCATCCCAAAATCTGTTGGATGATTTGATCGACGCGTAATTTTTCGCTTAACTAAAAAAGCCGTATAGGATAACCGTATACGGCTTTTTTTTGAGTTACTTTTAAACGTTAGAAGTAACTCAATAGGGTGGTATCCATTAAGCAGCGACTTTAAGTGCTTTGAGTTTAGTCAGCTTCTTGGTATCTACCGCTTCAATCCATTCCGTGATCCAAGCAGCAACAGTTTGTGGCTCATTAAGCAGCGCACTCCAATGCCCAGCATCTAAATCGCGGCGATAGAGGTCTTTCACCCAATGTGTCAGGTCTTCAAACAAGAATGAATTGACGTAATTATCTCTTTTCAGCACGATGAGCTGAACAGGGCAATGGGCAAACATTTCTTGAGGCGATGTCAATTTGTTGATGAAGTTCGCACGATAAAGTCGTACACCATACACCCCATCATCGGTTTGAGTGGGGTTAGGATGAGCCTCAACCACGCCTTCACGTTTTTCCAGATACTTGGTCCAGAGTTTACCCAGACCATTTTTCCACACCAACTCTGGCAGAATCGGTAGTTGGAACATGCCGATATACCATGAGCTGGCAAGCTGTCTGAAGGCATTATGCTTGGGATCAATGGATGGCTTGAGTAAGCGGCGACGCATCCAGTGTGCAGCATGATCCAGAGAGGGACCAGACAGCGTGGTGTAGGAAGCGATGCGGCCTTTGAGTAAATCTGTAGTGACGGATTGCCAGCTTTGGATCGAGCCCCAATCATGACCCACCAGATGGAAGCGACGATCTGGAATAATGCTATCTACGACCGCTGCAAGATCTTGACTCAGCAGTTCTAAACGGTAATCAGAAATTTTCTTCGGTACATCCGACTTGCCAGCACCGCGGACATCATAAGCAATCACATAGAACTTAGGCGCCAGTTGCTCAATCAAGGGTAACCAAACCACATGGGAGTCAGGATAGCCATGAACCAGTACGATCGGCGTATTCTTCGGGTCACCCCAAGTTGCAACATGTAGCCTGACATCATTGACGCTGATCACCAGTTGACTGGTGCCTGATGGGGCGTCTGTATATGGAGTAGGATTTAATACCATGGTAGGGCTATGCCTCGAAAACAGTGGGTTTGAGTCGCATGAATTCTATCGCAAATTTCTGTCATAAAATCATTAGCAATAAAACGTTATTCAGTTTAGTCTATATCTGCGGCACCTGTTTTATACCAATATAATATAAATCTCAAGGTTGAAGATTATGAAAAAACTAATAGTAGCGGCGGTATTGGTCGCATGTTCATCCGCAGCGATGGCAGACAATGATATCGGTTGCGGACTAGGGACTCAAGTCTGGGCGGGTCAAAAGGGCATAGGTCCTAAAGTGCTTGGTGCAACCACCAATGGCACATTCGGTAACCAAACCTTCGGTATTACTTTCGGTACGCTAGGCTGCCGTCAAAACGGTGTCGTCACTGCTTCAGCACGTCTGGGTGAGTTCATGGGGAATAACCAAGAAAGCCTAGCGCGTGATATGTCTGTGGGTCAGGGTGAAAGCCTGAATGTGCTGGCCAATCTGATCGGCATCAAAGAGCAAGACAAAACCGTATTCTTCAACGCCACCAAAACCAACTTTGCAACCATCTACGCAGCAAACAATCAAACGACTGGTCAAGTGCTTGCCGCATTACAGACTGTAATGGCGCAAGATGCGACACTATCCGCGTATAAAATCGCTTAATTGAACACCCTGCTGTAAGCAAAAAGGGCTCCGTGACATACGGGGCTCTTTTGTCATTAATTTTATAAAATTAATATTTATTTTCAATTGCTTATTGGGTTGTTGGTGTACATGGATGTACGAGCTTAAATCACGTATGATACGCATAAAGACTTTGCCCCTTGGCTTGAAAATGTCATTTAATCGATGGATGGGATTATTAACCCTGTCGATGATGTTGCCAGCCTTTGCCGAGATGGATCCCGCTCACACATCACTATCGAGTCAAATGAGCCCCTTAAGTGCTCAGGCTTCAAACACAGAAATTTTGTCCGATGCACTTGCCCGCGCTGATCGCCTACATTTAGCAGATTCCCCCTATTGGCATCGTCTGATGGTTTATCAGAAAAAAGGGGCAGGATTTGAAAGTGCGGTAACCAAGTCGAGTTTCTTTCTAGCGTCTAACGGGAGCCATGATCCTAAAGCAGAACTGGATGCCACGTTAAAGGGTCTTTTCAATGCCAGCACCAGTAAGCCGGATGATGCAACTGCATGTTTATTCCCCGTACGCCGCGATTGGCTGGTTGAGCAACTTGGACTTAAAGATAGCGATTTACCCATCACCCCGTGCCCAGCATTGACCCAGTGGTTGCAGGGGATTCAGCCGCAACATGCGACGCTGGTCTTTAGCTCGGACTATATGAATAATCCGTCATCGATGTTTGGTCATACGCTATTGCGGCTTGATCCCGATGCCAATGAGCAAACCCGATTGCTGGCGTATGCGATTAACTATTCGGCACAAACGGATAATGCCAGTAGTGCCAGTTTTGCGATTAAAGGGCTTACGGGACGTTATCCTGGCTCCTATGACATCATGCCGTATTATGAAAAAGTCAAAGAATACAATGATTTTGAAAGTCGTGATTTGTGGGAATACAGCCTTAATCTGACGCCATCAGAAACCCAGCGCATCACCAAACGGGTATGGGAACTGCGTTTTGTCTCTTTTCCTTATTATTTTTTGCATTCCAATTGTTCTTATCAGTTATTGGGCTTAATGGATGTGGCCAGACCGTCGCTATCCTTACAGGATCAATTCCCCGTCTATGCGATTCCGACCGATACACTGCGTGCGAGTCTGATCAAAGCGGGTTTGCTTGAAAAAGTGGCCTATCGTCCTGCCTTCGCCAGTCGCTTAAACGCCCAAGCTGATCATGCGAAGCCGCCCGTGATCAAGGCTGCAAAGACTTTGGTTGAAAAGCCCAACGCCCAGTTAGAGGGACTCTCTATAAAACAGCAAGCCCAAGCCAGCGAAATGGCCAGCGATTATGTCTATCATCAGTTTGTGGGTCACCATATCGATAAAGATGTTGCTCAGCCCAAGCTGCGTGCGCTCCTGATCCGTCGCAGTCAATACGATGTGCCTGATACTCGCGTTGCTGTTCCTGCGCGGCTTATTGATCCTGCCCAAGGTCATTTGACGAGTCGGATCCTGTTGGGTGGTGGGGAGGCACAGGGGCATGGTTTTGCTGATCTGGAGTGGCGACCAGCTTATCATGATCTTTTAGATCCGGCAGGTGGCTATCGGAATGGTGCGGGCATCAATTTTTTACAGACGCGTCTACGTGTGCAGCAGGATCAGCTATCGATACAGCAATTAACACTTCTTTCGATCGATTCACTAAGCCCAAAAACGGACTTCTTTGATCCGCTGTCATGGAATTTAGCATTGGGTATTCGCCAAGTCTCGCAAGATCAAAACGCTTTTAGTCGAGATAAAACTCATGCCGTGAGTTATGTGCAGGGTGGTGAGGGACAGGCATGGCAACTGGGTTCTGCATTGTGTTATGGATTAGCCAGTGCAGCACTAGAAGCGGGAAAATTTTTAGATCATGGCTGGCGTGTTGGTGTGGGTCCCAGTTTGGGTTGCTTGTGGAATATGCCTGCTTTTAGTCTACAGATCCAGAGTACACAGTTGTTTTGGCAGGATCAGCATGCTTGGGAGAACCAGTCGAAAGTTGGCGCGCAAATTCCCTTGCATCTTGGGTCGAACGATCAACGGCAGGCCTTGCGCGTCAGTTGGCAACAAAATCGTCAGTCCAGCCAGCAGAGCCATGAGTTCAGCTTGTCTTGGCTGCGCTATTTTTAAAAATGTTTGGCAGGCAAACTAAATAGTCTTGACCACTTAGTTTGTCTGGATTCCTTATATTGTGCATGTTTATTGCATTGTATAGTCCCACAAATTTTAATTATTGAATTCAAACTTATGTCGACAGAGCGTACTTTTTTTGGACACCCGCGGGCACTAGCGCCGCTGTTCATGGCAGAACTGTGGGAACGTTTTTCATACTATGGCATACGACCGCTACTGGTCCTGTTTCTCACCGCAACCGTGATGCAAGGGGGCTATGGCTTTGATCGTCCGACCGCCGCAGCGATCGTTGGCATATTCACGGGTAGTGTTTATCTGGCAACTTTACCCGGAGGGTGGCTGGCTGATAATGTCTTTGGTCAAGCGCGATCAATGTGGTGGGGCAGTATTCTGATTGCCTGTGGTCACTTAAGTATTGCGCTCGCACATCTGTTTGGGAGTACGGCTTTTTTTGTAGGTTTAGGCCTGATTGTCATGGGTTCAGGCTTATTCAAAACCTGTGCCTCGGTCATGGTTGGTCGACTTTATGAAGATACCGATCAACGCCGTGATGCCGGCTATTCGATCTTCTATATGGGCATTAATTTAGGCAGCATGGTTGCACCGCTTATCACGGGACTCTTGGCACAAGAGTACGGATGGTCTTGGGGATTTGGTGCGGGTGGGCTTGGGATGTTGATCTCATTGATCATCTACCGAGTTTATGCCAAAGCAACTTTTGATCGTCTGACCAATGACCTGCCACCGATCTCACGCCAAAAAATGACTGTGATTGTGTTGGGTCTAGCGGCATCAATCCTCGCGATTATTATCTTGATAGCAACCTTCCCACCATTAGTGATTGCCAGTTCAATGACCTATGTCCTCGCAACAATCGTGGTGCTGTATATCAGTTGGTTGTTTATCTTTGGCGGTTTAAGTGGAAATGAAAAGAAACGCATCGTGCTCTGTTTAATCCTGTTTGTTGCTGCCGCAGTATTCTGGTCTGCTAACGAGCAGCAACCGACTGCATTGAACTTATTTGCACAGGACTTTACCGATCGTCAGGTCGGTGGATTTCTGATTCCGACGGTATGGTTCCAATCAATCAATCCGGTGACGATTGTGATCTTTGCACCGATCGTGGGATTGCTCTGGCAGCGCTGGCCTGTGCATGGGCTGTCATCCAGTATCGGCAAATTTATCATCGGTTTTCTGATGTGTGCTACTGCATTTGGTGTGATGTATTTGGCTGCCAATTTGGTACTCGGTGGACAGCATCAAGTTTCACCGCTGTGGCTACTGGGTGCGTATTTACTGTTTTCTATTGCAGAACTCTTCGTCAGCCCCGTTGGTCTTGCTGCAATGACCTTGATTGCACCAAAGCATTTGCAAGGGCAAATGATGGGGCTGTGGTTTACCGCAGCGGCGTTGGGCAATCTGATCGCTGGATTAGTGGGCGGTCATGTTGACCCTAAGAATGTCGCACAAATGCCTGATTTATTTGGTCACACAGCGATAGCTCTGCTGATCGTTGCGGTGCTACTGGCCATTCTTGTGCCATTGATGAAGCGTTGGGTGAATGAGAAAATCGTTTAATTCATCATGCGCCTTATAAAAAAGCCCCGAACTAATCGGGGCTTTTTTATATCGACAAGAATCAGTGTGAGAAGAAACCCGCAAGGAAAATCCAATACAACAAGCCACCCAGTATGAGCCACTTTAGGATGTAATAGATTTGGCGATTCTTTTTCTTCAGGTTCTTGGCGACCATGCGTACTTGATAGATATAGTGGAAAGCTTTATTGATGCCGCCGGTACGATCAGCTTCATCATTGGGTGAGCTGGCTGCGGTCATGACATTGCGCGCGAACCAATGGTTAAAGGCCTGTGCCCAACGAGCGGTCATTGGACGCTCAATATCACACAACAGGATGATGCGATTTTCATCGGTACCATTTTCCGCATAGTGAATGTAGGTCTCATCGAACATCACGCCCTGACCATCGCGCCAGCTATATCGCTCTCCGTCTACATCAATAAAGCAGCGGTCATCATTGGGGGTAACGAGTCCTAAGTGGTAGCGCAGTGAGCCCGCATAGGGATCTCGGTGACGTACCAGACGACTTCCGGGCGGTAGCTCGGTGAACATCGCCGCTTTAACGGAGTCAAGTCCACGCACCAGCTCGGTGGTCTTGGGGCATAGATCCATCGCTGAAGGATGACCATTCTCATACCATTTCAGATAAAAACGCTTCCAACCAGTTTTAAAGAAGGAGTTAAAGCCAACATCGTTGTATGAGCTTGAGGCTTTAATCCCGCCTTTTTCAGCCAACTGTATCGCTTCACCGCGAATCACTTCCCAATTCTCTTCCAGCACTTTCAAGTCTTTGAAGTATTCACTGGATAGGTAGGGTGTGGTGGGGACTTTGGAAAACCAGTACATGATCACATTGACGGGTGCCATGAGGGTGGAATGGTCAAAGAATTGACGGAAAAAGGCATGTTTCACTTTACCTCGGCGCTGGATATAGATCGCCGAGAAGAGGAATATCGCCAGAATGATCCACTTCATATAAATACTTTTTTGGGAAAAATTAGTCGTTATTTTATCAAGGCTTGCAGGCTCGTGCGACAACTAATCGACCACGAGCAACATTTAACCAAGTGCATTCTATGAATAGGCTGTTAAAACAATTATTTACGTTAATTGTTAATTTATGGTTCGGTTAAAAAAACACCTTATTCCAGAGGGTTGACGCGTCCCATGTGATAACGAACCCGTTCAGGGAGTCGTTTACTCACAACCGCGATGACGTTATTGAGCATGCCTGGCGTGCAGACGGCTTGTCCAGCATTGACCGCGCGCCAGCCAGCACTGACGACAAACGGTGCATCACTCCAGAACGCGGCAGGGATTTTACTGGCCTTATCCGCAACATCCATCACCTCATGGAATTCGGTGTGGGTAAAGCCGGGGCAAAGGGCGGTGACGCGGATCCCGTCACGGCGCACATCCATATCCAGAGACTGTGAGAAGGCGAGCACATATTGCTTGATGGCCGAATACATGGTGCCGCGACCGGGCGGGGCAAAGGCAGCAAGGGAGGAGACATTAATGATGCGTCCCCACTGTTTTTCGGTCATATTGGGTAGTACGGCATGGCAGAGTTCAGTGACGGCATTGATCATCACGTGCAATTGCGCTTGAACCACTTGCGGTGTCTGTTGACTAAAGCTCTCTTTCGGAGAGTAGCCCGCATTATTAATGAGGATATCAATCGACAGTTCACGGGTCGCGATTTCATCCATCAGGTAGGCTGTTGCACCCGCATCAGCCAAATCACAACTGATGGCTTCCATGCGCTGTGGGTATTTCTGCTGTAATTCACTGATTAACGCTTCTAGACGATCCAAACGGCGCGCGACCAACACAAGTTGATGACCCTCCGCAGCCAGTAAACGTGCGTATTCTGCGCCAAGACCGCTGGATGCACCCGTTATGAGTGCGGTGTGTTGAGCCGTCGTAACCATGTCTAAAATTATCCTTTATGGGGTTGCGTTGTTAAATATTATGGTTCATTGAGTGCATTAAACACGACGAGATGCGGTGAGTCTTGAAAATCAGCTTGCTGATCAGATCAGTGCTCATGGTTATAGGCTTTGCCCATGTTGTCCATATGATCCGCACAATGATTCAAAAAAGTTGCAATACGACGCAGCTCAAGAGGACTTGCCACTTAAGTTGATCTCAGCGAGCTCTAAAAAGTTTAAGTGATCAATATTAAGGTTTTCATTGCTATAGCCGTGAAATTTCATTTTTTTGTTTAACGATCCATTTTTAAGGATACAAAGTTATCCGTATTGAGCGTTTATTTATCATTTTTCATTAGCAAAATAATTTGTGACCTTTGCGTCACAGCATATATACACGCAAAAGCATCACTCGGCCACCGTCTTGGCGTACACTCTACACAGTTTTTTTCTGCCTGCCCTGATCTTGCCCATGAAAACAGCACGGGAGCGATTTGTCAGCGCAGAGTTAACCCCTTTTTTGTAGTCAATTTTTTGCTGTTCCACTTCCTACATCAGGAGCTTTAGGCATGATTTACTCTGGTAATGCCATTTCCGTCCAGACTTTAAGCGACGGAATCGCAGAATTCAAATTCGACTTACAAGGTGAGTCGGTCAATAAATTGAACCGTGCCACTGTGCAAGAACTTAAAGAAGCCACCGCAGCGGTCAAGGCCGATGCAAGTGTAAAAGGCCTGATCGTGACCTCTGGTAAATCAACGTTTATCGTTGGTGCCGATATCACTGAGTTTGGCGACAACTTTGCCCAAGGCGAAGCTGGTATCGAAGAGTGGCTGGGTGTATTGAATAACGTATTCAATGGCTTTGAAGATCTGGATATTCCTAAAGTTGCGGCAATCAATGGCATCGCTTTCGGCGGTGGGTTTGAAGTGTGCTTGGGCTGTGAATATCGTGTTGCTTCAACCGCGGCTAAAGTCGGTTTGCCAGAAGTCAAACTGGGTCTGTTCCCAGGATTCGGTGGCACTGTACGCTTGCCACGCGTGATCGGTATTGACAACGCGCTGGAGTGGATTGCGACTGGTGCAGAGAAGCGTCCAGACGTGGCATTGAAAGAAGGTGCTATTGATGCGGTTGTTGCACCTGAAAAATTGAATGAAGCTGCAATTGATCTGGTCAAGCAAGCATTGGCTGGCAAATTGAACTGGAAAGCGCGTCGTCAAGAGAAATTAGTCCCTGTAAAACTGAGCCCAATCGAACAAATGATGGCGTTCAGCAGTGCAAAAGGCGTGATCTTGGCAAAAGCGGGTACAAACTATCCAGCACCCAAACTTGCGATTGAAAACCTTGAACAAAACGTCAATCTGAATCGTGATGAAGCGGTGAAGATCGAATCTAAAGGCTTCGCAAAAGCTGCGGTTACGCCACAAGCAACTGCTTTGATCGGCGTGTTCTCTGCGGATCAAGTGGTTAAAAAGATGGCGAAGAAGTGGGAAAAACTCTCTCACCCAATCAAACAAGCGGCTGTACTGGGTGCGGGCATCATGGGTGGCGGTATCGCTTACCAAGCTGCAAGCAAAGGTACACCGATCGTCATGAAAGATATTCGTGATGAAGCGCTGGCGCTGGGTATGGGCGAAGCAACCAAACTGCTTGCAAATCAAGTGGAAAAAGGTCGTTTGACGCCTGTGAAAATGGGTGAGACCCTGTCACGTATCCGTCCAACGCTGAACTACGGTGACTTCAAAGAAGTTGATATCGTGATCGAAGCGGTTGTTGAACTTGAAAAAGTGAAAGCCGCAGTTCTGTCTGAAGTCGAAACACTGGTGCATGACAACACGATTCTGGCTTCAAACACATCAACGATTTCAATCACGTCTTTGGCAAAAAACCTTAAACGTCCTGAAAACTTCGTGGGTATGCACTTCTTCAACCCAGTACACATGATGCCGTTGGTTGAAGTCATCCGCGGTGAGAAATCATCTGATCAAGCGATTGCGACCACTGTTGCCTTGGCACAAAAAATGGGCAAAGTCCCTGTCGTTGTGAATGACTGCCCAGGTTTCTTGGTTAACCGTGTATTGTTCCCTTACTTCGGTGCGTTTGATCTGCTCGTGAAAGACGGTGCTGATTTCCAACAAATCGACAAAGTCATGGAAAAATTCGGCTGGCCAATGGGTCCTGCTTACCTGATCGACGTGGTCGGTATCGACACCGGCGTTCATGGTGCAGACGTGATGGCTGCTGGCTTCCCAGATCGCATGAAGCCTGACTATAAAGGCTCAATCCAAGTCATGTACGAAAACAAACGTCTGGGTCAAAAAAATGACAAAGGCTTCTATGTTTACGTTGCTGACAAGAAAGGCAAAAAAGCCAAGAAAGTGGATCCAACGACTTACGAGTTGCTGGCATCCGTTGTGACTGGCGAGAAACGTGAATTTGATGCACAAGAGATCATCGATCGCATGATGGTTGCGCTGTGTAACGAAATTGTTCGTTGCTTGGAAGACAAAATCGTTGAAACCCCAGCAGAAGCCGATATGGCGCTGATCATGGGTATCGGTTTCCCTCCATTCCGCGGTGGTGCAGCACGTTATATCGATCAAACCGGTGTTGCAGCCTACGTTGCACTCTGTGACAAATATGCTCACTTAGGCAAAGCCTATGAAGCCCCACAATTGCTGCGCGACATGGCAGCAGCTAATAAATCATTCTACGGTTAAGGAGCGAAGACAATGGCAACTTTAAATCCACGTGATGTGGTAATTGTTGATGGTGTGCGCTCTGCAATGGGTCGTAGCCGTAACGGGATGTTCCGTAACGTTCGTGCGGACAGCTTGTCTGCTGAATTAGTACGTGCATTATTGATCCGTAATCCAGGCTTTGATCCAAGTGAAGTTGAAGACCTGATCTGGGGCTGTGTCAATCAAACCCTAGAACAAGGCATGAACATTGCGCGAAATATCGTTTTGCTGGCTGATTTACCAAAGGTTGTAGCGGGTCAAACCGTTAACCGTCTATGTGGTTCATCCATGCAATCCATCCATACTGCGGCAGCTCAAATTGCAACGAACCAAGGCGATATTTTCATCGTCGGTGGTGTAGAGCACATGGGTCACGTCGGTATGATGCATGGTATTGATCTGAATCCAGAAGCCTCTAAGCACTATGCAAAAGCATCGAACATGATGGGTTTAACCGCGGAAATGCTCGGTCGTATGAACGGGATTACCCGTGAAATGCAAGATGAGTTCGGTGTTGAGTCACATCGCCGTGCATGGGCGGCAACACAAGCGGGTCGTTTCAAAAACGAAATCGTGGGTGTGGAAGGTCATGACGAAAACGGTTTCCGTGTCTTGTGTGAAATCGACGAAGTGATTCGTCCAGATGCAAACCTTGAAGCATTCAAAGGCTTGCGCCCTGCGTTCGATCCACGCGGTTCAGTCACTGCAGCGACCTCTTCAGCACTGTCTGATGGTGCTTCTGCAATGTTGCTCATGAGTGCTGCAAAAGCGCAATCATTGGGTCTGAAGCCTCGTGCAGTGATCCGCTCTATGGCAGTTGCAGGTTGTGATGCGGCGATCATGGGTTACGGTCCTGTACCAGCCACTCAAAAAGCCCTGAAACGTGCGGGCTTGTCCATCAGCGACATCCAAACCGTTGAGCTGAACGAAGCGTTTGCTGCACAAGGCCTGTCGGTATTGAAAGCGCTTGATTTGCTCGACAAGCAAGACAAAGTTAACTTGAACGGTGGTGCAATTGCACTGGGTCACCCACTGGGCTGTTCAGGTGCACGTATCACCACGACATTGCTGAACGTCATGGAACAACAAGATACTCAAATCGGTCTTGCGACCATGTGTATCGGCTTGGGCCAAGGTATTGCAACCATCATCGAACGTGTTTAATTAAACGCGTTATGGATGAAAAAATCCTCGCTAAGTAGCGGGGATTTTTTATGAGTCGATCACGAAAACTCAAGTTAGTTAATATAATCTTGTGAGTTCTATCATCAAAAGTGATATAAGAATCAGAATATTTAAAGTAATTCGCAAGAAGGCTTTGGTGATGGCTGTTAAGAAATTATTGCTTGTGGTCTCGTTTCCAGTATTAGTCGGAATAGGGATATTCATTTATGAGAACCCAGAATATTGGCATATTGCAGGCGTAGCTATCGCGACAATATTTTGGAGATTATTTCGGTATCTTCAACACGATAGCATTCGCCCTAGTGATTTTAGTGTCCATAAAAGTAGTATTGAGGACAGTGTATTAACCAGTTCGTCATCTCAATCAAATCAGCAATCTTCAACGCATAATAAATAATTACGAGGGTCTATTTAAAATGGCCCTCGGCTATAAATCCCCTCAAGACCTTGATTGAGCTCATCAATACGCTGTGCATAGGCACTGCGTAAACAACTCAGATTGGTTTTACATTGATGGCGGTCTTTGAGCCATTCGACTTGTCTGTCTTGCATGGCACCGCGACTGCCCATTGCCATGAGATGCCCAGATACTTCAAAAAGCGTCGTCATTTTGACATCTTGCTTCTGTAATTCGACACTGCGGCAGATGGCGTGCTCATCGGGCAAACGGGCTCTGCTGCAATTGATGCTATCAGCATAGGTTGCGGAGCTACCACAGATTGCGCATAGGCTGATGAATAACAGACGAGTTGGCGTCAACATGGGTTTACCTCAGCAGTGAAGGAAATAGATGCTTTGAGTGTATCGAGACTCAGTTGGCGATACTGATTTATTTCGGCAAAGAATGATCAGCATTTTGTTAATTCAATAGTATGTATGCGCTCGTTTTACTATACTCAAGCGACTTTTTAGGCTGACCATGACTGATGATGATGACCCGCAGTAGATCTTATTTTGTATATGCATTCATGATGATGCTATACATCCCTGCGGGACATGCTGCGGTAGATACGGAAGCCTTAGGCAATACCATCGATGTGCTCAGTGCCATTGTGAATGTAGCCACCGCAGGTCAGAAGCCTGGAGATGCAGGTATAAGCCCGAGCGAGGAACAACGCGCCATGATTATCAATGAAATCGCTAAAGGTGCCGGTAATTCTAGCAATACAATAAAACAGACCATTATCGATACCCAGTCCTCTTTGCAAAGCATTTTAGAGTCTGCATCGTGTTCGCGTGAGAATACTGAATCTGTGATTGCTGCCAATCAATTCATCACCAGTGATGAAGGTACGAAAACATCGAATTTTCCGATCAATACGCAGAAAAATGTATGTGCCAATGTCGTTCGTATCGATCAATGGAAAATGCCGCAGCCGGATGTTCTTGAGTTTGCCGCGTTGTTTAGACTAGAACATACACAACAGGCTAAATCGTGGCGATTTAGTCTGAAACGCATGGAAAGTGGGGCATGGTCATTACAATCTCGGACATTGGATATCAACAAAAATTAAGATTGGCGACCATAAAAAAAGCATCGTTTAACGATGCTTTTTTTTATGGTAATGCTTAGATGATTTAATTTTTTCGCGCAGCAAGAATACCTTGTGAACGAGCGATATAGTCTAAAGCTTGCTGGGTATCACCTTCCGTAATCGGATGGAAACTTTTTGGAACCCAGCGCAGAGTCGCTTTCACCAGCAGACTAAACGTTGGAAGATGATCGGTTTTCTTACCCACTTTTTCGAGTTGCCAGAGCATCTTAAGCATGGATTTTCGTGCGATAGCTTGTGCTCTTGGATCAGGATCTTGCCCAGCCAGATAACGGCAGCCATCAACGAGGAAATAAACAAACAGTGGGAAAATAATCGCCATCAAGGCTTGGCGTCCTACATAGAAGCCTAATTCTGTTTTGCATAAATGCTCAAACAGATCAAAAGCGACTGTACGATGTTCCACTTCTTCAGCCAAATGCCAGCGGAATAAATCGGCAATCACAGGGTCAGCATCATCCCAGCCTTTGCTGTCTAGCGACCATTGACCCAGAATGCCTGTGAAATGTTCAATCGCAGCAATTACGCCAACCCGGGCCACAAGCCAGAACTTCTCGGTACGTTCATTTTGCAAGAATTTTAGGCCAAAAGGCTGCTCTCCCAATACTTGACCAAATAAAACATTGACGCGCGCCAGATAGTCATCTAATTGATAGCCATGATCGCGCAAGAAATCGAGAGCGCCGCTGTGCGCACGGGAATGCACCGCCTCCTGACGGATGAACCCCTGAACTTCTTCGCGAAGCTTCACATCAGTGACGAAGGGCAGCGCTTTGTTATAGACACGACAAAACCAGAGCTCGCCCAACGGCAGCAGCATGTTAACCCCATTGATCATGTGCGATGAGTAAACGTCGCCATAAATCCAGTGCGCAGGAGATTGTTCAAAGTTAAATTGTACTTTGCGTGCTTTGAGCGGGTGTTGAATCGCAATGTTCATACGAATAAATCCACGAATTTAATGTCTAAATCGTATTGGGTGATCGATTGTAAGGTATTAGTTCGATTGCTTGTAAGCAATAGCTTACTAGTCTGTAGGCTTTTGGCGCGATTGAGCATACTAAATGGTAAAAAAATAACCGTCAATAGCATTTGATGCCATGGAATATGAGGATGCTTGTAACAATTTGCCAGTTGCGAATGTGGTTTAGAATGCAAAATTAGCAATGGTGCGAATTTTAGTTGTTTGGATGTTTGATCAGTCAAGTGTCTATTAATATGGGAGGCGAAAATGCAATGATGACTAATCCATATGATTTATTTGAACGTAAAAAAACGGTGACCAAAATAGCTGGTCACCACCGGAACAAGAACACCAATAAGATGCGCTAGGGCTTCTGGTGAATAGGTCATACTGATCGCAGGAAAGACCCAACGCACGAGTGTCACGCTAATCAGTAACGTCTGCGACACGGCGAGAATATTTACGAGTATAAATTTAAAGATCTGTGGCGCTAAATGATGCGACTGACGATAAAACACATGTCGTCGCATCAAGAAAAATGCGACGGTCATACCGACCAGATAGGCTAAAATAATCGCTTGTTCGAAGCTGACCCAGATATTAAAAATAAACCGTGATCCGTAGTTTGCGGCGGCGGCTATACCGCCAGCCAGCAAAAACTTCAAAAAACGCGGCTGGAGAAAGAAAGCTAAGGTTTTTTTCATGATGTAACATCATCAGTAGTGGCCATTTTCGCCATATTACGACCAAAACCAATACTTTCAGAAATCCCCCGGTCCTCTGGATAATAGTAAGAAGTATCGGCGACCCAAAGACCTTGCACTGGCAGTTCGACAGGAGGAAGTTTTTTCAAGTACTCTGGTTCACAAATGGGCTGTGCGTAGCGATAGCGGCTGGCGCGAATGTCGATAAAGTCGCTATCAACAAGCTCTGGATTGATTTTCTTCAGATACTTACGTACTTTATCCAAAAACACAGAATCGGGTTCACCAAACTTTTCATGTTCACCTGGCATATAAAAAGGCACATAGACGACATGTTGATCAAGTGGACGCAGATTACTGTATTCAACCAGACCTGGAATATCCATCTCAGGATCATTGGTATTGAGCCAGAAATTTTCAGTCACGGCTTTTTTTAGTTTGGCGATAACGCAAACGACAGCTATGTTTTTCTTCGCGTTGAATGCGGTTAAAAGATTTTGCGGCAAATCGGGCATGATCCGTACAACATAAGGTAACGGAATGGTACTGATGACCTTATCAAAGGCTTCAAATTGCGCTAAATATTCAACACCCTTAACTTGACCATTTTCAATGACGACTTTCGAAACGGGTGTTTTTAAGCGGATGTCTCCGCCTTTGGCTTCTATCGCAGCTTTCATGCCTTGCAGTAGTGTCTCCGATCCACCGTCTAGATAGCCTAGTTTTTCACGAAATAGGCTATAGCGTGAACGTCCAATCCGACGGATGCGACTCCAGATCCATGCCGCAGAGAGATTACCGACATAATCATAGAACTTATAATCAAAGAGGCGACGCCAAAGTACTTCGTAAGCTTCATCGCCGACCCAGCCTTTAATCCAAGCGGAGGCCTCAACATTGTCTAAAGGTTGCCAGTCATCGCGCTTGGTAGATAGAAAGGCGTGAAGTCCATAGCGTAATTTTGCAGTTAAACTAAGACCTTTGAACTGCAACAGTGCGAGCGGATTTCCCCACGCTTGCAACTGGTTCTGATACCAGTAGCCCATTTTGGTTTCGACCCAATGCATTTTGCTGGACAAGCCCAGTTCATCCAGCATCTGCAAGAAGGCATGATCAGAAATACAATGAAAATGGTAATAGCGTTCAATAGAGAGGCCATTAAAGTCAAATGCGGCGGTCATGCCACCCACACGATCATCGGCTTCGAAGACAACAGGTTGATGTCCTTCAAGCGCGAGTTGATAAGCCACAGCGAGGCCCATGGGACCCGCACCGAGTACTGCGACACGTTGGCTCATCTTAAAACTCCAAAACGACTTTGCTATACACTGGGTCATTGAAGGTCTCTTCAATGGCGGCGGCAAACGGCGTGTATTTAACGCCAAAGATACCCGGCCAATCAATGACTTCAAACTCGTCTTTAGCCGTCAATGCAGCAAGCTGTTGAGTGGTAAAGGGAGGGTTTTTATCGAATATGGCCCAAACCGCAAGCAAGCTATAGAACAGGCTATAAGGAATTTTGATGATCTTTGCTTTGGCGTGCGTTGCTTTTTTGATCTGACGAATGATATCAATATAATCAATATATTCATGCCCTGAGATATTATACGTACCGGTGGTGGCACGTTTTTCTATACAGCTGATAATGACATTACAAAAATCACCGACATACAGAGGCTGACGCATATAGCGGCCATGACCGGGAATCGGGAAAACAGGAACTTTGCTCATAAAGCGGGATAACCAGCCTAAATGCTTACGGTCAAACCAGCCAAACATCAATGTTGGGCGCAGAATTGGACATGGAATACCGCTCTCGATCACCATTTTTTCCTGTGCTTTCTTACTTTCGGTGTAGTAGTCCTCAGCAACGGATTCGACAACCGATGAGCTGATATGAATCAGGTTCGGAATCTGATTGGATTTAATTTCATTTAAAATATGTTCTGTAGCGCTGACGTTGTTACGAATAAAGTCTTCGTTATCGTTTCCGCCAATCTGGGCCTGTAGCATGACTACAACATCTGCACCGACAAAATGCTGCCGCCATGACCCCAGTTCTGCAAGATCTGCATATTCTACGGTGATATCGGGATGTACTTGTTTGAGCACTGCAAGATTGGCTTCGTGTTTATCCAGTACCACGATATTGCGATAACCTTTGGCTTTTAATCGTGCCACTAAATTCTGGCCGACAAGTCCTGCGCCGCCAGGAAGGATTACTTTTTCTTGCATCGAAATCTTACTCAGTTGGTAAAGGGGGCGCCGTTTTAAAATGGTCTATCAGAATGAAAAAAAAAGTTAAGACTAACGATGTTAAGCCGAACCATAGAAATAACCAATAATGTGCTAATAATTGAGAGATAAATGAATCTAAGCGGCCACTTTTTGTAGTTTCAGATGGAGCAATGCTCTGGGGTAAAATGGAACGAATACTGGGCTTGTTTAGAATTAATGCTAAACGATGTGCATCAGGGTAAGGGATGCTGAATAGTGACTTATTTTCTAAATAAGTCATATTACCCGTGGTCACATAATCTCGTGTATTGACCTGCTGTTCTTGTCCTCTCATGTATTGAAGCTGAATCTGACCGTATGATTCCTGTGTGGCGGATGCTACCGCTATTAATGTTAAGATAATCCAGATTGCACAACTCAATATGGTCAATCGATAGCGATTTAGTTTGAAATAGTCGAAGATTGACAGTAAACAGATGAAGTTAATTAGAGTTAGAATCGCGTATAAATCAAGGTATCTTGGTGCTAAAGGATTTGCATTTCGTCCATATGCAATGCTTGCCGACTGGATACATGCCCAGATTATTGCACCTAATAAAAACCATTTTGGGTCAGACGCTTTTGGTCGCTGCCAGAGTATAAAACAAATAAAAATAATCGCGGGTAAGTTTAGAAATAGCGTATTGATACCAATATTATTTAAAGGCCAACTGAGAATTGTGAAAAAGGCATAAAAAAACTGCTGAGGCGAATGTGCTTTCAGTGATATGTGATAAGGGATGCTTGGCGTGTATAGAATGCCAAGAATAAGAACACATATAAGTATTGAAACAGCTAAAAATTGTGCTGGATCACGGCGCAACTTTAGTATAAAAAAAACAATTCCCATAGCCGTTGCTGCTGCGATGGAAAATATCCCTGAAGCCAAAGAAAAAAATGCTAAGCCACCAGAGAACAATCCAATCCACCATGCAATGGAAAGAGGCGGTTTTTTAACTATCAACCACAATGTCGTCATGCTGAAAAGTAACGAAAAATAAAATTGTGCCTGAAATCCAGCCAAGGTATTTTCATATGCATAAGGCAAAGAAAATAAAATGAGACTAAAAGCTAGAGTGGGAAGTAAAAATTTTTGCCCAATTGCTTTAAGCATTAACGAGATGATCAAGACTAGTGTAGTGATATGAAGTACAGCATTAATCACCATTTGTAGTATTGGATTCCAAATGCCATTAATCTTTAATTCAGTGAGGGCAAGTAACCGAGTTGTGAAAATACGATGTTCGTTATGTGCAGCAAATAAATCCTTGAGATGGAGGGTTCTTTCCAGAAAAGGAGCATAGAGATTTGCTGCTTCCCCATCCCACTGATCCCAAAAAGGTGTAGGGTTGCCATAAGTATAAATTAGCCAAAGTTTGATGCCGAACAAAAGTGATATAAAAGCAATGATGCTGAATAGTCGTGTAAACTGATCAAAAGAGAAAGTCTTAACGGGTCCTGTTTTTTGAGAAATCATGGTGTCCGCACATAAGGATATTGAGTCTAAAGTTTTAAAGTCAGAAAGGAAGAGTTTATGTCTTATAAGCTTAATCGCTTGAATATGATGTTCGGTATCAGCTTAATAATGAGCATAATGAATGCCCAGAAGCTGGGCGTGTAGACGACATTCTTGCGATGGCTAATTGCATTTTGGATATTGATGGCTACTGATTCGGGTGAGGCTGTGAGTTTTTCGGGGAGATTTAAGTTCGCAGTCATGGCGGTTGCAACAAAGCCTGGTTTGATCAGCAGAACATGCACTCCTTTTTTATATAAACGTGAGCGTAATCCTGAAGTAAATGATTCTATTGCTGATTTTGCTGAGCCATATACGTAATTACTTCCACGACCTCGATCACTTGCAACTGAACCGATCACCGAGATGACTCCATATCCTTGAGTTTCAAATCGATTTGCTAGTATTGTAAGGCACGCGATCACACTCTCTGCGTTAGTACGGAATTCTGTGATTGCATAATCTAAATCTGTTTCAGCTCGAGTTTGATCAGGTAAGGTACCATATGCAATTAATGCGACATTGATAATCCCGAAAGCTGCCCACGCTTGCTCAACCATTTGAGGGAGAAGATCATATTCATGGGCATTTAGTACAAAAAGCTGTACATTGGTTGCTCCCCGTGCGATTAGGTCTGAGGAAATAATGGCCAGTTTTTTTGAATTTCGTGCGACAAGAAATAGGTTCGCCCCGATTGAAGCATAGCGACGAGCTACTGCTTCAGCAATTCCGGAAGTTGCGCCAATGATTAAGATATTTTGAGGGGATAAAGTTGCGTTCATTGAGTAACTCTCTGCCAGAATTTAGAGAAAAGTCTTGGGTCACGCATGGCTTCAATTTGTTGCCATTGCGGGTATGCTTGTTGGAAATGCTCGGCACTCATGTGAGCGTCTTTTGCAGGGTATAAACGCCCGCCAACTTCATGTACAAGCCTATCTAGACGATTGAAGAGTTGAGTATTTTTTTGATCATGTTGCGGAAAATCTAATGCTAGAGATACGCCGTGCATTGGGAATGATAAAAGACCGGGAGAGATGATATCTCCGCATTGCTTTAATACTGCAAGAAAAGAACCAGAGCCACTTTTTGCAATTTCTTGCATAATGTCAGCAATTGCTGTTTGTCCATCACGCTGGGGAATGACGCACTGATATTGCTGAAAACCAGCATGTCCATATATGCGATTCCAGTGTTTGAGACTGTCTAAAGGATAAAAAAAAGGATCATAGCTGACACAGCGACTAATTTGTTTTTGCTGTTGTTTATGGTAGTACAAGGTATTGAAGGCGCGTAGACTCAGTGTGTTGATCAATGAAAAGGGTGGATCGAAAGGGATTTTCATTCTTTTGTGTGGCGCCAGTGTGAGCTGGGTATGAGTATGGGCTATATCCGCTTTTGCGTGATTCCCCATGATATAGTGGCCACGACCTGCATTTTGACCTGTTGCTAAACAATCAATCCATGCAACTGTATATTCATGAGTATGGTCATGTGATGCCGTGAGTTGAAAAAATTCCGTTAGCCCACCAAAACGAATACTGGTTTGATTGATGCGGCTGGTTTCTATGGGGCGAAGTTGAAACTCGACCGCAACAATGACACCACTGAGTCCTAAGCCGCCGATGGTTGCTACAAACAAGTCTGATCTGATATGACGAGAGCATTCAACTATCCCCTCATCACTGCGGTAAAGAAATAAACGAAGGATATGCCGACCAAAAGTACCCATCACATGATGATTTTTTCCATGAACATCATTTGCCACCGCGCCACCGAGACTAACGTACTTTGTACCGGGAGTAACTGGTAAAAACCATCCCCGTGGCAAGGTAATTTGAATGAGTTCTGCAAAAGACAGACCCGCCTGTGCAAAGATAACACCCGTTTCCCAATCCGCGGCTAAAATACGATCCATGCCCTGAGTCGTCACAACTTGATTGGATACAGCTAAGCAAGAGTCACCATAGCTTCGTCCCATACCATAGATCAGGCTCGTTTTATTTGTTTCAACAATTTTTCCCAAAACATGTGAAATTTCATCGGCCCAAAAAACAGCATGTGGATGCTGTGGCTGGCGTGGGTAACGCCCCCACGAAAGTAATTCAACCATAAATTGCTGCCAGATAGAAGACTAGTAAGAAGGTAACAACCATAACTCGGCTTACTTTATCACGTAAGGCAAAGACGATTGGGTCGTCGTTCATTTGTCCCCGATGGGCTAGTAACCATACTCGACTAATCCAAAACAGAAGTAATGGGCAGGAGACCCATAACATTTTTTGTGAGTGGTAGAGTAATCCCGTGGTTGGTTCATTGATATATAGTGCCAAAACAAGAACAGAAATATAACCAGACGCGCTGCCTAATGAGGCAAGCATTTCAAAGTCAGTGGGATAATAGCCTCGGCCAGATGTTTTATCGAGTAGACCTTTACTACGCGCATGAAACAGTTCGGTATAACGTTTGACAAAAGCAAGGCTAAGGAAGATGAATAAACAAAACGTAAGTACCCAGAATGTTGTCCCAAGAGCCATAGCGGCACCTCCTGCAACAACTCGAATACTATAAAGCATGGCCAGCGAAACGACATCAATCATGACGATGCGTTTAAGCCAAAATGAATAGGCCATCGTCAGTAAATAATAGCCAAGTAAATAGAAGGTAAATTTAAGGGGAAGTAGCCATAGCGCGAGCGAAAATGAGATTCCCAACAAGAGTGGGATCAAGAAGATCGCATGAATCATTGGAAATGCACCAGATGCTAAAGGTCGATTGCGTTTGCTGACATGCAGTCGATCATCTTCGATATCGAGTAAGTCATTGAGTAAATAAACACTTGATGCGCAAAGTCCAAAGCACAAAAATGCCGTGATTCCAATTTGAATTAAAGGTATCTCAAAGAAACGGTGTGAAGCGAGGAGGGGCAAAAAAATAAGTACATTTTTGGACCATTGATGGATCCGAATCGCTTTTCGGGCACTTCGGAAATACTTTGGCCTATCATCAAAAATTTGACCCATGGTATTGCCATGCATTTCATGAGTTTTGTTCGCAGCCTTGTATACCCCGCACTGTGGATTAGCAATATGGATTACGGAGGCGGATTCCCAGACCGCTATATCGGCTTTTGAATTCCCGACATACTCGAAACCTCTTTGACCGTATTTTTCGACTAGCGCATGACGCTTATTTGAAGAGGATAAATTGATACTTTCTGTTCCGAGGACATCATCAAAAATAGCCAAATGTTTAGCAATGGATCTGGCGAGACGTATATCTGATGCTGTAGCCAAAACAAGAGTGCTGCCTTTGTTTCGACTCTCACTGAGCCAGTCGAGTAATATTTTATTGTAAGGCAATAAATTCGGTGATGGGCACACCAAATCAGCAAGGCGTCTTTTTAAGAAAACTTTCCCTTTGAATAGCCAAAGTATCAGCGAGAAAAATTGAAGTGGATAAAGGCGCAAAAATAAGAAAATACTTTCGATAAGCAAGTCAGAACGAATTAGAGTGCCATCCAAGTCAACGACAAGCACCGTTTTGTTATCTGGATTCTGCATTGCTTAACATATCCTATTTAATGTTAAAGATCGTGATTGATAAGGTAGGGTTGAAAGTAAATATTGGTGTGCTGAAAATAAAAGACATAAAACGTACCTCATTACACATTTCTCTCTAAAAAGATAATTTGTACGAATAAAGTTGATGCGATACGTATGATCAAAAATAATAGCGTTGTTTCCCCCATGATGTGTTACGCGCAAAACTAAGCGTCGATGACCACCAACACTGTCATGGTGGGAAAAATAACCAATGCCTGTAAATTAGCTAGATGAATGTAGGGTTAAAACAACAATATAATGAGGATAGCACCACTCCGACTACAGCAATAATACGTAAAAGCTGTAGCAGATAAAAATCTCAATTCATTTCATTGTGAAAGTATTTACATCATCGCATTTTATTGTGAATCTTAATAGAAATAGCATCATTTGAGGTGAATAGCCCAGAACAGCTAGTCGTAATCCTGATCATGAATAGAATCGTGCCAGCACTCAAATTATACGATATTTTTTGTATGAAACTTAATCGTTGATTTTATTAAAAACTTAAATCTATTGAAAATATTTTTTAAACGTTACATCAATTCCAGAAAGTTGCATTTGTCGAAGTCGTTGATACTGCATCGAAATAAAGATAGCAACTAAAATGTAGTTGCTAAAACTTTAGGGGAAGATACTATTCTAAAGCCAATCTAAAGCCAATCTAAAGCCAATCTAAAGCCAATCTAAAGCCAATCTAAAGCCAATCTAAAGCCAATCTAAAGCCAATCTAAAGCCAATCTAAAGCCAATCTAAAGCCAATCTAAAGCCAATCTAAAGCCAATCTAAAGCCAATCTAAAGCCAATCTAAAGCCAATCTAAAGCCAATCTAAAGCCAATCTAAAGCCAATCTAAAGCCAATCTAAAGCCAATCTAAAGCCAATCTAAAGCCAATCTAAAGCCAATCTAAAGCCAATCTAAAGCCAATTTTCTCTGGCTTTTATCGTGGCTCAGGAAGGGATGATATTTTTGAGTAGCGATGAAGTGCTAGTCCAAAAGCAATCAGCGAACCGATAATAAAACCAAGACCTAAGAATATAATTTTGTTAGGAAAAATAGCCATTTTCGAAACGTATATTCTATTAATGATTTTTGTCGATTGTTCATCAAAGCTTGCTAATAAAGCATTATATTGAATTTGCTGTGCTTTGAGTGCTCGAATCTCGGACTCTTTGGCTACCAATAAATTAGAAGCAACTATACTAGGAGAAAATGGAGCGTTCGGTTTATAAATTCCGGCAGCAGACATTTGATTATTAATATTTTTTTCTTCTAGAGTTGCCTGATTTAGTTTGTCGTTGATTTCAGCAAGTTCTTTTGTTAAACGATTCTTGATTGGTTGAACAATCAATAAGTGCTGCGCTTTAAGTTCTGCGGTCGCAGCATTTAATGTATTTGCTGCATCGTTCATGCTATAGCCGCGTACAACTAAATCGACAAAATCCGCACCTGTGATTGTCGCTCCTTTAAGCGATTTGTATACGAGATCTGAGCGATTATCTATATGTTCTTCGGTGGGTAAGTGCATACGAGCCAGCACATTCTCTTTAAATTCCCGGAGTTTAATGCGTTCCACCGTTTGAGGTGGTTCTTCAATAAGTCTAGAGTCCCCTGATAGAGAGGGCATGCGGCCAACTTGTAACGTACCCGTTGCTTCCCATTTTTTAGGTAAAATAAAAGCGAGTAATAATGAAATAATCATTGCCACAAAGATTGTTATAAACATCCGACGCCATGATATTTTTATCACTTGCCATAATATGGATAAATCTAAAGTGTCTTCGATGCTATTAGCTTCATTTGAGTTAGGCATGGGGATTATCTCGAGTGACTTCATAAACGTATTAAATGGAAAGTCAGAATTTGATTTAATAACAGAATATATATTTAATATTTTATATCGAATTGACTATGCTGCATCTTTATTAGTTTCGGAATGTTCATGAATCATCACTTTTAGTGGAGGTGTTCTCTTAACATCTTCTGGGCAGTCAATTACAGGCATATGATTTCTTAATAAAATTTTCAAACCAGTCCAAATAAAAACTTTAATATCAAATAAAAAAGACTCTTGCACTAAATGTCGTACTCGTAATCTATTTTTTTCAGGAAGTATAACTTCAAAATATGTTTTTAAAGGATCATTTGATTCAGCAAGCAATCGCTCTTCATGAATGTAAAGTAGTGATGCCAGATCGGTAATTCCTGGACGATAAGCGAATATAATTTTTTTTGCTTCTTGGTCATAATAAGGCAAATGACTTAGAACCTCGGGTCGAGGACCAACAATACTCATTTCACCTTTCAGCACATTCAATAATTGAGGAATCTCATCCAATTTAGTCTTGCGTAAAATTCTTCCAACCCGAGTAATACGACTATCACTTGAGGCAGTAATATTTAACCCTGTAGATTCATGATACATAGTTCTAAATTTTAGGATATAAAAAGGCTGTTCAAAGCGCCCCGTTCTGGCTTGATTAAAAAAAACAGGCCCTGAGCTTTCGATTTTAATGAGAACTGCAACAATTAGTGCAACTGGTGAAAGTATACAGACAAGTAAAATACTTAAAACAATGTCAAATATACGCTTTAAAGCATGGTACATAAGGGATTACTCTGAATCGAGATGTCTTTTTTTGAGCAAGTTCTCATTATAGTTGTCCTAACAATTTTTGGAAATCGAAAAAACAACAATTTATGTTACATGCCTTTTTATCGTAACACTTATAAATGAAAAAAATGTACAAAAACCGTTATTTTGTTTAACGGTTTGAAAGAGAATAAACTTATGCTTAAAGAAAATTGCTAAATTGGGGCGGCGCTATACGATAGTAAAAATTCTTCATTTAGCCAATGATAGAGCTGTTCAGCTAGAGCTTTATCCTTAAATGCGTACACTATATTCGCCTGTAAGTGACCAAGCTTACTACCACAATCGTATCGAGTTCCATTAAGCTTTTGTATTTCAAAGATATATGTATTAAGTAATGCAGAAATTCCATCGGTCAACTGTATTTCACCGCCTGCACCAGCATTAATGGTCTCTAAAACTGGAAATATTTCAGGTGGCAAAATATATCGCCCAACTATGGCCAATGTGCTCGGCGCAACTGATGGATCAGGTTTTTCGACTAAACCAATAATTCGATTTCCATCTAGAGTTGCTATGCCGTATTTGTTGGTATGCTCAATTGCTACATTTTCAACAGCTAAGGAGTAAGAACCTCGTTCTTTATAAATCTCAACCATATCGGCAAGACAGCCAAGACCCGAACTATCGATTAAGTCATCCGGAAGCATTACCGCAAATGGTCTATTGCCGACTATGTCTTTCGCGCAAAGGACTGCATGTCCTAATCCTAAAGCCTCTAATTGAAATACAACATGAATAACGACGCCTTCAGGTAAAGTATTTCTGACAGCATCTAATCCAAGCTTATTACCTTTGTGGACTAATACTGACTCTAATGCTGTTGCCTCTCTGAAGTGAGCTTCAATAGTCGGTTTTAGCGGACTTGTCACTAATACTATTTCGCGAACACCTGCTCGAACTGCTTCTTCAACAGCCAATTGAACTAGAGGAACATCTACAATAGGCAGCATTTCTTTAGGCGTCACCTTGGTTGCAGGTAAAAAACGGCTACCGAGCCCAGCAACAGGTAAAACAACAATTTCTACAGACAATGTAAACCTCAATAAATGTATTGAAAAATCACTTTAAATTACCGAGAGCTCAAATAATTTACGCTATTTTGTAATAGGATGAACTAAAAAATTGCTGCTCATTTTACTAGAGATTCAAGTAGTTTAGTAAGCGTTGATTTACAATTTGTGCATCAAATTTTTCTTGTGCTAATTTATAACTCTCAATTCCCATCGTCTCTATTTGGTCGGGGTTATCGATAAAATAGAGCATTTTTTCCGCTAATATCTGTGGTGACCACGGTGGGACTAAAAAACCGTTTTTTCCATCAATTACAGTTTCACGACAACCTGGCATATCCGTTGTGATGATTGGTCGTCCGATCGCCATCGCTTCTTGCGTACTTCTAGGAACCCCCTCTCTATAATAGGACGGTAATACAAAAACGCTTGAATTCCGTAGCCATTCTTGTACGTTGCTTACATGTCCAGGGTGAATGACCACACCTTCATTAATGAGGCTTTGAAGCTCGATACTTGATAAGCCTCCTGGATTTCCTTCATCTAAGCCTCCCAGCATAATGAAATTAGTATTTGAATATTTCGACTTGACTATTTTAGCTGCTTCAATATATTCATAAACTCCTTTTTCTGCTAACAGGCGCCCAACAAAAATGAAAGATATCGGTGACTTATCGGGAGGTGAGTATGGGTATGTTGATAAATCTAGTCCTATACCACCGAGCACACTTACATTTTTAGCTTTCAGATTGTTTTTATCTAATAAGTCGATAGGGTCGTCAGGATTTAGAAAAATAATTCTTTCTAAAAAGGGAAATGCACTTTTATAAAGTAAGATTTGTACTTTACGTAATATTCTAATTTTATTAGTGATGCCATTGGGGTGGTCAGTAAAAACATATCCTAGACCCTCAAGCATACCGATTCGACGTTTAACGCCTGCTAGAGCCGCAGCTAGAGTACCAAAAATAACGGGCTTAACGAAATATGAGAAAACTAGATCGGGAGCAATTTTTTTCAAAATTTTAGAAAGTTTGAACATATTGATAATGTCATTTAAAGGATTCATCCCGGTGCGGCTAAGATCATAATCTATAGCTATTGCCCCCAAACCTTCTACAGTTTTTCTACTGTTTAAATTGTAATCCATTGCAAAGGCGTAGACCTCATGGCCATCGGCAATCAATGTCTTGATTAAATCTGCACGAAAGCCAATGACGCTGGCAGATGTCGTTCCAATTAACGCAATTTTCATTTATTAATCCTGATAACCGTTAGGGTTATTGCTCTGCCAATTCCATGTGTCTTTGATCATTTCCGAAAGACCTAATTCTGCTTTCCAATTTAAATCATTTAATGCTTTGCTGGGGTTTGACCAGCATTCGGCTATATCACCGAGTCGACGCTGAACGATCCGGTACGGAATTTTAATACCAGAATTGTGTTCAAAGGCCTTAATCATTTCTAATACTGAATATCCGACGCCGGTGCCTAGGTTCCATACATGTATATCGGATCTGCTTGTAATATACTTCAATGCCGCTACATGGCCTTTAGCAAGATCCACAACATGGATGTAATCACGTATGCCCGTGCCATCTTTAGTTGGATAGTCGTCGCCATAGACCGATAACTCTTGTAATTTGCCTATGGCTACTTGACTAATGTATGGCAACAGGTTGTTGGGAGGACCATTAGGATCTTCGCCAATAAAGCCGCTTGAATGTGCGCCTATCGGATTAAAATAACGTAGTAAAGCAACAGACCATCGGGGGTCTGAGGCTGCTGTATCTTTTAAAATCTGCTCAACCATAAGTTTTGAGCGCCCATAAGGATTCGTTGGCACGCCTGTTGGACACTCTTCTGAGATAGGCATATTTTTAGGCTCGCCATATACCGTAGCAGATGAGCTAAATACTAGATTGAAGACGTTGGCTTTTTTCATCGCCTGAAGTAAAGTGATACTGCCATTAACATTGTTTTCAAAATAATTTAAAGGATCTTTCACGCTTTCACCAACTGCTTTTAGACCAGCAAAATGCACCACGGCATCTATTGCATATCGAGAAAAAATTTGATCAAGAAGTTGGTGATCGCGTATATCTCCGACTAAAAATTTAGGCATTATTCCTGTAATTTTTTTGATGCGCTCTATAGATATTTGTGAGCTATTGCAAAGGTTGTCTAATACGACTACGTCATGCCCGGCGAGTAAAAATTCAACTACAGCATGTGAACCAATGTAGCCTGCGCCACCAGTGATAAGGATAACCATAAGGACTCAAAGTCAATTTAAAAAATATGAACGAATATAATGGGATGTGTCTCAAGTTGCATGAATAATCACCTTGATGTTGGTGCTATCGTTTTTCATTATATAAGCAAGCTATATATCAGTTAAAGAGGTATCTAGGAAATTGTGTGTAAAGTGCAAAAAATCCAAAAATAAACTTAGAATTCTTACACTTTAATTAATTTTATACACTTCATTTTCCTTTTATTTGGGGGGAGTCTGTTTTTTAATAGATTCGCCTCATTGGGCTGCTGGAAAGTTAAAAAAACCATACTGCGGAGTAGTCATTCATGATTTCTAACGTTTTCATATACAGTAAAGCAGAATAAAAAAAGAATAGTGTAAGTGTTATTGCGTAAGAGTAAACATTTTTATATACACGAAGTGCAGTATATACAAGTAAACTGATTAGAATTGGCTCCACCGTGAATAGTATTTCACTTAATCGGGTTGCCAATGCTGAGCTCTGGCAAAGTAAATAATAAAGCCCTATTGCAATCATGTAAAATTGAATGAATGGAATAAATATAGTTTTTATTTTATTTTTTAAAGTGAAGTAAAATAAAGCATAAGCTATAATTATTCTTGATAATGTTTGAGTGTTGAAAATATTTATTTCATTCAATTTTTTGTCTTGTAAAATATTGAGATAGTTTGATAATCTAGGATCAATAAATGAAATGTTGTGAAGTAAAGTCTCCGCAAGTTGAAAGTTGAATAAAGAAAATATAATACAAAATGCAGGAAGAATTGAAAGAATAGTTAATTTCTTTTTTGAATTGTTAACCATGAATCCCAAGAAAAATGTGATGATAAAAGAAGAATGAATTAAGCTGGCAATAAGAGTGAAAATAAAATATTTTGGTTTGCTACGATTAAAGTTCCATAATGCTATCAAAAATATACTTGATGCAAGTCCGGCACGCACTTGTGTCATATCTTGCAATAAATAAAAATGACTAATATATGCCACTATAGCAATTGGGAAAAGAGGCGATAATTTTTTATAATAAAATAATTTGATTGAGATCGATATTAATGCAATAAATAGCATTTGCATTGAAAATTGAAAATCTAAAAATTTTGTTATATATGTTAAAATTTTAAACCATATTTCAACATTAATCTTTGAATTGAAAATATCTTTGATTTCATTAACTGAGTTAAAGTATTCAATATAATTTTTATAGTCTCTATCTACATCACTTGCTCGCAACCCTGCAAATATGGCAAGTGGCAAAGCCAAAAGTAAAGTTTGCCTAGGTGTTTTAGGGTACCAAGCGATTACGACTATGGTTAGCCAAATTATCCAGAATGCTTCCATAATTTTCTAAAATGCTGATTTTAAATTAATATTAGGGTCGAAATTTTTTTTTGAAAATTTTAAGCACCGATAATATAGGGTAGCTTCGCCGTTTGATTCAGGATTCAATAGTGATGTTAGCCGATCAAATAAGGCGTTTGTTAAAGCAAATGGTAATATAAGAGCGAGAATTAATACTTCGGAAAGCTCAATCATTATGTAGGATGCAATGAGACTCATCTCTAAGGTCGGCGAATTAAAAAAAAGATTCGCAGAAATTACTAAAGGGCTGTTTATATTTAATGCCGGCATCCATACGCCCCAAATGATAAATTGTTTTCAGATATCTCTTTCAGCGCTCATCTTAATTCAATCATTCGGTGAGTACCAAAAATAGTTAGTCAGCGATTCTTTAAATTCTCGCGAATAAATTGAATGTGTTTGATTAGTCTTTGGGTTTCGTTATCGACTTCGCAATTTGAACTGTGTCCTTGAAGAACAGGGAGGATGTCGTGGGCAATAGATTTTCCTAATTCGACACCCCATTGGTCAAATGCATTAATTTCCCATATATGGGCTTGAACAAAAATCTTATGCTCATATGCCGCAAGTAAAAGCCCTACAGAAAAAGCATTTAATTGGGGTAATACAATGACCGTTGATCTTTGACCGCCGGCACATGTTTTATGAGGTTCATCAGGGTAAATTCTACCAGTAGCAAGCGCCGCACTTTGTGCAAAACAATTAGCAAGAAGTTGATCCTGATGCCCTTCAAAAATATTTAGATCCTCAGCAACGGCAATAAAATCGGTTGGAATTTGTCTTGTACCTTGGTGAAGCATTTGAAAGTAGGCGTGCTGGCCATTACTTCCGACACTGCCAAAGACGACTTGGGCTGTGCGGGTCTTTGTTGGCTGACCATAGATATCAATGCCTTTGCCATTGGACTCCATTTCAAGTTGTTGTAGGTAAGCTGGGAGCGATCTTAATCCGTGACAGTATGGGGCGATGGATAAGCCAGCTGCATGATTTTCTTCGATATTCCAAGCACCAATTAAACCCATCAACACAGGTATATTAGACTCTAGGGGAGCCGAAAAGAAATGCTCATCCATGGCTCTTGCACCAGCCAGTAGTTCTTCAAAAAGATCCATACCAACGGCAATAGCAATAGGCAAGCCAACCGCCGACCACAATGAAAAACGACCTCCTACCCAGTCCCAGAACTCAAAAGTACGCTCTGGATCAATACCGAAGGCTACAGCTCGATTGACTTCGGCCGTAATCCCTACAAAATGATGCTGTAAAATAATCGTGCTATCGAGATTAAGCTGTTTTTCAAGCCAGCCACGTGCCGCAATCGCATTTTGCATGGTCTCAAATGTGGTAAATGTCTTACTAGTGACCAAAAACATTGTTTCTTCTGGATTGACACGTTGTAAAACTTGATACAGATCATCTGCATCAATATTTGCTACATAGGACACAGCAATTGATGGATGTCTAAAACGTGCTAGTGCTTGCGTAACTAAGCGCGAGCCTAGATTTGATCCACCGACCCCAATGTTGACAATATATTTGATTGTTTTTCCTGTCGCGCCTTTAATGTGGCCTGCATGAAGCTCATCAACGAATCGGCGCATTTTTACCCGGACTTGCGATGCTTCGTCGATATGCTGCTGCATTTCTTCTGGAAAACGATTATCTGGTTTTGCACGTAAAGCAGTATGAAGAACTTTACGATGCTCAGTTTGATTTAGGATGCCACCATTTTTAAGCTGTGCGATAGCATCTACTAGCCCTGTTTTTCTTGCTTTAAGGATTAGTTGATCAAAATCACTATCGCTAATTAGTTGATTGCTAAAGTCGAATAGCGTATTCGCATAAAATATATGTCGATCTAAATTATTGCTTTGCATAGATTCTTTACTTTGTTTTTCAATACGCTTGACACCGCTTTCTATCTGACTTGATTCTAGGATAGGCGAGTTTTGTGGAGGGAATATGTCTTTATGAAACAAGTTGTGTGTCCTTACCGTTCGGTTTATCACTTGATTTTAAAATTGTAAAAATACCAAAAAAGTACATGAAATTAACTAACCAATTTTAATCAAAATAATCTGCTATTGTAATGCAAATGTTCATAATCAGCAAATAATAGCCCAAATGGCATAGATCATCTGCTTATCCATAAATTAAAAAAAATTTATATTTTTGATATTTAAGTATGATGAATATGTATTAGGCCATGAGCGTAGTGAAGCTATTGATATAGGCAGTCTTAGATATACTGCTTGTTTTGTGTGGCTTTTAGGTCGTGTAAGTATGGATTGTCACTCCACCATGGCTCAATGGGTTCATAAAATAAGCTTAAGCAAAAATGGACGAAATCTGAAAAAAGGGCGTATAAGTTTCTTCACTCGACAAACTTTTTAATAGCTTCAAGTGAAAGCATTCATGGTGCTCTCCAAGCATAGGGCGGGTATGTTAGACTTGCGTATTTATAGCTACGATGAATCAGAGGTTCTGTGAGAAAAGTTTTTGATCAAGCGGCTATATATGCGGTTTTGGCAAGAATCGCCAGTCTAGGTGTTGGCTTTGGTACGTTACTTCTGATTACTCGTTACTTAAGCGATATTGAACGAGGGTTCTATCTTACGTTTTACAGTATTATCGCATTGCAGGTTTTCTTTGAGATGGGGTTTGGCTCGATTCTGATACAGTATGCAGGCCATGAATTTGCTCATCTAAACTGGAGTAAATTAAATTATATAGAAGGTACTATTCATCATCGTAATCGTTATTATTCACTGATTAAGCTGTCTGTGAAATGGTATGCAGTGATAGCATTCTTATTTACCATAGTATTGATTCCTGTAGGTCTTGTTTTTTTTAACCATCATCAGGATGCACAGCCTGCACACTGGCGCATGGTTTGGATAGTATTAGTCGTTATTACGGCATTAAATCTTTATCTCAGCCCCTTTCTATCTTTGTTGGAAGGGGCCGGTAAAGTTGCCAGTGTGGCTCGGATGCGTTTGCTTCAGGCATTGACAGGTGCATTTCTGGGTTGGTCTGCAATGATTACTGGCCTAGGATTGTGGGCTGCACCGGCGATTACATTTGGAACGTTCTTGGTATCGTTAATTTGGCTGATTATGCATTTTCGACAAGTGTTGAGGACGGCTATATATACCGTAATTGATCGGCTAGATCATCAAATTTCTTGGTCACGAGAAATTTTTCCTATGCAGTGGCGTATCGCTCTCAGTTGGATGAGTGGATATTTGATCTATCAACTGTTTAACCCGATAGTCTTTTATCAGTTGGGCGCTAAAATGGCCGGAAAAATGGGTCTCAGTATGGCAATGGTCAGTGCCCTTGGGACATTAGCCGCGAGTTGGTATGCCACTCGGATACCAGCAGTTGCGAATCTTATCGCCACACAGCAGGTAAATGCGGCAGTACATCTATTTAAACGCACTACAGTAATTACAACGCTATTTTTGATTATGATGGCCCTAATTGTTTTTGGCTTTTATAAAGGGCTGGTGTCTATTTACCCAACTATTGCGGATAAATTTTTGAGCATGGATGCTCTGTGCATTTTGATGGTCGCAATCACGGCTAACCACATTATTTCCTGTCAGGCAGCTTTTGCGCGTACATTTAAGGAAGAGCCTTATTTGTATTATTCGTTAGTCATGGCGGTATTGACGCTTTTCATTGTGTTTTTTGGTGTACATTTGCTTGGCATCGTAGGCATGTTAGGTTTGTATCTGGTGTTGATGGTATTGGTGGCCTTGCCTTTTTCGACTCTGACCCTTCGTTATTTCATGAGCCAACGATTATAAAAGCTTGTAAAGGTATTTTGATGTGACAAAACTAGCAATAGCCATTCCAACCTATAACCGAGCATCTATTCTAGTTGAGAATTTGGCGCGAATGCTGCCTGCTTTGGGGCAATACGGGATAGCGATCTATGTATCAGATGATAGTCCAAATGAAGAAACTGCACGTGCACTCGCTGAACTTAGCTACCCTGACCTGCACTATCGTCAGAACACACCAGGATTGGGTCATGATCAGAACTTAATGGAGACCTTGTTATGGCCAGAAGCTGATTATGTTTGGCTTTTAGCTGATGCCCTTTATCCTGAATCTGAGCTGTTTGAAAATGTTGTGCAAGCATGGGCTACACAGCCGGATGCCATTTTTCTAAATTATGATTCATGGTTTGAACAGAATAGGTCTATTCAAGGACAGGAGGATGTAAAGGCCTTCCTATATCAGCAGGTATGGCATATGACTATGACAGGTGTTGCGATCTATGGCTTAAGGCTGAGAGAATTTTTGCGTGAGCACCGTACCCGATGCAGCTTTAAAAATTTCCCACAATTGGCATTGATTATGAATTTGCTGCGAATGCCCAATCCATCGTTGGTTTGGATCGGTGCTCGATATATCCACGTCAATAGCAGTAAGCAAGCAAGCTACTGGGCTAAGTCGGACACAAGTATTCTGACGACATTTGGTTCGGATTGGGTACGGTTGATTGATAGTTTTGATGACATCTATAGTGATGCTGAACGTGAGATCATGATTCGTTCACACTCCCGTTATCGCGGAATTTTTACAGTTCGTTATTTTTTATTCTGTCGTGCGCATGGATTATTCTCATTGATGTTTGTACGTGAGCATATGGCAATGATAAAGCGAGTAACCAGTATTCCTTATTCTTGGGTCGAATGGATTGCACGGATTCCCCCTGTTTTTCTAAGAGGCATTATACGTTTGAAGCGGATTTTGGTTTGGCGCTAATGCTTTACCTAATCCCATAGGGCGCCGCCATATGACCGATGTCTAGTCTCAAGTATCGGTCAGGTCTCTATTTCTATATAACAATGCATTCTAAAAGACTTCAGCATTTTTAAGCAACGCAGCTTTTTCATCTTTACCAGACAATAATGGTTGGTTTTCTATTGGCCAGTCAATTGCCAAATCTGGATCATTCCACATAATCGCACGTTCTGAGGAGGGAGAGTATATATTCGTAGTTTTATATACAAATTCAGCTGTCTCTGACAAGGTCAAAAAACCATGTGCAAATCCTTCAGGAATCCATAGCTGCTTACGATTTTCGGCAGATAAAATTTCACCAACCCATTTGCCAAAGGTCGGAGAGTTCTTACGAATGTCAACTGCAACATCAAACACTTCACCTTGAATAACCCGCACCAGTTTTCCTTGTGCCATCGGATTCAGTTGATAGTGCAGACCTCTGAGGACGCCACGTTGGGATTTAGAATGGTTATCTTGGATAAAGCTACGCTTGAGCCCTGTGGCCTCTTCGAAAGCCGTTTGAATGAAGCTTTCAAAGAAAAATCCACGGTCATCACCGAAGAATTTCGGCGTAAATAAGACAACTTCTGGAATCGCTAAGTGAAGGGCTTGCATCAGAATATATGCTCTTTCAATAAGTTGAGTAGATATTGACCATAACCATTTTTGGCAAGCGGTTTGGCTAGCTCAGCCAATTGTTCGCGGTTAATCCAGTTGCTGTGGAATGCAATCTCTTCTGGGCATGCGATCTTTAAGCCTTGGCGTTTTTCAACGGTTGCAATGAACTGACTGGCTTCAAGTAATGAGTCATGCGTCCCGGTATCGAGCCAAGCATGTCCACGTCCCATGAGCTCAACCGAAAGGTTACCTTGATCTAAATACAATTGATTGAGATCGGTGATCTCAAGCTCACCACGTGGCGAGGGTTTGATTTGTTTGGCAAGCTTAACCACATCTTTATCATAGAAATAAAGACCAGTGATCGCATAGTTTGATTTAGGCTGCTTTGGTTTTTCTTCTAAAGACAGTACTTTACCGGCTTTATCAAATTCAGCAACGCCATAACGCTCTGGATCATGAACGTGGTAAGCAAAGACGGTCGCACCTGATTCTTTGGCACTTGCATTTGCCAGAAGTAGTTTAAAGTCATGACCAAAGAAGATATTGTCACCGAGTACCAATGCACACTGGTCTTCACCGATAAATTCTTCACCCAAGATAAAGGCTTGCGCCAAACCATCAGGGCTGGGTTGAACGATATAGCTTAAAGAAATACCCCATTGACTTCCGTCACCCAAAAGTTGTTGATAGCGAGGAATATCTTGAGGGGTAGAGATAATCAGGATCTCACGAATACCTGCGAGCATTAAGGTGGACAGTGGGTAGTACACCATTGGCTTATCGTAGACTGGCAAAAGTTGTTTAGAGATTGCCAAGGTTGCAGGATGAAGGCGTGTACCTGAACCACCCGCTAAAATAATACCTTTACGTTTCATAGTCGTTTTACTCGAATTTGTTGAGATCTCAATATTGAGTTATCGGTTGTTACACATCATAAAATAATCCATCCCAATCACAAATTATGATTGAACAAGTTCATGGATCAAACGTTGTACATGATATTGCCAGTTGGGTAGTTTGATGCCCAATAAGTTTTGTAGTTTTTGAGTTTGTAGCCGTGAGTTGTGTGGGCGTGCAGCCGGTACGGGATAGGCCGATGCGGGGATCGGATGCACCTCTGTTGGTGTTGTTTTCAGTGAGCGTCCCAATTTAATAGCTTCTGCTATAACGAATTGTGCATAGCCATGCCAACTGGTCTCACCAGAGGCGACCAAATGGTAGATGCCGGAGGCTTTCTCCGCCAATGCCGCATCATGGTGCAGACGATAAATCGCCAGTGCTGTGACATCCGCAATGAGTTCAGCACTGGTGGGAGCGCCAAATTGATCAGCCACCACATTCAGACTTTCACGTTCCGCCGCGAGCCGAAGCATGGTCTTGGCAAAATTGCCACCGCGACTAGCAAAGACCCAACTGGTTCTAAAAATGAGGTGCTTGCAACCCGAGGTTGCGATGGCAATTTCACCATCGCGCTTCGTTTGACCATAAACACTTAATGGTGCGGTTGTATCAGTTTCAACATAAGGACTTTCTTTGTGACCATCAAAGACATAGTCTGTCGAGTAGTGAATGAGTAAACCGTCTAAGCGTTTGCTTTCTTCAGCAAGGACTGCAACTGAAAGGGCATTAATCCGCTTCGCGCTGTCCACATCACTTTCCGCTTTATCAACCGCGGTATAGGCGGCGGCATTGACGATGACATGCGGTGCATATTCACGAATGAGCTCACGCAACGATTCTGGATCATCCAAATTAGCAACTGAACGATCATAAGCACGTAGCTCTCCAAGTGGGCTTAAGGCGCGTTGAAGCTCCCAGCCGACCTGCCCATTTTTACCCAGTAAAAGGATTTTCAAGATAGTGGCACTCATGCTTGGTATTGCTGACTAACCCAGTCACGATATGCACCACTGGTGACATTGCTCACCCATGCTTGATTGGCGAGATACCATTCAACCGTTTTACGAATACCTGTTTCAAAGGTCTCCGCCGGTTTCCAGCCGAGTTCACGCTCAAGTTTGGTGGCATCTATGGCATAGCGACGATCATGTCCCGCACGGTCTTTGACAAAGACGATTTGGGTTTTATAAGGTTGGCCATCTGCGCGAGGCTTTAATTCATCTAGGATGCTGCATAAGGTATTGACGACATCTAGGTTGGCTTTTTCATTCCAGCCGCCTACGTTGTATGTTTCACCCAAGGTGCCGGCTTCTAAAACACGACGGATTGCGCTGCAGTGGTCGGTGACGTATAGCCAGTCACGAATTTGTTGTCCGTCTCCGTATATCGGTAGGTTTTTACCGCTGAGTGCGTTTAAGATGCACAATGGAATCAGTTTTTCAGGGAAGTGATATGGACCATAATTGTTTGAACAGTTAGTCGTTAGTACAGGTAGACCGTAGGTATGGTGATATGCGCGAACCAAGTGATCTGATGCCGCCTTACTTGCAGAGTACGGGCTATTGGGTTCATAGCGGTTGGTCTCGCTGAATGCTGGATCAGTTTTACTTAAGGATCCGTAGACTTCATCCGTGGAGACATGCAGGAAGCGGAATTCTGCTTTAGGCTTTTCATCAAGCGCAGACCAATACGTACGCACAGTTTCAAGCAGTTTGAAGGTGCCGACAATATTGGTTTGGATAAATTCTTCAGGACCAGTAATGGAGCGATCAACATGGCTTTCTGCTGCAAAATTGAGGACGGCTCTGACGTCATGCTTGGAGAGTAATTCGCTAATGATGTCCGTATCTGCGATATCTGCTTGCACAAAAAGATGCTGTGGGTTGGATGCCACCGAGGCTAAATTTGCAAGATTCCCTGCATAGGTTAATTTGTCCAAGCTGATTACGAGCTCATCGTGATGAGCAATCCAATCCAAAACAAAGTTACTGCCAATAAAGCCTGCTGCGCCTGTTACCAAAATTGCCATAATGAACGTCCACTATATTTAATAGCTATTGATTTCTTAAATACGATTAAAAATTGCTGCAATCATTAAACTTAATTGACCGATATGTGTTTGTCGATAAATTCCGAGTCTGATTAATAAGTAAATTTTTTTGAAGAGCAGAGCCTTACGAGCCTCTTTATAATTCTCAAGAATTTGAAAGTTACTAGGGGTTAAATATATTTTAATATCTGATAATGCAGCAATATTCTGATCAGTATTACTCTTAAATTTGCCAAAAAATATACGCTTTAGTCGATTGAAATTTTCACGGATGCCACTTTTTGAGCCTATGAGATTGTTTGAGTGTTGTCGATATAGTAATGACGGCTGCTGGTCATAAATAACTTCGCCACCACTCGCAGTTGCAACAAGGTAAAGCCACCAATCGTGAAAATGTATTGTTGAGTTACTATGCCCGGCCACGATTATTGATCGAAGATTTTCATTGAAGACCATTGTATTACCTCCAGCAATATTTTGCACAAGTGCATTTTTGAATGATGGTGGTTTTGTATACAAAGGAGAAAGTCCTAAGTCTTCATGATTTTCATTAATGAGTTTTGTGCGGCTAGAATAAAGTAAGGGTATATTGTTATCCAATTTGGCCAAATTATTGACTGCTCGAGCCAATTTATCCTCTAACCAAATATCATCTTGATCAGAATAAGCATAATAGTTTGCTTGAATAGTAGAGTCCGATGTAATGGACAGGAAATTTTGTGCAAAGCCTTGACGAGGACCATGGGAAATAATCAGTTTTTCTCTTCCATACAGTCCCTGCCACTTAGTCTTGTAACTGTTTAAAATGTCAAAGGTAGCATCTTTTGAACCATCGTCAGAAATATAAAGAGTCCAGTTTTTAAAAGATTGTTTTTCAAAAGACTGAAGCTGTTCCTCAAGATATTTTTCCCCATTGTAAGTACACATCAAAATAGCGATGCTTGAAGTTTCATAATCTGAATCGAACATTATTCATATATCTCTAAAAACTGAGTGATTTCATATGCATGGGCAAAGCTTTAGTATAGCGTTAATAGCTATTTTGCGGCTCTGCACCAATGAGCGCTTGTAGCTCTGCAGTGCGTGCTGTCATGATGGCCTGTGCATCAGGACCACGTGCTTCAACATTGAGTCGCAATAACGGCTCGGTATTTGAGGTGCGCAGGTTAAAGCGCCAATCTGCAAAAGACAAGCTTAAGCCATCAGTTTTATCCAATTCAGGATTGCCCGTGCTGTAGTGCTGTAGGATTTTGTCAATGATCGCCGCACTATTATCAACGCGGAAGTTGATTTCACCGCTACATGGATAAGCCGCCATCCGCTCTTTTACCAGTGTGGACAGACCTTTACCAGTATTGCTGACGAGGTTAACGGCTAAAAGCCATGGAATCATGCCGCTGTCACAATAAGCGAAATCACGGAAATAGTGATGTGCACTCATTTCTCCACCGTAGATGGCATTTTCTTTGCGCATCCGCTCTTTAATAAAGGCATGACCCGTTTTGCACTGGATGGCTTCGCCTCCGGACTGCTGAGCGATATCGATAGTATTCCAAGTCAGACGAGGATCATGGATAATTTTCTCACCAGGATTTTTGAGTAGGAAGGCCTGAGCCAATAAACCTACGATATAATATCCCTCAATAAACACGCCGTGCTCATCAAACAAGAAACAACGATCGAAGTCACCATCCCAAGCGACACCAAAGTCGGCATGATGGGTTTTCACGGCCTCAATCGTGGCCGCACGATTTTCCAGCAGGATCGGGTTAGGAATGCCATTGGGGAAGCTGCCATCGGCTTCATGGTGAATTTTAATGAACGAAATTGGGATGTTGAGGATAGCAAAACGGCTTTCTAAAGCGTCAATCACATGACCTGCCGCTCCGTTACCCGCGTTGACTACAATTTTAAGCGGTTTAATGTTGGGAATATCGAGATAGGTGAGTAGGTGGGTGACGTAGTCTTCTAAAATAGACACTTCAGTGAGTGTCCCTTTGTGAGTAATCGGTGTGAACGCTTCGGTTTCAGCCAATGCCTTAATGTCGAGCAGGCCAGTATCACCACTAATCGGCTGGGCATTTTTCTTGACCAGTTTCATGCCGTTATAATCCATGGGATTATGGCTGGCAGTGACTTCGATGCCGCCATCGACATCTAGATGAAATGAAGCGAAGTAGACTTCTTCAGTTCCGGTCATCCCAATATCAATGACATCGACGCCGCTGTCCATAAGGCCTTGCGCAATCGCCATCTTCAGTGTGTGACTGGTAGGGCGGATATCTGCGCCGACCACAATTTTTTTTGGCTGTAATAGTTGTCCATAAGCGCGACCGATATTATAGGCAATAGATTCATTTAGTTCAGTGCCCAGTTTGCCTCGAATATCGTAGGCTTTAAAACAAGTCAGCTTCATAATTCGTGCTCAGTTATAAATTTCGAGTAGGATAATGAAAAACGACAGTTATTTTCGTCGTAAATTGGTTGTGTGGAGTATGCCATAGCAGATATCAAAGATCATCTGCTTATGCCATTAATGGCATGTTGTTGGGGATATATGGCGCAAATTTTTGATGCGCCATATCTATTTTAAGAAAATAAAAATGTGAACGAGTTAACTTAATAGTTTGCGCATGGCTTCCGGCACGCCCGCTGCAAAAGCTTCAGTGCGGCTCATCCAGCGCGTTGGTGTGAAAATCTGTTCAAGGTGTTCTTTTTGAGCCTTATGTACAACGACATGAATCGCCTGCAATTCCCAATGAAAGTGCGTAAAGGTATGGCGGATTTGTTTGCCTTTTTCGCTGTTTTTTAAATTTAAAGTCACCAGTTGATCCGCTAGGCTGCTGTCCACGTCATCAATGATGGGTAGGCACCATAGACCGCCCCAAAGCCCTTCAGGCGGTCGTTGTTGCCAGAGTAGTTGGTGATGGTCTTCGAGTAGCAGCACATTGGCGTGGCGAGTGGGCATCGTTTTGCGTGCTGGTTTCTCCGGCAGGGTGAGTACACGATTGTGCTGAAATGCCGTGCAATCACTTTGCATCGGGCAGTACAGACAGAGTGGTTTTTTGGGCGTGCAGATGGTTGCCCCTAAATCCATGATCGCCTGATTGTAGTCATGGGTGCGATCTTGTGGGGTAAAATCGGCAGCGATTTGCCAGATATTTTTGAGGAATGCTGAGCTTGTGCTGTCGCCCTCAAGCGCCAAATAGCGGCTGAGTACGCGTTTGACGTTGCCGTCCATAATCACGCCGTACTTGCGCAGGCCTAAAGACATCAACGCACCTGCGGTTGAGGGACCAATTCCTGGTAATTCTATCCATTGTTCAAGCGTTTGGGGAAACGTGCCCTGCGCCGCCACGATTCCGGCTGCTTTGTGCAGGTTTCTGGCGCGGGCATAGTAGCCCAGCCCCGCCCAGTAAGGCGCAACGTCATTCCAGTCGGCTTGGCCTAAATCCGCCACTGTGGGAAAGCGCTGCATAAAGCGCTCAAAGTAGGTCAGTACGGTTTTGACTTGAGTCTGCTGCAGCATAATTTCGGAAACCCAGACTTTGTAGGGATCATCCACGACCTGCCACGGGAGGTCATGGCGACCGTGCTGATCAAACCAGGTCAGTAATTGCTGAGAAAAATGCTGAGCCGTCTGTTCACCTTGGATCTTTTGCGCTGTTGCTGTTTTTACAATCATCAAACGTTAATCATCGTGTTAAAAGTGTCAGTAATGTCATGCAACCATAGCCCTTGAGCCGCTTAAAGGCTATAGTTCACTCTAATTATTTTGTGTGATCTGGATTGCTGTCATGAATAGCCTAACGAACCCTCCATCGAAGTCTATCCCTTCTGCTCACGATATCGAAGCTCAGGATTTAACACGTATTTTACCTGCTTCGCGCAAGGTTTACATCCAAGGTTCAACGCCAGACATCCAAGTGCCCATGCGTGAAATTAGTCTGACAGATACGCCGACTGGTCTCGGCGGTGAGAAAAATCCACCTGTGCTGGTCTATGATACCTCAGGTGTGTATAGCGATCCGAATGTTGCGATTGATTTGACCAAAGGTTTACCTGATCTACGTAGCCAATGGATCGAAGCCCGTCAAGATACTGAAAAATTGGAAGGTTTATCTTCTGAGTTTGGTCGTCAGCGTGCCCGTGATATCGCTACGGCGGAGCTGCGCTTTGCCCATATTCAAAATCCACGCCGGGCTAAAGCGGGTAAAAATGTTAGTCAGATGCACTATGCCAAGCAAGGCATCATCACACCTGAGATGGAGTTCATCGCGATTCGTGAGAATCAGCGTCAATATGAAGGCACCGATACGCGTCAGCACGCGGGGCATAACTTCGGCGCTAATCTCCCACGCGAGATTACCCCTGAATTTGTACGCAGCGAAGTTGCGGCGGGCCGTGCGATTATTCCTGCCAATATCAATCATCCTGAACTTGAGCCGATGATCATTGGGCGCAATTTCTTGGTCAAGATTAACGCCAACATTGGTAACAGTGCATTGGGTTCATCGATTGATGAGGAAGTGGCTAAAATGACGTGGTCGACCCGTTGGGGTGCTGACACGATCATGGATTTGTCTACTGGCAAACACATTCATGAGACCCGCGAATGGATTATCCGTAATTCGCCAGTGCCGATTGGTACCGTACCGATCTATCAGGCGCTTGAAAAAGTTGATGGCGTTGCCGAAGATCTGACCTGGGAAATTTTTCGTGACACCCTGATTGAGCAAGCCGAGCAAGGTGTGGATTATTTTACCATCCATGCGGGTGTATTACTGCGTTATGTTCCTCTGACCGCACAGCGTTTAACCGGGATCGTGTCCCGTGGTGGGTCGATCATGGCGCAGTGGTGTTTGGCGCATCATCAGGAGAACTTCCTTTATACCCATTTCGAAGACATCTGCGAAATCATGAAGGCCTATGATGTGTCTTTCAGTCTCGGCGATGGTTTGCGTCCAGGCTGTATTCAAGATGCCAATGATGAAGCGCAATTCGGCGAACTACGCACTTTGGGTGAGCTGACCCAGATTGCGTGGAAGCATGATGTCCAAGTCATGATCGAAGGACCGGGCCATGTGCCGATGCATATGATTAAGGAAAATATGGATCTGCAACTGGAAGTCTGCGGTGAAGCGCCATTCTATACCTTGGGGCCGCTGACCACAGATATCGCACCGGGTTATGACCACATCACCAGTGCGATTGGCGCGGCAATGATTGGTTGGTACGGCACGGCGATGCTGTGTTACGTGACCCCAAAGGAACATTTGGGTCTACCGAACAAGAAAGACGTGAAAGACGGCATCATCACCTACAAGATCGCAGCACATGCAGCGGATTTGGCCAAAGGTCATCCGGGTGCACAAGTGCGTGATAACGCCTTATCTAAAGCCCGCTTTGAATTCCGCTGGGATGATCAGTTCAATCTGGCACTTGATCCAGACACGGCGCGTGAGTATCACGATGAGACCTTGCCGAAAGATGCGCATAAATCCGCTCACTTCTGCTCGATGTGTGGTCCGAAGTTCTGTTCGATGAAAATCACTCAGAACGTGCGTGACTATGCGGCGAAGCAAGGACTGAGTGAGCAAGAGGCTGTAGAGGTCGGCATGAAAGAAATGTCAGATGTCTACCATGAACAAGGTAGCCAGTTGTATAAAGAAGTTTAAGTATTTGTTATTGAGCTTGTTTGTTACTTTAGAATCGCATGACAGATTGTTATGCGATTTTTTTATTATTAAAAATAAATTTTAACCATAGTCATTTATAACATTAGGATACTTTGATGAAATCTCTACCTGTAGTCCTGTTGTCCATCCTATCGACTGCTTGTGCCGTGCATGCCACATCCGCTCAGCCTCAGGATGCCGTGACTGTTAATGCACCATCTATTAATCCTGAGAGCTTGAAAAACTTAGCTCCCTTTCCTAAAGCCCAAGCCGGCTTTCAGCGCTATGTTATTCACGTCCCTGCAACGGGTAACGATGACAACTATCAGGTCGAATTGATCGCAGGGAAAACGGCAAAAGTTGACTGTAATATCCATCGTCTAAATGGCAATATTGCTGAAAAAGATCTAAGTGGATGGGGTTATACCTATTATGAGTTTACGACCCAAGGTCAGATGAGTTCGACCATGATGGCTTGTCCTCATCAGGCCGAGACAGAGAAATTTGTCACGGGTGCCACCAAGCTTGTGCGCTATAACAGTCGTTTGCCGGTTGTGGTCTTTGTGCCCAATGGCTATGAGCTGAAATATCGCTTATGGAAAGCGCAGGAGATCGTTGCTGCACCTGTCAACTAAAGTGTAAGGATGGGCAATGTCTTGGACATAGGCATTGCTCGTCAACGTGTATGTGATGGCTAGCTTGGTCAGGCTTTCCATATAAGGAAACGGAAAAGTGTAATGTCATCCCTGATGATCATCAGAAAAGCAAAAATACTCTTAAATAATGTGAATATATTTAAATATTTAATCCAAAGCTCTGATTGAAATTTTTGATTCATCGATATTTATGATTTAATTTGACAATATTTGTTGTCAGCATGTATAACTGGCGCAATTCTTTTTCCGATCTCTCCTATTGGAGCAACACGATATGTCTAATACACGCGTACTTATCACCGGTGCAAATACCGGAATCGGCTTTGCCACGGCCAAAGTGCTGGTGCAGGGTGGGGCAGATGTGATTCTGGCCTGTCGTAATCCCGATAAAGCGGCTGAGGCGCAGGCTGAATTGCAGAAATTAGGGGGCAAGGGCACGGTCGATGTTATTCCGCTTGATCTCAATAGCCTTGATTCGGTAAAAGCCGCAGCGGAGCTGATCAATAAGCGCTACGACTCGTTGGATGTGTTGATTAATAATGCTGGGATTTTTGGTGATGCACTGCGTTTTACTGAAGATGGCTATGAGCAGCAATTTGGCGTGAACTATGTCGGGCCATTCTTGCTCACTCAACTTTTACTGCCTGCACTGAAACGTGCCAAAGCGGGGCGGATTGTGCATCTGTCTTCGATCATGCACTGGCTTGGGAATATCAAACCGGAAAGCTTTCGTATGACTTCGGGTTCTTATCGTGCTGTTGCGGCTTATGGTCAATCGAAACTGGCGAATCTACTGTTTAGTCATGCCTTAGCACGTCAATTGGTAGGGACTAGCGTAACCAGTAATGCCTTGCATCCAGGTGGGGTCGATTCTGAAATCTACCGTGATCTGCCTAAGTATCAATATGCGGTGATGCGTCACTTTTTGATCCCAACGCGGCGTCCTGCGGAGCTGATTGCGCAGATGGCTGTGGGTGTCGAGTGGGCTGGGCGTAACGGAGAATACGTTAGCGCACATATGCCGAATTGGCAATCGAGCCGTGCTAAAGATGCTGCGCTGGCAGATCAGCTTTATCAGCAGTCTTTAGAAATGGTGAAAGCTTATTTATAAAACCACACATATTACCCGGGTAATATTGAAAATTATATTCTATCCGGGTAATATGGTCCCATCATTGCTTTGATGGAAAAGATAAGATGTCAGTTGAACAGTCCAGTTATACCGTTTTTAACCATCAGCGCCGAATTGCCACGGGTGAACTCGTGCAGATTGCCAGCCAAGTACAGCACGTGATGACTACTGATCCGCAGGCGCAAATCCTTGCTTTTGCAGATGACACTGGCATACAGACTGATGTGAACTGGTTTGATGTTCCAAAGCCTCTTGAACCCAGTGCAGTCGCTCAAGTATCTGAAGCGGAGCCGCCGCGTAAGGCTGGGCGTCCTAAGCTGGGTGTAGTAGCGCGTGAGATCACGCTGCTGCCCAGACATTGGGAGTGGCTGAATCAACAATCGGGTGGCGCTTCGGTAGCGCTGCGTAAGTTAGTTGAAGATGCACGGCGTGCCAATGAAGGCAAGGATCGGATCAAACGCGCGCAAGAAGCAACGTATCGAGTGATGACCGCGATGGCGGGTAATGAAGTGGGATTTGAAGAGGCACTACGGGCATTGTATGCCGGCAATCAAGTGCAATTTAAGCAAATCGTGCAGGCTTGGCCAGTGGATATCCAGACGTACTTGAATCAATTGGCGGTCAATGTTTTTGCAGGATAGCACCTCGATAATTGAGGTGAAATCCTGATCCATGGGGGTTAAACGTTTAGCGATGCAGATAAAAATAAAGGAAAACAAAATGACAATCATTGATCCTAAAGCGCCGATATTGGTGACGGGCGCCAGCGGCTATGTGGCCGGCTGGATCGTTAAAGGCTTGCTGGAAGCGGGGCATACTGTTCATGCCACAGTACGTGATCCGAGCAAGGCCAGTAGTGTCGGACATCTGCAAAAAATTGCGGCCAATAGCCCGGGAACGCTAAAACTTTTTAAAGCAGATCTGTTGAATCAATGTGAATTTGTCGATCCCATGACGGGCTGTGAATTGGTCATCCATACCGCATCCCCTTTTATCATTACGGGATTTGTCGATGCCTATGAGGCGCTGGTTCGCCCTGCGCTGGAAGGCACGCGCAATGTACTGCGTACCGTTGAACATACACCGAGCGTAAAACGTGTCGTGTTGACCTCAAGTGTTGCCGCGACCTATGGCGATGCACAAGATGCCTTGAACGTTCCGAATGGCATTTTAATGAAAGTCATTGGAATACCACCAGTAGTGTGGATCATCAGCCTTATCTCTACTCTAAAACCATTGCTGAACGTGAAGCGTGGAAGTTACAAGCTGAGCAAAGTGAGGCGAATCGATGGGATTTGGTCTGTGTGAACCCAGCACTGGTAGTCGGTCCTGCACTGACGACTAACAGTATCTCGACCAGCATCAGTACGTTGCAGCAATTTGGTGACGGCACGATGCGTTTAGGCGCACCGAAGATGTGGAATGGTTTGGTCGATGTCCGAGATGTGGCGGATGCGCATATCCGTGCGGGATTTACGCCTGAAGCGAATGGGCGTTATATTTTGTGCGGGGAGACATTGAGTTTGTTACAAATGGGTGCTGCTCTGCGTAAGCAATTTGGGTCTAAATATCCTTTCCCTTTGTTGCCTGCACCGAAGATCGGATTTTGGGCCATTGCACCGCTGTATGGGTTTACCCGGGATTTCGTAGCGCGTAATATGAATTATAAAATTGGTTTTGATAACAGCCGTAGCCGCCGGGACCTGCATATTGAATATCGAGATGTTCGAACCGCAGTGTGCGAACACTTTCAGCAGTTGATTGATGATGGTTTGGTGAAAAAGCGCTAAGTCATCTGCACATAAAAAAAGACGAGCCATGGCTCGTCTTTTTTATGGTTCACCCACTTTATTCAGATTGTTCAACCACTAGGGCATCAATGCCGCTGTCTTGCAATTGGCGCTGGGCTTTGAGGGCTTCATTCTTACTATCAAATGGGCCTGAGACCACGCGATACCATTCAGAGCCATCATTGCTTGTGGTATGACGTACATCCGCAGGAAGACCCGCAAGGAGCACTGCTGCACGCTGTTTATCAGCTTCATCAGCAGTCTGGAAGCTATTCACTTGCAGAATGTAGTGTGCTTGCCCTGGTTTTGCGCTCGTACTTGTCGGTGCAGCATCATTGCCACTGCCCACCACGACTGGCGTCGGATCATCAGGAACCACATCCGGCACGGTTTGCGTCGGAATCGGTGTCACTTGCTGCTTGGGCAACAGATCATAAAACTGGAAATCAGCAGGCTTGCCAGAGTCTGTGGTTGCAGCAGGTGCAGAAGCCGCTGTTACTGGGGCTGCGCCACGATTAGCAGGTTGCCATGGCTGCCACAAGTAAAGCAGCGCTAAACAAGACAGTCCAAATAGAATCCCAAATATAGTCCATAACCAAGCGGGGACCAGTGGACCTTTGCTCGTCGCCGCTGTCGCGGCTGGACGTTGCGTCGCTCCTCGGGGTTTTGAGCCAAACACGAGAGTTTCCTTCTTTTGAATGGTTGAATGTAATGGGTTTTAAACAAACCGCACAGGATTATTGTGCTGTTTTTGCATAGTCGGTGTCCCGTCTTACATGGACTCTGGCGCGGATACACCGAGCAGCAGTAAACCGTTATGAATCACCTGACGCACTGACACACTCAGCAGTAGGCGCGCCTGCATCAGTTCATGATCATCACTAATCACTTTATGTTCGTTATACCAGCCATGAAACAGGGATGCCAACTCTTTTAAGTAATTGCCGAGTTGATGTGGCTCATACTGCTGTGCGGCATTATTCAGCACATCAGGATAAGCAGCCAGTTTAGCCAAGAGTTCAGCTTCAACTGTTTCAATCAGACGCCCTGCTGCTGCACGCCCTGCCGCAGGATCAAAGCTTTGACCGAGACTGGTGACCTTTTCAAGCATCCGGTGCACGCGCGCATGTGCATATTGGATGTAATACACGGCATTATCTTTACTCTGTGAAACCGCGAGGTCCAAGTCAAAGTCGATATGTTGTGCACTCTTACGCATGACGTAATAAAAGCGCGCGGCATCATTGCCGACTTCGGAGCGAAGCTCACGCAAGGTCACGAAGGAACCAGAGCGCGAAGACATCTGTACTGGCTGGCCACTGCGCCATAGGCTGACAAATTGAACGAGCAGTACGGTCAGCTTTTCAGGATCAAAGCCCAGTGCACTGATCGCCGCTTTCACCCGGGAAATATAGCCGTGGTGATCTGCACCCCAGATATCAATGATTTGATCGAAACCACGCTGAAACTTATTCAAGTGATAAGCAATATCCGCCGCAAAATAGGTGGTTAAGCCGTTTTTGCGCTGTACGACACGGTCTTTTTCATCGCCAAAGTCTGTAGAGCGGAACCAGATATTACCGTCTTTCTCATAAAGGAAGCCTTTGTTTTGTAAGGTCTCCAGTGCTTCGGTGATCTTATCTTTTAAGGTTTCTTCGCTAAACCATTGATCAAAACGGACGCCAAACTCACCAAGGTCATCTTTGATGTCGTCTAAAATTTCATTCAAGGCTTGGCTATGGAAAACGGCATAGCCTGCGTCACCCAATAAACGCTGTGCATTGGCAATCAAGCCATCGATATGCTTTTCTTTGTCTCCAGACAACACGGTTGGATTGCCTTCGGCATCATCGGGACCATAGACTACATCTTCTGGAACATCTTGAAAAACATCGCTGACAGGACGTTCAAAAATTTTACCGTCTCGATCAAGAATATGCTGGGCGATATCGAAAACGTATTCACCTTTATAGGCATTTTTCGGGAAGGTGAGCTGTTGTCCACATCGCTCTAGATAACGCAAATAGGTGCTGGTGGCCAGAATATCCATCTGACGGCCCGCATCATTGACATAATATTCACGTTGCACATCAACACCAGTGGCTTCAAGCAAACGAGCGACGGTCATGCCATAAGCGGCGCCGCGGCCATGACCTACATGCAGGGAGCTGGTCGGATTGGCAGAAACAAATTCAACTTGGACTTTCTTGCCGGCATTGCTTTTGTTCTCACCAAACACATCACCTTCATTTTTGATCTGATCCAGAATCGCAAAGCGCTGATCATCATTCAAAAAGAAGTTGATAAAACCGGGACCTGCGATCTCAACTTTGGCGATCACATCACTGCTCGGCAGGGCTGCGACTATTTTTTCCGCCAGATCCCGCGGCTTCATACCTGCTGGCTTTGCGGCAAGCATGGCGATATTGGATGCAAAATCTCCGTGGCTTCGGTCTTTGGTGCGAGAAAGACCGCTTTTGTCCTGCCAGTCAGATGGCAACAGACCTTGGGTTTGAAGGGAAGAAATAGCAACAGCAATAGCGGACTGGATGGCGGAATTCATGGTTTCGGCTTAACAATAACGGCAAAAACAAACAATATAGCAGAGCTGCGGCTGACAACAAATGGCTAGATGATGATTTTTTCCACAGTGCTCAGAATTTATACAGTCTAGACATTGCAAATTTGCAACATTCTTTAGATGTGGAAATTGGAGCATTCGGCATACTATTTGCCTATCTCTCAGTAGTCAGTTGATGGGTATGGACGTCGTTAGATCAATATCTAACATACGATATCCTTTATTTTTATAGAATTTTTATTAATTTTTTAAGTGAATCCTGCTGTGCAGGCATCTTGCGCGGTGGTGGAGTAATGGTTATGCAGAGAAGTTTATGGTGGGCAGGGCTGTTGGCAGTTGTTTTATTATCGACTACAGCGCAGGCTTATGACGTCAATGCCAATGCAAAAGCGGATGTACAGCAAGCGCTAACGACCGCACAGAAAAGCAAAAAGCCCGTCCTGCTGGTTTTTGGTGCCGATTGGTGCCCAGACTGCCGTGCACTGGATAAAGCGTTAAAAACGGGCAAAAATGCCAAGCTCATCGCCAAGTCCTTTCAATTGGTGAAGATTGATGTGGGTAACTTTGATCATAACGTGGATTTGTCGGATCGTTATGGCAGTCCGATTAAGAAAGGCATTCCCGCAGCCGTGATCCTGTCTCCGGATAATCAAGTCTTGTACACTACCAAAGCCGGTGAACTGGCCAATGCGCGAAAAATGAGTGATGACGGCATCTATGAGTTTTTTAAACAGGCTGCCAATCAAGTGACGACGCTGAAAAAATAAGGAATGAGGATAGATTGGAGTCAGGCCATCCGAACGGTTTAACTCCGAAGTTGGGTCATGCGTTGCCAGACAAAGGTCAACATAAATAACAGGGTCATGGTCAGTACGATGGTCGCACCTGTTGCGACATTCAGCCAGACGCTGCCCCATAGTCCCCCTGCGATACCGATTTGGGCAAAAATAAAAGCCCATAACACCATTTGTCGTGGTGAGCGTGCCCATAGTCGCGCGGTCAATGCAGGGATAATTAGTAATGCACCCATCAATAGTGTTCCTACCGCTTTTAACGCCAAGACGGTAAACAGGGCCAGTACCAGCATAAAGATTAATCGCTGACGGCTCGGGTGAATGCCTTCGCTGGCGGCCATATCGGGATCAATGGCAAGCCGAAGCTGAGCGCGCCAGTTCCATGCCAAGATACCGACACCGAGCAAAATCGCCACTAATAATGCTGGCAGGTCTGTCCAGTTGAGCGCGAGTAGATCACCAAACAAATAACCAATCAGTTCAGGGCGCAGCGCAGGCAGTTGATTGACCAACAGCAGCCCACTACAGAGGAGTGCGGATGAGCAGAGTGCGAGCAGAGCATCCATAGGCAGTCTGCGATCTTGAAAACCCCACAGAATCAGCACTAAAAGTCCGGAGACGGACAGAACGCCGACCCAAAAGGGTAGCGCCAGTAATCCTGCAATGGCAACACCCAACAAGGTGCCATGAGCAAGGGTATCTGCAAAGAACGCCATTCTCCGCCATAGCATGAGACAGCCCAATGGCGCGGTCAGCAAAACCAACAGTGCACCCATACTCCAGGCCGGAGCGAGTAGATTGATATAATCCATTAGTGTTGACTCTCATGCTGAGTTTTTTTTGGCGCTTGTCTTAAGTCGATTTCAATCAGGTCAGCAGAGACTTCCGGGTGTAGATGCGGCTGGACGGGGATATGATCATGGCGTTCGTGATGTAGGTCTTCATGGCGGCAATGGTCATGATGATGCTCATAGGGAACACGCTCGGTACCAAAAATTGCTTGATAGGCCGGATCTTTTAGGACATTTGCCGGTGTACCACTACAACAGATATGGTGATTGAGGCAGATTACCCGTTGCGTGCCTTGCATCACCCATTGTAAATCATGAGACACCATGAGAATGGCGCAACCATAGCGCTCCGGCAGGGTTCGGACATAAGCATATAACTCTGCTTCGGAGTGGATGTCTAAGCCCTGCATGGGTTCGTCCAACACCAGTAAGTCTGGCTGCGTGAGTAAAGCCCGCGCTAATAGAACCCGCTGCCGTTCGCCACCAGATAAATCTTGTACATCGCGATCCAGTAAGGGGGTCGCACCAGTCTCCTCCAGAATCTGATGAAACAGGCTTGGGATAATCTTGGTGAGGGCGAAGAGATCCCGTACACGAAGCGGCAGGCTCTTGGACAAGTGAAAGCGTTGGGGCACGTAGCCGATCTTGAGATTCTTTTGGACGTCTCGCGAGCCACTGGATAGCTTTTGCAGCCCCAAAACGACTTTGACCAAGGTGGATTTTCCAGCACCGTTGGGGCCAATCAGACTGACAATTTCCCGAGGCAGCAAGGTCAGTGAGACTTGATTTAAGGCAGACTTCTGGTCGAATTTCACAGATGCATTGTGAATCACCACCAACGGTGGACTGCTTGATGGCATTGCTTGTTTATCCAGAAGGGCGCTGCTCATAAGTGCGCCTTAGGTATTGTTTTGGATTTTTTGGATGCTTTGTTTATCGGTTCTATCGCCTCTGGTGCGCCAATATGATCACCGCTGTTTACTTCGGATGTTGTTACAAGTGGTTCAGTTTGATCGGTTTGGCAGGCAATACATAAGCCCGCGATTTCAATCGTTGCTTGCTTAGGCACGAAGCCGCCTTGATTGGCAAGGCTTTTAAGGATGCTTTGTAAGTCACTGGATTCCGCTTCATCTACGCGATGACAGTTCTGGCAAATGAGGAATGCGGCTTCATGGCCTTGCCGCGGATGGCAGCACGGCACAAACGAGTTGATGGAAGTCAGACGATGAATAAAGCCTTGTTCCAATAGGAAGTCAAGGGTGCGATAAACCGTCGGCGGTGCGGGTGGACGGCCTTGATGAGCCATTTGTGCGAGTAGATCATAAGCACCGATGGGTTTGCCGGCCTCTAAAATCAACTTTAACACCTCACTGCGTAGTGGTGTCCAGCGCACGCCACGAATTTGACATTCTTGCTCTGCGTCTGCGATACGAGTGGTGATCGAGTGCGTATGAGTATCATGTAGGCTGTTATTATGATTGTGATTTTTTATAGTATGATCATGGTTGTGATGTGAGTAACCGCAGCTTGCAGCATCGTGCGCTGTGGATTCGATAAAAGGTTTAGTCATAGTGATCGCCTCGCGGGACAATAAGTTGGATTGCCACTTACGCAAACATAATGTAATAGTGTAACATAATTGCACTATTTAAGTATTGAGAACCCCGTCGCCATGCAACTTTTTCATCGCCTGTTTTTGGGTATTGTGGCGACTCTGCTGGTTGGCTTACCGTATGCGCAGGCGGGGACTTTAGTTGCGACAACGCATCCTTTATACCTGATTGCTCAAGCGGTGACGCAGGGCATTGAACAGCCAGTTGCTTTACTGCCGCCAGCTTCCAGTGGTCATGATGTGAATCTGCGCCCCTCTGATCGTCTCTTGCTGAAACAGTCCGATTTTGTGGTCTGGTTTGGGCGTGACTATGAGGCATCTCTTAAAGATATTCTTGAACATCAGCGCAATGCAGTTGCGCTCTATGATCTCAAAGCTTTTCACCGCTTGCCCTTGCGGGATGTTCAGGGTCAGCCAATTAAAGATTCGTTTGATCCGCATATTTGGTTGGATCCTGCCAATGCCATTGGCATTGCCTATGCGATTGCGACCGTACGTGCGAAGCAGTTCCCGGCGAAATCACGGCTCTATTTGCAAAACGCGCAAAAGTTCAGTGAACATTTGCTTGCCGTTGTCCATGTTGAGCAAGCCAATCCTCCGCGTCACTATTGGGCATATCACGATGCCTATCAGTATCTAGAGCATGCCTTAAATTTAAAATTTGCTGGCGCACTGACCGCGGATGCCGAGTTACCGCCGAGTGGCGGTCAACTCATATGGCTTAGCCAACATCGGCCTTCAAGCACAGCGGTGTGTTTGTTTGCAGAACGTACTCCTGCGGCTTCATTGATTCAAAAGCTCAGTCCTGTACAGTCGTATCCGATTGACGAGGTCATGGCGGGTGCAACGAATTTTGTCGATGGCTGGCAGGCAATCGCGCAGCAATTCAAAAAATGTACACCCTAAAGAGTGACTCAAAATGACCGCGCGTTTAAATAAAAAATCAATCATTTTCTTGCGTACGCTTGCAACAAAGTCGTCACATAACTATAATGAGCGCGCTGCAAAGTGGCGATTTTTCGACCACTGCGCCGTCATCGTTAAGCGATTAGTTGAGTTCAGTGTGAGTGTGGTTACGAGATGAGTAAGCCCAGTCCTTTGATTCAACGTGAATTTCCTACGGGTTTGGTTATTGTTCAGGCTTGTATAATTCCGCTCGCTGCCATCGTTGGTTATATGCTTTTTAATTCATTGGCTGCAAAAAGTGCAGCTATTGGCGCGTTTATTAGCTGGCTAGGTAGCGGTTATGCGACGTGGAAAGCGTTCCGACTGGGTGGTAACGGTCAATTGATGCTGGCAAGTTTTTACCAAGGATTGATTGGTAAGTTTGTCATTGTGATCATGGGTTTTTTTATCGTCTTTCGGACAGTAAATCCCTTGTCAGGCGGTTCGCTGTTATTGGGTTTTGCGGCAGTACAGGCCATGGCTTGGTTATATCCCATGGTCTATGGTGAGCGGTCTAAGACCTGAGCGGTGTGACATTTCATCGAAATGTCTTGTTGGTTGGATAGAATGTTGTAGCGCGACGTTGAAGTTTTTGGGTGGTGTGGTCTTTTTTCGAAATAAATGTCTTTATAAAAAGTACGCGATTTTAGGAAAGAGAAGAGGTTCAACGTATTGAGAAATACGCGCTGAACGAAAAATTTATAGAATTTTGTGGTTTGGAATTTTGAGCTTTGAATGTGCTGATCTGTCCGATTGACAATCAGGTGTTTAATGTCTCTTTTTAGTTTTCATATTAACTTAGTCTTATTAGGTGTGCCCAATGGCTGAACAGCAGACACTCACCTCCTCCGAGTATATTTCCCACCACCTGACTCACCTGACCTATGGAAAAAATCCAGAAACAGGCAGTTGGACCATTGCGCATGACGCAGCGGAAGCCAAAGCGATGGGATTTAATTCCGTCAATCTGGATTCGTTGGGTTGGTCCATTGGTTTAGGGATCGTTTTTTGTGCATTGTTTTGGTTGGTTGCTCGCCGCGTAACAGCGGGTGTACCAGGTGGACTGCAAGCTGCGATTGAAATGATCGTTGAGTTTGTGGATACCAGTGTACGTGATACTTACCATGGCAAATCAAAATTGATTGCCCCGCTTGCCTTAACGATTTTTGTGTGGATTTTCCTCATGAACTTCATGGATTTGATCCCTGTTGATTTTATTCCAAGAGCAGCACAGTGGGTTGGTGTGAACTTCTTTGGTGCTGATGCGCACTCAGTTTTCTTTAAAGTTGTGCCAACCACCGATCCGAACATCACCATGGGGATGTCCTTGTCCGTGTTTGTCCTGATCATTTTCTTTAGCATTAAAGAAAAAGGTGTAGGCGGCTTTATCGGTGAACTGACATTGCAACCGTTCTCTGCAAAAAACAAGTTACTTCAATTGATCTTGATTCCAATCAATTTCTTCTTGGAAATCGTTGTTTTTATCGCACGCCCAATCTCTTTGGCACTGCGACTGTTCGGTAATATGTACGCCGGTGAGTTGATCTTTATTCTGATCTGCTTGTTGCCTTGGTGGTTGCAGTGGTCGTTGTCTGTGCCTTGGGCGATCTTCCATATTCTGATTATCAGTTTGCAAGCGTTTATCTTCATGATGCTGACGATTGTTTACTTGTCGATGGCGAGCGAGAAGCACTAAGCGTGCTTCCTTGCTGTGCATCGCTTGCGGTACCTGTTTTGTTATTGTTTTGATTTTATGTTTTTTGCTTTACAACAATTTTGTTTTTTTGTTTTAACCAACCTTGAGGTCACTCTAAATGGAAAGTTTAATCGGTTTATCAGCTATTGCTGGCGCGCTTCTTCTGGCTTTTGGTGCACTTGGTGCAGCGATTGGTATTGGTATCCTCGGTGGTCGTTTCATCGAAGCGATTGCACGCCAACCAGAACTCGGCCCACAATTGCAAACCAAATTCTTCGTGGTCATGGGTCTTGTTGACGCTGTACCAATGATTGCTGTTGGTCTGGGCTTGTTCATCATTTTCAGTAACCCATTCGTTGGTCAAGCTAAAGAAGCTGCCGCTGCTGCCCCAGTTGCTGTTGTTGCTCCTGCTGCTCACTAATTTTCCCCCCGTAATATGATTTGAGGGAAATACCATGGATATTAATTTAACCCTGTTGGGACAAATTATAGCGTTTGCACTGTTTGTTGCATTCTGCTTGAAATTTGTCTGGCCACCGCTGATCAACGCTATTCAAGAACGTCAAGGCAAAATCGCTGACGGTCTGAATGCGGCTGAAGCTGCGAAAGCCGAACTGGCAACTGCCCAGAACCAAGTACAGGAAGAACTGAATGCGTCTAAAGCGCAAACAGCACAGTTGATTGATCAAGCAAACCGTCGCGCTGCTCAATTGATCGAAGATGCTCGTACGCAAGCGATTGCTGAAGGTGAGCGTATTCGTCAACAAGCCCGTGAGTCGATTGATCAAGAGATTAACCAAGCGCGTGAAGCGTTGCGTAGTCAAGTTGCTGCTTTGGCCGTTTCAGGTGCTGAAAAAATCCTGAAAGCCCAAGTGGATCAAAATGCCCATGCCGCTATGCTTACTCAGCTAGCTGCTGAACTGTAATCGAGGCGAATCATGGCTGAACTATCAACGCTAGCGCGCCCTTATGCCAAAGCGGCCTTTGCTTTCGCGCAAGAACAGCGCGATGCAGCAAATGGCATCGAGGCATGGTCAAAGGCGCTTGCGAGCGCAAGTGCGGTTGTTCAGGATCAGACATTTGCTGACTATTTGAAACGCCCAACTTTGGGCTATCAGCAACGCGTTCAAGCCTTGACAACAGTTTTAGAAGGTCAGATCACCGAGGGTGTGCGTAATTTTCTCACCCAACTCGCTGAACATGATCGTCTATCGCTGTTGCCTGAAGTTTCTGCAGAGTTTGAATTGCAGAAGGCTCATGGCCTGAATGAGACTGATGTGATCATTGAGTCAGCGTTTCCGCTGACCGCTGAGCAACAACAAGCATTAAGCGATCGCTTGGCAACTCGTTTTGGTACAAAGATTAATAGTCAGGTTGAAGTCAAACCTGAATTGATCGCCGGTGTTGTAATCCGCGCGGGTGATCAAGTCATCGACGATTCTGTCCTTGGCAAATTGGAAAAACTACGCACAAGCCTGCTGGCTGGATGATTTAACATCGTCGCCAGCAGTACGAAAGCTATTTTTTTAAAAGTATTTTTTGATTTTTCAAAAACAAATTGAGGAAAGCGCAATGCAACAACTGAATCCATCTGAGATCAGTGCGCTCATTAAACAGCGTATCAGCGATCTGGACACCAGCGCCGAAGCCCGCAACGAAGGTACTATCGTCATGGTATCTGACGGTATCGTGCGGATTCACGGTCTGGCTGATGCAATGTATGGTGAGATGATCGAATTTGACGGCGGCCTCTATGGCATGGCACTGAATCTAGAACAGGATTCAGTCGGCGCGGTCGTTCTGGGTGACTTCTTGAACTTACAAGAAGGTCAAAAAGCCCGTTGTACAGGTCGTATTCTTGAAGTTCCAGTAGGTCCTGAGCTGCTTGGCCGCGTTGTAGACGCGCTGGGTAACCCGATCGACGGCAAAGGTCCGATCAATGCAAAACTGACTGATAAAGTCGAAAAAGTTGCTCCAGGCGTGATCTGGCGTCAATCCGTTGATGAGCCAGTACAAACTGGTTATAAAGCGGTTGATACCATGATTCCAGTGGGTCGCGGTCAACGTGAGTTGATCATTGGTGACCGTCAAACTGGTAAAACTGCTTTGGCAATTGACGCGATCATTGCTCAAAAGCATTCTGGCATTAAATGTATCTATGTTGCGATCGGTCAGAAACAATCGACCATTGCTAACGTTGTACGCAAACTCGAAGAAACTGGCGCATTGGCGTACACCACTGTTGTGGCGGCTAGTGCTTCTGATCCAGCATCACTATTGTTCCTCGCGCCATACTCTGGCTGTACCATGGGTGAATACTTCCGTGATCGTGGTGAAGATGCATTGATCATCTATGATGACTTGTCAAAACAAGCGGTTGCTTATCGTCAAATCTCCCTCTTGTTACGTCGTCCACCAGGTCGTGAAGCGTACCCAGGTGACGTGTTCTATCTCCATTCCCGTCTGCTTGAGCGTGCTGCGCGCGTTTCTGCTGATTATGTTGAGAAGTTCACCAACGGTGCGGTAACCGGCAAGACTGGTTCATTGACTGCATTGCCAATCATTGAAACCCAAGCGGGTGACGTCTCTGCATTCGTTCCAACCAACGTGATTTCGATCACCGATGGTCAGATCTTCTTGGAATCATCACTGTTTAACTCAGGCATCCGTCCTGCGGTTAACGCGGGTATTTCGGTATCGCGTGTGGGTGGTGCAGCTCAGACCAAGATTATCAAAAAATTGTCAGGCGGTATCCGTACAGCTTTGGCGCAGTATCGTGAATTGGCAGCATTTGCTCAGTTTGCATCTGACCTTGATGAGACAACCCGTAAGCAACTTGAGCATGGTCAGCGCGTTACCGAGCTGATGAAGCAAAAGCAATACGCACCGTTCTCATTGGCTGATCAAGCTGTGTCAATTTTTGCATCGAATGAAAATTATCTGACTGACGTACCAGTGAATAAAATTGGTGATTTCGAGTCAGGTTTGCTGGCATTTATGCGTTCACAACATGGTGCTTTAATGACCAATATTGATGAAACAGCAAACTACGATAAAGACATCGAAGCTGAATTGCATAAAGGTATCAAAGCCTTTAAAGCGACTCAGGCCTATTAATCAGTTGAGCCTTAGCCTGTGATCTTCATCACGGTGTTAAGGCTGATCTGGCTTCACATACTGATTTTTACAAAAGCATGGTAAGCGTATGGCAAGTCTAAAAGAAATTCGCGCCAAAGTGGTCAGCATCAAAAGTACGCAGAAAATTACGCGTGCGATGCAATTGGTTGCTGCCAGTAAGATGCGTCGCGCTCAAGAACGCATGGTTGCAGGACGTCCGTATGCCGAAAGCATGCGCCGCGTGATTGCGCACTTAGTGCAAGCACATCCTGAGTTTAAGCATCGCTATATGGTCGAACGCCCTGTTAAGCGTGTTGGTTATATTGTGGTGTCGTCTGATCGTGGACTCGCAGGTGGTTTGAACATCAACTTGTTCAAACGCGTCATTCAGCATGTGAAAGCACAACAAGAGCAATCTGTTGAAGTTCAGTTTGCAGTGATTGGATCGAAAGCGGTAGCTTTCTTCAAGAGCTTTGGCGGAAAAGTCATTTCGGCAACGACCCAATTGGGTGATGCGCCGTCGATGGAACAACTGACTGGTGCAGTGCATGCCATGATGAGTGCGTTTGACAATGGTGAGCTCGACCGAATTTATTTGGTCTCCAATCACTTTGTGAATGCAATGGTTCAGAAACCAACGATTGCCCAGCTGGTGCCTTTGGCAGAAGCTGAAGTCAATGATTGGCGTCTACATCGCGACCACGCATGGGATTACATCTACGAGCCTGATCCAGAAAAAGTATTGAATGGATTGTTGCTTCGTTATATCGAATCGATGGTATATCAAGGTGTTGTTGAAAACGTCGCCTCCGAGCAAGCCGCTCGTATGGTTGCGATGAAAGCAGCGACTGATAATGCTGGTGATTTGATTAAGAGCCTGCAACTGGTTTACAACAAGCTGCGTCAAGCTGCGATTACTCGGGAAATTTCCGAAATCGTTGGTGGTGCTGCTGCGGTTTAACGCAAAACGTTTGAATTTGAATTAACTGTGTCACAGCAGTTAGCAGCATTAACCGAAACTGATGTCGATCATGATCTGAATATCTGATCAACATCAGGTTTGATACTAGATTTTATTTTGAATTGAGGAGACAGCCATGAGTAGCGGTCATATCGTTCAGATCATTGGCGCAGTTATCGACGTTTCATTCGATCGCACTAGCGTTCCAAAGATCTATGATGCTCTGACGGTGGATAACACCGAAACGACATTAGAAGTACAACAGCAATTAGGCGACGGTATCGTTCGTACGATTGCGATGGGTTCAACCGAAGGTCTAAAACGCGGTTTGCCTGTTACTAACACCAATGGCCCAATCACTGTGCCAGTGGGTGATGCGACTCTGGGTCGTATCATGGACGTATTGGGTCGCCCAATCGACGAAGCCGGTCCAGTTGTGACTAAAGATCACTGGGCAATCCATCGTCCAGCACCGAGCTACGCTGAACAAGCGGGTTCAACCGAAATCCTTGAAACCGGTATCAAAGTTATCGACTTGCTTTGCCCGTTTGCAAAGGGTGGTAAGGTTGGTCTGTTCGGTGGTGCGGGTGTAGGTAAAACCGTTAACATGATGGAACTCATCAACAACATCGCGAAAGCACACAGTGGTTTGTCTGTGTTCGCGGGAGTGGGTGAGCGTACTCGCGAAGGGAACGACTTCTATCACGAAATGAAAGACTCTGGCGTTCTTGATAAAGTTGCCATGGTTTATGGTCAGATGAATGAGCCACCGGGCAACCGTTTACGCGTCGCGTTGACTGGTTTGACCATGGCTGAATACTTCCGTGACGAAAAAGACGAAAACGGCAAAGGCCGTGACGTTTTGTTGTTCGTTGATAACATCTATCGTTACACCTTGGCGGGTACTGAAGTATCTGCGTTGCTTGGTCGTATGCCTTCTGCGGTGGGTTACCAACCAACTCTGGCTGAAGAAATGGGTGTTCTACAAGAACGTATTACTTCGACACAAGCGGGTTCGATTACGTCTATTCAAGCGGTTTATGTACCAGCCGACGACTTGACCGATCCATCACCAGCAACCACTTTCGCCCACTTGGATGCGACTGTTGTTCTGTCACGTGATATCGCGTCATTGGGTATTTACCCTGCGGTTGATCCTTTGGACTCTACATCACGTCAGCTGGATCCAGCGATTGTTGGTGAAGAGCACTATACTGTTGCACGTGGCGTACAAACCATTCTGCAACGTTATAAAGAACTCAAAGACATCATCGCGATTCTGGGTATGGACGAATTGGCTGAAGAAGACAAGCTGGTTGTTTTCCGTGCGCGTAAAATCCAACGCTTCTTGTCACAGCCGTTCCACGTTGCTGAAGTATTCACCGGTTCACCTGGTAAGTTGGTATCTTCTAAAGATACGATTGCAGGCTTTAAAGGCATTATTGCTGGTGACTACGACCATATGCCAGAACAAGCGTTCTACATGGTCGGTGGCATCGAAGAAGCTGTTGCTAAAGCTGAAAAGCTCGCAGCCAAATAACGGTCATTTAAACGCGTAATTTAAGCAGGAGAACGCCTCATGGCAACCTTGCATTGTGATGTCGTTAGTGTTGGCGGTTCAATCTTCAGCGGTGACATTAATATGTTGATCGCTGACGGTATCGCCGGACAAATGGGTATTTTGCCGGGCCATGCGCCTTTGGTGACTTTGCTCAAGCCTAGCGCACTGCGTGTGCAGCATTCTGATGGCCACGAAGAGCAGATCTATGTCTCTGGTGGTGTGTTAGAAGTGCAGCCACACGTTGTGACTGTTTTGGCGGACACCGCGATTCATGCCGCGAATTTGGACGAAGCGAAAATTTTGGAAGCGCGTCAACACGCAGAAAGCTTGCTTGCAAATCAAAAAGGTGATTTTGATGCAGCAGCAGCATTAAGCGTATTGGCAGAAACGGCTGCACAATTGCAGACGCTCCAACGTTATAAGTATCGTGCTCAAGTTTAAGAAATCGTGAATAAAAAAGCAGCCTCAGGGCTGCTTTTTTTATGATCGTTTTCCAGTTTTTTAATTATTAGTAAGAATAATCATTAAGCCGAGATCGGAATCGCATCTTTTTGTGGGATGACGACTGGTTTAGGGGTACGTTCAGGCGGTGCAAGCCAGATCAGCACTTGGTCGATCGCGCGTTGGCTATATTGCAATTGCATATGATCCACACCATAAAACACGGCTTTACGTTCTTGCGGGACATTCAATTGATACTCAGGGTTTGAGTGTTCACCGAGAGCGCTCTTGACGCTGACCAGATAATCACCGAGTGCTTCGCGGGTTTTAGAGGGTGCATTTTCGTGTTCGATGGTGCCCGCCATGAAATAGGCTTTGATATTTGAGGGCAGAGGGGCAGGTCTACGATTATCCGCGAAGTCGCCGCGCCGACCGGATTTTAAGTGTTCCCAGTCATCATCACGGATACTGCCCCAGCGCAGGTCAATGATGCCCGCACTGCGTAAATCGCCTAGACGCGCAAGCGCCCCAGCGAATGGGATCTTACCGACTTTGTCCTGCACCATGTAGCTCAAACGCTCAAGTAGGGCCCCTTGATGCGGCGATCCTAAGCAGATTAGGTGATCGACCAGTAAAATCCAGTTGAGACCCATTTGCTTGCCGTAAAACAGCGCACTGCGTGACACCAGACCACCCATGCTATGCCCGATGATATCGATATGGCTGATATCCGGATTACGGATATATAGATCATTCAGCAAATTTGAGAAAGAGCGGCCATTTAAAGAGATACGGCGACCCGTGTTATAGCTGAGATAGAGAACGGTGCAGTCTTGTTGACGATAGACTTGTTCACCCATGCTCTGATATTTGCTCGGGTACCAGCTGTGGATATCCATACATAAGCCATGCACAAAGATCACAACGCGGCCGCGGAGTTCGCCATTAAACACTTTGCCGTGACGGTCATAGGTGAGCATGGGGAGTGCCAGCGGATTACGGTCATAGACCAGATGATCGCCCATAATGCCATTTAAAGCGCTGACCAACATATGTAAGGGGACATTGAGAGGCTTTTCAGCTTGTACGGGACTTAAACGACCAAATGTACGCAGACCGTGTGCAGAATAACGCCCAGCATGCTTAACCCCATAGCGGATCAGCCAGAGAATCTGATTAGAAATGCTTTTTTGCAGTGGGGTTTGGTTGGTTTCGTCGTATAGACCCAAAGAGCGTAGTAAAGTTTCACGATAAATCGCTTGTACAAACTCAGTTGTCCGTGACACGCCAGTTGTTGTCAGTTGTGCCAGTCCTTCGATTAAATCTCCCTGTGTAATGGGCGCTTTGCGTAGACTGCAAAATGGTTCATGCAGAGGTGTTGGGCTAGGCATAAGACTCTCTATGACTGGTTCGTATTTTTATAGATACGGCTTGACTCTATGGGTTAAGGTAATCACGCATCCTTGGCAGCTCAGGTGGCTTGCCAAGGATATGTATACATGGACGCACTTTGAATAGTAGCAATACTAAACCACATATTGCAAAATGTAACCAATTTTATGTATATGGACCAGTTGGTATTGTTTAACTATTTGTCATGTATTGTTATTTTTAAACTAATGATAGTGAAAAAACATCTGTTTTAGCAGGATTCCTGAGTGTTGATTCGTTAAGATACAAGGAGTTTTCATATTATGCCGCAGATTTTTATCGATCATTCAGATCTGGATCGGGCATACTGATACGCAATGAGAGGTGAATGATGCAACTGATTTATATCCATGGTCTAAACAGCGATGCGAACTCGATCAAAGGTCAAATGCTGACAGATTGGTGCGCAATCCATCGTCCTGAAATTCAAGTTTTTCGTCCAGATCTGAATGTGCCGCCATTGCAGGTGATGCAGATTCTAAGTGAGATTATTGCGCGTGATCCTGATACGGGATTGGTAGGCAGTTCTCTGGGGGGCTTTTTTTCAACAGTTTGTGTGGCCAAGTACGGCTTAAAAGCGGTATTAGTAAATCCTGCAACACGTCCCTTTGAGCGCTTCCAGCGTTATTTTACCCATGGCCATCAAGGGTTTACAACAGACGGCGGCTGGACAATTACAGAAAGTGATCTGGCTGATCTGGCCGCTTTATATCAGCCTGTGCCAATCCATCCAGAACGCATCTTGGTGTTGCTTAAACAAGGCGATGAAGTGCTCGATTACCGCGTGGCAGAGGCCTACTATAGCCAAGATGGCGCACAGTCACCGATGATCATTGAAGCCGGTGGTGACCATTTTATGCATGATATGGCGGACAAGATCCCGCTGATGATTGATTTTTTATTTGCTTAACTACTCACTGGAGTAGTTTGTTGCGTTTGTTTTAAAGTCGCATTTACAGTACGATTCATGTCAGTGAGGGGTGTATTGCTACATCTCTAGTCATCATTTGATCGACATGATTACATTAGGAATAAGTGTTTAGTGACTCAATATACTGCCGAATCGCTTGAAGTTCTTTCAGGTTTAGATCCTGTTCGTCGCCGTCCCGGGATGTACACCGATACCACTCGCCCGAATCATTTGGCGCAAGAGGTGATCGATAACGCAGTCGATGAGGCACTTGCGGGTCATGCGAATCAGGTTGAAGTGATCCTGTATAAAGATGGCTCCTTATCCGTGCAAGACAATGGACGGGGTATGCCAGTCGATATCCATCCGGAGTATGGTCAAAGTGGTATAGAGATCATCATGACCAAGCTCCATGCTGGCGGTAAGTTTTCTACGGATAACTACCAGTTTTCGGGTGGCTTGCATGGGGTGGGGATTTCGGTTGTGAATGCGCTGTCGACCCGCGTTAATGTCAGCGTGCTACGGGGTGGCAGTCAGTATCGAATGAGTTTTGAGCATGGCGAGCGCGTCACGGATTTGATTACTACTGAAGGTTTTCCAAAACGCCAGAGCGGTACTACCGTCCACTTCTGGCCGGATGGCAAGTATTTTGATAGTGCCAAGTTTTCGGTGCGGGCACTTAAGCATAATCTTAAAGCCAAGGCGGTCTTGTCCGCAGGTCTGAAAGTCATTTTTACCGATGAAGAAAGTGGTGAGAAACTCACTTGGCAGTTTGAAAACGGGCTAGTGGATTATCTGAAGGATGAACTGCAAGGTCGTGAGACCGTGCCTGTGGAGCCATTTGCGGCAAGTGGCAAGGCAGAGCGTGCGGCGTGTGAGTTTGTGCTATGTTGGTCGGAAGAAAGTGGCGATAGTGTACAAGAGAGCTATGTCAATTTAATCCCGACCGCGCAAGGCGGGACGCATGTCAATGGACTGCGCACGGGCACCACCGATGCGCTGCGTGAATTCTGTGAAATGCGCAACTTGTTGCCACGGAATATGAAGCTATCAGCCGATGACGTCTGGGATGGGGTAAATTTCATCCTGTCACTGAAGTTTCAAGAACCTCAGTTTTCCGGGCAGACCAAAGAGCGTTTGTCGAGCCGTGAAGCGGCACCGATTGTGCAGAACATTGCCAAAGATGCTTTCTCACTGTGGCTGAACAAAAATCCAGAAGTGGGCACCCGCTTAGCGGAAATGGCGATTGAGCGTGCGGGACGTCGTTTAAAAGCAGCGAAGAAGGTTGAGCGTAAGAAGATTGTTTCAGGGCCCGCATTACCGGGCAAACTTGCTGACTGCTCAGGCGCGACTCGTGAAGATACTGAACTATTTTTGGTGGAAGGGGACTCTGCGGGTGGTAGTGCCAAACAAGCACGCAATCGGATTTTCCAAGCCATCATGCCGCTGCGCGGTAAGATTTTAAATACCTGGGAAGTCTCTGCGGATGAAGTGTTGGGTTCGCAAGAGGTGCATGATATCGCGATTGCGATAGGGGTCGATCCTGGCAGTGATGATCTCTCTGAGCTGCGTTACGGTAAGGTGTGTATCCTTGCCGATGCGGACTCGGATGGATTGCATATTGCGACCTTACTTTGCGCCTTGTTTGTGAAGCATTTCCCGGCTTTGATCGAAAATGGACATTTGTTTGTTGCGATGCCGCCGCTCTATCGGATTGACGCGGGTAAGGATGTGCACTACGCACTGGATGATGAAGAGCTGCAAGCCATCTTGTCCAAGATCAAAGGCAAAGCTCCTCAGATTACCCGATTTAAAGGATTGGGTGAGATGAATCCATTGCAACTGCGTGAGACAACCATGGATCCAGATACGCGTCGCTTGGTGCAACTGGATATGGATGATACCCATCTGACCAATGGCCTACTGGATAAGCTCTTGGCCAAGAAGCGTTCTGGTGATCGTAAGATCTGGCTGGAAGAGAAGGGTAATTTGGCTGATGTTTTACTTTAAGACCATGGTCGCATGGGCACGGCAATGCATGGTCTTTAATATTGAGTAAGAAAGCGCTTTAAATCGATGAATCGTCATCGTCATGCGGCATGATCGAGCATGGCGAGGTTTTCCCCATTCCCTACACTGAGAAAGATTATGACTGAATCCCAAGTTGCATTAACGGCAGCCATCCAAGCACTTGATGTTGAGCAAGTCAAAGCGCTCTTGGCGGGTGGAGTAGACCCCAATTTTATCGATGAAGAATACGGCCCTCCGGCAACTCAGATTTGTGATCGCTTGTTTGACTGGTGGGAAACGGTCATGGATGGCTACGAATCTGGTGAACCCTTAGATGAAGCAGAGAAAGCAAAGCTGCTTGCGCCGTATCAAGCGATTTTAAACGCATTAATCGATGCCAAAGCCAATCTCCACCTCTGGGATGCGGAAGAGTTCTTTGGCCCGCTGTGGGATGCGGCAAGCGCGGCTTGTGTGCCAATCGTACAAACCTTATTAGATCATAAAGTAGACCCGAATAAGCGTGATGACGAAGGCATGACAATTCTGTCCTCAATCTGTGACCTGTTCTTTGATGTTGATTTTGACCTGATTGACTGGGAGCAGGCACTGCCTGAAGAAAAAGAGACGCTGGAACTGCTGCGCAAGCATGGCGCGCAAACCACCGCAGAGTTTCTTGCTCACTAAGCTTTTCTCGCGTACTCGATCAATCCATGCCGGAAACTTGTTTTCCGGCATTTTTTTGAGTGCCCAAAACTTACTTTTAGAAAATATTCATTGTCACTATTCGCCATGTGATTTAAAGCATGGGCTTTTTATACTCAAGTGAGAAGTCGATCCAGTGACCACACAGGCGTTTAATCGTGGGGCTGTTGATCTATGAGGCTTCCATACACTTTGAGGAAGACATCATGAACGCACAAGTCAAAACCAGTGGTCATTCATCATCGGCATATAAGGCCAGCTTTCCGGTCAGACGTATGGATTTTGAGTTCACAGACGTGCCCGAGTTTTGGGCTGCGGATGATGCGGGCGTGACGTTTTTCTTAACGGCGATGTCAGCCTTATTCCCTGCTGGCGAGCAGTTCTTTGTTGATGCAGTACGTTCGGTACGCTATGAAGGCGTATTGAAAGATGATTTGGCGATGCAAAAAGAGATCAGTGCTTTTATCGGACAAGAAGCGATGCATTCCAAAGAGCATCACCAGTTCAATGCCGCAGGTAAAGCCTATGGTCATGATGTCGATACCTTAGAGCGCTGGACCGATTCGGTGCTAGGGCTGGCAGATCGTTTTCATCTGAGTAACAAGTTGCAGTTGGGGATCACCTGTGCGCTTGAGCACTTCACTGCCACCATCGCCTCTGAGCTGATGCGCCGGGAAGACCTCCATGAGCTTATGCATAGTCCTGTGATGTATAAGATGTGGCTGTGGCATGCGGTAGAAGAAACCGAGCATAAATCGGTGGCTTATAACGTCTATGAAAAACTATATGGCAAAGGCGTACGCGCCTATGCAACGCGCGCGTCTACGATGGCGCTGGCGATGGTCTTGCTGTTCTTGGTCCATACCACCTTTATGGCGCGTTTGATGGCACAGCGCGGCAAGATGCGCCCCAGCGATTGGGTGCCTGCGATGAAAATGATGTACGGTGGTCGTAAAGGACTCATGTCGCGAATCGTACCGGATCTCTTTGATTATTTTCGGCCCAATTTTCATCCAGAACAGCATGATACGACAGCGTTATTGGCGAAATATAAGAAATTGCTGAATTTTGAAGTTCATTAATGTGATGTGGGCATGGTGTTTTTTAACGTTCTGAATACCTTGTTAAAAAACGATTTGGATCAATGCCAAGTCGTTTTTTTATGTGTTTTTTGATGCATTCGCAGACGTCTGCAAGGTTATCTATGACGAAGCGCTTTTTTTTGGTGTAATATCAAATGCAATTTTTGACCTTGAACCATGCCCAGTCCATGGTCGCTGCGCATATGCAGCAGGGTCACCTGTCGTCAATATGATAGATCATCATTCATTTAGGTAGCGCATGAGCAGTCTTAATCCCGCCACAGAAAGTCGTTCCGTCGCAGAGTTCACGGAACAGGCTTATCTTAACTATGCAATGTATGTGATCATGGATCGTGCATTGCCGCATGTTGCGGATGGTTTAAAACCGGTACAGCGCCGTATTGTCTATGCGATGAGCGAGCTTGGCCTCAAGAACTCGGGCAAGCCAAAGAAATCAGCCCGTACCGTCGGTGACGTGCTGGGTAAATACCACCCCCATGGTGACAGTGCTTGTTATGAAGCGATGGTATTGATGGCGCAGCCGTTTAGCTATCGTTATCCCTTGGTCGAAGGACAAGGGAACTGGGGTTCGCCGGATGATCCCAAGTCTTTCGCGGCGATGCGTTATACCGAAGCCAAACTCTCTGCGTACAGCGAGCTCTTGCTTAATGAGCTCGGTCAAGGCACGACAGAGTGGCAAGATAATTTTGATGGTTCTCTGCAAGAACCCGTGACGCTCCCTGCGCGCCTGCCTAACATTCTACTCAATGGCACGATGGGGATTGCCGTGGGTATGGCGACGGATATTCCACCGCACAATCTGCGTGAAGTGGTCAAAGGCACCATCGCCTTGCTGAAAAATCCGAATCTGTCGGATGAGAAGCTGGCCAGCTATATCCCAGCCCCCGATCTACCCACCCGTGCAGAGATCATCAGCAGTCCTGAAGATCTGCTCAAGATTCAAATGACTGGACGCGGCAGCTATCGCGCCCGTGCGGTCTATCATGTCGAAAAAGGCGAGATCGTGATTACCGATCTGCCGTACCAAGTCTCTGGTGCCAAAGTTATTACCCAAATCGCCGAGCAGATGCAGGCTAAGAAGCTGCCACTGGTCACGGATCTACGAGATGAGTCGGACCATGAGAACCCGACGCGTATTGTGATCGTGATGCGCTCGAATCGGGTTGATGCCGATGCCTTGATGAGCCATTTGTTTGCTACGACCAAGCTGGAAAGCAGCTATAGCGTCAATCTGAATATGATTGGGTTGGATGGTCGTCCGCAAGTCAAGTCGATTCGTACCATTTTGCTTGAGTGGCTGACTTATCGCCAAGACACGGTGCGCCGTCGTCTGAGCTATGCTTTAGAGAAAATTGAGAAGCGCCTGCATATTTTGGCGGGTTTGTTGATTGCGTACTTAGATATCGATACCGTGATTCGTATCATCCGCGAGGAAGATCACCCACGCGCGGAGTTGATGGCGCATTTTGCTCTGACCGAAATTCAGGCCGATGCGATCCTAGACCTGAAATTGCGCCACTTGGCAAAACTTGAAGAAATGGAGATTCGCCGTGAGCAGGAAGAGCTGGAGCTGCAAGCGGCCAAGATTCGTGAGCAATTGAATAATCCAGAGTCGCTTAAAGCGTTGATTATTGAAGAGCTACAGGAAGATGCCAAAAAGCATGGCGATGATCGTCGTTCACCGATTGTACAACGTGCTGAAGCGACAGAGCTTAAAGAGTCTGATCTGACCCCTGCGGAGGCGATTACGGTCGTGCTATCGCATTCGGGTTGGATTCGTGCGGCGAAAGGTACCGACATTGATGTGCAAACTTTAAGTTATAAGGCTGGCGATGCTTACCTGAGCCACTGCACAGGCAAGAGTAATCAGCGGGTCTATCTGCTGGATAATACTGGACGGAGTTATGCGCTTGCCGCCGCTAATTTGCCTTCTGCACGTGGGCAAGGCGAACCGGTTACCACCAAACTGGCGCCGCCTGCCGGCACACGTTTTGTGGAAGTGCTGATGGGGGACGATGCTCAGCCGATCCTGCTAGCAGGGAATAACGGCTATGGATTTGTTAGTACCTTGTCTGCGCTAGACAGTACGGTGAAAGCCGGGAAAACACTGGTGAGCTTGGTTGAGGGCAGTGAGCTGATGCCGGTGTTGTACTTGCCGAAAGATGCGGATCGGATTGCCGTGTTGTCATCCAGCGGACGTCTGCTGATCTATCCACTGGCTGATTTACCGGTGATGAATCGTGGTAAGGGCAATAAACTGATTGCGCTAGAAAGTCATGAGGTGGTGCGTGCCATGGTCGGTTTGGTTGCAGGATGTTCACTGGTACTGATGTCGGGTTCGCGTCCGCTCACATTAAAAGAGGCGGACATTAGCCATTATTCTGGTAAGCGCGGTCAGCGCGGCCATTTACTGCCGCGTGGTTATCAGAAGGCGGAAAGTATGCAGATTGGTTGAACTGTGCAGTCATTCACAATGAGAAGGCGTGGATAATGCTTAAATTGTGATTGGGTGCACGTTTTAGGCATTAGAGAATAGTTTCCGCTTTAGGGTCAGTCGTGATAATGTTACGCCAGCCAAAAAGTAGTCTTTTAAACGCATTGATGGGTCATGTATGACTGATCAGAACAACAGCAAATGCACAGATTATGTACAAAAAGCAGTGATAAGCTTGAGGCAAGCGACAAGCCCTTATCTTTGCATCATATTTAACCTTTCCTTCGGTGGGGGAAGGAATCAAAACGGAGAAGAAGTGGTATGAATAAGCCTTGGTTTGATGCGTATCCAGCAGGGACGCCACATGAGATCGTATTACCAGCCAGCAATACCTCTTTAGTTGATGTATTTGAACGTACTTTCCAGCAGTTTGGCGATCGCGATGCGTTCGTCTGTATGGATAAACGACTGACTTATAAAGAACTGGATCAAAAAAGCCGTCAATTCGCAGCCTATTTACAATCATTAGGTCTTAAAAAAGGCGCTAAAGTTGCGGTCATGCTGCCGAACGTCCTGCAATACCCGATCGCACTGATCGGTATCTTGCGTGCAGGCTATGTGCTTGTTAACGTTAATCCGCTCTACACGGCACGTGAACTTGAACACCAATTAAAAGATTCAGGCGCGGAAGTGATCGTTGTGCTTGAGAATTTTGCACATGTCCTGCAAGAAGTGATTGCCAATACCCCAGTCAAACATACGATCGTCACCAGTGCTGGTGAGCTGTTGGGCTTGGTTAAAGGCTTTGTGGTGGATTTGGTCGTACGCCGCGTACGCAAGCAAGTGCCAAGCTGGGTTCTGCCAGGCAGTGTCAATTTTAATCATGCATTAAATAAAGTCAGCGCCCGCAAATACCAGCGCCCTGTTGTCGGTTTGTCCGATACGGCAATTTTGCAGTACACCGGCGGTACAACGGGTGTGTCTAAAGGTGCGGAACTGACGCATTCGAATCTGGTTTCTAATCTGCTGCAAACCAATGCTTTCTTCAGTAGTGTATTGGGCGAGAGTGCAAAGGGCGCGGAAGAAAGTATTTTGTGTGCTCTGCCGCTGTATCATATTTTCGCCTTGATGGTCTGTGCTCTGTATGGTTTACAGCGCGGTCAATTGATCATTCTGATCCCAAATCCACGCGATATTCCTGGACTGATCAAGGAAATTGATAAATACAAACCAAGCTTCTTCCCAGCTGTAAATACCTTGTTTAATGCTCTGGCACACAACGAAGACTTCCAAAAACTGGATTTCTCCAAGCTTAAGCTCAGCATGGGCGGCGGCATGGCCGTATTGCCAGCTACTGCAGCACTGTGGCAGAAGATCACCAAAACCCCGATTCTTGAGGGCTATGGTTTGTCAGAGACTTCACCGATTGCCACCGCAAATCCGGTGAATATCACGGCATACTCAGGCACCATTGGTATTCCACTACCGTCTACTGAAGTGGCGATTTTGGATGATGATGGCAAAGAAGTGGCTTTGGGTGAGCGCGGTGAGATTTCAATCCGTGGTCCACAGGTCATGAAAGGCTATTGGCAGCGTCCTGACGAAACCGCAAAAGTCATGACTGCTGATGGCTACTTCCGTACGGGTGATATCGGGATTATGGATGAGCGCGGCTATACCAAAATCGTTGATCGTAAAAAAGACATGATTCTGGTATCCGGCTTTAACGTATACCCAGCAGAAATCGAAGAAGTCATCACCAACCATCCGAAAGTGCTGGAAGCAGCTGCGATAGGCGTGCCTGATGACAAGAGCGGTGAAGTACCGAAGTTGTTTGTCGTCAAGAAAGACCCAAGCTTGACCGAAGCGGAACTCAAGATTTATATCAATGAAAATCTGACCGGTTATAAGCGTCCGAAGTACATTGAATTCTTGGCGGAACTGCCGAAGAGTAATGTGGGTAAAATCCTGCGTAAAGAACTGCGTAAGTAATTCTCCCCAGTAGTAAACAAGTCCAAATAAAAACAGCCTGATTAAAGGCTGTTTTTTATGTCTGCTGTTTTAGTACTTTGAATTAACCGTTCAGAGCACCATTAAACTAAAGCAATGGGAACCAGACACCTCTAATGGTTGGTATCCCCATATTTGACCTCACATGATTCTCTTCGAGCGTTGAGACATCAACATCCTCTATAACATCAAGAATATCTCTAACACCAAAAATATTAAAAACTTGCTCAGCTAGTATGTGCTTTGCATCGTCCAAGCTGTAAGCAGATATGCCACAGCCCAGATTAAGAACTGATGGTGATAGAGATCGATCCAACGTAAACCAAAATCGATGTAGCACTACCATTTCTCCTAGGAAGATATGCTTTATTATGTCTTATGAGGCTGTTTTTAGAGAGGCAGATGGAGGTGGCGGCAGTATGGGACTACCATCAGGATTTAACCCATAGCGGGGGCCCAATGAGGTCAGGATGATTGTGGCATCATACTGGCCGTTCTCATCGGGTTTAGCCGTGTTGCTGCAGTGAATGGTATAGCTGACGATAACCTTCTGTGGCACGCCGTAATAGGCTTGCGGGTAGAGTGGGTAGTCGTAGCCGATATACCCAATACTATGGCGGAATGGGTAACGTCCATAGCCACCATAGTAGCCAAACGATCCATAGTAATTAAACATTGGATTTGCTGCGACAATCACATTGGGTTGGTCACTCGGGAGCAGCTTATCGGTAATCTCGAAATAGCGGTAGCCATTCTGCACCGTCACTTGTGCGGCTTTTAGCAGCGCAATTTCTTCTGCCCGTGCGGCCGTACTTTCATTGCGCGCTTGATAGGTTACACGGAAGATATTGGTGTTGAGCTTAAATTGGTCGTATTTGCCTAGTTCAGCAAAGCTGCTTGGCGTCGTGGCGCATGATGAAAGTAGGGCTGCTGAGCCGATGAGCATGAATGAAAGCACAGCAGCACGTTTCAACTGTAGGGTCGATAGCGATAGAAATTTAGACATGACGGCTCACCTAAGCATGAGGTGCGGTGGAACGATAGGATATGCCTTGAGTCTATGCGCGAATGCGTTGAAATAATGTCGTAAATCTGTGATCAGCGATGACTTTTTAGTGAAATCAATGGGCAGATTATGGAGAAAATATGATGATCTATCATCAGAACAGGGAGGGGGTGACGCGGAGATTTTTATGATGGATTAGATTGTCTTAAAGCACCATCCTATGATGATGCTGTGGACGAATATTGATTTTAAGCTTGTTGCGGTTGGATACCGATCACACGTCCATACGCGTCATGGTGAACCGTACAAATATTGGCCGCACGACCCGCTGTGATCTCTTGTTCTGGCAACTGGAAATGCGCAGCATAATCAGCAAGATCTTTTTGTGGTGATGGCGTGATGCGACGTGCTGGCAAAAGTGTCCACAGCAAGAGTGCCAATGCGCCACACATGACGGACACAATGATATAACCCATGGTCATGGGTGAAATTTTAGTCACGAAGTGAACCAGAAAGGGTTGTTTGCTGAACGCATGTGCGCCAGTGATGACGACCAGAGGGCGCCATAGATACAACCACATTCCCCACATCAGTGCGGTAGAGCTATCCGAGAAAAAGCGCTGGTACCAGTGCAGTTGCTGTCGGATGTTAATGATTAACGAGTTACTCATGGTCTTTCTTCTCCAAAGAGTGTATGCCACGATCAGGGCTAACCCAGCGCGCGCGTTTACCATCGCGCCGGAAAAGCACTTTGGGAAACGCCGTAATCGTGGTGGCGATGTTGATCACCCAAAACACTAGAGGGTACCAAATCATCCAATAATAATTTCGGCCTAAGCCTTTCTCATAGCGACTGTCGAGCCACTTGCTGATGGCAAACTGCAACAAACACGTCGCACCTAAAAACACACCGCTCCCTTGCGGGATGAGTGGCGATCCAACCACGGGCCAAGTGCCTGCCGGCACGACCAAACCCACGATCCAAATGACTACCAGAATCAACATCAAATAGGACCAGATCAGTGTGAGGCAAAGCTCAAACATCAATGGCCATAAAAAATTCTGACTGGGCCTTAAAAACACATCGATATTTTTAAGCAATACTTGGGCGCCGCCCATGGCCCAGCGCAGACGCTGTTGCCATAGACCTTTCAACGTTTCGGGCATCAATATCCAGACGAGCGCATTCGGCTCGAAACGGACATCCCATCCAGCACGTTGTAACTTCCAAGTAATGTCGATATCTTCGGTCAGCATATCTGCTGACCAATAACCGACTTCATGTACCGCAGATTTACGAAATGCGGTAATTACACCAGAAACTGTAAATAGCCTACCAAAACTACGCTGTGCACGCTTGATCATTCCGACGATCGACGAGAATTCTCCGACCTGTACCCGACCAAGCAGGGTTGAGCGGTTGCGAATCCGTGGATTACCCGTGACGGCAGCCACATGAGGGTGCGCGACAAAGTGGCGAACCATCCAGTGTGCGGCATGCGGGTCGAGTAATGCATCTCCATCAATTCCGATCAAAAATTCTGATTTAGCGAGCAAGCTACCAGCTTGCAAGGCCATGGCCTTGCCCTGATTCTCTGCCAAATGCACGACTTTTAGTTTGGGATACTTTTGCGCCAGACGATTTAAGACTTCAGCGGTTTCGTCAGTGCTACCATCGTTGATCGCAATGACTTCAAAGTCGGGATAGTCGAGTGCGAGTGCATGACCAATGGTCTCTTCCGCATTGACGCCTTCATTAAAACAAGGCACCAGTACGCTGACCGAGGGCGTATCCTCTAAAACGGGCGGATGATTAAATAGCGGTTGTGTCCGCTCATTCCGCCAGTAAAACAAAATTGCACCAATCATCCACAGATAAGACATGAGCAGTGGATAATAGAAGACAAAGCCTAATATGCCATGCCATAGTGCGATGAAGTCGTTGATCACCATTATAGCACCTTAACGTAATTCAGGCATATTTGGTTTGCGATCAAACACGGGGCGAATTATCGCAGGATCCGGATGGTCTTTACTTGGATCATCGGGGTAGTAAGCAACGTGCTGTGCACCTGCATCGTAAAGGCTTTGAATGGTTGCAGCAAGCTCAGCGCTCGGGATTTTTTGATCATTTCTCCAGTTCACGGCTTGCAGTTCAAACACGACTTTACGCATGGCGTTAGGATAGGCTTTTACTTTGCTGACAATCTCTTGCATGAAGGCTTTCGGATCTTCCGCTTTTTCCATATACGGCATGGCCATGATCGCGGTGAAGTCATAGTTGGCCAGCGAGTTGTCGAGCGACTGGGCATACCAGACTTCTGAGCGTGGATTAAGTACGACTTGCGCATAGAGGTTACGTGCAGTCAGTAAGTTCGGCTGTTCTGCACGGACCATGTCCGCCAGTTCATTGGCGAAGCGATCCAAGGCATTGATCTTTAAAATGGTCCAGCGACCCAGCAGATCATCATTCTTACGGATGTCACTGATTTTGGCCGGTAAACCCCATGCTTGATTCTGCGCGATACCGAAGCTACTTGCATCTTCATAATCCGACAAGGTTACATCATCATGGAATAAGATGCCGTCAATCGGTGCGCCGCGCGCCAAGTCCTGATAGATCTCACGCACCGCCATTTTTGCACGGGGTGAAAACAGGGACAGACGTGGGTAGCCCATGTTGAGATGGTCGCCACTTGAGGCTTGTTCCGTTCCAACTACATCTTTGTAAGCGGGATTCGTTGCAGGCAGTTTCCACGCCAGCAGTGGCATCCAAGCAAAAATACGCTTGACCTGTGTGCGGGTGCGAATTTGCCATGAGGCGCGATTAAACAAGTCTGAGCGCATCGGAAGCACATGATTTGGGAAATACACCATATCCGCTGCACCGTCGGCATCAGGATCGGCAAAGGCTTGCAGATACACGGTATTTACACCCATCGCCTGAATGCGATCCAGCAAATGGCCGAGATTCTTTTCTTGTTGTGCGGGGTCTGGATCGTAGATATAGTCCAGATCGACGTGCATGATTTTCTGCGGGCGATCATTGTCTGAAATATTGGCGATGCGAGTAGCCAGTTCACGGTCTAGATCAGACAGTTGCATACGGCCTTCGACGAGAATACGGCGTAAGCCCCACAAGGGTGTAGATACGGTATTTGGGCCGTCATCAAGCGTTAAGCCGATCGGCATACCGAGTTTTTCAGCGATGACACGGGTCTCGATATTGTAGTTACCATAAGGCCACGCAATCACACGTGGAGCACGAATGCCGTGTTGGCGTAAAAGTTCGTTATTTTTCTTTAAATCGGTAAAGATGCGTTTTTTATAGGTTTCTTCATCTTCGTAACGCTTCAATGCGGGCAAATATAAGCGTGTGGTTGCCGCTGGCTCCATATTACCTTGCGGATTGGCAAGAATCCCATCGTGCAAACCGTAAGTATGGCTACCAATTTCAACCAGACCACTTGATGTCATTTCCTTGATCTGATCCCAGCTCAACATCTCCTGACGCGAAACGGAGCGACCATCAAAGTTCACTACTTCACCTTTGGTCTGATCCAGCCAACTGCCCACCACAGCGACGACGGCTGGGGCATTAAACAGTTTTAAGATTGGGAAGGCATTGGTATAGACCGAACGATAGCCATCATCAAAGGTGATCAACACGGCTTGTTCAGGCAGCGGGAGCTTGCCGGCACGAGCAGCCAGAACCTGATCCACACTGACAAAATGATAGCCCTGATTCTTCAACCAATCCATTTGACGGACAAAATTGGTCGGTGACACGGCATATTGCGGAATCAGCGCATCTTTGGGGTCAGCGATTTCATGATAACTAATCACTGTTAATTCAGTCGGTAATGAAGCAGTGGCTATCGAACTGGTGAAGCACAGCACGTAGATGGCGATGAAAGCAATAATTCGAGTCATGATATCGGACAGAAAAAGTTATAAAATACAGAAAATTAAATATATAGACTGCACAGCAATTGTGCAATGAAGGTGGCGCATTCTAGCAGGAACATTTTAAAAAAATTCACTAAACGCATTGTCTAGGGAAAACTTTTTTAATACCTGTTCACAGTGCTTCTTTAAGTATTGAATTCGTTGGTATTTTAATAAATATCATACCTTGACTTAAAAGTGTTCAGTTCAGCGGGGCAAACCGATGATATCTGCGCCTAAATAACAACAATAGATTTCAAAATAGCCCTATGCCTCATCCACAGAATGGCTGACAACATACCTTGACCATTGGTTAAAATCTAGTCACAAAATTGTAATTTTTGTAGTATAGATATTATTTTATCAAGCGCTTAAGCATATAAAAAGCAGGCTGCGGGTAGGTTTGTAAGTTCTCCGTTTGGTCGGTGTCTAGGGCTTGAGTTTCAAAGCCGATCTTCTGCCAAAACGACACGGAGTTTTGAATCGAAACCAGCGCAGTATATTGAATATGATCAGGTTGTTGAGACAACGCCGTATTAACCAAGGTCACGCCAAGGCGCTGACCTGCGACGCGCGGCAAAATCGCCAAATCATGCAAATATAAACAATTGGAGAGGGTGGGTTTAAAGCGCCCACCCAATGGGGTAATGTTACCTACAGTTGAGTAATAGCCAACCAGATAGGCGCAAACTCCCAGCGTATCTTCGACCACCCATGCGGTTTTTGGGCTCGTGTGTAACCGGTCGATGAAGGTGGATTGGGGTTCGATGGCATCCAACACATAGCATTCGGCCTGAATCTGCATCACCGTCTCTATATCACCGTGCTGCATTGCTCTGATCTGAAACATGGATTCTCCACAGCGCATTCATCTTGACGCTAAAAAACGATCAAGATCGACATTTTATAGACATAGAATAACATTAAGCTGCATGAACTCGGTCTACACTTAACCAATACCTCAGGGATTTATAAACGTCCATCGTAGACCCCATTATGGTCTATGCCAAAGATCATCAGGAGAGAGCCAGCATGACGCAACCTTCCGCTTCAGAACAAGAAATCGTAAATGACCCCATATTAGATAATGTCCTCCACCCCGAATATCAGCCGACTGTCCATTCTGATGATCCTCTGCAAACTAGTCTCACAGGTTTTGATCTGATTTCGCATTCCATGCTGAACAAAGGTATGGCATTTAGTGAAGCCGAGCGTGATGCCTTTCAATTGCATGGTTTATTGCCGCCACATGTTGGGACTTTGGATGAGCAGATCTTGCGCCGCTTGCAGGTGCTGCGTAGTTTTGCGACAGACTTTGAGCGCTATGCCTTCCTACGCGATTTGCAGGACAGTAATGAAACGTTGTTCTATGCGATGTTGGTGCATAATCTGGAGGAGCTTTTACCCTTGGTCTATACCCCAACGGTGGGAGAGGGTTGTCAGCGCTTAAGCGAAATCTGGCGTAAACCGCGCGGCTTATTTTTAAGCTATACCAATAAAGACAAGATCCGTGAAATTTTTGCCGATACGCGTTATGACCGCGTGCGGGTAATTGTGGTCAGTGACGGTGAGCGGATTTTGGGACTGGGTGATCAAGGCGCAGGGGGTATGGGGATTCCGATCGGTAAGTTATCCCTCTATACCGCTTGTGCAGGGATTCATCCGCTGGAAACCTTACCGATCTTGCTAGATGTTGGCACCAACAATCCGGATCGGCTGAATAATCCGATGTATATCGGTTGGAGTCATGAGCGCATTCGTGGAGCCGAATACGATGCCTTTGTCGAGGAGTTCATTGCTGCGGTGACAGAGCGCTGGCCGAACGTGTTGCTGCAATGGGAAGATTTTGCCGGTGCCAATGCTGGACCCTTACTTGAGCGCTATCGCGATCGTCTGTGTACCTTCAATGATGATATTCAAGGCACGGCAGCTGTTGCTGCGGCAAGCCTGTTGTCCGCCATTAACGTGACGGGGATTCCTCTGACTGAACAGCGTATTGCCTTCTTGGGCGCAGGATCTGCGGGCTGTGGGATCGCTTCTCTTTTGCATCAGGCCATGGTTGATGCCGGTCTTAGTGCGGCTGAAGCTTCCAAACGATTTTATGCGGTTGATCGCTATGGCTTATTGGTTGAAGGAATGGCGGATATTCGTCCTGCTCAAGTGTTATTTGTACAAAATAAACAGGATGTTGCTCACTGGGTGCGTACCTCTTCAGATGGGATTAGCCTGCTGGATGTGGTCACCAATGCCAAGCCTACTGTATTGATCGGTGTGTCCGGACAAGCTGGGGCGTTTAGTGAGCCCGTGGTGCGGATGATGGCGCAGCAGGTAGAACGTCCGGTGATTTTCCCACTCTCCAACCCGACGTCGAAGAGTGAAGCCAAACCTCAGGATCTGATGAACTGGACCAATGGCAAAGCCTTGATTGGCACAGGGACTGCATTTCCGCCTGTGCTTTGGAATGGGGAACACTATGAGATCAACCAAACCAATAATTCCTATATTTTCCCCGGCGTGGGTTTGGGGGTGCTGGCAGTAAATGCTCGGCGTATCACCGATGCGATGTTTATGGCGGCAGGTAAGGCACTGGCCGATTTGTCTCCGACTCGGCTGGATAAGACTGCTCGTTTATTGCCCCCCGTTGAAGAGCTGCGTGCGGTCTCAGTTGCGGTTGCGCAAGCGGTTGCACGTCAGGCTCAAGCCGATGGGATTGCCGATCAGTGTAGTGATGCGGAAGTGTTAGCGCGGATCAAAGCGTTGGTTTGGGAGCCAGTGTATCGACCTTATCAACGCGTATAAAAAATCATCGGCATAGCCATTGAAAACACGCATTGCAACTGCCATTGATGTGGGTACATTCGTATTTTGATTATCGTCGTAGATAGGGGTAATGCATGGAATACAAAGATTATTATCAAGTACTCGGTGTGCCGCGTACCGCGACACAAGATGAGATTAAGCAGGCTTACCGTAAGCTTGCGCGGAAGTACCATCCCGATGTGAGCAAGCTGCCAGATGCTGAAGAACGTTTTAAGGAGTTAGGTGAGGCCAATGAGGTGCTCAAAGATCCTGAGAAGCGTGCGGCTTATGATCAGATGGGCAGTCAGTGGAAGAGTGGCCAGCAGTTTGAGCCACCACCGAACTGGAATGCTGGATTTGAGTTTGGTGGACGCGGTGCGCCGGATGATCAGATGGGTGGTTTCGGTGGCGGCTTTGGGGGTAGCTTCGGTGGTGGTCAAGATCACAGCGACTTTTTTGAGTCTCTTTTTGGTCAAGGACGCCAACGACGTCAATCAGGCCAAGGCTTTGGTCAGCAGCCGCCTGAGCAAGGGCAAGATCATCATGCCAAGGTGCTGATTGATCTGGAAGATGCTTATACGGGTGCCAAGCGCAGTATTTCATTGAAAACGCCCAGTGTGGATGCCAGTGGCCATGTAGTGATGACCGAGCGGAAGCTGGATGTCAACATTCCTAAAGGGATTCATGCCGGACAGCATCTGCGTCTTGCAGGTCAAGGCGAAAAGGGTGCAGGTAAGGCGGGAGATCTATTCCTTGAAATCGCCTTTAATCCGCATTCCTTGTATCGCGTAGAGGATCGGGATGTGTATATAACCCTGCCACTTGCACCATGGGAAGCGGCGCTTGGCGCAAGTGTTAATGTTCCCACTCCGGATGGTCAGGTTAGCTTGACGATTCCGGCCAAATCTGTGGCCGGGCGCAAGATGCGCTTAAAAGGCAAAGGAATTCCAAGTAGTTCTGCCAATAGTCCTGCGGGAGATTTCTATGTGATTCTGGAGATCGCTTTACCACCTGCCAATACCGATCGTGAGAAAGAGGCGTATCGGGCCATGGCAGAGGCCTTTGATTTCAATCCACGCCAGCATTTAAAGAGTGGTCAATAAATTCAATTGCAGACCTTGAGATTGAGGTCAGATGAAAGAAGGATGAAGAAGTCATGAGTGAATATACAGCGCTGATCCATGGGGTTGTCGTGGAAGAAAATGTCGACTTGAACTTGATTGAGTTGTGCCGCGCCAGTCATGCCCCTGTTGAGCAGATTCATGTCTGGGTGGTCGAAGGGGTACTAGAACCAGAAGGTCAGACACCGACCGAATGGCGATTTAGAGGGCCTTCGCTGCGCCGTGCTCGTCTTGCGGTGCGTCTAACGCGGGATTTGGACGTCAACGCGGCTGGGGTGGCGCTGGCGTTGGATTTGATGGACGAGATTGCGGGGCTGCGGGCCAAGTTACAGCATTTGGCGGTGCATGAGATCGATGCATGATCAGCACTTGGGACGGCATCCGTTAGAACGTGAACTGGATGCCGTTTTTATTTTATTTGCCATCTGGTTAGTGTAAAAGCGTCGAAATATTTACAACTTGTATGTTCCAAGACTGGACAAATCAGCATCAGATCGACTCTACTAGAGCAGATCGTTTCTTGTGGGAAAAAGGATCATTCCATCCGCATTGAACAACAATACGCGATCACGCGATTATAAATACAACGCCATCATTTTGATTGAAAAAATGATGATTTGCACTTGAGCATGCCTGACCCATGAGCACCTCGACTTTGACGACAGATATCCCGACGCCAGCCCCGATTCCACCATCCCCGAACACGCCAAAGCCGGTGTCTTGGAAGCTAAAAGGCACCTTGACCATTGTGGCGGTATTGCTCGTCGCTGTGGCTGTTTTTGCCTGGTACCGTCTGCGGCTGCCGGTACAGCCTGACAATCAAGCGGAGATCAGTTTGGGCACGCCGGATGTCTGGATTCACAGCCAGAATTTAGCGTTGCTGCCCCATGACCTGTTGCAAATTCCTATTCTAAAAAGCGTGCTTACCGAAGATTTTTTATATTTCTATCAGCAAGATGTCGATTGGCTTAGCCTACAAGGTGCAATCCGTCGTTTGAGCTTTGAGCATGATCTGAATTGGTCGGATAACTTGCTTAAAAATATTGCTGCAGCGCCTGCGGATGTTTATCTGTGGCGCGATGGCACTCATGCCCTGCGCTATTGGGCGCTCAGTATTGAGCGGGATCCGTTGCTGACGGTGGCGCAGCAACTGGCACAAATGAAGCTGGTCGCCGATCGACAAATTACCGAAGTGGGCCGCATCAAAGTCGATGGCGATGAGATTCCTTTGCTCAAAATTGCATTGTCATCGCAGCGTAGTTTGGTGCTCGCCGCCCATGGAAAGCGGTTAGTTTTATTTTCAGACAGTGCGATGGTGAGTCGTGATGCGGGTGAGTTGGACACCAACGCAGAAGCTTTTGTCCAAACGCTGCTGGCTAAAGATGCCAAAGCACGTGGCAAACTGATTAATGATAGTCAGGCGCCGGAGCTGAGCACGACGCATGCGCAAACTGTCTGGATGTCTAATCGCTTCTTTGCGCAAGGTTATGGCGCATTTATGCCGGATATTCAGGCACTGCGTTTCGACTATGACAATGGCAGGTGGACCAGCCAAGCCAATACCCGCAAAATTCACGTCGATTCCCGCATATGGGCGCAGATTCCGGCCTATGCGGCATGGTGTGCCAGTACCTCGATCGATTGGACTCAGGTGGAAGCTGCGCTGAAGTCGGCTAAAGCGCCTGTGGATCAGATGCTGGAAAGTAAGGCGCTGGAGAGTCTGGCACCGACTGGCGCAGTGTGTTGGTATACCGAAGCGGGTGATGATGTCTCCAAGCCCTTATTTATCGGGCTGCGTACTGAAAAGTCCACCTTAAAGACAGAAGACCTTACGGCACTGTTTAATTGGGGCGTATCGACCAATCGTGATTATTATCAGCCGATTCGCGAGATACAGGCAAAAAAACGCCAGCTTGCAGCACAGCTCCAAGCCGTCAATGATGAAATCAAAGCACTGAAAAAGTCACCAGACCGATCCGAAATGCAGGATCTCGGGAAAGAAGAGCGCGCTGCGCGGGAGCAGGAGCGTAGCGATCAACTGGCGGCGAAGAAAGTTGAAAAAGAAGATCTGAAAAAGCAGCAGGATGATGCACGTGAAGCGCTGATTGCCGCCAAGCAAAAACTCGATCCAGAGATTAAGGCCGCAGAAGCTTTGACGACCCAGCAGCAAGGTGGCTTTACCACCATCAAACGCACGCTTGAGATTTTGCCGACGCAAAGCACCAATCCGATGCTGGCGTTCAACAACCAAGTGCTGTATTTCTCACCAAGTAGCCCCTTGGTTGAACGTGCGATGAAAGTCGCTGACCAGCGCTATCCGAATGTCCAAGAAGCGTCTAAAGGACTGATTGATCCCAAAGCGGTGACGTTGCTCTACGTCAATCCGGCTAAAGTCGCGACGCTGATGACGGAGACGGGTCATGATGCGCTCCCGCAAAAGAGCCTGCCGCGTCTGCGCGCCGCGTTTGACTATCATATGCCTAGCCGGATGAGTGCTTTAGCCCAGCAAGCCCCTTTTGCCGTAACGTTGAAAAATGCATCAGTGAGTACAGGAAATGATACGACTGCATGGCAGCCGATGATTTGGCACAGCGCGCCTTAGCGGGCGCGCGATGATTTAACGAGATTGATGATGGATAAACCTTTCGATCTTGAGTGTTCAACAGCAGCCTTCCTGTCCCGGCGGCAATGTCTGGAACGGATTATAGGCTTAGCGGCTGCTTTGGGAGTGTCCAATCAGGCGCTGGCCATGGTGGCGAATGATGCAAGCAATCCTTTTGCACCAGATGAGCTGCCGCCTGAGGTGGCTTTAGATGCACGTCAAGTGCAGGCCGTGCGGCAGTGGATTCAATTGATTGTGGCGCAGCAGCTGAATCAGGGACCGACTCCGCGCTGGGAACAGCACGATTGTGTGGGGCTGGTGCGTTTTGCCTGTGCTGAGGCGCTACGTAGTCATGATGAAAAGTGGCTACGAGCCAATGGCTTTAAAGGTCGGCGTCTGCCGCCTGAGCCGAATTTGAGCGATGCACAATTGGCTGCGATCCGCCATGAATGGCGCCGCGCCGATGGTCAGCGTGGGGCTTATGTCAGTGCGCTGGAGTTGGTTCAATATAATTGCCGTTTGGTGGGGCGTGATTTGATTAATGCCTTACCAGCGGATTTGTTGTTGTTTGATCAAGGACAAGCACAGCACCTGATGATCTGGATGGGTCAATATGTGGCCTACCATACGGGTACTGTGACCAAAACAGATAATGGTTTACGCGCGTATCCACTTGAAAAATTAATAAATTGGAAAGACACCCGATGGCAGCCTCAAGCACAAAATCCAAATTTCCTCGGCCTGTATCGCTTGGCATTTTTAAGTCTGGGTTAATGGTCATGGGGCTCAAAGAGATTGGGGCAACTGTGATCTTCGGGCTGCTGGTCATGCTGCTCGGTCTGCAAGTTCTGCATGCGGAAGATTTGCCGGATGACTCAGCCAATGCTGGTTTTTTTATTCTATCGGATCGCAGTTTTAGCCCGAATGAGCAAGCCCAAGTGCGTCTGGAGATGCAGGATGTACAGGCGGTTAATGACAAGGCTGGGGTCGAGGTAGCCGTCTATCAGGTGCCGAATCCGATCGGTTTCTTGCAAGCGCAAACTAACTTGCATCGTATTAATGTTAAAGCTGTGCCGAAACAAGCCGGACTTTGGAATTCGGTGGTTGCGGTCTGGGATAAGGTTGCTCGTTCAGCGCGTTTGCTGTGGCGCGCCATTTTTTCTGAGGATGCACGGCGTGGAACCGTCGAGGTTGCACCAGATCTGCATCAGCGTGCTGATCTGATGACAGGGCACTCGATGCAAGCGGAATCGGCCTATAAGCCACTCGCAGGCTTTACGCCGATATCCCGTTTTCGTTATCCGGTGCAATTTGCCAAAGACATTACCCCCGCTGATGCCCAACTGACAGGTGCCAATATTGAAGGCAATATTGAGTTTAATAGTGACTCGCCAAATAATGCGTCGAGTTCTACTGGCTCAGCCAGTGATGCCCCGAAGCCAGCGCCACTATCTAACGGCAATGTCTATGTTCCGCTTGGTAAGCTCGCACCAGGTCTCTATGTGGTTGAGGCGATGCTGGGGCAACAGCGTGCAGTAACCATGGTGTTTGTGGGCAATACGGTGGCAGTGAGCAAGATCGCATCTTCTGAGTTGACGGTATGGACGGTTAATCGTGCAACAGGTGCGCCCGTAGCGGATGTCAATGTGCACTGGAACGATGGGACGGCAGATCTCACCGCTGGCAAGACCACCGCACAAGGCTGGGTGCAACTACAACATGCCTCACCTGAGAAAACCTACGTCTATGCTCAAGATCCGCAAGGGGGTGTGCTGATCTCTGAGAATTTCTATTACGACAGTGAGATTTACAATACCAAGCTGTTTGCGACGACGGATCGTCCGCTCTATCACGCAGGTGATACGGTGCAGATCAAAGTGGTGGGGCGTGAGTTTGTCAATGCGCGTGAGTCTAAGGCGCTGACCTCCGCACCGATCCAGATCAATGTGCTGGACCCGAACGGCATGCCCGTCGCCAGTCAGAGTATGACTTTTGAGGGGCAGACGGGTGGTAATGCCGCCGTGCGTTTGCCTGCGGGCAGTGCATCGGGCGGTTATGAAATTCAACTGACCTATCTGGGTGAAGTGTACAGCGCGGCATTCCGCGTGGCGGACTTCCAAAAGCCGCATTTTGAAATCAATTTGTCAGTGGATAAAGATCAGCTTAAAACCAAACAAGCGATTCCCGCCGTGGTGCAATTGCGTTATCCCGATGGCAAGCCCGTTAAAAATGCGCGCGTGGATCTGGACGTCAAGGCACAAGCACTGAGTATGGTGGAGGGGGATCTGGGTTATGGGGGATTATTTCCGATCAAACTCACCACCCAGCAATACCAGACCGATAGTAATGGTAATGTCAAAATCAGCCTACCCGAAGTCAAACAACCTAGTCGCTATGTGGTGTCGGTTCTTGCCACGGATGGTGCAGCTTACCGCGTGCGTCACACTCAGGAACTCTTGATTGAACGTGCGCTGGCGACCTGGCAACTGGACACCCCAGTGCGTTTTTCCGCAGTGCATCAGCCAGTGAATGTCTCAATTCATCAAGTCACTGCCGCAGGTCCAACGGGTCAAGCGGTCGTGAACGTGAAGCCAGTGCGCTGGAAACTGGTGCGTTTAGAAGACAATAGCGAGCAAACAGGCGATCTCTCAGGAAACAGCTTTACGGTCAAACCGGATAAGTCCGGCTCCTATGTGATTAGTCTCTTGGCTGCTGATGGATCGATTTTAGGCGCCACAAGTCATTGGGTCAGCGGTGCAGACTTGAAAGTGCCGACAGGTCATATCGAAATTGTTTGGGATAAGAATCGCTACCAAGTCGGTGATAGCGCCAGTGGTTTGATTACTTTCTCTGAACCCGTGGATCAGGCACTGATCACACTTGAGCGCGATAAGGTCGAAGGGCTAAGCCTGCTGAAAACCCCCGCAGGATGGCTGAAGACCGAGCAGTTGTCGCCGCAGCAGTGGCGGATCTCGGTGCCAGTTACAGAGCAGTTTGCACCGAATCTCACGCTATCGGTTGCTTATGTCAAACAAGATCAATTTGTGTTTGAGAATGCAGGACTGGTGGTCGCCAGCAAATCGGTTGAAATCAGCCTGACTGCGGATAAAACTCAGTATGCACCGGGTGAGGTGGTGAAGCTAAATGTGCAAACCCGTGTGCAGGGTCAGCCCGTGCCGGCATCAGTCAGTTTGGGTGTGGTTGATGAGATGATCTATGTGCTGCAACCTGAGATTGCACCAGACATTCATGACTTCTTTTACCACCCACGGCGTAATAATGTGCGTACGCAATATAGTCCATCCTTCATTGGCTATGACTTATCCAGCAATCAACTGGATCAGCCCGCGAGTACACACAGTACCCATGAACGTGCCATCAAAGTGCTTGAACGTCCGCGTCGGGATGAAGTAGATACCGCCTACTGGGCACCGCAATTGACTACCAATGCCCAAGGGCAGGCACAGGTCACCTTTACCATGCCGGATGTGTTGACACGTTGGCGTGTGACGGCACGGGCCATGACCTCAGATGGCATCGTTGGTCAGAACACCACTCATATCCTGAGTAATAAAGACGTGTACTTGAAGTGGACGAGTCCGCGTTGGCTGCGTGCCGATGATCAATCGACTGGGAACCTTGCGATCTTTAACCAAACCAATCAAGTGCAAAAAGCCCAGTTGGTGATGCAAGGTGCACTGACCAATAGCCAAGATGTGACGCTGCAACCCGGCATTAACTTTATCGAAGTGCCGCGTCAGGGGCAGCAAAGCGGCGCACTGACCTTAAGCTTGAACCAGCAGGGTCAAGTACGGGATCGTTTATTGGTCAATCTGTCTACTCGAGCCAATGGTCGTTTGACCCATTTTGATCGCTTGGTGAGCCCAGTCAATAATCAGTTGACACTGGGATTGCCTGCGGACGCGACCAATGTCAGCTTGCGCTGGATCGACAGCAGCCGTGCAGGATTTTATCGGGTCATGGACAACTTGATCGATCAACCCTATGGCTGTGTCGAGCAAACCGCGAGCCGTATGATTCCGCTGGCGCTGGTCTATCAATCCTTATCTGCGGATGATCCGCGTAAGAGCGAGATAGCTCGCCAGCTCTATACCCAGCGGATTCGCCTCGCGAGTATGGCCGGTGATGAGGCAAAATTTGGCTGGTGGGGGCGCTCCATGGCGGCTGATCCCTTCCTGACCACCTATGCTTACTATGCCGATTGGCGTACTGCGCAAGTGCTCGGGATCAATCTGCCTGCGGATCATTGGCAGCGTCTGTTGGATGTCTATAGCAGTGATGGGGTGAAGCAGCCGTTCTGGCAGCGTGCCCTGATGCTGGACTGGATGCGTCAGATCGGTCTGCCTGTGGGTTCGATGGCATCGGCTTTGGCGACTCAAGAAGTCAATGGCGCGGCGCTCGGTGAAGCGCGCTATGGTGCTCGTGATAGTTTGATCTTGAGTGACAATAGTGGTCAAACACAGGATTTGGCTGTGCTACTGACGAGCCGTGTATTGAAAGCCACAAGCCAATCAGGCTCTGCGGAATTCAGTAGTAAAGTGGTTGAAGCGACCGCGCGTATGCAAGCCAAGCCTACGCTGTTGGGGTCGGCATTACTCCTGAGTCTAGGACAAGGCGATGGCAAGACCGCCAATGCACTGCTTGCCGAAGCCAGCAGTGAGTATGCGACCATCGACCGTGCGGTGATGCTGACATGGCTTGAACAAAGTCTGGCATCAGGTGCTGCGGCTGAGACGCCTGCAACCTTAGCTTCACCGTGGACGCTGCAAACGACACGAACCGGCGGCAAAGTGTATCAATGGCCATCGGCCTCTTTGGTAAAAACAGCAACACCGCCTGCGCCTTTACCAACCATATTGACCAGTAGTAGCAATGCGGTTCTGAGCTATGACAGTGCGCAGCACGGTTCAGTCTCGACCTTGCCAGCGACATTGACTCATCAATTGTATTTGCTGAAATCACAAAGTGATGGTTCGTTTGAAGCAGAGGAAGTGGGGCCTAAAGACACGATCCATACTGATAGTCTGTACTTGGACACCTATACCCTGACCCCGAAACAAGCCTTACATTACATGGTGATCGATGCGCCGCTGCCTGCGGGTGCGCAGATTGAACCGGGTACTTGGGGCATCAAGATCAAAGATCGTGATGAGTTGCCGCGCGCTAATTTCCAAGAGATGACAGGCGGGTATGCCGTCCCGCTAGGTCAAGTCACCGATGCAACCACGGTGCAACATTTGCTGCGCTTTAGCCAGCGCGGTCAGTATGTGCTGCCCGCTGCACGGGCTTACAACATGTATCGTCCTGATGCTCAGGTGCTGGAGTCGGCTGCGCGTAATCGTGTGACTGTGGAATAGGATGATGCGCTGGCAGCGTTGGTATGGCGTAGCATTTGGCATGGTGGGCGTGATGCTGCAATCTCATGTCTATGCGAATACCTCTTTAAATTCAGCCAACCAAGGCTGGATTGTCAGTCAGCAAACTCCTAACCACCCGACGTGGTTGCTCGGGGATGCTAAACAGATGCCGGCGCGGGTGCCGTTGGGGAGCTTATGGAAGCTCTGGGTGTATACCTATAGTGTCGATCAGCACGTAGCAGATCGGCCTTATGCCTGTCATGCGGGTACACAAGCAGCAACTGGCGATGAGTATTGCTGTACCCATGATGAGTCGATCAGTCGCGATGTGGCGCTGCTGCGCTCGTGTGGCGCGTACTTCCAGCCGCAGCGTTTGCAGATACAGGCCAAAGACTGGCAGCGCTACTGGCAGCAGCAAGCGCCAGATGTGCCATGGTTGCAGGATCTATCTCGGGTACAACCCCAGACGCAGGTGCCTGTGACGGATATTTTAAATGCACTCAACCGTGTGCCGCCTAAAGTGATGAGTCTTACGCGTGAGGCACTGCTAGGTCGCATGTTGCAGCCGCAGTGGAGTGATGTCTTGCCCGTGTTGGGTGGAGGCTATCGCTTTAAGACGTATACGTGGGCACATCCGACATTGGCGGGCGGATATTTTGGCGGTGCGGCGGGTTGGCTAGCTGATGGCACTGCATTTTGGTTAGGGGCGACAGGCGGTAGTCATCGAGTAGTCCAGCGTTTAAGTCCGCTGCTGGCCGAGCGTTTACCGCCAGCGATCATCCCGCGTGATGATCAGTGCGTGTCGGTGCATTATTTTAAGCGTTATCCCATTGCACAGATCAGTCGGGTGGATGATTTGAAAACGGTAGTCTCAAGTGGCCATTTACGTGGGGATTATCGCGTCCTATTTGCCAATCAGCAGAGCTTGGTGATTCGTAGTCAAGGTGAGCTTTCGGTGCAGAAACCTGCTAACCAGCCAGTGCAGATTATCGGACGGCTAGGGCTACAAGATTATTTGGCGCGGGTGGTGGATCGTGAGGGGAGCGCGGATATCACACAGGCGGCGCGGGCACTGAGTATTGCAGCACGCAGTTATCTGTTGCAAAACGCCGAGTTCCATCAAGGCTGTTTGCAGATTGATGATGACAGCCGCTATCAGCGTGTCTCCCCTAATCCCGCAACGGCCAATGCACAGCGCATCGTGGCGTTTACCGAGGGTTTGAGTTTGACAGGCAGTCCAATCCGCTATCATCAGACCAAGGCTGAAGAGGGTTTGCTCAGCTGGCAGAACGCGGTGAAGCAAGCGCAGCAGGGCAGCAACTATCTGTATATTCTAAAGCAGGCTTTCCCCAAGGCCAGTTGGCAACTCGCGACAGACGGCAAGCAATGCCAGCCGATCCTTGAGGCTGAGCAGTATCTCCAGCGGAATTTGGTTAAGGTGCAACAGCGTATGGCGAGTATTGATGGTTTTGAGGCATTAAAATCGGTCAATGTCTGTCGGTTAGACTATGGCAATCCTTATGCCGATCAACAGTCGCTGAATATTTATGTCCGCGACTGGCGCAGTCAGAATGATCGTGTCACCTTATGGCATGAGTATTTGCATCTGGCGCTACGCTTCCACCCGCGAGGACAGGACGAAACTTGGATTGAGCAACAGGCGCGACAACTCACCGATGACTTAGGTTTGTCATCCTTTACTTCTACACCATCGACCCTCAGGAAAATCCGTCATGCACAATAACAAGATCAGAGGATTTCGTTTGCTATCGATTACAGGTGCCGTGCTGGTGTTGGTCGGAAGTGGCTTGATGATGCAGGCCGATGCTGAGGGCACGACAGCCTCTAGACCAACCAATGGCTGGCGCTTTAGCGACAGTAGCCAAGGGAACTTCTCCCAAACCGTCAACTATCCCGCAACCCATACCAATAGTGGTGGACATGCATGGAGTGCCTTGATTGAAGGGCAGATTAAAGCCGCGCCGAAATCTAAAGATCAGCCTGCGACTATGGTCGCCAATGGCGTTACGATGCCACTCTCGATTGATGAGTCAGGACATTATCAACGTCCCTATGCTTTTGGTTCGGGGAGCAACAGTATCGAAGTTCGTACTGCCAATGGTGACAAGACACGGCGCCAGTTCTATGAAGCCAACGCAGGCAAAGTGCCGGCCAAGATACGCGTTGTGATGTCGTGGGATACCAATCATACCGACGTTGATCTGCACGTAGTCACACCTAATCGGGAACATGCATGGTATGGTCAGCGAACCATTCCGAGCGGCGGCTCTATCGATATCGACGCGACCGATGGCTATGGTCCTGAGATCTTCGCAACTCCCAATGCGGTGCATGGCACGTATCTGATCTACGCTAACTATTATGGCGGGGAATCCAGCAAAGTGATTACCACCGTAACGGTGACCGTGATTACCAATGAAAATACCCCGAATGAGAAACAACAGACCTATATCGTGCCGCTGCGTAAGGTTGGGGAACTGACACAGGTCGCGCAGTTTATTTATTAAGTTACGCGCTGTGCTAAGGCGCAATCCTGATACCTAAACAAAAGCCAAGCTGCGCTACATTTGTTATCATCTATCCCAAATTACCCTATTCGTTTTCTTTGACGTGACTCTTATGACCGTTCGTACTCGTATTGCTCCTTCTCCGACAGGCTTTCCGCATGTAGGCACCGCCTATGTCGCGCTGTTTAATCTGTGTTTTGCCCGTCAGCATGGCGGTGAGTTCATTCTACGTATTGAAGACACCGACCAAACCCGCTCCACACCTGAATCCGAGCAGATGATTCTGGATTCCCTGCGTTGGCTCGGGTTGAACTGGACAGAGGGTCCAGATATTGGCGGTAAACATGCCCCGTATCGTCAAAGCGAACGCCGTGAGATCTATACTCAGCATGCCAATATCTTGCTGGAAAAAGGCCATGCATTTAACTGCTTCTGTAGCGAAGCGCGCCTGACCGAAGTGCGTAATGCACAAATGGCTAATAAAGAAACGCCACGTTACGATGGCCATTGTTTGCATTTGACCGCTGAAGAAGTCAGTCAGCGCATTGCAGCGGGTGAACCGCATGTGGTGCGTATGAAGGTGCCGACGGAAGGTATTTGCCATATTGATGACCTGCTACGCGGTGCGATCGAGATCCCTTATGAGCAAGTGGATATGCAAGTCCTGCTCAAGCAAGACGGTTTGCCGACTTATCACTTGGCTAACGTGGTCGATGATCACCTGATGGAAATCACTCATGTGCTGCGCGGTGAAGAGTGGATTTCCTCGGCCCCGAAGCACAAATTGCTCTATCAATATTTCGGCTGGGACATGCCAGTGCTCTGTCATTTGCCACTCCTGCGCAATCCGGATAAATCCAAACTGTCTAAACGCAAGAATCCGACCAGCATCACCTATTACCGTGATATGGGCTTCTTACCTGAAGCCCTGCTCAATTACTTGGGCCGTATGGGCTGGTCGATGCCTGATGAACGTGAGCAGTTCACCTTGAGTGAGATGATTGAGCACTTTGATATCCAACGCGTATCGTTGGGTGGGCCGATCTTTGATGTCGAGAAATTGACTTGGCTGAATGGCCTGTGGATTCGCGATCTATCACCAGCGGCATTGCTGGATAAAATCCTGTCATGGCGCGGTAACCGTGCGCAGCTTGAGAAGATTACTGCCGCGATCCAGCCACGGATCAATACTTTGTCAGATGCTGCCGATTGGGCCGGATTCTTCTTTAATGGCTCACCCAAAGCGACGCAGCCGCTGACGGCTGAGTCGTTTGCACATAAGAAGCTCACCCAAGACCAAGTCCGTCAGGTATTGCAATTGTCGCTTTGGCGCCTTGAGCGTTTGATGCAGTGGAATGAAGAGACTGTCAAAGCCACACTCATGACCCTGTCTGAACAGATGGAAATCAAACTGCGTGATTTTATGCCATCGTTCTTTATTGCGATTGCCGGTAGTTCGACTTCGACGCCTGTGATGGAGTCGATGGCGATTTTGGGTGCCGATTTGACCTATGCACGTCTACGCCAAGCAGTTGAAATTCTTGGAGGCGTTAGCAAAAAAGAGACCTCAGAGTGGCAAAAGCTCGATATTTCGCTAAATGAACCAAAAATCATTGACGAAGGGGTCGAAAAGTAACCAGATGTGATTGACATGGCTGTTCTGAATCCCTAACATGTGCGCCTGCGTTGCCGTGCGGGGCCTTAGCTCAGTTGGTAGAGCGCTACAATGGCATTGTAGAGGTCAGCGGTTCGATCCCGCTAGGCTCCACCAAACGTCAAATTGGTAAACGCAGATGTTACACGTCCAGTCCCCATCGTCTAGAGGCCTAGGACATCACCCTTTCACGGTGAGTACCGGGGTTCGAATCCCCGTGGGGACGCCAAATTCGAGATCACTGTAGTCCATTACAGTACATAAAGCCTTAAGTTTACTGACTTAAGGCTTTTTTGTTGCCCGTCGTTGTTCACAGATTGCTACTAAAATCGAAGTCTTTTAACGGGATCAGACTATATCGCTAATAGCTGCAACGATGACTCTGAATATTAGTCCGCTAAATTAAGCTTTCTGCTTGGCTTTACCTCATTCATTGCGTTTTACCTCATACTGCAAGCACACCACACCCGACGCAAAAATGTGACTTTTTACCAGTGTGAGTGCAGTTCTGTCCTGAATGTTTTGGAATAAGGGAATACCCCGTGCCAATAGAATCGGATTGACAAATAACCAATACTCGTCGATCAAGTTTTCCGCCATCAACGCGTGCGTGGCTGAGGGACTGCCAAAGATTAAAATATCGCTGCCCGCGCTCTGCTTGAGTGTGTTGATTTCATCGCTTAAATTGCTGCTGATGATGTGAGTATTGGGATGATCCTTTTCTGTCAGGGTTTTTGATAGGACTACCTTACGGGCGGCTTTATACCAGCGTGAATGCGCATGGTCATGGGCGCTGGCATCGGGCGCATCGGCGGCGGTTGGCCAATATGACTCCATCATCTCGAAGGTAACGCGCCCGTAAAGCGCGGTGTTGGTCTGCTGAATCCGTTGCTCGACATATGCAAACAGATCCTCGCTGATACTGATCCAGCCTAGGCTATGCATGCCCTCATCGATAGAGGCCACAAAACCATCTAGTGATACATGGACGAATGAAACGATTTTACGCATGATCTTCTCCTTTGTGATCTTGTGATTCGCTTTTATTTACATAGTCTGCAAGGCGTGCCAATGTTTGGTTTCCGCCTTGAATCGCGCCAAACTCCTCGACGACTTTATTGCGCGCTGCCGCAGTTGGAAAAATCATATGGATGGTCACTTGGGTCTTTCCATCCACCAGATCAAACGTCCACGTCGATTCAAAAACCGCGTTTGGATCGCCCTTATGGGTGCCACCCACGCAGAACTCGATGCGTTGTGGTTTGTCGATGACCGTATAGATGCTACGGTTAGGATAGTCTCTTCCATCTGGGCCGTGCATGATGTGATGCCATTCACCGCCCACGCGAAAATCCATTTTCTCCAGTGTATTGGTAAAGCCATTAGGACCCCACCAATGCACGATATGCTCAGGTTTGGTCATTGCGTCCCAGACCAGTTCGCGCGGCGCATCAATCAGACGCGTTATGATGATCTCGCGGTCGCTGGTATCTGCAGCGTTTGCCGCATCAGTCTTTTTTTTCTGCACTTTGCATCTCCTCGGTTTGGAGTATTTTTAGATATGCTTCCAGACGATCTAGGCTTTGCTCCCAATACTGGCGGTATTGCTCGATAAAATCGGCAACCTCGCGCAATGGCGTGGCATTGAGTTGGCAGGGTCGCCATTGCGCGTGGCGACCTTGAGTGATCAATTTGGCACGTTGCAACACCTTGAGGTGTTTGGTCACGGCGGGCGCGCTGATTGAGAACGGTTTGGTTAACTCCGCGACCGTGGCCTCTCCCAGTGCAAGTTGGGCAAGTATCGCGCGACGTGTTGGATCAGCGAGCGCAGCAAAGGTGGTACTTAGAGAGTCGGTAGACATATGTATTACACTTAATGGTTAATTAACCTTAAGGTTAAATATAAAATGTTTTAAAACCGCTTGTCAATATAGATATTCATTTCCGTGCTGACACCTTCCAAGTGAGATTCGTTGGCATTAAACAATCTCTACTAGAAGACTCGTCATGAAATGATCATGATCAGGAGATATCGATCACAGGAAAAGTTACGATGAAACGTGTCTGGTACTTTGTGTTATTGACTAGTTTTTCACTATCGAGTGTGAGTGCGGCTACATCAACAACAGCTATACCTTCTTCAGGAGCAACCCCGATGTCCAATATCGAAGTCCCTTCCGCAGCCCAGCAACAAGCCAATAAGCAAGCCGTGCTCGCTTTTTACGATGCGGGATTGAATCAAAAAGACTTTGCGGCTGCAAGCCAATACCTTGGGCCATACTATAAGCAACATAATCCTGGCGCAGCAGATGGCATAGACGGATTCAAACACTTCGTCAGCTTCCTCAAAGAGAAACTGCCGACATCGCATAGTGAAATTAAGCAGTCTTTTGTGGATGGCAACTTCGTCATTTTGCATGTGCATAAAACGACGAGTCCCAGTGATCGTGGTGTCGCCATTGTTGATATCTTTCGTTTGGAGCATGGCAAGATTGTCGAGCATTGGGATGTGACTCAAGCTATTCCTGAGAAGACCGCAAGCGGCAATGCGATGTTCTAAGTGCATGATGATCAAACACTTCGAGCATGGGTACAGCATAAAGATGCTGTATTCCTTGCGTCTGTGAAATCGCATGGCTCTAAATCAAGTTTATCTTGCGCTTCTAAATCTTTTGGGGCAATATTCTGGTTAAAATATATCCAAAATTACTGTTTCGAAAGCTGTTAACAATAACCATTTAATCACGACCTGAATAAGAATAGATTGTAAAAAAATCAAAGGCTTTCCTCTATAGATGAGGAAAATAAGAACAAGAATAGCGATCGTCTTTAGAACGAATCGTGATGAGATCAAGAATAGTGTTGAATAGAGGGGGCTTTTTAAATGTTTAAATCTTTAAGCGTTTCTTATGCTGATCGGCAGCCCATCCTGAGTTTGCTCAAGATCTTTATTGTTTCCTGCTCTCTTTTGATGTCTTCTTTTTGATCCTGATACTTTGGGATCTGGCCTAGTGTTTTGTGTTGTTGTTGGGGGTGTTTGGCGGTATCGATGGTGTTGTTGTTTTTATAATGAAGTGGTTTGAAGTGATTTTATTTAATAAATAGGGGAAAAAAGAATGCGTATCAAGAAAAATGTGGCTATAAAAATGTCAGGCTATGCAGCCGTAGCACTATTAAGTCTGGGTGCTCAGTCGGCGTTTGCATGTGGATCACAACCTTTCCTCGGCGAGGTGTGTCCTTTTGCATTTAACTTTTGTCCAGTGGGGTATCTTGAAACTTCGGGTCAACTCCTGCCCATTAGTCAGAATCAAGCGCTGTTTGCATTGCTGGGAACAAATTATGGCGGAAATGGCCAGACCACCTTTGCTTTGCCGGATTTGAGAGGACGTGTGATTGTGGGTGAGGGTCAGGGACCTGGTTTGGATCAAGTCTTTGTTGGGGAGACGCTTGGATCGCCAACAACGACACTGACCGTTTCTCAGTTACCTTCGCACTCCCATACCTTTACACCATCGAGTACTGCACTGCAGGTCAATGTTAATGTCAGTACCGCCGCGGGAACATCAAGTACCCCAAGTAATAGCGCCAATTATTTGGGCGCTGTAAATGCGACGGCAGGCGCACCTAAACTCTACACGGGTACACATTCGAGTGTCGTAGCGTTGGGCGGTGCGACAGCGACAGGCTTAACCAATGGTGCAGTAGGTGCAACAGGGGGTAGCCAGCCGATTCCTATTCAGCCGCCTTCACTGGGATTGATTTATTGTATTGCGACACAAGGGATCTTTCCTTCGCACAATTAAATCTTTAGTGGCTTAGCTGGTGAGCAAAGATTTTTATCGCTCTTTTCAAGTGAAAGACTTCGCATAACGTCCACTCACAAGGAGTGGGCGTTTGGTGTCGGTTTGAGCGCGTTTTAAATCGTTTTTTGCGGTAACTCAATCTGCGTGCCGTAGGCCGCGTAGAGACGCTGAATTTCTTTCAGATCGTTTTCCATCGACTCACTCGGCATGATCTTGGCAAAGATCCGGCCAGTTTCAACCGCGTCATCCCATAGCATCAGTACAATCGGCACGCCACTGGCTTTGGCAATATGCCAAAAACCGGTACGGATCGGGCGTTTTTCACCATTTTTCCCCCGTGTGGCTTCAGGCGCAATCACCAGACTAAAGCGTTCGCTTTTGGCGAAGATATCCGCCATCTGCTGCACGACATTCTGCGATTTAGCGCGATCGACGGGAATAAAACCCAAGCGGTTTAAGATCGGTGCCAGTGGAAACTTAAACAGTTCTTTCTTGACCAAGATATGGTAATTCAACTTCAAAATATGAAAGAAAATGGCTGCGCGAACAGTGTCGAGGTTGGTGGTATGCGGAAAACCGATGATGACCTGTTTGGCGTCGCTAAGTGCTTCTGGATTGACTTCGTACTTCCAGCCATTCAGTTTGAAAATAAGCTTTCCCAGCTGTTGATCGATCATGATTTTTCTCGTTTGTTGTAAATCGCGATGGCGCTTTATTGACTGGCTATTTTACCTGATATTAAGTTGCTTGAGATTGGCTTGAAAATACTCTAAGTGGGATGAATGAGATATTTATTGAACAAATAAGAGCATGTTTTATCCATTTCTTAGTATAAAAATGATTTCACCATCGTCAGTTCACCAATTTTGCGCAGCGGTACGATAAAGCTTTCCCGTTTTTCATTCGGTGTATTTTCATTAAAGACGAGGGTAATGGTGGAGGTGACGATCGGTTTTTTCAGTTTGGTTTTGTCAAAGTTATAACCAGACTCATCAAGGTTACCCCAGTAGTTGATATACACCTGATAGGTGCCATGTAAGGGACTGGCGACAGTAAACATCTCCGGTCCCGGTCCATCAACGCTATCGACATCAAGCCCGCCGCCTTCTTTAAGCAGTGGGCTGCTCCAAGTCACATGCTGGCGATCTGGGGTCAGGATATGCAGATCGACTTCTGCTTCAGGGGCATCCCATGAGCAAATGATGCGTAAGTGTGGCGTGACTTGGCTCGGATTCGATTCATAAAATTGGGTGCGGTGTCCTACTTTGTTACTAGCGGCTTTAACCTCGATACTGTTTGAGCCTGAGCCAAATGCATAGAAGCGTTCGAAGTGTCCACTTTTGTCGGTGTTGAGGCGCATGGCATTGCCATTGACGATTAGCTCAGGAATTTGCTGATCGGTAAGCGGAATGGTGCCTTTGATCGGGGTACGGTTTCGGGTGAGCCCACGGTAAATCGGCGGAGTCGGGTAGCTCATATTGTTATCGGTTGAGCGGTCGGTGAGCCCTGAATAGTTCCAGCCGCCTTTGGGGCCATCTGCTGGCTGAGCTGCTGTGGGTACAGCATGGGCAGAGCTTAGGACTAGACATAAGCCACTGACTAGAATCAGTGGTTTGGCATGTGTCGATATTATTCTGGATTTATTATTTTTGATTGCATCTATACCGTATTGCATGGGAGTTGCCTTTCATTGATTTCCGTATCAAAGGATCATTTATAGGTCGCATCAGGTTTAATAATCATTATGTTTTTTAATGTGCCTGATGCGATTCGTCCTATGGGTGTTTAACCCGTATTACGCAGCCCTGCCGCAATTCCTGCAATCGTCACCATCAGCGCATGATCATACACTTTGGACCCTTCAACCTCGCGCCGACGCCGCATCAGTTCGGCTTGCAGCATATGCAGTGGCAAGATATATGGGGTTCGTACCGTGATGGAACGTTTGAGTACAGGTGCGGTTTCAAGCAGTTGTTTGCGATTAGTGACATTCAGCAATGTTGCCGTGGCGCTGCCTAAACGGCGGCGGAGTTCAGTACCCAGTTGCAGCAGGGCCGGGTCTTTGGTCAGATGTGATTCATAGTAGGCCACGATGGCAGGGTCGGCCTTCGCCAAGACCATTTCCAGCATGTCGAGCAGGGCATGGAAGTACGGCCAATCATGACTCATCTCTTTGATGAGATCCGCTTTGCCATCATGAATCGCAGTATTCAGCGCGCGCCCCGTACCGAGCCATGCAGGCAGCATCAAGCGAATCTGCGTCCATGCAAACACCCAAGGAATCGCCCGCAGTGATTCAATCCCACCGCCCGTGTTGCGTCGTGCAGGGCGTGAGCCCAGAGGCAACAATTGCAGCTCTAGTTCGGGTGTAACCGTGCGCATATAGCGGATAAAGTCAGGCGTCTCGCGCACGGTTTCACGATAGGTTGCGACCGAGACTTGGGTCATCTGATCCATCAGCTTACGCCATTCGGGCTTTGCCGCTGGTGGCGGTAGCAGCGAAGCTTCTAGGGTGGCGGTGGCATACAGTTCAAGATTGCGAATGGCAATGCCTTGCATGCCAAATTTAAAGCGGATCATTTCACCTTGTTCAGTCACACGGATTGAGCCTTGGACGGAGCCTGGAGGCTGAGCCAGTAAGGCTTGATGGGTGGGTGCGCCGCCACGACTCACCGAACCACCACGGCCATGAAAGAGGGTGAGCTTGATACCATGTTTTTTTGCAACGGCGGTCAGCGCTTCTTGAGCACGGTACTGTGCCCAGTTGGCTGTGAGGAAGCCTGCGTCTTTAGCGGAGTCTGAGTAGCCAATCATCACTTCTTGATGACCGTGAATCTCATCAATGTATTCAGGGATAGAAAACAACGCCTCTAGTACGCTAGGCGCACGGTCTAAGTCATCCAAGGTTTCAAATAGTGGCACCACACGTAGCAATTTCTGTACACCGGCTTTCTTTTGCAGGAGTAACACAGCAAGGACATCACTGGCGTTCTGTGCCATCGAGATGACATAAGCGCCCAGCGCTTCACCCGGATGTTCAGCCAAGACATCAAAGGTCGCCAAGCTTTCGACGACATTGGCAGACAGAATCGGGGCATTCGGTGCGGCTTTGAGCGTCTTCGGTAAAAGCGGACGTGGGTTTTTCAGTTCACGGATGAGGAATGCCCGTCGCTCCGCTTCATCCCATTCGCCATAGCTGCCGATATTGAGATACGTGGTAATCGCGTTTAATACTTCGGCATGCCGTGCAGACTCTTGGCGAATATCCAGCTTGAGCAGTTCTACGCCAAAGCAAGCAACACGGCGGATGATATCGATCAATTCACCATTGGCGACGTCTTCCATATTGGAGTCGATCAAGGATTCATAGCATAGCTTGAGAGGCGCCATTAATTCATGGGCATGTAGGTAGATATCGCTGTCATCAACGCCTGTTTCCTTACGTAGCCGTGCATTAGCCCAATCTCGTGTTCTTCCCAGACGACGGCGCACTTCACGCAAGATATCGCGATAAGGCTCGCTACTGTTGGTAATGCCTTGTGCCGCCAGATGGGTGAGGAGCGCGGGGCTACAGACATCCATCGAGAGTTCCCAACGCAGTGCGTCAATGTCATGCCAATACAGATCAGCAGCTTGCCAACGCGACAGGAGTAGCACTTCTTCGGTCACTTGATGGGTGACATTCGGGTTGCCGTCACGGTCACCGCCCATCCAAGAGGCAAAGCGAATTGGAGTTTTGGTCAGGGGTAAGTGCTTGCCCGTATGCTGGAAAATACTGTTATCAAACTCGCGAACGAATTGCGGCACGGCAAACCATAAACTCTGCTCAATGGCGGTAAAGCCCCATTTGGCTTCATCGACGGGTGTGGGTTTGTGGTGACGGATTTCATCGGTATGCCATGCGGCGATGATGTCGCGTTTGAGTTTGGCCAGCTCCTCGGTACGCTCAAAAGGAGTGAGATTTAGACGATCTAAGCGTTCTAGACTATCGGTGATGTCGTCATATTTCTGAATCAGGGTACGGCGGCTGATTTCGGTGGGGTGCGCGGTCAGGACCAGTTCAATGTCTAAAGACTGTGCACTCTCCCAAATCGTCTCGGCATCGATGCCGTTGGCGGCGAGACGTGGAAACAATTCACTGGTAGAGCCATGCTGCGGGGCTGCGGATTCCAGCGATTGCCATGCGCGACGGCGGCGCACACGGTGGTATTGTTCGGCGATATTGGCCAGATTCAAGAATTGGGTAAAGGCGCGGGCTACAGGGGACAGCTCGTGGTCTTCCAGTGCAGACAGCACGCGATTGAGTTCAACGCCTGCATGGCTATCGCCATCTCGGGTTTGTTTGGCGAGTTTGCGGATAGTTTCGACTTTGTCATACAGCGCCTCGCCAACTTGCTGGCGTAGCGTGTCACCCAAGAGATGACCCAGTAGTCGGACATCATCGCGCAAGGCTGCATGGGGATCAGAAACGGGTGATGATGAGGGCGCATTCATGAGGAGTCTCCAATCGAGAATCTATACGTTATACAACAGGTTGATCACAAGATCTATCGCTCATTTTTGATCAGAATGAGCCGCCGGCTCTGTATCAAAAGCGTATCTACATGCCCTATGCCGCTGGTTATTCATATTGCAGGCGTGCAATCTAGGGATGTCAGATTTCAAGGGTAATATCGTTCTACTGATGAAACGCTGATGCGCAGTTTGGCTATCTAGTCGCAATATTGTTACCGCTGTATGATGGCTTAAATCGTGTGACATTCAATAAGCCGTTACACAGGAGAAATACATGAAAAAAGTATTAGGTACCTATAGTGCCCCACGTCAACACTGGGTCGGCGATGGTTTTCCCGTACGTTCGTTGTTTTCTTATAACACGTTTGGACAGCAGTTGAGTCCGTTTTTGTTGCTTGACTATGCGGGTCCAACCGAGTTTAAACCGACTACCACACCGCGTGGAGTGGGTCAGCATCCACACCGTGGTTTTGAGACCGTGACCATTGTCTACAAAGGCGAAGTCGAACATCGCGATTCAAGTGGTGGTGGCGGGGTGATCGGACCGGGAGATGTGCAGTGGATGACCGCAGGCGGCGGGATCATTCATGAAGAGTTCCATTCTCATGAATACACCAAAACAGGTGGTGATTTTGAGATGGTGCAATTGTGGGTCAATCTGCCTGCCAAAGACAAAATGACCCCAGCACATTATCAAGCGATCCAGAATGCGCAGATCCCCAGTGTTGAGCTTAAAGATGGCGCTGGCACTCTGCGCGTGATTGCCGGTGAGTTTGAAGGCTTTGTCGGTCCTGCCGAAACCTACTCACCCGTCGATGTCTGGGATGTGCGTCTGAATGCCGGTAAACGTGCCGATTTCACGGTCAACGAAGGACATACACTGGCTGTGATCGTGCTGCGCGGTACGGTACAAGTCAATGACACCCAGATTGCGCGTGATGCGCAAATGGTGGTGTTGGATCAGGTTGGCACTGACTTTACGGTTGAAGCCAACAGTGATGCGAGTTTTCTGATTTTGAGTGGTCAACCACTGAATGAGCCAATTGAAGGCTACGGACCATTTGTCATGAATACTGCCGCGCAGATTCATGAAGCGATGCAAGACTTCAATAGCGGAAACTTTGGAAAAATTTCACGCTAATGCAATGACATGCGCTTAGTCCATTCCGGTGGGCTAGGCGCTTTTGCATGGAGTGGAACATTGAAGAATAGATTGATATTTAGACGACACAACGTAGCATTTGCCAAAGGATGACCCTTATGAGTGATTTTACCGTGAAAGCCTCCATTCAAGACACGCCTTACTTGGTGACCCTAAGCAATGATCACCATCAATGGTATGCCGATGAGCCTACCGATCTGGGTGGTTTGGATGCGGGTCCCAGCCCACATGAGCTGTTGCTATCGAGTTTAGGAGCCTGTACATCGGTGACCTTGAAAATGTATGCCAAGCGCAAAGAGTGGCCGCTGGATGAGGTTGATGTCAAATTGGAGCTTAATCCTAATGGCAAAACGCCGGGCACCAATGTGATTGCTCGGCATATTACCTTGACCGGAGATTTGAGCGATGAGCAGCGTGAACGATTGCTGCAAGTCGCCAATGCCTGTCCGATCCATAAGGTCCTGACCGGAACGATCTCGATTGATACGGATCTTGCGGATTAATCGATGATGTCTCGTTGTCCTGTCATGCACCAAAAACGCATGACAGGACAAGTCGCTACTTAAGCGTGTCGTTCGGCGGGATGGCTAGGGCAGTTAGCATGCAGCTCTTGGAGCATCGGTGGAATTTTCTCGGCCAGAAAGTCGATAAAGACCCGCACCGCAGGCAGCATTCCTCGTCTTGAGGCAAACACCGCATGATAGATCCCTTGTGGTAAACGCCAGTCCGACAGCACCACTTCTAGCTTGCCACTCCTGATCTGATCAATACAGCGCATGAGCGGTAAGAGAACGATCCCTTCCCCTTGTTCAGCCAGTGCACCCAATAACGCAAAACTCGATCCGATGACTTGCGGTTTGATATCAAACAGTACTTTGCCTTGTGGGCCATGCAGTGCCCATTGCTGTTTAATGTCGTTTTCATTGTGGCTGAGGGTGACATGTTGCAGCAGTTCTTCCGGATGTTGTGGACGTCCCATACGGTTTAAGTAAGCAGGGCTGGCCACCAATACCGATTCGGATTGACCGAATTTGCGCATCACCAGATTGCCGTCGTTATCTAGCTTGTCACGGACACGTAATGCCACATCGATCCCTTCATTGAGTAAATCAATACGTCGATTAGTGACAGTGAGCTGGATTTGGATATGGGGGTAGAGGCGCATGAATTCAGGCAGAATCAACGGCATCTGCTGTTCCGCGATATCGATAGGCACACTAACCCGCAGGATGCCTCGAGGCTCTGCACTCAGCTCATCGACTACATCACGCGCGGCTTGGGCTTCGGTGAGCATCGACTGCACGTGCTGATAGACCCGTTGCCCGACATCGGTGACGGTGAAGTGTCTGGAGTCACGTTGCAGTAAGCGTACGTTCAAGTCTGATTCTAATTGGGAGATGCGTCGGCTGAGGCGTGATTTTGGGATGTCTAGTGCACGCTCGGCTTTGCTAAACCCGCCATGTTCCACCACCATGGCGTAGAGGTAGAGATCATTGAGGTTATCCATAAGAAACTCCAAACCGTATGCAGAAATTGTAGGGTTGAGGCTATAAGGTAATGTTGTTCTATTATTGCAACAGTTCGTCTTATTTTAGGGTATTGGATAGCATTAATCAAACGATTATAGTGACTCCAACGCGGTACTTCCGTAAACCAGAATATAGAGATTTCCATGAAAGTATTACATATCGATTCAAGTGCACTCGGCGATCATTCAGTTACACGTGAGTTGACCGCAGCGATTGTTGCTGATTTAAACAAAGCCGTTCCAAACCTCACCATTACGCATCGTGATTTGGACAAAGATCCTGTACCGCATTTGACTGGTGCAAGTTTGGCAAAAGTAGACGCTGCAGAAGCTGCGGCAGCAGAAGCCGTACTCCAGCAGTTTTTAGATACAGACATCCTGGTGCTCGGTGCACCAATGTACAACTTTGGTATTCCTTCAACCTTGAAAGCATGGGTAGACCGTGTGCTCGTTGCAGGTCGTACCTTCAGCTATAGCGAAGCGGGTCCTAAAGGTTTAGTGACGGGCAAAAAAGTGATCATCGCCAGTGGTCGTGGTAGTGCCTTTGGGGAAGATAGCCCAGCGGATTTTCAGGAAAAATACCTGAAACAGATTTTTGCATTTATCGGCGTGACTGATGTGCAGTTTATCCGTGCAGAAGGCATTGCTTACTCGCCACAACATCGTACTGATGCCTTGGCTGCGGCGCATGCGGCTATCCCAAGCCTAGCGAAAGCAAGCTGAGCTTTATTGAAGTTCGATATCACTGCGATGTGATCTTCAAAAAAACGGTGAGTCTTGATGACTCACCGTTTTTTATGCGTGTTGATCAGCATGAATGGCAGGGTTTAATTTGCATACATCTGCTGTGAGGCATAGATCGGATCACCACTGGCTTCAAACGCAGATAACCAACGCGGATAGTGTTTGAGGACGGGGATATCATTGGGGTGGAAGTCACGGCGGTAGTATTGAAAGAACTCATTGGATACCGCGGTCAGAATACCTTTGCGTCCAAAAAACAACGGCAAGGTTTTGCGCGCCATATTCAGACGCTCCAGACGGCTAAAGCCATCGGCTTTTAGCATTTGATCGGTATGCACCAGTGCATCTCGCCAGAAACGGGGGACAACCATGGTCATCGCCAGTACCCGCTTGCGATAGCTGGTTTTGACGACTTTGGTCAGCACATCAAACGCGACGGCACGATGTTCCATTTCTTCAATCGCATGCCAAGCCAATAGCGCACGCATATTCGGGTGGGCATTGGCCATAATTTCAGGACGACTAAACATGGCTTCAGCCATTAAGGCGGTCATGTGTTCAAGCGCAGCGGTAGTCGCCAGATGCATTTCCAGTGGTGCAGCTTTCTTAATCTCTTCCAAACGCTCTGAAAATTTATCAATGATTTCTGCAGTGGGGGTGCCTTGCTGAATCAAGAGGTCGTTATAGAGCGTATGCTGGATACCATGCTGACCTTCTTGTTTGCAGAAGTCAGCGACGGATTCGGCAAGGGCCGGGTCTTGAATCTGCGCGCGATACGGACGGATACTGCTGATAAAGAAGCGCTCACCGACTGGAAATAGCATCGAGATTGAATCAAATAGGCGGGTGGCATAGGGATTATTGTCGAACCAAAATCTAGGGACTTCATTCAACTGAAAATCCAGATGGCTACGGACTTCAATTTGGTGCGAGAACATGGCAGTCATGGCTAACCTCACAAGGATAAGGAGTCGGCTTGATCATGATTCAAGCGAGTTTTCTTGCTTGAATCATGATGCCGGAAGCGATCTGGTATTATCGAGATGATAATTTCTAGAATGCGCTGAATATAGCCATTACAACGAATCTTGATTAGCTTGTGTCGCCATGTATAGGCGAAGTCTGCCAATTTTTGGTCATGATCTTGATGACCGTCATTGAATGTTATTTATCGTAACTATTTATATTAAATGCGCTTTAACCATTTTCCAAGGTTAGGTCTCGCCAAAATCACATCACGCAGTTGGCTGGTACGGACAACTTCAGCCAGTTGTGCACCCACGGCAATATCCGCGATACTCCGTTCAGATCCAACCAGCCAATCTTGGCGCGCGAGTACCGCCTCTATCCGATCCAGATGTAGAGTAAATTCAGCCACGATATCGTCGTAGCTCAGTCTGCCTAGGCCTTGCATACGGAGTTTTAAGGCGAAATCGACTTTCAGCGCAGCCTTAATCGCGATGCGTTCATACTTGGGTCGCCCTGCGCAGACGATATCGAGCACTTGCTCCATGGCGTTATTGTCGATATAGCGGAAGTACACCTCAAACCAATATAGCGATTCATCAGCCCAATCTTCCCAAACGGCAGCCTGTGCATTTTCAATGGGATCAACAGGGTAGAGCGGGTGCTCTGGGTAGTGCTCATCAAGGTAACGTGCGATGCGGGTGCTGTCTTGAATACGCTTGCCATCGATATCCAGCACGGGTAATTTCCCGGCGCGACTTAGGCTAACAACTTTGGCACCCAAGAAGCCGTTATAGTCGAGTTTTTCATAAGCCAATCCTTTGTGGTCGAGCGTCAATGCCGTCTTACGGCAAAAAGGGGAAATTTCCCACTGATGAAGAACAATATTTTGGCTCATGCTCGGTAGTCCTGTGAGGTTTTAATCAGTGTTTTAAGGATAAAGGGGGCATCAATGTCCGTGGCTGACTTTAAACCACCAAAGCCAGCGTGTGAAGCATTCTCTGCAGCGGGGACGAAACCCACGTTTCACTTCTGGTGAAATGTTTAGACTTCGTGTGCCATCACTTACCTTTGTCTGCCAAAACATTGCTGCTTGATGGACATCGGCATATATTCAGCTTGTGGTCCCCATCATAATATACTAAAGTTCCAAATAAGAACTTAATGAAAATAATCATTCCTTATCGATTAGCATGGCGTCACATCGGGATGCAGGATAGAACATGATATGGCTTCTTCAAATATAGAAAATTTGACTAATCAATACATTAGTATGACGCCATGCGCTGTCGTGATCGGCGTGGGTGCAGTGCAGGGCATAGGCGGGGCGGTCTGCTTACGCAGTGCCAAAGCGGGATTACACGTGTATGTGGCGGGTCGCACCGCGAGCAAGATTGAGCAGGTTGTGGCACAAATTATCAAACAAGGTGGGCAAGCCTCCGCGTATGTGATTGATAGTACGAAGCCTGCTGAGGTCACTGCGTTATTCCAGCATATTGCCGATGAGCAGCGAGTCCCTGAACTGGTTGTGCACAATGTGGGTGGCAATACCCCATCGCGGTTTTTGCATACAGAAGCCAGCTTTTATGAGCATCTCTGGCGCACTACATTTCTGGCGGGTGCGCTGGTGGGACAAGAAGCCGTACGTCGTATGTTGCCGCAAGGTCACGGTACACTCATTTTCACCGGGGCATCGGCCTCACTGCGAGGTAAACCGATGTTCGCCGCATTTGCTGCAGGCAAGGCGAGCTTACGCAATTTTGCCCAGAGTCTGGCGCGTGAGTTTGCTGGGCAAGGGCTGCATGTGGCACATGTCGTGATTGATGGCGCAGTAGATGGCGATCGGATCAATCAACTTGGTTTTGGCGTTGGTCGTGTAGTTCGAACCTTGATCAAGGGGGCATCCGGTAGTCTCAAACCTGAAGCGATTGCTGAGAACTATTGGCATCTGCATCAGCAGCCGATTGAGGCGTGGACGCATGAGCTGGATTTACGTCCATTTAAGGAGAAGTTCTAATGACCTTTAAAATCTCCTTACCAAGCATTTTCTCTAGCAAGTCCAAGTTCGCACGGGGTTGTGCTGTGATTGTGGATTTGGATCAGGATTCCGCAGTGGTTTCTGCACTCTGTGCGCAGGCTATTCGCTCGGGTTTGGTTACCTATCGCGTGATTCATGATCCGGATGTGCCTAAGGCAACGTGTGCGATACCTGCATTTGAAATTGATCTACCGAGTATTTATGCAGTCCGTCTGGATATCTGTTCGGTGGATGCGGTGCAATCATTATTTACTGATCTGGCGGTTGCGGGTTTAGTGCCAGAATGGATTGTTCATGCGCCAACACGATCGACTTCGATTGCCACATTGACGATGACCCCGAAGGAATTAGAGTCTTTGTGGCGTGTGCATGGGTTGAGTGCCTTTGTGATCGGCCAGACAGCATTGAAAGCGATGTTACTTCATCGCTCAAAGCGTAAGCTTCAGCGCTCCGCAACGATTATTTTTGTTGACGCAATCGATGCGATCCACAGCCAGCCGAACTTCAGTGGTTTTGGGGCGGTGAAAGCCGGAGTGCGTGCTTTGGCCCAGTCTATGGCGCGAGAGTTTGACCCACAAGGCGTTCACATCGCGCATATTTTGCTGGATGAAGGGGATGTGAGCGGAGAACCCGCTGAGCGATTTGCACAAGCGGTAGCCTCGACGTGTTGGCAGATCCATACCCAAGCGAAAGAAGCATGGACGCAAGAGCTTGAACTGCGTCCAAGTTCTGCGGCATGGTGACTTGTCATGCGTGAAATGAAAATGGGATGTAACAGGTATGCGTAAGACGACTCGAGAGTTTTTGTTTCCCGTGTCTCATGCCGAGCTGACGCTGTCGCTGATTCGTGCTCGTCAGGGCAATGAAGCGCAATATTTTGAGCGAATGGGGCTCACCCCTGAAGATCTGGTCGATCCCAATCAGTATCTGACGCTGGCCCAGTTTAAAACGGCCATGCAGTTGGGATCTGAATATATGCTGCCGGGAGAGCCGCATTTTTTGCAATTGCTGGCTCATTTTCCACCCACGGCTCATGGCTTAGTCGGTATCGCTGCACTTACTTCGGCAACGCTTGGGGATGCGCTGAATGTTGCGATTGAGTTCTTTCCTCTGTTGATGCCTTCCATGGAGCTGCACCGTGAGGACTTGCACCATGAGTCGCGCGTCTATATCAAGCGATTACAAGAGTTTGGTTCACCGTTTGACGAAGTGCAGATGGAGTTCGTTATTGCAGGCTTTGCTCGCATGACAGAGTTTGTGAGTGGCACGCAGTTGCATGCTCGCCCTCAGGTCCGAAAAGATACTCAGGTGCAGCTGACCCATATACGCACTGAAAATCTGGAGGCTTATGAACACTTTTTTGGTAAGCCGGTGCAGTTTGGTAGTGCCCGTAATGGTTTTACCATCAGCCGTAGCATCTTAAATCAGCCTTTGTTGACGCATAATCGCATTACCCATGACATGCTGCTGACCACGCTCTCTCGCCAACTAAAGAGCATCCCACAAGCCAGACCATTGACCCAGCGAGTACAACGTTTACTGACGCAAGGGATTATTCATGGGCAGCAGTTGGATGCTGCTGAGATCGCCAGTCAATTGTCGATGTCGGTACGCACATTGGCGAGGCGCCTTAGTGAAGAGGAATCCTCTTTGCTGGAACTGACCAAAAGTGTGCGCATGGAGCGGGCTGAGTGGCTGCTGACCAGTGGTGAGTTGCCCCTCAGCAAAGTGGCGCAGCAACTGGGTTTTAGCAGTCAGGCGGCGTTTACGCGTGCTTTTAAACAGGCTACGGGGCGTACACCCGGTGACTTACGTAAACATCCTATGCAGCCAGACAAAAATGAAGAAGACTGCTTGATAGGTTAAAGAGCGAATGGTTTTGTCTACTTTAAGATCAAGGAGATCATGTCATGGATCAATCGCATATTTTGGTTGAGAAGCGTGGGCATCTCTTGCTCATCGGCTTTAACCGTCCCGAAAAATTGAATGCGTTTACCCCTGAACTTATTCATGAACTTGCTGCTGCCTATACCCAATTGGCAAAGGATCCCGAGCTGCGCTGCGGCGTGGTCTGGGCGCAAGGCAAGGATTTTACCGCGGGTCTCGACATGCCCGCCATCGCTAAATATCTCCCCAAAAGCTTAATCAAACCCTTGGTGCCGCGAGGCATGATTGATCCGTGGGGTGTCAGTACACCGCAGTGCCCTAAGCCGATTGTGACTGCTGTACAAGGCCGCTGCTTTACACTCGGTATTGAGTTGATGCTGAGTGGTCAGGTCAGTGTGGCAGCCGAGTCGGCAAAGTTTACCCAATACGAAGTCAGTCGTGGACTATTTCCTTTTGGCGGTGGCACGGTGCGCTGGCCGCAATCGGTGGGTCTGAATAATGCTTACCGTTATATCCTGACGGGCGATTGGTTTGATGCCCATGAGGCTTATCGACTGGGGGTGGTGCAGCAAGTTGTGCCAGATGGTCAGGAGCTACAAACGGCCATTGAGATTGCACAGAAAATAGCTGCACAAGCACCGCTGGGTGTACAAGCGATTTTAAAATCGACGCGTTTGGCACAAGCCGAAGGCAGCCGAACCGCGTTGTCACGGATTAAATGGCAGATTCTACGATTATTCTTGAGTAAGGATGCAAAACGCGGGGTGGAAGCCTTTAAAAACCGAACCACGGCAAAGTTTGAAGGCAACTGATGGAGCATAAAATTTCCCCCTCTTAGAGAGGGGGAAAGATTAGAGATAATTAACATTAAGCTTTGGCTAAGATCTCACGCAGCACGAATGGCAGGATGCCGCCATGACGGAAATAATCCACTTCGATGGCCGTATCTATCCGCGATAGCAGTACCACATCAAAGGTGGAGCCATCAGGACGAGTGACTTTCAAGGTGATGTCAGATTGTGGAGTCATATGATCATTGACACCGATCACATCAAAGGTTTCATCGCCTTTGATCTTCAGTGACTCGATTGAATCCGTGCCTTTAAACTGCAACGGCAGCACGCCCATACCGACCAAGTTTGAGCGGTGAATCCGCTCAAAGCTACGAGCAATCACGGCTTTGACCCCGAGCAATTGCGTGCCTTTTGCCGCCCAGTCACGACTGGAACCCGTACCGTATTCTTCACCCGCAAAGACCACCGTTGCCGTGCCGCGTTTGATGTACTCCATCGCAGCGTCATAGACCGTGGTTTGTTTGCCATCCAGCAGAGTGAAACCGCCCTCGATGCGAGAACCATCATCGCGTAGCGGTAGCATCAGGTTCTTTACCCGCACGTTGGCAAAGGTACCGCGAATCATGATGTCATGGTTACCGCGGCGTGAGCCGTAGGTATTGAAGTCGGCCAATTGCACGCCGTGTTCAGTCAAGTACGTACCCGCTGGTGTGGTTGCACGGAATGAACCTGCTGGCGAAATATGGTCAGTGGTGACCGAGTCGCCAAGCACCAGCAAGGCTTTGGCGTTTTTGATTTCTTTAACCGGACTTGGGGTCATGGCAAAGTTTTCAAAGAATGGCGGCTTGGCAATATAGGTCGAAGTCGGCCAAGTGTAGACATCGCCATGTGCGCTTTGAATATCGTTCCACAGATCGTTGTCTTTGGTGAAGTCGGAGTATTTCTCCCGATAGACAGCAGGATCTTGTGCGTATTTGATCAGCGCATTGATCTCTTCACTCGTCGGCCAGATGTCTTTGAGATAGACCGGTTGACCATCGCTGCCTGTGCCGAGTGGTTCTCTGGTCATATCAATATTGACTCGGCCTGCAATGGCAAAGGCGACGACCAGTGGCGGAGAGGCAAGGAAGTTGGCGCGGATATTAGGATGAATCCGCGCTTCGAAATTACGGTTTCCCGAGAGCACCGCTGCTGCAATGATGTCATTTTCGATAATCGACTCATTGAACTCTGCAGCCAGATCACCGGCATTACCAATACAGGTCGTACAACCGAAAGCCGCAACGTTAAATCCGAGCTTATCCAGTGAGGATTGCAGACCTGCCGCGGTTAAATATTCTGGAACCACGCGAGAACCGGGACCGAACGATGTTTTGACCCGTGGGTTAACCTGTAGACCTTTTTCGACGGCTTTTTTCGCCAGTAAACCTGCACCGATCAACACGCTGGGGTTTGAGGTATTGGTACAAGAGGTGATCGCCGCAATCAATACATCACCATGTCCCAGATCAAGGTATTGTTCGGTGGCATGCGCAACTGGCGCGGCAGCATCTGCGGTTGGGCGATTGGCAATCATGTCGGCTTCACCGCGAATGATTGTGCCTTGATAGTCTGATTTATGCGGTGTTTCGACGTTATGCGGCAGCGTACGCTTGGTTGTGTAGCGCTTATGCAGATCACCTTGGTTTTTGTTGAATCCGTTATCAGGCAGTGGGGCACTGAACAGATGATCGAAGTCTTTTTGCATGCTCGGCAGTTCGATGCGATCTTGCGGACGCTTCGGTCCAGCCAGTGATGGCACAATGGTATCGAGGTTTAGAGCAAGACTTTTGCTGTAATGGATCTCACCGCCCTTGGGAATCCCAAATAGATTTTGCGCTTTGAAATATGACTCAAATGCGTCGATGTCTTCTTCTTTACGACCTGTACCCCGCATATAGTCTACTGTCACTTCATCCACAGGGAAGAAGCCCATGGTTGCGCCGTATTCAGGAGCCATGTTGGCAATCGTGGCACGATCCGTGAGCGACAGCGACGAGGTGCCTTCACCAATAAATTCAACGAATTTACCGACCACTTTTTCTTTACGCAGCATTTGGGTGATGGTGAGTACCAAGTCGGTTGCGGTCACGCCTTCGCGCAGTTTGCCTTTAAGTTCGACACCCACCACATCTGGGGTCAGGAAGTAGACTGGCTGACCGAGCATGCCAGCTTCGGCCTCAATCCCTCCCACACCCCAACCGACCACGCCGACAGCATTGATCATGGTCGTATGAGAGTCAGTACCGACGAGTGTATCGGGATAGAGCACGCCATTTTTGTTCTGTACGCCGTTGAAGAGGTATTCCAGATTGACCTGATGCACGATACCAAATCCGGGTGGCACGACACCAAAGGTATCAAAGGCTTGCATGCCCCACTTCATAAACTGGTAGCGTTCATTATTGCGTTTGAATTCCAATTCCATGTTTTTACGCAGTGAGTCTGCGGTGCCGTAGAAGTCCACTTGCACGGAGTGGTCAACCACCAGATCAACAGGCACCAGCGGTTCGATGGCTTTGGGGTTCTTGCCCATTTGCGCGGCGACATTACGCATTGCGGCAAGGTCGGCAAGTAGTGGCACACCAGTGAAGTCTTGCAGCACTACACGTGCGACTACGAAAGGAATTTCTTCAACACGATTGGCAAGCGGTTCCCAATTGGCGAGCTGTTTGACGTGTTCATCGGTAATTTTTTTGCCATCGACATTACGCAGTACGGCTTCAAGGACAATACGGATCGAAACTGGCAGCTTGGAGATCGGCCCCACACCTGCGGCTTCCAATGCCGGGAGCGAGAAGAGCTGTCTGCTCTCGCCATTCTTTAAAGTGATTGTTTTTAGGGTGTCGTGCAGATTGTGTAATGACATGATGACCTCTGGGTTTTGCTGGCAAAATTTCAGGCGAGCGACATTAGACGAATTCATTAACCCGCAATGATTTGCAGATTGTGCGCTTTATTCTACGCTTCATTTTTGGACGAGAGAGGCTTGGAAAGTAGTTGGATTGTTTCTTTATGCAAATGGGTTAGTGCACGGCGACAGGTCTAGATATCAACGATATTTTCTGAGATCAAGACTCTATATCAGAGCTAGAAAAAGATAATGTGCTCAGATGACGAGTGAATGTTTAATTCATAAAAAAGCCCAGAATCGAATTCTGGGCTTTTTGCTTCTATAAAACGTCATTTGTGGGATTAGTCATCCAAATGCGCAAAGCGCACTAAGTTAGAGAGATGAACATTGCGTTTTTCGGCTTTTTTAAACATCAGGATGATTTTACCGACTTGTTGCACAACGTCTGCACCACTGACTTCAATCACACTGTCGATCAGCGTTTGGCGCAGTTCGCGGTCTTCGCCAGCGACTTTAACCTTAATCAGCTCATGGTCAGCCAACGCACGGCGGAGTTCCTCAATGACGCCATCCGACAGGCCGTGGTTGCCGATCATCACGATGGGACTAAGTTCATGCCCAATGCGACGTAAGCGTTTGCGTTCATGAGTGGTAAGAGCGGGCATAGCAAAACCTTTGTAGTATGTAAAACAACCGATCCTTGCTGTGTGGCAAAAGAATCGTTTAAAAAAATAAGTGATACCTATTGTAGCTTAAAAACGCGCTTAAATATGACAGATCATCACATCAATCAAGCATCCAAACGACTTTTGGCTTAAAATAGACAAATATCACAAAATTTTTTCGTTGTTTTTGCATCAATTTGCGCTGTTCATTTAAAAACCAGCTCTTGATTGTTTTTAGCCCAGCGCAGCAAAGCACCCGTATATTCAAATGGAACGCAACACATGGCAACTCGTATTACCAATAACAAACTATCCAAAAGTAGTAAGGCTTGGATGCGTGAGCATTTGGATGATTTCTATGTGAAGCAAGCCCATAAGGATGGCTACCGTTCACGTGCGGCGTATAAGCTGCTTGAGGTCAATGAAAAATATAAATTGATCAAGCCCGGCATGACTGTGGTGGACTTGGGCTCGGCACCGGGTAGTTGGTCGCAAATCGCCGCCAAGCTGACCGGAGAGCGCGGTATGGTTGTTGCATCAGATATTTTAGAGATGGATCATCTGGGTGGGGTGACCTTCTTACAGGGCGACTTTCGTGAAGAAAGTGTTTTTAATAAATTGCTCGAAATCTTAGATGGCCGACGAGTAGACATTGTAATTTCGGATATGGCACCCAATACATCAGGTAATAGTGCTGTCGATCAGCCGCGTATGATGTATCTATGCGAATTGGCGCTCGACTTTGCCAGCAAGGTGCTGGATGAAAAAGGTCAGTTTTTGGTAAAAGTCTTTCAGGGTGAAGGCTTTGATGAGTATCGGAAAGCGATTTTTAAAGAGTTTACGGTCATTAAAGCAGTCAAGCCGAAGGCTTCACGTCCTCGTTCACCCGAAGTGTATTTGCTTGCTCAAGGGCGGAAGGTCAGCGCGATCAAATCAAATGATGCCGAATCTGATGTGATGGATACCGAAGATTGATGGATTTGAGCTGCCGTGACAGGCGATTTGCAGCAACAGAATTGTGAAGTTATGTAACGCGTAGATGTACAAAACGTGACAAAATCCGACGTAATGACCACGGAATAAGGTTGTTGCTGGACTGTAATCACGTTAATGTAAGTCAAACAAATGATGAGTGTAGGTTTGAAAAAGTTTGACTGACTTTTTTATTTAATTAAGTAACCATAGGTGGAAAAGCCTTGAACGATATCGTCAAGAATACAGTACTGTGGTTGGTGATTATTGGCATTGTCGTGCTGGTATTCAGCAATTTCGAGAACAAAAAGAAGCCCGATCCTCTGAGCTACTCTGAGTTTGTGACTGCGGTTAACGCAGGGCAAATCAAGAGCGTCAAGATTGATGGCGAGAGCATCACGGGTGAGCGCAAGGATAAGACCCCTTTTGAAACCGTCCGTCCAGGTATCGCTGACAATGCGCTGATGCCAAGTCTGACTGCACAGAAAGTGGAAATCCAAGGTGCTGCTCCAGAACGTCAAAGCGTTTGGATGCAACTGCTGGTGGCCAGTTTTCCTGTACTGTTGATCATCCTGTTGATCATGTTCTTCATGCGTAATATGCAAGGCGGCGGTTCGGGCGGCGGCGGTGGTCGTGGTCCGATGAGCTTTGGCAAATCCAAAGCCAAGATGCTGACTGAAGATCAGATCAAAGTGAACTTTGCCGATGTCGCAGGTTGTGACGAAGCGAAAGCTGAATTGGTTGAAGTGGTGGACTTTCTGCGTGATCCGACTAAATTCAAGCGTCTGGGTGCGATGATTCCACGCGGTGTGCTGATGGTTGGCCCACCGGGAACTGGTAAAACCTTGCTGGCAAAAGCAGTGGCTGGCGAAGCGAAAGTACCTTTCTTCTCGATTTCAGGTTCTGACTTTGTCGAAATGTTTGTCGGTGTCGGCGCATCACGTGTGCGTGATATGTTTGAACAAGCCAAGCGCCATGCACCATGTATCATCTTTATCGATGAGATTGATGCGGTTGGTCGTCATCGCGGTTCAGGTATGGGCGGTGGTAACGATGAGCGCGAACAAACACTGAACCAGATGCTGGTTGAGATGGATGGTTTTGAAGGTTCAGAAGGCGTGATTGTGATTGCTGCGACCAACCGTGCAGACGTATTGGACAAAGCCTTACTGCGTCCCGGTCGTTTTGACCGTCAAGTGGCGGTGAGCTTGCCTGACATCAAAGGCCGTGAAGAAATTCTGAATGTTCACATGAAGAAATTGCCTTCTGCCACGGGTGTAGAAACCAAAGTGCTTGCACGCGGTACGCCGGGTATGAGCGGTGCGGATTTGGCAAACCTTGTAAATGAAGCGGCTTTGTTTGCAGCACGTCGCAACAAGAACACGGTCGATATGCATGACTTTGAAGATGCCAAAGACAAGATCTTCATGGGTCCAGAGCGTAAATCGATGGTGCTGCGTGAAGATGAGCGTAAAAATACCGCTTATCACGAAGCGGGCCATGCCTTGGTTGCTGAGCTGTTGCCAAACACTGATCCTGTGCATAAAGTCACCATCATGCCGCGTGGTTGGGCTCTGGGTGTAACTTGGCAGTTGCCTGAGTTTGACCGCGTCAGCAACTACAAAGACAAGATGTTGAATGAGTTGTCGATCCTGTTTGGTGGTCGTATTGCTGAAGAAGTGTTTGTGAATCAGAAATCAACCGGTGCTTCAAACGACTTTGAACGTGCGACCAAAATCGCCCGTGCGATGGTCACCAAGTTCGGTATGAGCGATGCACTCGGCATCATGGTTTACGAAGATGATTCGCAAGATGGTGGTTACTTTGGCAAAATCGGTAATCGTTCGGTCAGCGAAGCAACACAGCAATTGATCGACCAAGAGATTCGTAAAATCTTGGAAGAGCAATATACCGTTGCCCGTGATCTGATTGAAGCCAACAAAGACAAGATTGAAGTGATGGTAGAAGCCTTGCTGAAATGGGAAACCATTGATCGTGATCAAGTGGTTGATATCATGGAAGGCCGTAAGCCACGTGAGCCTAAAGTGTACGAACCAGTTAACCCTGTGCCAGTCACTGTAGTACCACCAGAAGGTGCGGTTTTACCGCCCCCACTACCAGCGATGTAATCTTGAAGATGTGATCAAAGAGCCTTCGTGAAAACGAGGGCTTTTTATTTTATAAAAAGGCTTAGATTATAAAAAAGGAACTTTGAGATGAAACTGCATCCTTTGCCTAAACGTATCCTGCAATGCGGCAAGCATACGCTTGATCTGTCGCGTCCACAGGTTATGGGTATTTTGAATGTCACGCCGGACTCGTTTTCTGATGGCGGACGCTTTAATCATTTAGATACTGCGCTTAAGCATGCCGAACTGATGCTGGATGAAGGGGCCAGTATTATTGATATTGGTGGGGAGTCGACGCGACCGAATGCTGCGCCAGTGTCAGTGCAGGAAGAACTGGATCGGGTCATTCCTTTAGTGGAGGCGCTTACGCAAGGTTTTGATCCAATCATCTCGATTGATACCAGTAGTCCTGAGGTGTTTAGTGCGGCGGTAGACGCGGGTGCAACGATCTGGAACGATGTACGTGCTTTAACTCGCCCCAACGCGTTGGATACGGCTGCAAGGCTAAAACTGCCTGTGATCCTGATGCATATGCGCGGTGAGCCAGCCACCATGAATGATCTGGCGGTGTATCACGATGTGACGCGTGAGGTGCATACCGAGCTGTCTTTTCGCATTGAAGAGGCGTTTGCGGCAGGAATTATGGCCGATAACCTTATTATTGATATGGGCTTTGGCTTTGCCAAAGATACGCCGCAGAGCCTGCAACTACTCAATGAAATCTGGAAGCTGAATACTTTAGAGCTGCCGATGCTGATGGGTATTTCGCGCAAGCGGGTGCTGGGTGAGATTCTTAATGGTGCCGCTGTGGATGAGCGGATCTATGCGGGTCTGGGCGCGGCATTGCTCGGAGTCCAGCAGGGGGTGTCGATTATTCGGACTCATGATGTCCGCGCGACGGTTGAGATGCTGTCGGTGTTTAGTCAATTACCCTAAGCATTTGAACGCATAAAAAAGCCTGATTCATGATGAATCAGGCTTTTTTATGGCTTATTGCTTATGCATGAGGGTGGAGATGTTGCTCATTATTGATCAAAGGTTGATTGACCTCGACGATGATATGCACCAATTCTTCATGAATGCTGAGCTGTTTACGGAAATAATCTGAATTGGCTTCAACATGATCCGTGCAGAGATTCAAGACACAGGCATATTGATCTTTGCCAACGCGCCAGACATGGATATCATTGATAGTGGCAGGGATTGGACTGTGCTGAATCACTTCGATCACCTCGGCTACCACGGGAGCATCCATTTCTGCATCGAGCAGAATGCGCCCAGAGTCGCGAATCAAGCCGTATGACCAGATGGCCACCAAGATACCGCCAATGATACCCATCACTGGATCAAGCCAGTTCGCGCCCCAGAGCTTACCTGCGATCAAGGCAATAATGGCCAGCACAGATGTTGCCGCGTCAGTGATGACATGGATATAAGCAGCGCGCAGATTCAGATCGTGGTTACCGCCATGCGATGCATGCCCATGGTCGTCATGTCCATGTGAGGCGTGGTCGTGATGCGAGGCATGGTCATGACCGTGCCCGTGATCATGTCCATGAGTGTGTGAAGAGCTGTGTCCATGGCTATGGTTATCTTTGAGTAGCCAAGCACAAATGAGATTGACCGCAAGACCAATGATGGCAATAAAGATAGCTTCATCGTAGTGAATCGGTGTGGGAGCGAGTAGGCGATCGGTGGATTGAAATAGCATCCATGCAGAAACCAGAATCAAGAGGATTGAGCTGGTAAAGCTGGCGAGGATTTCTATCTTCCACGTTCCAAAAGTAAAGCGGGCATCTTGTGAGAGCTTCCTTGCCAAGACATAAGCCAGCATGGATAACCCCAAAGCCATGGCATGGGTACTCATGTGCCAGCCATCGGCCAGCAGCGCCATCGAATTAAAGATATAACCACCCGCAATCTCTGCAACCATCATCAGCGCAGTCAGGATAACCGCCCACTTAATTTTCTTTTCAGCCATGGGGTTACTGATATTGAAAGAATAGGTTTTAGGCCGAGCGTGTTGTATGGACGTGACTGTCTCATGCGAATGATGCGATGATAGCGGTGCTGGCATGGTCATGCCTCCAAAGCGGTAGAGGGGGAGCGTCGCGAATTTAGGCGTTCGTGTGTATACTCCCCCCTAGTATAAAGAAACTTAATCGAGGTTGCTATGCCCCATACGATCCATGACAAAAAGAAAATTATGACCCGCATTCGCCGGATTAAAGGTCAGGTCGAAGCACTTGAAAAAGTTCTTGATCAAGAAGTGGAATGTATTGAAATTCTTCAGCAAATTGCCGCTATTCGGGGTGCCGCTAATGGCCTCATGGTTGAGGTGCTGGATGGACATATCCGTGAACATCTTGGCGTTGATGATCTAACAACTGAGCAGCGTCAGCTTGAAGTGGAGCAGGTTGTGGGCATTTTGAAGTCGTATTTAAAGTAGGCTGTATAGGCGTTAAAGGTTTTAAGTCATGCTTGAGGTTTTTGGCTACGGCATGACGCATTCAATTTAAAGTTGATGCCTATTCAGATCGTCGCCTACAGGATCAAGATGTGTTTCAAAGAAGCCGAAAATCATGCTTGTTTATCAGAGATTGTCATGATACAAGTGAAGATAGATGATTAAGGTTAATCATTAAAAAACAATTAAATCTAAGAAAATTTTATTCGTCATTCTGCGTAATTAAGCTCTAAAGACAAAGGACTCTGTGCAGGCTTAAGCGCTGAATTAATATTTGGGGTATTAACATGGCGTTAAGTGAAGAAGCAGTTAATTGGGCATATCGATTTATGTTGGGTAGACTGCCAGAGTCTCCTGCAGTCATTGCTTCACATATGCAGAATTTTGATGAAGGTTCTCTCATCAATCTCCTGATGCAATCCGAAGAATATAAGATTCGCAATAATGTCGGCTCTGGGGTCGCTGATTTCCATACCGTTGCCGAAAATGAAGATGAGCTTTGGCTAACGCCGGGTAAGATGCGTATTGTTGTGGTTGGCAATTGTCATGGGCGCGGTATGGCCAAAATCATGCCTTACCTGTCTACCGAAGTCGTGACCAAGTTCTATTGTCATACGCCTGAACTGCTGCAGGGTCTCCGTATGGGACAGTTTAATATCAGTTATTTTATGGAGGCTGATCTGGTATTGGTCCAGTCCGGTTGGGATACGGTCAACCTGATCGAAGCGTACTATCCGGATATCCGCAAGAAAAGCAAAGCCTTGCCCATCGTAATCTTCAATGCATTCCAACCGGATTGTGTGCATATTCATCGTGAAGGCTACCATGTCCCCAGCCCGATCGGTCCATATGGTTCATCGTTGGCTTTTTATAGCTGGAAGAATGGCTTTAGTCCTGAAAAGACTATCAGTTTATATAATCCCGATGTCTATGAAGCGCTTGGTTTCTTTGACTATTGGGATGCGTCTGTTGCGTGGCTGAATAATGAGTGGGAGCGGTGCGGGATTCCCCTTGGCGACCATATTGCCAATTGGTCCAAGCGTGGTTGTTGGATGCATACCATGAACCATCCTAAACTCTTTGTCCTAGCGGATGTAGCACGGGCAGCGCTTGCGCGTGAGGGAATTAGCACGCTGCCCTATGTGGAAGATTATATTAAAGATGACCTCGGCAGTTTGACGGCATGGCCCGTCTATCCTGAGATTGGCCGTGCGCTCGGGATGAAACCTGAGTTCACATCCATGCATTTTAAACGTGGCAACGCTGCGGGTCGCCAAGTAGATATGCTGGGGCTTGAGGAGTTTGTGCACGGTTCTTTTGAGATTTTTGAGACCTTCAATCGCGATGATTTAACGTGCGATAGTTTTAGTCATGCACGTTTTGAAAATTTAGCCCAATTTGCCTCGAACCTGCATGCAAAGCCTCGCTCAGAAGCTATTGCACCAGTGGCAGAGGCAGCGGTAAGCGTAGACCTTGTGTCCAGCGAAGCGTCACCAGAGGTTGCACCAAGTGGTAATCCTTATCGTGGATTGGCGGATTATCAATTCTGGCGCCGTGCGATAGAACGACCCGCCATGAAGGATGTTGATTCGGCTTGGCGCCTCGCCATAGAAAAGTCAGCCATGCATACGATTGATCCTGTGCTGCGCTCAGGATTTAAAATAGATCGCCAAGATAAAGTGGCTACTGCCGGCAGTTGTTTTGCTCAGCACATCTCCCGCACATTGCAGAAGAAGGGTTTTAACTACTTCATCAGTGAAAAGGGCGATCTTTCAGAAATTGATCTGACTGCCGACGAAGCCCAGCGCCGTAATTATGGGGTGTTCTCAGCACGTTTCGGCAATATCTATACGGCTCGACAATTGCTGCAATTATTTGATCGTGCATATGGTCATTACACGCCAGAGGAAAGCTATTGGGTGCGGGATGATGGCAAGCTGGTTGATCCGTTTAGACCGCAGGTTGAGCCTGAAGGTTTTACGTCGATTGAAGACTTAAATGCGGACCGTGAGAAGCATTTTGCTTCGGTACGCGATATGTTTGAAAGTCTGGATGTGCTGGTCTTTACGCTGGGCCTGACCGAGTCATGGCAGAGCCGAACCGATGGTGCGGTGTTTCCTTTGGCGCCAGGGGTTGTGGCGGGCGAGATGGATACGACTCGCTATGAATTTGTTAACTTCCAAGTCGCTGATGTCGTTGCTGACTTAAAAGGTTTTATTGGTCGATTACTTGGGGTCAATCCTAAAGCCAAGATGCTGATCACGGTCTCACCCGTGCCTTTGATTGCGACCTATGAGGATCGCCATGTGCTGGTTTCCACAACATACAGTAAGTCCGCGCTGCGTGCTGCAGCTGAAGAAATCTCCTTACAGCACAGCATGTGCGAATACTTTCCCTCTTATGAGATCATCACGGGTAGTTACACCCGTGGTGAATACTTTGAAAGTGATCTGCGTTCGGTGAAACCGGAAGGCGTGGAGCATGTAATGCGGCTTTTCTTACAGCACTATGCAAGTGATGCGCCTTCTATCGCTTCGCTGCTTACTGAGCAATCGGACATTACGCATCATGCTAAATCCTTTAGTGAGGAACTACTGGAGCAAAATGCCCGACTTGCTGCGATTGTCTGTGATGAAGAGGCGCTGGATCGTTGACAAGGTTCTTGATTGAATCGGCTATGGAGTGTTGTGTTGAGCGATAGTGATTTAGGTTCAAGGAGGAGGCCTTTCTTTCGTTCGCGTAGACAGGCGATTACCACAGTTGAATACGAAATTCGGTGGTGGCGTTCGCCTAAACTGACGATGGCGAGTTTTGTGCTGCTTGCGGGGCTCGTTGCTTTTATTGTATCCAGTCTTTTATTGAAAGTCGGTACGGAGAGCATGGCGTTACGCTATGCGGCAGGTTTGTTTTTTGGTTATCTGACCCTTTGTCTGAGTTTGTGGCTATGGACAGGATCGCATCCCAAGCATATTGCTTCGGATCTTGATGCCAATGAGATGAGCAAAAATTCACAATCGGCTCATTCCTCATCGAAAGTAGATTATGTGGATGCAGCCAATGTCTTACCCACCAGCATAATGGATCTTGAATTTTTGCTTTTATTTGTGCTGTTGGGTGGTACATTCTGGTTAATTTATGCAGCCCCCACCTTGATGGCAGAATTGACACTGGACAGCGTGATCTCTGTCCAGATCTATCAACGTCTACGCCGTGCTGATGTTCAACCCTATCTCTATACATTTTGGCAATTAACGCGCTGGTCTCTATTCTTTACTGGATTGGTCGTGGTTGGTGGGGCATGGTTACTTCAGCATTGGGTCCCCAATGCCTTAACGTTGGGTGATGTGCTCAGACAGAGTTTCTAGTTGCCCTATTAACCAAATGGTCAGTTATAAAAATAGAAAACAATCTATATATCGCGAATTCAATAAAAACGGCATACTTCATGCTTTAAAATACCTCTAATTGATCGTTTAGATGATCGCCTTATACGTTTTTAGGAATACAAGTATTCGTGGATATTTTCATTCAACAGCTTGCTAATGGTTTGATTATTGGCAGTATTTATGCATTGATTGCACTGGGTTATACCATGGTTTATGGGATTCTCGGTTTGATCAACTTTGCACATGGTGACGTGGTAATGGTGGGCGCAATGTCCACGGTTACGATTCTCACGACATTAATTGGTTTAAATTTAGGCATTCCGCCTTATCTGCTCCTCGTGGTTGCTGTCCTGCTTGCACTGCCTGTCTGTGCCTTACTCGGTTTTAGTATTGAGCGGATTGCCTATAGGCCACTGCGCCGTGCGCCACGCCTTGCGCCGTTGATTACCGGTATTGGTGTATCGATTGTACTGCAGAATCTGGCGATGATGATCTGGGGACGCGGTTATCAGCGTTTCCCAGAAGTGCTGACCAGCGATCCGTTTAATATTCTGGGTGCACGCATCACCGCATATCAGATGGGCACCTTTGTACTGTCCATTGTGCTTATGATTGGTCTTTGGATACTTGTACAGCGCACCCGTCTAGGACGTGCCATGCGTGCCACCTCGCAGAATGATCGCGTGGCGGCGCTGATGGGGGTGAATGTCAATCGAATCATCAGTAGCGTGTTTATGCTGGGTTCTGGACTTGGCTGTTTAGCAGGGGTGATGTACACCGCAAGTTATGGTCAAGCTAGCGCCACCATGGGTTTCTTGCTCGGTCTAAAAGCCTTCTCTGCGGCGGTATTAGGCGGTATTGGTAATATTCGTGGCGCGGTATTGGGTGGCTTTGTCCTTGGAATTATCGAGGCGATGGGGGCTGGCTATTTATCGGATTGGACCGGCGGTTTGATGGGCAGTGAATACAAAGATATCTTTGCCTTTATCGTACTGATCGCAGTACTGATGGTGCGTCCTTCAGGCTTACTGGGTGAACGTGAGTCGGAGCGCGCATAATGACAACCATCAATGACACACTGGCACCGAAAAAGATGAAGCCGCGTTCAGTCAAACAGAAATCGGCATTTTTTATCCTCACACTCGCACTGATCCTTTTGCCCTTTGCATTGGGCTTGATGGGTCCATCGTGGGTACGGACAGCGGACTATGCGCTGTTGTACTGCATGCTGGCGCTGGGTCTGAATATCGTTGTCGGGTATGCGGGTCTACTTGACTTGGGCTATATCGCTTTCTATGCATTGGGTGCCTATATGGTGGCGGTGCTGGCATCACCCCATTTAAATATCCATGTTTCGCCTTGGCTTCTGATTCCGATAGGCGCGGGTTTTGCCGGTCTTGCGGGTGCGATCTTGGGTGCCCCGACCTTGAAACTGCGTGGGGATTATCTGGCGATTGTGACCTTGGGTTTCGGTGAGATTGTGCGTTTGTTTATGCAAAATCTGGATCGTCCCGTCAATATCACCAACGGTACCCAAGGAATCAGTGGGATTGATAATCTCGCCTTCTTTGGTCACTCCTTTGGCTCGGGTTTTGATCTTTTTGGCCAGCATTTCAATGGCGCTTATCTCTATTACTACCTGTTTTTAATTCTGGTGCTGATCATCATCGGCGTATGTATGCGTCTAGAAAACTCCCGCATCGGCCGCGCTTGGGTTGCGATTCGTGAAGACGAGCTTGCGGCTAAGGCGATGGGCATCAATACCCGGAACATCAAGCTACTGGCCTTTGCGATGGGTGCCAGTTTTGGTGGCGTTGCGGGTGGCATGTTTGCCAGCTTTCAGGGTTTTATCGATCCAACCAGCTTTGGTTTGATGGAATCGATCATGGTGCTGTGTATGGTGGTACTAGGCGGTATGGGTAATATCGCGGGTGTTATTTTGGGTGCGGTATTGCTCACGCTGACCCCAGAAGCTTTGCGTGCCGTTATTCACCCTTTGCAAGAGGCACTGTTTGGACGCCAAGTGGTTGATCCGGATAATGTGCGGATGCTGATTTTCGGCATTGCGCTGGTGGGCATGATGCTCTTTAGACCTGAAGGCTTACTGCCGTCGCGTCGCCGCAAGGAGGAGTTCCATCATGACTAATCCCAGCCTATCTCAACCCTTACTCCAGCTTGAAGGGATCAATAAATCCTTTGGCGGTGTACATGCGTTAAAAAATGTCAGTTTGAGCGTTCAGCAAGGCACCATTCATGGCCTGATCGGTCCCAATGGGGCGGGTAAAACGACCCTGTTTAACGTGATGACGGGTATGTATCAGGCCGACTCTGGCTGCTTCAATTTTGATGGCGAATCCTTAAGTCTTAAAACCAGTCCACAGGTGTTGGCCGTAAAGGGACTCGCACGAACCTTTCAGAATATTCGTTTATTCAGTGAAATGACGGCGCTGGAAAACATCATGGTGGGGCAACATAGCCAGACCAAAACGGGAATCTTTGGTGCTGTGCTGAGGACTCCTGCTGCAAGACGCGAAGAGCGCTTGATTCGTCAAGAAGGCTATCGCTTGCTGGAGTATGTGGGCTTATCCAAAGATGTGGCGGATCGCGTTGCGCGCACCTTGTCTTATGGCGACCAACGCCGTTTGGAGATTGCCCGGGCGCTGGCACTTAAACCGCGCTTACTTGCTCTAGATGAACCCGCAGCGGGTATGAATCCGACCGAGACGGCACAACTGCAAGATTTGATTCGTCGTCTGCATGCCGATGGCATGACGATCGTGCTGATTGAACATGATGTGGGATTGATGATGCGTCTTTGTCAGCGCATTAGTGTATTGGATTTTGGTGAGAAGATTGCGGATGGCACCCCAGAAGAGATCCGCCGCGATGAAAGGGTGATTAAGGCCTACTTAGGTGGTGATGATATGCCCAACTCAGGAAAAGGCGCGATGCCTATCGCCGGGACCGCACAGGGCTCACTACAAGATGACCACGCAGGAACGACACCATGAGCGTACATGAAAAACTGTTAAGTGTAAGTAATTTGCACGTCCGCTATGGCAACATCCATGCGATGCAGGGTCTGAATATTGAAGTCAATCAAGGCGAATTGGTTTGTCTGATCGGTGCCAATGGCGCGGGTAAGAGTTCGACCTTGAATGCTTTGGCAGGCTTGGTGCCTTCTACGGGTTCTGTGATCTATCAAGGCAAGGAAATCAGCACGCTTGCCAGCCACCAGCGCGTCGGTCAAGGTTTAGCACTGGTGCCCGAAGGGCGCGGTGTCTTTTCTAAAATGACCGTGCTGGAAAATCTGCAAATGGGTGCTTATCTGCATGATTGGCGTGAGAGTGAGCTGGAGTCCATCTTTGCACGTTTTCCGCGTTTGGCAGAGCGCCGTGACCAATTGGCGGGAACCTTGTCGGGCGGGGAGCAGCAGATGTTGGCGATTGGTCGTGCTTTGCTTTCGCGTCCCAAACTGCTGCTGCTGGATGAGCCGTCTATGGGGCTTGCGCCACTCATGATTGAGTTGATCTTTAAGACTTTGGCAGAGCTCAAAGAAACCGGTCTATCCATCCTGCTGGTCGAGCAAAATGCACGCGGTGCATTGCAACTGGCAGACCGCGCTTATGTGCTGGAACATGGCGAAATGACTTTGAGTGGCACAGGACAAGATTTATTACATGATGCCCGCGTTCAAGCGGCCTATCTCGGTGCAGGAATAGAAGCGTAATGTCGAATCAAGCTATCAGCAATCCAGAGACCCCAGCAGAAATTAATCTTGCGGATCGTAAAGTGATTTACCGCGCCAGACGTGGATTAAAAGAGCTGGATTATTATTTTGATCCTTATGTGCGTGAGCATTTTTTGCAAGCCGATAGCACGGAGAAAGCAGCTTTTTCCGAACTGATCGATCAGGAGGATCCTGATTTGCTCGATTGGTTTATGAACGTCACTGAACCTCCAGCCAGTCTCACCGCGATTATTGCCCGTTTGAAATCGCTGAGAGCGTAAGAGGCTCCATGCAAATCAACGCCACGATTCAGCCCAGCAAGATGCAGTGGGGGATGACTATCGTGGCGTTTTTATTTGTGGTGCTCCTTAGTCTTCTAAGCACATTACCTCTTTTGGCCAAAGTAGTCCTTTTGCTAGGGTTGGCAGGTTATGCTTTTTATACCTATTATGCAGGCCTCCATCAGACGCGGCTTGTGCAACTGATTCATATGGATCGTCAAGTTTGGCGCTGGGTGACTGTCCTGCCTAAGGCCCCTTTGGCGGAAAATAAAGCAGAAGGGCATTTGCATAGTCTGCACCGCGTGGGGTGGGTGATGGTTCTCGGGTTTAGGATTGAGAGTTCATCTAAATGTCAAATCAGATATTGGGTCATCTGGCGTGATCAAGTGTGTGCTGATGATTGGCGACGTTTGATGGTGTTGGCGCGATTTTGGACGCCTTTGGAAATGAATCCGTCAAAGCGCTGATCCGTCAACGAAGAAACGAGCCATGGTATATAGTGTGATGTGGTTATCGTTTTATGTTACTAATTCATACCAAATTTCTGTTGTATTTCCTCGCAATAACATTCTTACTAGCGCTTTGCAGATTGCAGTGATTTTGCAATACCGCATCAAGGGCAACACGTTTTGGCAGACAATTATTGTTGTGCCACTCAATTATTCATACCGCTTTGAGAGCGAAATAATAGGACGATCATCATGGGAATGTTAGACGGATTAGTCGGTCAAATTGCACAGCAAGCACTTGCACAAGGTGGCCAGCAGGGCGGTTTAGGGGGCTTATTGGGTGGTTTGCTGGGTGGGCAACAGCAACAAGCCGGTGGCGGTGGTTTAGGCGGTCTGTTGGGCGGTTTACTGGGTGGCGGACAGCAACCTGCGCAAGCGGATGGTCAAAGTGGTGGTTTTAGTCTAGGGGGGAATAGTCCTCAGCTACTGGCTGCGTTATTACCGTTGGTTTTGGGCTGGGTACAACAGCAGGGTGGCATCGGTAATGTTCTGCAATCCTTGTCTAATTCAGGTTTAGGTGCTCAAGCGCAATCATGGATTGGCGCTGGTGAGAATCACCCAGTAGATCCACAAGCGGTAGGTCAGGTTTTTGGTGCGGATCAAATTGCACAAGTGGCCTCACAAGTCGGTGTGAGTCCAGAAGCGGTACAAAATGGATTGGCTTCATTGCTCCCTCATGTGATCAATCAATTGACACCAAATGGCGATACCTCAACGGCAGGTGCGGCTGACAATGAAATTGGTGCGATCTTAGGTCAGCTAGGCGGTTTGTTTGGTAAATGATTGATAATAATCTGTTAGTGTTGTGCTGATAGATCTATCACTCATAAAAAAACCGCCCAATTCAGGACGGTTTTTTTTGTTTTGGAAGCGACTTATCGGCTACGGCGAGTCAGTTGCCAAAGATTGATGAGCAATAGTCCGGTAAAGAACAACAATCCCCAATGCGGCAAGGACCAGCCGAGTAATGTCCAATCCACTTTGGCGCATTCACCCGAACCATGCAGCACTTTTTGTACAACGCTTTGCAGTGGGAAGACCTGTAACCAGTAGTCTAAGCCAGGGCCACAAGCGGGGACGTCTTCTGGGGGTAAATGCTGTAGCCAGACATGACGACCTGCTACACCAACCGACCATAGAATGCCCAGTGTGGCAAGCAGGCTATAGAAGCGGCGGCCAAATAGACTTTTCGGGTTGTGTAGCGCGGCAATTAGCGCAACGAAGCCCATGATCATCAAGCCGATGCGCTGAAAAATACACAGTGGGCAGGGATCAAGATGTTGGAAGTGTTGGAGGTAGAGCGCGAAGCCCATGCCCGCAACACTGGCTAAAAATAGACCAAAGCTGACACGTCGATAACTCAGTCCCTGTGTGCTGCGTCGGGCCATAGCGGTTGTCCTCAAAAATACAATACATCAATTACGGATTAAAGGTTAAGCGTGCGATTAAGCATTCTGCACGATCTTTTCAGCGTCCGAAACGGGCACAGTACGCCAGCGTTCAAGATATTCGCGGAAGCTGATCGTATCGCTATTTTCGATGGCATTCTGTTGTATTCTTGATTGTTTTGCGAACTCTGCGTATTCCGCTGCAACCGATTCCGATAGAGGAAGATTTTTAAACTGGGTGCCGTATTGTTGAGCCAGTTCATAGCCAAAGCGCCAGATGCCTTTGGATTCAGTCTTGGCCAACACGCGTGCCGACAGAGTTTGCTCAGGGTGATCCAGGCGGGTTTGCATAACCTTCAGGCTGTCTTGATAGTCACTCCCGCCGTGTGCACTATCCAATAGTGCGGCGACAGGCAGCATGGCACTTAAGTGCTGTGCAACCCACATGCTAAATACTTCTTCACCCGTTGCTGTTTCGACAGTTAGACCTGCCAGACGTCCTTGATCCACGACGCGTGCTTGATTACGCGCGATGCGTTCTTCTTCACCAAACAGCAAGAGCGGGCTTGGCGAGAGCAGGCAGTACAGCGCAAGTACTTCTAAGAAGCTGGCGGTCGCCAAGCTGATCCCGACATCGGTAAATGGATCAAGATCCACGGCGCGCAGTTCGACATAAGCCACACCGCGTGCTGCTAATGCAGCAGAGGGAGTCTCACCAGCTTCAGCAATCTGCTTAGGGCGGATCAAGCTGTAGTATTCATTCTCTAGCTGTAGGATATGGTCGTTAATTTGCAGCGGTTGACCTTGTGCATCATCCAGTCCAAGCGCAGTAAATGGCGGATAGACATCGCCAATGGCGCGCTTAAGGCCTGCAACATAAGCCCGCAAACAGTTATAGTGAATGCCGAGACTGCGCTGTGCATTGTTTTGATAGCCCAGCTTGCCCATTCGTAACGCTGTGGCGTAAGGCAAGTACAAGGTGCCATCCATCAGTTGTTGTAAATGATGTTCACGGCCTTTCAAGAAGCAAGCACAAACCGCAGGGCTGGCGCCCAGCAAATAGATCACCATTGGCGTCATGCGGATGAAATTTCGAATCAAGCCAAAATATTTTTCGCTGGCAAAGTCTTGTAGGGATAAGGGTGTAGCTGATGGCGGAGTGCATTCGGCATCATACGTTGGGTTGGTGTTGACCGGATGCAGCGCCAGTTCTTGCTGCCAGGCTTGCCATAAGGTATTGGGGAAGGAGAGATTGTAATGAATCCCGGCAATGGTCTGCATACGACGACCATAGCGTACACCCAAGCCTCGGCGATAGAGGGTTTTGAATTTTCCCAGATTCGATGAACCATAGGCGGCTAAACGGATCTTTTCCTCGTCTTTATCCAGCATACACGGCATGGATAGTGGCCAGAGGGTTTCTCCTTCAGGCAGTGCTTGAGCGGTGACCTGATGCAAATCGCGTAGACAATCCAAAGCGGCTTGCGGCGTGTCGCAAGGCGGTGTAATGAGCTCCAGCAAGGCTTCAGAATAATCCGTGGTAATCCGTGGATGAGTGAGCGCGGAGCCCAGTTGTGCAGGATGATCGGTCTGTGCGACATGACCATCGGCTTGCATGCGCAGCGATTCTTTTTCGATACCGCGTTTCATGCCTTTGAGGTGTTCAGGCTTTAGCCACTGGGGAATAATCGGTGATTGTTCTGTGGTGGTCTGATTGGCCATCGTTTCACTCATTGTGGTTCACTCATCGTGTTCATGGATATCGTCCAGTCTGGTCTGAGTCAGACCAATCGGATCATGCATGCCTGTAGGCAAAGGTGAAAGCATTCAATCGCTTCGGATAAAAGGACTTATGCGACTGTTATCAAATCGTTTAAACATCTAGAACTGCAAAGCATATTACACTGGCGACTTTACGGATAGTCTCAAACGTGCGTACTACATGGTTTATTTTGAGGCGACAAGAATGAATGCAAGGGAGTGCGTATGAAAATAGAGAGCGGTGTTTATTGATGAAGGTGTTTTAAAGAAAGTTTAGCCTCACCAAAATGATGAGGCTAGACGTGATGAAATTTGACGAAGTATTAATTGGCGTTTGACGCATTGCCTTGGAAGATATTACCCAGCCAAGACATGATGCGGTTGGCATCGCCTGTGCGTCCTTGTGAGGATTGCGCATCCATCAGCACGATTACAGTCGGACGTTGGTTAACACGAGCCTGCATCACCACACAGCGTCCTGCTTCACTGATATAACCAGTCTTGGATAGACCGATATCCCACTGTCCTTCACGAACTAAGGCATTGGTGTTGCGTGCATGCAGGATGCCGTTGTCATTGAAGAAATCGTGCTCAGCCGTGGTACTGAAGCGGCGAATTACTTCATACTCATAAGCGGCTTTCACCATTTTTGCCAAGTCGCGCGGTGAGGCTGAATTACGGTTATCCAGACCTGTGGGATCACCAAAAAAAGCGGTGTTCATGCCCAAAGTCTTGGCCTTGCTGTTCATATGCGCCATAAAGCTGGTGCGACCTTGACTATAGGTGCGTGCCAATGCCGCAGCGGCGGGATTCTCAGACTTCATCAGTGCAAGGAGTAAAACTTCAGCACGGTTATAGGTCTGGAAAGGACGCAGACTGGAACTGGCTCTTTTCGGGCCTTCAAAGTCTTCAGGCTGCAGGGTAATTTTTTCATCCATCGGCATGCGTGCATCCAAGGTGACCATCGCGGTCATCAGCTTGGTGATCGAGGCCATCGGGCGGACGAGGTCTATATTTTTACCATACAACACTTCGCCAGTATTACTATCCATCACCAATGCAGCATTGGCATTCAATGACAGTGCCGTTTGCGTATCACTGCTATTGCCGGTGACTTTATCGCGTACGCTTTCGATCAGTCCAGATAGCGATCCAGATCGGCTGACCGGTGCTTTGGGCAGGGTGCGGATATCGACCGTTAGACTGGCTGGCGGTGAATCATCGTCTTCATCGCTGTCATTATGCATCAGACGACTGGCGCGACTATTGGAATCATTAGACCATGTGATCTGGCCATTGTTCGCAGCAGTCGTTGGATGGACTGTACTTTGGCTAATCTGTAAGTTGGCGTGTGCTTGTGCTGCAAAGAGCCAAGAGATCAGCCCCAGAGTCACAGTGCCACGAAGTAACGGGCGCGTGATTTGACCACGATCAATGATTTGATCAGCAATACTGCCCGGATGTGTTGCTGCATCATGCAATAAAGGAGTGTTCATGGGCTTCAATTCCTTGCAAAAACATCATCTATAGGTCGCCGCATATTTGATCTGCTCATACTCTATAGATTCCGTCTAATCAATTAAAAACAAGTGCCTAGCACCAGAAAATGCAGTATGAAGCCCGACAGAATAGGGGCTTCCATTCATGTACACTGCTGGTGAGGTGTATAGGTTACGTCATCAGATTATGTTGTGATCCATCACAAAAAAAACGCTGAACGCACGCTGCGCTGCCTTACGTTTTTTGCTGCCGCCTCCGCGGGAGAGACGTTTAATCAGTATTGTTACATGAAGCACTTTTACATAATGTTTGTTTCATGAAACAAATCGCATCTAATGCTGCTTAAATAGCATACAAGTGAGCCGAATATCAACTACAATCTGCAAAATAATACATCATGAAATGATTTAACCCGATGACATGTAAACGTAGGGCCATGAATTGTATCGTCGCAGTACTTAAATCATGCGGATTAAGTCAGCGATAGCATAGATAATTGATCAATGGTGGTGCTATATTGCGTCTGGGATAAACAAAGAAATCCGATTAGAACAATAATTTTTTGAAACAGCCGATTTGTTCACAATGGACCGTCTTAACAGGGTCATTTTGATCAATACAAGCTCATCAAAAATGGCGGTATTTGAAAGTCATGCAAATGGAGAGGCACAATTGATCAAAGTTTTAGTGGTAGATGATCACGAACTGGTACGCACTGGCATTTGCCGGATGCTGGTGGATACCCCAGAGATTCAAGTGGTTGGTGAGGCGGAATCTGGTGAACAGGCTATTGAGCTTGCGCGTCAGCATCAACCTGATGTCGTGCTTCTGGATGTCAACATGCCTGGGATTGGTGGCGTAGAAACCACACGGCGATTGATTCAATCGGTTACAGGCATCAAAGTCTTGGCGGTCAGTGGACTCAGTGAAGAGCCATATCCTTCTTTATTACTCAAAGCAGGTGCCAGTGGCTATATCACCAAAGGCGCACCGCTTGATGAAATGGTGCGTGCCATTCGTAAAGTCATGCAGGGTGGCAAGTATTTCAGTGCGGATATTGCTGAGCAGTTAGCGTCGAGCTATTTATCCGATCAACAAAACTCTCCTTTTGATTTATTGTCTGAGCGTGAAATGCAAGTCGCCATGATGGTGGTGAACTGTGTGAGTGCGCAAGAGATTGCCGATCGCTTGTTCGTCAGTGTCAAAACGGTAAATACCTATCGCTACCGCATTTTTGAGAAACTTCAGATTGATAGTGATGTGAAACTGACCCATCTGGCGATGCGCTATCGGTTAATCACGCCGTAAGCATTATGTCGGACTTGATTCTATTGTTCATTCTTCGGTGATGTCTATGCCGCCTGCAAGCGCGCCTCAACAGCGTATCAACGTTATTTATGCCTGTTACCGGATAGCGCTGTCATTCTTCTTGATCATGCTGTTTCTGCTGGCGCAAAACAATTCGATTCTCGGTGCAAATGACCCTGAACTGTATCTGCAAACCATTACCAGTTATTGCGTTGCGACACTGCTGGGCTATTTGTTACTGCGTTACTGGCCCGTCTATGAGGGTACTCAGCTTTTTTTAATGCTGGTGATCGATGTCACTGCGATGACCTTGATGTTGTATGCCAATGGTGGACCGAGTCTGCAATTGTCTATGCTGTATCTGGTGGTGGTGATGGCGGCGAGTGTTTTGCTCACGCAAGGCCGTGCGATGGTGATTGCACTGCTCGCAGCACTCGCTGTCATTTACCAGCAGTTGTACTTTTCCTTACTGCAAGGCAGCCAGTTGCAAATGGCCAGTTCCGTTGGTCTGCTGGCGGTCAGTTTTGTGGCGACATCCTTGCTGGGGCAGTTGATCACGCGGCGTCTGCGTGTGGTTGAGCGAGAGGCGGAGATCCAGAGCGAGCATGCGGCCCAGTTTCAGGCGATCAATCAGCATATTATTCAGCAGATGCATACGGGGATTCTGGTACTGGATCAGTTTCAGGACATCATGCTGATCAATGATGCTGCGCGGCAATGGCTACATCAGCCCGATGCAGAAAAAGGCTGGACTCTGTCGCAATTGTCCACAGTATTGGATCAGCAGATTAATGCGGCATTGTCCCGCGAACAATTTACGCCATTTATCATGGTTGCAGATGAAAAAAGCGTGGCGCTCAGCGTGCAGTTGATCACCCTTGATCAGACCGTACTCAGCCAACACATCAAACCCATGCAAACCGCACCCACTGTGGTGATTCTGGAAAATCTCAGTCGAGCCAATCAGCAAGCCCAGCAATTAAAACTGGCGTCACTCGGACGTTTGACCGCAAGCATCGCGCATGAGATTCGTAATCCTTTAGCAGCGATCAGTCAGGCGGGTGAGCTCTTGACCGAGACGATCACCCAGCCCGATGAGCGCGCACTGTTGGCCATGATCCAAAAGCAAAGTGTGCGCCTCAATCGCATGATCGAGGACATCCTGCAATTGTCGAGACGTAATACCTCCCAGCCGCAAACGATTGAGCTGCTGGGGTGGTTAAGTGAGTTCTGTCGCGATTTTGTCCCCAATACCACCGAGCGCATCAATTCACAGACCTATAGTGCGGAGCAACTGCGTATTAAGCTGCTGGATCCTGAGGTTACGCAACTGCATGTCAGCTTTGACCCGATGCAACTGGAACAGGTCGTGACTAATCTGGTCAATAATGGCTTGCATCACGGCAGTAAAAAGCATGAGCAGCCCAAAGTCTTGTTCCGAGTCAAAACCTTAGAGTCGGGCTTGGTGATGCTGGATGTGGTGGATCAAGGCGGGGGTATTCCTGCGCATGTGGCAAGTTCTTTATTTGAGCCGTTCTTCACCACAGAGTCGGGGGGAACAGGATTGGGGCTCTATCTGTCGCGGGCATTCTGCGAGGCCAATGGTGCGTCCTTATGGTGTGTGCCACAAGAGAAAGGCGCATGCTTCCGCATCTCCTTTGGGGTATAGATTTACAAGTGACGCATAAAAAAAACCTACGCGAGTAGGCTTTTTTTTTATATGCAGGTTGGGCTACTTAGCGGAACTTTAAGGTCATTAGGCCTAATAGCACCAGCATGATGGTAATGATCCAGAAGCGCACGACCACACGGGTCTCAGGCCAGCCCAGCTCTTCAAAGTGATGGTGCAGCGGTGCCATACGAAACACGCGTTTCTTGCGTAGTTTGTAGGAACCGACTTGCAGCACAACCGAGATGGCTTCGGCAACAAACAAACCACCCATGATCGCCAGTACCATTTCTTGACGCACCATGACCGCGATCACGCCAAGCATCGCACCCAAGGTCAGCGCGCCGACATCGCCCATGAAGACTTGTGCGGGGTGAGCGTTGAACCAGAGGAAGCCGAGCCCAGAGCCAACCATTGCCGCACAGATCACGACCAACTCACTGTTGTCCGCAATATAAGGGATATGCAAATAATGAGAAAATCCAACATTACCAGATAGATATGCAAAGACCCCAAGACCGGCCGCGACCAAAACCACAGGCATAATCGCTAGGCCATCCAGACCATCGGTGAGATTGACGGCATTACTGCTGCCCGTAATCACCAAATACGTGAAGATAATAAAACCTGCACCGAGAGGAATGTAGTAGTTCTTGAGGAAGGGGAGCAGCAGATCGGTTTGGGCTGGGGATTTGGCCAGATAGAACAAGGCGACTCCCGCACCCAAAGCACCTACCGAGGTCCAGAAGTATTTTTTCTTGGCGGATAGCCCTTTGGGGTTTTTATGCTTGATCTTGAGCCAGTCATCCATAAAACCTACGGTACCAAAAACCACCATCACACCAAGCACAATCCAGACATAGGGATTAGACAGGTTACACCATAGCAAGGTGCTCACCGCGATACTGAATAAAATCAGGATCCCGCCCATGGTGGGGGTACCAGTTTTGACCAGATGGGTTTGTGGGCCATCGTTCCGCACGGCTTGACCATATTTCAGGGCATGCAGACGGCGAATCATGGCGGGACCAATCAGTAGGCTTAAACCTAAGGAGGTCAGGATGCTAAACACGACACGAACTGTTAAATAATCAAAGACTAAAAAAGTACGTTGGAATTGCCCCAAAAAATTAAACAGCAAAAGTAACATTAGCGTGTCTCCGTTACAGCGGGGTCGGTTGTCAGGTGCTTGGGCGAGGTCGCCAAGTCATGCTCTTGTTTTAAGTCTTGTTGTAGACGCTCTTCATTTAAGAACGTCTCAAGAGAAGTGATGAGTGTTTCCATCTGCGTGGAACGTGATCCTTTAAACAGGATTGTAATCTGGGGCTGTTTGGCATCGCGCTGTTGCTGAAGCCATTGGGTGAGAGCAACAAAGAGTTGATCTTTACTGGTAAAGGCTTGCGTCTGAACAGGACTGCCTTGAATATCGGTAGTCGTATCTTGGGCAAATTGACCGACGGCAAACACGGCATCCAATGGCAGCTTGGCGAGATCGTGACCGAGCAGACGATGCTCACTGGCCGCACTGTCACCGAGCTCTCCGATATCGCCCAATACCATGAGGCGCGCGCCTACCTGTGCGGTGAGAACCTGAGCCGCTGCACGCATTGAATGTGGGTTGGCGTTATAGGTGTCATCAATCAGGGTCAGTTGGGTATCGGTCAAGCTATGCTTGATAAAATTCAACCGACCTTTAGTGCTTTGTGCCTCTGCCAGACCTGCGGCAATGGTGGTCAGCGGTATATTTAACGCCTGTGCAAATGCGGCTGCGGCAAGAGCATTTTCAACATTGTGCGCACCAGCGAAAGGCAGGTGGACCGTAATGCTCTGCTGATCAGTCGACAGTGGGGTATTTAAGGTAAAGATACTGGAGGTCGGTAGCAACTGGATATCGCTAGCATAGACGTCGCTGTTGCTGGCATCTCCGCCAAAGCGAATGGTTCTAAAGGATTTTGCTGCTTCAGCAATAACATCATGAAAATCCCCTTGCGCGGGGATAATAGCAATGCCATCACGATCTAGGCCTAGAAAAATCTCTGATTTGGCGCGGGCAATGCCTGCGCGTCCGCCAAATTCGCCGACATGTGCGGTGCCAATATTCAGTACGCCAGCCACATGGGGTTTCACCATGGTGGTGGTATAGCCGATTTCACCCAGATGATTGGCGCCAAGCTCCATGACTGCGTAATGATGCTGTGGCGTCAGCTCGAGCAGCATCATGGGAACACCCAGATCGTTGTTCAGATTACCCCGAGTGACCAATACCTCCGCGCTACTTGAATGGGCGCGCAGGATACTGCCCAGCATTTCTTTCGTGGTGGTTTTGCCACTTGAACCAGTGAGTGCGGTGGTCTGCAGTGCTGGGAAAGATGCCCGTCTTGCTGCACCTGCACGACCCAAGGCGAGACGCGTATCATCGACCAGCAGTTGTGGTACGGCAACATCCGGAATCAGGCGTGAGACAATCAGTGCGACTGCGCCCTTGGCAATAGCATCCTGTGCAAAGTCATGTGCATCAAAGCGTTCACCGATCAGCGCTAGAAATGCATCCTGTGCCTGAATTTGACGGGTATTGGAAATAATACGAGCGATTGAAGGAGTATGATCTGGCTGTAGTCCATGCCATGTGCCGCCAGTCGCTGCTGCGAGTGCTGTAGCCGTCCAAAGCGGCAAAGTATCTGGTGGCGTTGATAAGTCTGTCATGTAAAATCAATCGTCTTAAAAAGAATAAAAATATCTGAATCGCTGTTATCTAATCGCTTTGAATTGTCCTTGATTAGCCCTTATTTTGCTAGTCTTGGGGTGGACGTCTTCTTGCGTATTTTGTGATTTTATCGATTCAGGCTTTATATCATGGTTTAATTTTGAGTCGCATCTGATGTGCTTGGCAATGCAAGCAGGGCTTGTCGGGCCTGAGCCAGCTCGACGGCATCATCAAACCAATGGCGGACACCATCGATTTCTTGATAGTCCTCGTGGCCTTTTCCGGCTACAACAACCGCATCTCCAGCATGACTGTCCCGTACGGCCAACTGAATGGCTTGCCGGCGATTAGGCTCAACGGTAATTCGTGCAAGCTCTGCTGCACTTAAGCCATGTAGCATGTCGGCAATAATCGCATCGATGGCTTCTGTGCGCGGATTATCCGAAGTGACGATGACTCGATCCGCAGCCTCAAGTGCTGCGCGGGTCATCAGCGGTCGTTTGCCGCGATCTCGATCCCCGCCGCAGCCAAAGACACAGGTGAGTGAGCCAGCAGTATGAGGTCTGAGGCTTGCCAATACTTGGGTGATGGCATCGGGCGTGTGGGCGTAGTCAACAATCAACAGCAGCGACTCATCTGCAATCAGTTGCATCCGCCCCGCCGCACCAACGATCTGGGGTACGGCGCTGACGATTTCCGGCAGCGTTAAACCCAATGCCAAAGCACCAGCCACTGCCGCCAATAAGTTGGCAACATTGAAACGACCCAGCAGGGGGCTATGTAGTGTGACTATCCCAAAAGGCGTCTGCACCTCAAGGATGGCGCCTTTGAGACTAAAGGTAGAGTTTATGATGTAGAAATCAGGTTTGCTTTCCGCATTTGATAGGTTGGTGGCGTAGCGCCAGACCACAATATCGGCCGATAAGTGACTGAGCATGCGTTCGCTGGCAGAATCGTTGGCATTGATGACCACGTATTTCAAATCGGGAAAGTGCGCCGGATCAAAAAGAATCGCCTTTGCTGCGGCATAGGCTTCAAAGGTGCCGTGGTAATCCAGATGGTCACGTGTCAGATTGGTAAAGATGGCGACTTCAACGGGGGTGGCTGCTAAGCGACCTTGCTCTAGACCATGAGAGCTGGCTTCCAAGCAGGCAAAGACTGCGCCTTGCTCCGCATAGTCATGCAGTTTATTTTGCAGTTGCAGGGCGTCGACGGTGGTGTGGCTGGACGGTACGAGATTGGGCAGGATACCGTTGCCTGTGGTTCCGAGTACCGCACTGCGTCGTCCTGATAAGGTCAGGAGCTCGGCCAGTAGTCTGGTCACGGTGGTTTTGCCATTGGTGCCCGTCACGGCTGCAACCCGAAGCGGGGTTTGCACAGGGCGCGTCAATTGGTTGAAACGTTTACTGATGGCACCGATATGCTGACGCAAATGAGGGACGTAGATGATTTGTGACGCCTTCAGACCCAAAATATCGGGTTTAACCTCGGATAAGACTGCCCCTGCACCGTGATCTAGTGCGCTTTGAATAAACGTTGCGATCTTGCTGTGCAAGCTTTCAAGGGTGGCGCCGGGTGCAGTGCCTTTGATTGCGAAGAACAGCGTACCCGCTTGAACCTGACGGCTATCAATCGCCAAGGATTGAATACGGACTTTGGCGAGTTCCGGGTTCAAAGGTTCTGACAAGAGGCTCGTCTCCAGCAGCGCGGAGAGGGCTATCCCTTCAGTAGTCGCGGTCTGATGTTCTTGCTTCTGGACCTCATTACTCATCATGTTTTCCTTTTCATTCATCCGATCATTACACGATGATTGCTATGCTGACTTCCCAGCATTACTTGCCCGCTTTTTTGTCGACAGCCAGTGATTTATCCATGGGGACGTTCATGAGGCGTAAGGATTCGGTCATGATTTTGGCAAAAATCGGCGCAGCGACCAAGCCACCATAATATTGCCCAACGGGGTTTTCAACCACGACTGCGATGACGATGCGCGGATGGCTAGCAGGGGCTAGTCCGACAAATAATCCGCGATATTCGGTTTCAGAATAGCCTCGACCATCGGGACGCAATTTATGCGCCGTTCCGGTTTTACCCGCAACGCGATAGCCTGGAATCGCAGCTTGTTTGGCAGTACCACCCGGTGCGGTTACCCCTTCCATCATGGTGATGACTTCAGAAGCAATTTTCTCATCAAACAGACGTTTACCCGGTGCGGTTCCCTCCACTTTGCGCAAGGTGACGGGGTGCTGAACTCCGCCTGCTGCAATCGTGGCGTAGCCTTGAGCCAATTGGATGAGACTCACGTTAATCCCGTAGCCATAGGACATGGTGGCAACTTCGGCTGGATTCCACAGTTTTTCAGGCAGAATCAAACCGCGACTTTCACCGGGAAAGCCGAGTGTAGTTTTTTTACCGAATCCAATGCGCTCATAAAAAAGCGGCAAGGTATTGCTGGGGAGTGACAAGGCGATCTTGGCCGCACCCACGTTACTGGATTTAACGATGATGCCTTTTAAGTCCAGCATGCCGTTGTTGCCGTGGTCATGGATGGTATGACCGGCAATGGTCAGCGAACCCGGTGAGGTGTTAACCTGCGTGTAGGGCTGATATTTGCCGGATTCCAGTGCTGCCGAAATCGTAAACGGCTTCATGGTCGAACCCGGTTCAAAGCTGTCGATCACCGCACGATTCCGCATGGCGTCTTTGTTGTTCAAACCATCGGGATCGTTGGGGTTATAAGACGGCCAACTGGCCATGGCGAGCACTTCACCCGTTTGTGGGTCGAGCGCAACCGCGGTAGCCGAGCGGGCATTATTGGCGATGCCTGAAGCGGCAAGCTCGCGATACATGATGTACTGAATACGCCCGTCGATACTGAGTTTGACATCTTCACCCGGACGTTCTGATTCGATCAGATCCACATCCTTGATGCGATTACCTTGTTTGTCATGCATGACCCGCATTTTGCCATCATGACCCGTCAATGCTTCATCAAAATTGGCTTCAAGACCTTCAATCCCTTTGCCTGCACGGTTAGTGAGTCCGAGGATTTGTGCATTAGGCTGGGCTTGCGGGTAGTAACGCTGATAATCGGTTTGTTTGTAGACTGACTGGAATTTGCGAGACATTACCACATCCGCATCTTCCGGGCGCATCTGGCGTTTGAGTGACAGATAGCGCGAGCGGGGTTTACTTTGGATTTGGGCATTCAACTGATTGGGATCAATTCCGACTGCCAACGCCAGTGCACCCAGATCAAAGTTGGTCTTGGGCAGTTTCAGTTTTAACGATTTACTATTCGGGTCTTTACGCAGTTTGGCTTGCGTATCTTCCATCTCGGCTTTTTGTTGCAAGTATTCTTTCGGGTCGAGCCACAGCGTGGTCAACGGGGTGCTGATGGCGAGGGGCGTGCCAAAACGATCAAGGAGCATGCCGCGGTGGGCGGGGATGGTGTCCACACTCAGGACCATCGCATCGGCTTTGGCTTGCAAGAATTTGTGCTGCACGACTTGGAGTAGAAACGCACGCCCCAGAACGAGCACAAAAATGAGGATCGTAACACCCCACAGAATACGAAATCGCCAGCTGTCCCGCTCAACGGTTGAACGCTGTGAAACACTGCTGGGGCGATTGGCGGTGCGCCGTGATGCGGCTACAGGTGATTTCATGGCAGGTCTCCTTGCGCTGTGGGCTGGGGAGACTCTGGCGGCAAGTTTGATGCGGCGGCGGATTCCGGTGCGGCAACGACTTTACTGTCTGGGTTGGAGAACTGTGCAGTCGTCTGTGCATTGTGATCGGTCATGTCCACGGTCATGACTTGACTGGCGGGCGGTGAAAACATATGCAGGTAAATCACCGCACGACTGCCGATCTGGGTCGTAGCGCCAAAGGTCTGCTGTTCAATCAATAAACGACCCCATTCCACTTCGAGTTGATCACGCACTTGCTTGGATTTTTGTAAAATCTTGAATTCTTGACGAGTCGCATGGACTTGAAACGCCACACTCAGCGCGCTGCCGATGATCCCTGCAACCAGTAACGACACTAACACGGCATCGAATAGGGCAATACGAGGCTGATAAACTGCATTCGCAGGCGTCTTTTTGGCAGGGGTGCTAGGATTCGTCGGCATAGGGCGTGCTGTACTCATGTGATCGCCTCATCGGTGCGTTCCGCGACGCGTAGCCAAGCACTGCGTGATCTTGGGTTAGCATCAACTTCGGCATCGGAGGGCGCAATACGTGCAATTTTCTTTAACGTTTTGGTCTTCGTGATCAGCGGCATCGGTGTCCAGCTTGAGTTTTCGATACTGGCGGTAGAGGCAAGCTGTATAAACTGTTTGACGCGGCGATCTTCCAGCGAGTGGAAGCTGATCACGGCAAGGCGGCCACCCGCAACTAAACTCTCCACTGCTTGCGGTAAAAATAAATCTAAATCGGCCAGTTCTCGATTGATCACAATGCGGATCGCCTGAAAACTGCGTGTCGCAGGATGTTTGTGCTTTTCCCATTTGGGATGGGCGACTTTGACCACTTCAGCCAGTTCGGCGGTGGTTTCCATGCGACCTGCGAGTTTAATTGCGCGTGCGATGCGTCTGCTATGGCGTTCATCACCATATTGATAGAGCACATCGGCAAGATCAGATTCTTCAATTTGCATGAGCCAATCAGCAGCAGTGATGCCTTGACTGTTGTCCATCCGCATGTCGAGCGGGCCATCATTCATGAAGCTAAAACCGCGTTCCGCGACATCCAACTGTGGGGATGACACGCCCAAATCCGCCATGATGCCATCGACATGTGGAATGCCGAGTTGTTGGAGTTGTGCTTTTAGGTCGGAGAAACTCGCATGAATCATCGTTAAGCGAGGATCAATCGCAGCTAGGCGTGCGCCTTCAGCCTGTGCATCGGGATCTTTGTCGAAGGCCAGTACACGACTGTTTGCATCCAGTTTTGCCAACAGTGCACGTGTGTGTCCACCACGTCCAAACGTGGCATCCACATAGATGCCGCTGGTGCGATGAGCCAGCAGGGCATCAATGGTTTCATGGAGTAACACAGACAGATGGGCGCTTGACTCGCTTGATGTCGTCGTTGCCGGTGTTGTTGCCTCTGTCATGCGGTTGTCTTACCTTTGAGAAAAATGGTGTGTGACTTCAAGTCAAGGGGCGAAATCGCGCCACGAATACCTTGACCCTGTGATGCGGATCACGATATTGCATGACCCATGATAACGAATGTGCACGGATGAGTCTCCGTATCATGTCACACAATCTAGCATTATCGCAGCGACAGATGGTGCGTCAAGACACTTCCGTTAAAATTGCGCGTTAAAAATTGATTGCATGTTTAAAATAAAATGCACTAGCATGCTGGGATATCGATATTCATCGGGGATATCGTCTATTGCCTGATCATTGGGTGATGCTATCCCCATAGCCGTTTCATGTGCGCACAAGTAGATGTGTGCTGGCTAAACTCTATTTTGAAAGGATTCTCTTGTGACACGTCCTATAGCGCTGATTGTTGATGATGAAGAAGATTTGCTGACGCTGATGCGCTTGACCTTACTGCGCATGGGTGTCGATGCAGAGACGGCATCGACCTTGAAAGATGCCCAACGCTTATTGAAAAAACAGAGTTTTGATTTCTGTCTCACCGATTTGAATTTGCCTGATGGCAGTGGCCTCAGTCTGGTCAGTGACGTTGCGCGTGATTATCCCAATATGCCGATTGCTGTGATTACCGCCTATGGCAGTATGGATGTAGCGATTGATGCCTTGAAAAAAGGTGCATTTGATTTTGTCAGCAAGCCGGTGGAATTGGCGCGGTTGCGTGTGTTGGTCGAACGGGCATTGCAAGTTAATGCGCCGTCAGCTGCGGCCAATGAAGAAGCGCAACTCAGTGAGAGTTTGCTGATCGGTAAGGCGCCGGTCATGCTGGCTCTGCGCACTACTCTAACCAAGCTGGCCCGTTCACAGGCACCCGTCTATATCAGTGGGGAGTCGGGAACGGGTAAAGAAGTGGTTGCGCGCCTGATTCATCTACTCAGTCCACGTAGTAGCGGTCCTTTTATCCCCGTGAACTGCGGTGCGATCCCTGCAGAGCTGATGGAAAGCGAATTTTTTGGTCATAAGAAGGGCAGCTTTACTGGCGCGACTGAAGATAAACTCGGTCTGTTTCAATCGGCCAATGGCGGCACTTTGTTTCTGGACGAAGTTGCCGATCTGCCTCTGGCGATGCAGGTCAAGTTGCTGCGTGCTATTCAAGAGAAGAAAGTCCGTCCGATCGGTACCCAGACCGAAGTTTCGGTTGATATCCGTTTATTGAGTGCCACGCATAAGAACTTACAAGCACAGGTCAATGCAGGCGGCTTCCGTCAGGATTTGTTCTATCGGATTAATGTTATTGAAGTTCAAGTTCCGCCACTGCGAGATCGTGGCGACGATATCTTGCTACTTGCAGATACCTTCTTACAGCGTTTATGTGCAGACTGGGGCATTACCCCGCCCAAAATTTCCAAAGCCGCACAACAGCAATTACTGACCTATGCCTTTCCGGGCAATGTGCGTGAACTGCAAAATACGCTGGAGCGCGCACTGACGTTATGTGATGACGGTATGATTTTGCCTGAGCATTTGAAATTGAATGCCGCGTATCAGTTGGCTGACACTGGGCGCGTTTCCGATGTAAGTGATTCCTATATTTCGAATCTATCGAGTCTCAGTCAGGTATCAACGGGCAATGCGGTCTACGGCAGTGTGCCTGCCGCCGCGATTTCCGCGATCCCATCGTTAAAAAATCTGCCGCCGGAAGGTCTCGAGGTTTATCTGCAAGATATAGAGCGCCATATTATTCAGCAGGCGCTGGATGCCAGTTTGTGGAATCGAACCGCCGCAGCCAAAAAGCTGGGCATGTCTTTCCGGTCACTACGCTACCGGTTGAAAAAGCTGGGTCTGGGCACGGATCTTGATAAAGACGATATCGATGACGAAGAAATCCAAAGCGCCTAATTTCGGGCTTGCACGAGCGTTTGCTGCTGGTCGAGGGATCGGCCTTGCTTTGATGTTCACCCTGACGGCCTGCCAAGCCCCACAGCCGATGACAGCAGACCAGCAGTTGCATCAAGGGCTAGGGTTTGCCCAATCAGCGCATATCGATTCTGCTGAACACTTCTTGAAAAATGCGCTTCACGGTTATACCGAAGCGGGCGATGTGATCGGTCAGGCCAAAGCCAATTGGGCTCTGGCTGAACTCTATAAATCCAAGCGCTATCAAGATTTACAAACCCCGCCTGCCACCACCGAAGCCTATCAGCGCTCGGCTGAACTTTTTCAAACCGCCGCAGAACTGTATGAGTCGCAAGGGCGTACTGCGCTTGCGGCATCCGCACATATGGGTGCGGCCAATGCCCAACTCCTGGCGAATCAGATTGCGGCGAGCTGTGTGCAATACCGTCAGGCAGAAAGCCTTGCCCACTTGCCTGCAACCCGTCTGGATGCGGCTGCTTCGGCAAAGCTGGATGAAAATATGAAGTTTTTAGCGGATCTGGCAATCGTCTGCGCGGCGAACCCGCTGTAGATCACGTTGGTTGTAACAGAACGACTACCCTTATCTTTGGTTATTATTCAACGTTTTCAGTGACAGGCTGCGTATTGTTGCTGCGGACTTTGGGTGCGCCCGTGAGACTCATCGTTTTGCCATTGGCCATGTTTGTAGGGGCGAGTTTGGGCAGCGGTTTGGCGGGTTCGTTGGCTTTGCTATCCGTTGTTTTGCTGCCATCAGGCACCACATTAAGCTTGAGCGAAGTGGCGAGCGTGTTGATGACTTGTTGCAACGCAATGTCTTTGGGGTCGATGATATCGCCCGTACTCTTAATCGGTTTGGTTTCGGCTTCTGGGATCATCACATCGGGGTCGATACCCGTACCCTCAATCATGCGGCCATTGGGCGTAAAGTAGCGTGACACGGTCATTTTGATCGCGCGTCCTTGGCCGATCGGCCAGATCTTTTGGACCGACCCTTTGCCGTAACTGGTTACGCCAAACACTGTGGCGCGTTGATGATCGCGCAGTGCGGCAGTCAATACCTCTGCTGCTGACGCGGAATAGTGATTAATCAGAATATATACGGGGATCGCAGGATAGCGTTCTGGAGTCACCACCCGATAATATTTTTCAGGTTCACCGCGACCTTGGGTGTAGACGATGAGTCCGTCATTCAAGAAATAGTTGGCGACTTCAATCGCAGAGGTGAGTAGACCACCCGGATTATCGCGTAAGTCGAGCACAATGCCTTTTAACTTGCCAGATTTAAACAGCGGATCAAGGAACTCGCTGATCTGCTCGCCAGTCTGCGTTTGGAAGGCACGGAGCTGTAAAACGGCAAGACCATTAGGCTGGATAAAGGTTTTGACTGCATTATCTTCTGGGATGGCCAACAGCACGCGAATGTCACGCGCATGGCGTCCAGGCTGCATGACCGATAAACGCACCGCGCTATTACGCGGACCTCGCAACTGTTGTTCGATATCACTTTGGCTCAAGGTCTTGACGCTTTTCCCTTCTATTTTCAGTAAGATATCGCCGACCTGTACGCCTGCTTTGGCGGCGGGGGAGCCTTTAGGCACTGCAGTAATTTGCCACTGCGGCGCGCTTTGTGTGCCGACGGGTGTGGTTTGATCGGTGTTCTCTGGGCTGTTGACGGGACTGATGCTAAGGCCTGTTTGTCCAATCTCGCCATCGGTAAAATCGACGATGGCATCGTAGGTTTTTGCATCTAAATAATCAGAGTAAGGGTCAAGCTTATTGAGTAATCCGCTTAAGGCATTATCAAACAGTACATCATCACTGACCGGTTCCACGTAGTTTTGGCGTACTTTTTCATAGACATCGACAAAGCGGCGCATGGCATCAATCGGCAGAGGCTGATTGTCCACGTCGGTGTTTGAAGAGATTGGTGTTGTGGTGGTGGTCGGCGTTGCGGGTGCTGCGAATGCCAGATTAAAAGTCGGGATGAGCGAGAGTGCAAGGACGAGTTTCAACGCACTATGCTTTGCGGGCACCGTGTTGACGGGGCTTACAGACGTCAAATATTGTTCATTGGATGGCGTTAAATCATTCACATCGAACAAAATCATGGATAACACTCATCCCAAAAAATGAATAGGGTCGACATCCTCTCTAAACGCAGGTCATCCCCAAGGTTTTTATATTGTGTGCATGGGCGCTGGTATACAACAGCATGCGACCCTTGGAGCTTATGCCTAAATCGTATTCAATTTCAATGCGTACTCTGCAATCAAAACAATTTAGGCATGTTTTATGGTCATATTCACACGGGTGTGAGGAGTGTCTTTCCGGTCATTTCAGCAGGGATGGGCAAATGCATCAGGGTCAGAATAGTCGGTGCTACATCCGCAAGAATACCGCCCGTGCGAACCTGAACTTGCTCATCTCCAACATAAATTAGCGGGACATGTTCGGTGGTGTGCTGGGTATGCACCTGACCACTGTCATAGTCCATCATCTGCTCGACGTTACCGTGATCGGCCGTGATCAGCATATGACCGTGCGATTTGATCACGGCATCGTAGACACGACCTACGCAAAGGTCCAAGGCTTCAACCGCTTTCACGGCTGCGCTAAACACGCCGGTATGACCGACCATATCACCATTGGCAAAATTGACGATCAGCACGTCATACGCGCCGGATTCAATCGCGGTGACCAATTCATCGGTGACTTCAAAAGCACTCATTTCAGGCTTGAGGTCATAGGTGGCGACATCGGGTGATTTGATCAGGATGCGTTTTTCACCATCATACAAATCTTCACGACCGCCACTGAAGAAGAACGTGACATGGGCATATTTTTCAGTTTCGCTGATGCGGAGCTGAGTTTTGCCGAGTGTAGATAAGTATTCACCCAATGAGTTATGAGTTTCCAGCGGCAGATAAGCAATCGGTGCGTTGATCTTGGCCGAGTAACGGGTCAGCATCACGAAGTTGGCAAGCTGTGGACGTGCTTTACGGCTAAAGCCAGCAAAGTCATCTTCAACAAAAGCACGGGTGAGTTCACGCGCGCGGTCCGCTCGGAAATTCATAAACACGACACTGTCGCCATCTTGGATATGAACAGGAGCGCCAATGCTGGTTGGTTTGACAAATTCATCTTTTTCATCCGCCGCATAGGCCAGCTCAAGTCCAGCTTCGGCGGTATCGGCATGGCGGGTTGCGACGCCTTCGGTCAAGAGACGATAGGCCAATTCAACACGATCCCAACGTTCATCGCGATCCATCGCATAGTAGCGACCACACAAGGAAACGATACGCGCTGGATGTTCAGGGGTTGATACTGCATCCAGTACCGCTTGCATCTTGGCCAGTGATTTATCCGCACTTTTTGGCGGGGTGTCGCGACCATCCAAGAAGGCATGGACATACACGGTTGCGCCGCGCTGTGCAGCCAACTGACACATGGCGACGAGGTGATCTTCATGCGAGTGGACACCGCCATCAGATAGCAAGCCCATCACATGTACGGCGCCTTTGTTTGCCAAGGCATCATCGACTGCTTTGGTGAGCACTGGATGTTCAAAGAAAGTCCCTTCGCGGATATCTTTGGCAATGCGGGTGAAGTCTTGGTATAGCACTCGTCCTGAGCCCAGGCTCATATGACCGACTTCTGAATTGCCCATTTGACCATCAGGCAGACCGACGTCTTCGCCAGAACCTGAGATTAAACCGTGGGGGTGTTTGGCTTTGATGGCATCAATATGGGGTGTTTTTGCTGCGAGGATGGCATTGTCTGCGACCTCATCACGATGGCCAAAGCCATCTAAAATCACCAAGACATGCGGAATTTTTTTAGTTTTTGTGGTTTCTGTATGGGCTTCAGGTTTCGTTTCTGTGGTTAAGGCAGCAGTCATAACTAGGCTCTAATAGGACTATCAAAAAATATTCAGTCGTCATCATGCGCTGAAAGGTGATACTAAAGATCATTCATAAGTGGTGCTATTTTACGCTAAGCCGATGCAGATTGGGTAAAGTTCGTCGGTTAAAGAGTTGTAAATGAGAAAACCTCTCGAATCGAGGTGATTTAGGTCGCTTACACTCCCGTTTTGTGTGAAAAAACTGCTAAAATGCCGCGTCCTATATTTAGCCCGAATAAAGCGCCCTTATGACCAGTCCCGCCGATAGCACCACTCCCGCAACGACCATCACCAAAGACCGTATCCTGATTCTTGATTTTGGCTCGCAATACAGCCAACTGATCGCACGTCGTGTGCGTGAAGCAGGCGTGTACTCTGAGATGTATGCCTATGATATGGATGAAGCGGATATCCGTGCTTTCAATCCAAACGGCATCATTCTGTCTGGTGGTCCTGAGAGCGTGACCGCAGATAACAGCCCACGAGCGCCTGAAGTGGTCTTCAATCTCGGTGTGCCTGTACTGGGGATTTGCTACGGCATGCAAACCATGGCGGAGCAATTGGGCGGCTCGGTTGAAAATGGTCTGGTGCATGAGTTTGGGCGTGCAGATGTTAAAATTGAACAAGCCGATGGCCTGTTTAAAGATATTCAAGACGAGCCAAACACATTGCATGTGTGGATGAGTCATGGTGATAAAGTGAATACTTTGCCACCGAGCTTTACCGTAAACGCCAGCACACCGACCTGCCCGATTGCAGCGATGAGCGATGAAGCGCGTCATTTCTACGGCGTGCAGTTCCATCCAGAAGTGACACATACCAAGCAAGGCGAAGCGATTCTAAAGCGCTTTGTCATCGACATCTGCGGCGCGCACGGTCTGTGGACACCTGAACATATTATTGACCTGCGTATCGAACAACTCCGCGCTCAGATAGGCTCTGAAAAAGTACTCTTGGGTCTGTCTGGCGGTGTGGATTCTTCTGTGGTTGCGGCGCTCTTACACCGGGCGATTGGCGATCAATTGACTTGTGTGTTTGTGGATAATGGTCTGCTGCGCCTGAACGAAGGTGATGATGTCATGACCATGTTCGCTGGCGATCACGGTATGAAAGTGATCCGTGCTAATGCGCAAGATCGCTTCTTGTCAGAACTGGCTGGTGTGACTGATCCAGAAGCCAAACGTAAAATTATTGGTCGTGTGTTCATCGAAGTCTTTGCCGAAGAAGCGCGTAAACTGGATGGTGTGAAGTTCCTCGCACAAGGCACCATTTATCCCGACGTAATTGAATCAGCAGCAAGCAAGCAGGGCAAGGCGCATGTGATCAAGTCACATCATAACGTGGGCGGTCTGCCAGCGGATTTGAACTTTGACTTGGTTGAGCCGCTGCGCGACTTGTTTAAAGATGAAGTGCGTAAGCTGGGTACTACATTGGGCTTGCCGCATGCAATGATCTATCGTCATCCTTTCCCGGGTCCAGGTCTGGGTGTGCGCATCTTGGGTGAAGTTAAACAAGAATACGCAGACATCCTGCGCCGTGCCGATGCGATCTTTATGGAAGAACTGCGTAAGAGTGGCTGGTACGACAAAACGGCACAAGCCTTTGCGGTATTCCAACCCGTGAAGTCGGTTGGTGTGGTGGGTGATGGCCGTCGCTACGCATGGGTTATCGCGCTGCGCGCTGTTGAAACCATCGACTTCATGACCGCACGCTTTGCCCATCTGCCTTATGATCTGGTTGAGCTGATCAGTAACCGCATCATGAATGAAATCGCTGAAGTCTCCCGTGTGGTGTATGACGTGTCGAGCAAACCTCCGGCTACTATTGAATGGGAGTGAGCTAGGGATTTCTGGAAGCGCTGCTTCCAGCCTAGCGAACGCCAAAGCGGTGCAACGCTTTGGCTATTTTGGGATTTCAAGCGGCGCTGCCGCTTGCCAAATTTACGCCAAGGGCTATGCCCGCGGCAGGGTGTCTGACGCTCAAACTGCAATGAATGGGTTTCAAGACGCATTGCTTCTCACCTTCAAACATCAAAAAAGCCCGCATCATGCGGGCTTTTTTTTTTTACTGTCCTACAGGTGGCTGCCAAAGCTCCACCTTATTCCCTTCCGGATCAATCACCCAGGCAAACTTGCCATATTCGGATTCGTCAATCTTCTCCAGCACATTACAGCCTTCTTCACGTAAAACCTTCACCAGTGCGTGGAGATCTTCTACGCGGTAGTTGATCATGAAGGGGGCGACGCTGGGTGCAAAGCTATCGCTATCCAACGAACCAATCGACCAGACGGTTGATCCAGCAACCGGTTGACCTTCATCGTCTGTCCATGTGAATGCTGTGCCACCCCACGCTTGTACATCGATACCGAGGTGTCGTTTGTACCAGCCGCGTAGGGCTGCTGCGTCTTTGGCTTTAAAGAAAATACCGCCGATGCCAGTCACACGTTTCATGAGAGTCTCCAAGATTGAAGGGTGCTATCAATACAGTGTAGATCAAATTAAAGACAAAATAATGTCGGTTTTATACGCTATCTTTTAAGCCAACCCACCATTTGCCCGCAGCACTTGCCCATTGATCCAGCCACCATCGGCACCCGCCAAAAATGCTACTACACCGGCAATATCTTCAGGCTCACCCAGACGCTCCAGCGGTGGCATTTTGGCAAACTCTTGAATGAGTTCGTCACTCTTGCCGGATAAGAACATCTCGGTGGCGACTGGTCCCGGTGCGATGGCATTAACCGTGATATTGCGCCCACGTAATTCGGAAGCCATCACTCGAGTCAACTGTTCGACAGCGGCTTTAGATGCGATATACAAACCATAACCTGGACGCGCAATGGCTATCGCACTGGTGGAAAAGTTAATGATGCGACCAAAATCGCGTAAGCGTAACGCCGCTTGTTGCATGGTATTCAGCGTGCCCAGCACGTTAATGTTAAAAGTCTGATGATAATCCTCATCACTTGCCGCAGCGATGGTCGCTAGGTGAAAGACACCTGCACTATTCACGAGAACATCAACTTGTCCAAAGGCATGCTCAGCCTCGGCAAATAAACGGATGCAATCGTCTTTTTTAGACACATCGGCTTGAACGGCAATCGCTTGGCCGCTTTGTTCATGAATTTCAGCGACAACCTTATCCGCTTCTTCCTGACGCCCAGCATAGTTGACCACGACAGCATAGCCTTCTTGCGCCAAACGCAGGGCAATCGCACGACCGATGCCACGGGAGGAGCCAGTGACGATAGCCGTTTTGAGCGTATTAGGGGTAGACATGAGAAATCCTCCTTGAGGTTGAGCGACGACGTGAAATGATGGTTTGACGTTAATTATTTGATTGGCAGTTTAGTCGTATTTTTGACTTCTTCCATGACGGCATAGGTATGAGTTTCGCGTACGCCGCGTAACTGTAAGAGCGTCTTGCCCAGTAGATCACGATAGGCATCCATGTCTTTGACACGAGCCTTGACCAAGTAATCAAAGCCGCCAGCCACCATATGGCATTCCAACACTTCAGGGATATCTTGGATACTTCTCGAGAATTCTTCAAAGACGTCGGAGGTCGTGCGATCGAGTACGACTTCAATAAAGACCAAGAGCGAGACATCGAGCAGTTTGGGATTGAGATGTGCGCTGTAATGCATGATATAGCCCGCTTCTTGCAAGCGTTTAACGCGCTCTAAGCAAGCGGCTGGGGATAGGTTAACCTTGGTGGAAAGGTCGATATTACTCATCCGTCCATCGTTCTGAAGTTCGGTGAGAATCCTTTTATTCACTTTATCGAGCATGAGGTGCTTCTCATCTAAATTTAATTTGGTAGAAAGTATTTTGGTCAAATTAAATTCAAATATAAGCGCATATTTACAGAATTAATATAGGGGTTTCGTCTCTAGAATCTTAAGCATATTTCATCATCCCCTTGCGTTCCTCCGCGCACTTGAGTTCCCGACCATGCCCCAGCCAGATCCTCAGCCCTCACAGCCCTTATCCTCTGATTTTTCAGAGCTCTTTTCCTCCCTGCAATCTGATATTCAAGCCGCACCGAGTAGCCTGCAGCAGGCAATTACCGCTGCCTATCGCATGCCTGAAGCCGAAGCGGTTCAGGCATTACTTGCACAAGAGCAGATCAGTGATCCCACTCGGATTGATAGTCAGATTTTGGCGAAAAGACTGGTGCTGGCCGTGCGACAGGCGCGGGTGCATGCGTCAGGGATTGATGCGCTCATGCATCAGTTTGCCTTGTCATCCGAGGGCGGCATTGCACTGATGTGTTTGGCAGAGTCGCTGCTGCGTATTCCTGATCAGCGCACGGTAGACCGTCTAATCGCGGATAAGATCGGACCGGCGGATTGGGAGCAGTATCTGGGGCGATCCTCGTCGATGTTTGTCAATGCCGCGACTTGGGGGCTGTTAGTCACAGGCAAGATTGTGCGCACACCTTCCGCACAGACGTTGAAGACGGTACTGACCCAAGCGGTTGCCCGCTGGGGTGCTCCCTTGATTCGCAGCGGGGTTGCCATGGCGATCCGGATGCTGGGCAATCAGTTTGTACTGGGGCAAACCATTGAGGAGGCTTTGCACAATAGCCAAGCACAAGAGGAGCGGGGTTATCGCTATTCTTACGACATGCTGGGTGAGTCCGCGTTAACAAAAGAGGATGCCACTCACTATTTTGCCGCCTATGAGGAAGCCATTCATGCCATCGGTCAAGCCTCGCAAGGACGTGGCATACAGCAGGGGGCGGGGATTTCGGTCAAGCTCTCGGCACTGCATCCGCGTTACAGCCGAGCAAAGCATGAGCGGGTCATGGCGGAGTTGTTGCCGCGTTTATTGCAATTGCTGCGATTGGCCAAAAGTTATGACATTGGTCTGAACATTGATGCCGAAGAAGCAGATCGTTTGGAGCTGTCGCTGGCGATGATGGAGAAGATCGCTTTTGATCAGTCGCTCGCGGGTTATGCTGGTGTGGGCTTTGTGGTGCAGGCCTATCAGAAGCGCTGTCCCTATGTGATTGACTACTTAGTGGATCTCGCTAAACGTAGTGGACGGAAAATGATGATCCGTCTGGTGAAAGGGGCGTATTGGGATGCCGAGATCAAACGGGCACAGGTCGATGGGTTGTCCGGCTATCCGGTGTTTACTCGTAAAGTGCATACTGACGTGTCCTATCTCGTCTGTGCTCAGAAGCTCTTGGATGCCAGTCATCTAATTTATCCCCAGTTTGCCACCCATAATGCCCATACCGTTGCCACCATTTATCAGTGGGCGAAGGCGCAGGGTGTTGAGGATTATGAGTTTCAATGCCTGCATGGCATGGGAGAAACGCTTTATGATCAAGTCGTCGGTAGCGATCATCTTGATCGACCATGTCGTATTTATGCGCCAGTCGGATCGCATCGCACGCTATTGGCATATCTGGTGCGCCGCTTATTGGAAAATGGCGCGAACTCCTCTTTTGTCAATCAAATCGTCGATGAGCAGATTCCGGTAGCCGATTTAATCGCAGATCCTTTTAATGAGGCTCGCTTATTGAATGGTCAACCGCATCCGCAGATCGTATTGCCCAAGGCGCTCTATGCACCGGCACGAAAAAACTCTGCGGGGCTGGATTTGAGCAATGAGCAGGTCTTGCGTGATCTTGCAGGTCATGCCGCAAGTTGGGCGAGTCAATCATGGCAGGCATTCCCGACTCTGAACAATGAACTCAAGCACAACGAACAGCCTATCTATAACCCAGCGGATCGTCGTGATGTGGTGGGACGTGTGGTTGATGCAACGCTTTTCGATGTTGAGCAAGCACTAACGATTGCGGAGCAGGCAAAAGCCGACTGGTCGCAGCAAGCGCCGAAAAGTCGTGCTGCATGGCTGGAACGCGCGGCGGATTTGTTTGAGCAGCATCGTCTTGAGCTCTGTACGCTGGCGATTCGTGAAGCGGGCAAAACGTGGGCCAATGCAGTGGGTGAAGTGCGAGAGGCGGTTGATTTCTTGCGCTATTACGCCGCACAAACGCGGTTTGAGGCGGAAACGGATGCACAGGCTTTGGGGCTGGTGGTTTGTATCAGTCCATGGAACTTTCCGTTGGCGATCTTTGTCGGGCAGGTCAGTGCGGCACTGGCCGCAGGCAATGTGGTCTTAGCAAAACCTGCTGAACAAACGCCACTCATGGCTGCTCGTGCGGTGTCTTTGCTGCATGAGGCTGGCATTCCTGCGCATGCATTACAGTTGCTACCGGGGCGCGGTGAAACCATTGGAGCGGCCTTGGTCGCAGACGCACGGGTCGATGGCGTGGTCTTTACTGGATCGACACAAGTGGCACAGATGATTCATCACACCCTGATTCAGCGTGCCGTGCAGGAAGGACGCGATATTCCGCTCATTGCTGAGACCGGTGGGCAGAACGCCATGGTCGTTGACTCCAGTGCATTGCTTGAGCAAGTAGTGCAGGATGTGTTGGTATCCGCTTTTGACAGCGCGGGTCAGCGTTGTTCGGCGCTGCGGGTTTTATGCTTACAGCAGGACATCGCCGATCAGACCATAGCGATGCTAAAAGGGGCGATGCAAGAGTTACAAATCGGTCGTCCTGATCAATGGGCTGTGGATATTGGTCCTGTGATAGATGCCGATGCACAGCGTGATTTATTGGACTATATCGAATCACAGCGTGCAGTGGGTAAAGTTGTGACGCAGCAGGATTTACCAGAATCGTGTCAGCACGGTTTTTTCATCGCACCGACCTTGATTGAGATTGATACGATTGCTGAACTTAAGCGTGAGGTCTTTGGCCCAGTCCTGCATATCTGGCGTTATGAGCGGGATCAATTGCCTGATGTAGTTCAAGCGGTTAATGCGAGTGGTTTTGGTCTGACCATGGGTGTGCATTCGCGGATTGATCAAACGATACAGGATGTGGTGCAGCATGCCCATGTTGGGAATATCTATATCAATCGCAGTATCGTAGGTGCAGTGGTTGGGGTACAACCCTTTGGCGGAGAAGGGAAGTCCGGGACAGGACCTAAAGCGGGTGGGCCGTTGTATCTCAAACGCTTGCAGCGGACGAGTGCGGCTGAGGTGTGTACACATCATGCCACCGTAATCAAAGATCAAAGCGTTGTAGAACGGAATGTCTTGAGTGATCTAGCGCAATGGGTCAGGACTCAAGACTCGGTATTATTCGATTTTATCGCCGCCTATCAGCGCACGAGTCTACTCGGCACATCTTTCGGGCTGGTGAGCCCGACCGGGGAGCAAAACACCTTATCTTTTGTTCCGCGCGGCGGCATACTCTGTCATGCCACAACATTGCCTACCCTGATCAACCAGTTGCTTGCCGTGTTGCTCACGGGCAATACCCCCGTGCTGGATGTGACAGCCCAAGCCGTATTGCCTAAAGCATTACCGCCATCACTTCAGGGCATCATTCAATCGGAATCGGATCATTCCGCGATCATTGGGCTGATCTTAAGTGATACCCCGCTCACGTCGTCGCTTGCAGAGACAATGCTTCGCATATCCGAGCAAACAGGTCATCTTCTCTCATATCAACTCACGACGGCCTATAACCCCATCCCACTGTGGCGTCTTATGATCGAGCGGGCGCTGTGTGTCAACACCACGGCTGTCGGGGGCAATGCCAGCCTCATGATGTTGCAGGCTGACACTGCTCAGAATGGGTGAGGTTTTTATGCCGAGACTAACGGGATATAGCCATCGAGCTGCTTAAAGCGTTCGACCCATGCCTGCACATGTGGATAGTCCTCCAGAGAGACTTTGCCTTCATGAACCAGCGAGATATAGGGAAAGCACGCGACATCAGCAATGGTTGGGCGCTCAAGTTCGAGCCATTGACGTGTCGCGAGATGGTCATTGATGATCTTTAGGATAGCATGGGTGCGTTTGGTGGCGGCATCGATATCGATGGTGCTGGGCTGTTTGCGCCAGTAGCCGCGCACTTGTGTTGGACCATGGGTGATTTCATTGGCAGCGACCGATAGCCATTGCACGATCTTGGCGAGTTCTAAAGCATCAGTAGGCAGTAACCAAGCCGGATCAGCATAGTGCTGGGCAAGATAAACCAAGATCGCTTGTGAGTCGCGCACCACCACCTCACCATCCACCCAGAGTGGCACTTGTCCGAGTGGATTAATCTGTAAATACGCCGCACTTTTATGATAACCCGTGCTGAAATCCAGTACCGCCGGCTCAAAAGACACCCTCAAAAAAGACAATAACAAACGCACTTTATAACTGTGTCCAGACAGCGGGGTGTAGTAGAGCTTGGGCATGATCATTCCTTGTTGAGATCAGTTTTGAGGAGGGTAGACGAGTGTTCTAGCTGATTCTAATGGCAGTATGGCATGCATTTTAGAGCAAAATTGTTGTCTGTTTTATGACGGATATGCATATCGTTATCATGATCTGCTGCATATTTTATAACTATAAACCCTTTACTATCATGCAACTGCATCGATCATTAAATGATCTCGATGAAAGCAGTTGACAATACTTAAAATTAATTGGAATATATATTCCATATATTAACTCCATTGATCAAGCAGACTCCATAATGGCTCGTCGTACCCAAGCACAACTGGCGGAAACAAGGCAGGCATTGATTGCATCTGGCAAGCAGTTGTTTTCGGACAAAGGTTTTGCGCGCACCCAAGTTGCCGAAATCGCCCAGAATGCAGGCGTGGGAATGAGTGCATTTTATGGTCAGTTTGAGGACAAGAGTCAGCTCTTTCTGCATATCATCAATGAGGTCTTTACCGAACTGCACAGTGGCGTCATGCAAGTGCGTCGCGGTGTGAATTTGCAAATGCCACTGGAATCCATCATGGCTACGCAGCAGATCTATGTCCTGATTTTTGAAACGCTGATGAAGCACAAGGAGATCACCTTATCGGTATTTCGCTCTGGCTTCTCAGCAATTCCCGGACTTGAGGTGCTGTACTGGCAGATCTGCGATGCGGTGGCTGCGGCGCTGAGTCAGGATTATCAACATGCGGAAAGTGCAGGCTTACTGAAGATCGGCAGTCATCGCGATATGTCCGATGCCATGATCGGGATGGTCCAGCATCTGGGCTATCGCATGGTGTTGCAAGGCACGCCAACACCGATTGAGGCCGCAAAAATGTGCACGCAATACACAATTGGGAGTTTGATCATGAGCATCCCCAAAGACAAGTTGCAACACCTCATGCCGCTCTGGGCGGCCATCCCAGCAGATGTCATCTGAGCTGAAGGCATTCCGCCATCGCGAGAGATTAACCAGTGAGTACCATCATGCAAACTACAACGCCAAGAAAGAAGCCAGCAGCAAGAAAGTCCGCTCCTGCAAAATCAGTGTCGCCCACAGAGGTTCTGGAAGTCGCAGTGATTGGGACTGGATTTTCTGGGCTGGGGATGGGGATTCGCCTGAAAAAAGCAGGCATTACCAACTTTAAGATTTTTGAAAAAGCCAGTGAGGTCGGTGGCACTTGGCGGGATAACACCTATCCGGGCTGTGCTTGTGATGTGAAGTCAGCGCTGTATTCCTACTCTTTTGAGCCTTCTGCTGAGTGGTCCAATGCCTATGCCAACCAGGGCGAGATTTTTAGCTATATCCGCTTTTGTGCAGAAAAATATGGGATGTACCCGCATATTCAATTTAACTCTAAAGTCGTGAGCGGCAAGTTTGATGCAACTGCTGGAGAGTGGGAGTTGACACTGGATGGCGGCGAAATCATCCGCGCTAAGAATGTGGTTGCTGCACCGGGCCCCTTTGCTGAGCCGTCTGTTGCCAAGATTGATGGCATCAATGATTTTAAAGGTATCAAAATCCATACCGCGCGCTGGGATCATAGTGTTGATCTCACCGGTAAACGCGTGGCGTTGATTGGCACTGGCGCGACCGGTGTACAAGTTGGTCCTGCGATTGCACCGAAAGTTGCGCATTTAACCGTGTTTCAGCGGACCCCAAACTGGATCATGCCGCGACCGAATCGCGACCGAACAGATGCCGAAAAACAAGAAAGCCGTGAAAATCCCCTTAAGATGAGAGTCGATCGTCTGAAAAACTACTGGATCAATGAAGCCACGGCTCCGTTCCTGATCTTGAAGTACGATGCCTTCAAATCCTTTCCTGCAAAGATGTCGCATAGTTATCTTGAGCGCAAAGTGAAAGACCCCGTACTGCGTGAAAAGCTGACCCCCAAATACAAGTTTGGCTGTAAGCGTGTCTTGGTCTCGAGTGACTGGTACCCAACCCTGCAACGCGACAATGTGACACTGGAAGATCATGGTATCAAACGCATTACCGAGACAGGTATTGAGACGGTGGATGGCAAGCACTATGAATTGGATGTGATCATCTTTGCAACCGGCTATGAGGTTCGTAGTACGGGTGCCCCGTTTGAAGTCCGCGGCTTAAACAATGAGTCTTTGGGTGAACGCTGGAAAGATGGTGCTGAAGCGTTTGACGGTATCACCACGCATGGCTTTCCAAATCTATATTTCCTGGTTGGTCCTTTTACGGGTCCCGGTCATACTTCGGTGATTGCATACTCCGAAGCGCAGATTGATTATGTCTGGCAGGCGATTGAGCTACGCCGTGCCCGTCAACTGAAATACATCACGGTCAAAGCGGAAGTCGAAGCTGAGTTTGTCAAAATCATGGACCAGCGCAGTGAACACACGGTATGGAAATCAGGCTGTGCAAGCTGGTACTTAAGCCCGAATGGTCGCAACAACACACTGTATCCCGGCTTCAATGCGGAATACCGCATGCGTATCCTGCGTTTTAACCCATCCAGTTATACACTGGTGGGTCAAGATGGTCAGCCTGTCAAAGCGACCTTCAAGGATCACTTGAGTACGGTTCGGATGGCTCTCACCGCGTAAGTATTATTCCGTATTGTTGGCAAAAAAGCCGTCACTTAACTGAGGCGGCTTTTTCGTTTGTTGAGCGTTCTTGCTTATGTTATGTTTGTGACACGCATGACATTTAAAAAGTGAGTCACCGTCGATGATTGAGTTGAACCATTGGTTTATTTTTATCGGCGCAGCCTTGATCATGGCGATTACGCCAGGACCTAATCTGATCTATTTGCTTTCGCGCTCCATCTGTCAGGGGCGCAATGCTGCGATTGTTTCACTATTTGGTGTGGTAACGGCGTTCTTGGTGCATATGTTTGCCGCAGCCATTGGTTTGACTGCGTTATTCTTGACGATTCCAATCGCTTATATCATCTTGAAGTGGTTAGGGGCGGGGTATCTGCTGTGGCTGGCTTGGCAAGCGATGAGGCCAAATGCCAAGTCCCCCTTTGAGGCGCGTGAATTAGCCCCAGATTCGCGTCCCAAGTTATGGCTCATGGGCTTTATGACCAGTTTCTTAAATCCTAAAATTGCGATTTTCTATCTATCCATCTTGCCGCAATTTATTTCCCCGCAGCACGGCTCGGTCTTTGCGCAAAGTCTGACGCTGGGATTTACCCAAATTGTGGTGAGTTTTATGGTCAATTTGACTGTGATCCTGACTGCGGCTGGTCTTGCGCGCTGGTTTGCTTTAAACCCACTGTGGCTCCTGATCCAGCGTTATGTGATGGGAATTGTGTTGTTGGGATTGGCATTACGCTTGCTGATCGAACAGCGTAAAATGGCTTAATTCTTTCTTCCATCTTTTCGAGTGTTTTTATGGCCAAAGCCATCGTCCGTCATATCTTGGTCAAGGATCGAGTCTTGTGTGAGCAGCTTAAAACCCGGATTGCCGCCGGAGAGGACTTTGCTAAGCTCGCCAAGCAGCATTCGACCTGTACCTCAGCCAAGCGCGGCGGGGAGCTCGGGGAAATCAGCAAAGGGCAATTGGTCCGTCCGATTGATCAAGTGGTCTTCACCAAGGCGGAGCATGTGGTTCATGGTCCGGTCAAAAGTCAGTTTGGCTTTCATCTGGTTGAGATCAAATTCCGCTATTAGACTTTAGTCGTAGATACCGTGATTCGTTGACCACCTAGGCCAAAAAATCAGGTATTCTTTTACAATAAGACTGATATTCATATGCAATTTATGCGAAAAGTCACGGCATAATTCAGCTTCTTATTTGTCCAATCCTCGATTTGGTTTTTCATGAAATCAAAGCGCAGGAATGGTTTCTCAAGCGATCATACTGGTTGCGCATCTAGACCGAATACCACATTGAGAAATGTGTTCGAATCAGGATTCTGGTTCTATGAATGATTTAACCAATAAAAATGGAATGATATCGCGTCAAGGAGTGAGTTATGGCGAGCGGCAAGAAATTTTATAAATCACTCTATGTACAAGTGATCTTTGCGATTTGTCTGGGTGTATTACTCGGTCACTTCGTGCCTGAGACTGGCGCTGCGATGAAGCCGCTCGGTGATGGCTTTATTAAACTGATCAAGATGCTGATCGCACCGATCATCTTCTGTACCGTGGTCCTCGGCATCGCGGGTATGGAGGATATGAAAAAGGTCGGGAAGACAGGCGGTCTTGCGCTATTGTACTTCGAGCTCATGAGTACACTGGCACTGGTCGTGGGTCTGGTGATGATCAATGTGATCAAACCCGGCGAGGGCATGAATATCAACGTCGCCCTGTTGGATACGCATGGGATTGCCGCCTATACCGATCCGCACAAGATGCAGACCACCACCGACTTCTTTATGAATATCATCCCCAGCACCATGGTCGATGCCTTTGCTAAGGGTGAGATTCTGCAAGTTTTGCTGATTGCGATTTTGTTTGGCTTCTCTTTGCAGCATCTGGGTGGGCGTCACAATCCGATTTTTGAACTGATTGAGAGCTTTTCCAAGATTCTCTTTTCTATTGTTACCGTGATCATGAAGCTGGCTCCAATAGGTGCTTTTGGTGCCATGGCGTTTACCATCGGTAAGTACGGTATAGGCTCCCTGTTGCCCTTGATGAAGCTGATGGGCACCTTCTACATCACCTGTCTATTATTCATCTTTGTGATCTTAGGCATTGTGGCGCGGGCACATGGTTTTAGTATTTTGCGCTTTGTGAACTATATTAAAGAAGAGTTGTTGATCGTACTCGGTACTTCGTCCTCAGAGTCGGTGCTGCCACGTATGATGATTAAGATGGAGAAACTGGGCGCACAGAAATCCGTAGTCGGTTTGGTGATCCCTACCGGTTATTCCTTTAACTTAGATGGCACGGCTATCTATCTGACCATGGCCGCCGTATTTATCGCGCAGGCAACCAATACGCCGATGACGATCTTGCAGCAAGTGACTTTGCTTGCGGTGTTGTTGCTGACCTCTAAAGGGGCGGCAGGCGTGACAGGTAGCGGCTTTATTGTGTTGGCCGCGACGCTATCAGCAGTAGGCGGTGTACCTGTGGCGGGTCTAGCCATTATCTTGGGCATTGATCGTTTTATGTCTGAAGGCCGTGCATTGACCAATACCATTGGCAATGGTGTGGCGACCTTAGTGGTTGCTAAGTGGGCCAAGGAGCTGGATCATGATCAACTCGATAAAGAGCTGAAGCACCCGACGGGGATTGATGCGATTTGATTTAAGTCGAGTGCAAATACAAAAAAGAGCGATTTATCGCTCTTTTTTATGGCCTGAGCCTTTGATCTCTGCTTTTGAAATATATAGGTCTCATTATCCTGTTATTATGTGGTTTTATCCGTTTGGATCAATTGCATTGATTCTCGATTGCACACGATATCGCCAAAACATGAGTTGTAGTCATCATGGCAACTGTAAGGTGGGTCGGATATATCCAGAGGTATGGCATGACTATGCCTGTGAGTGATAAACCTGCTCAGGACCTCTAGCTTTTGATTCTATGTCGTCGCTGTGTCATCAATCTGCAACGTTTATATTTGTAACGATCAATATATAAAATATTGACGGAGCTGCATCCTTGGCATAGAGTGACGCTATTCTGTGATGATCATTATAAAAATGATCTTCTTCATCTGTTCTTTCTTTTCTAATTCTTGTGCGGTTGGAGATTCTTGTGACGACACCTCAACATGGCGCCGAATTGGCGATTCCTACGGATGGCGGCATTGCCATTGATGCACCGCCTAAAGCAACTTTAAAATCTTGGTTTGCGCTGTTGTCTGTGGCAATAGGCGCATTTGCACTGGTGACCAGTGAGTTTTTGCCCGTGGGTTTGCTATCAGGTGTGGCAGCAGATTTACATGTTTCAGTAGGGACAGCGGGTCTGATGGTCACGGCGCCGGGGATTATTGCGGCATTTGCAGCACCTTTAGTCACTGTCTCTGTAGGTAAGTTGGATCGTCGTATTTTACTGTGTTTACTGACGTTGCTCATGGTAATAGCCAATCTCGTTTCTGCGTTTGCACCTAACTTTACGGTTTTGGTGATTGGGCGGTTATTACTGGGGATCGGGATTGGTGGTTTCTGGGCCACGGCGATTGCGCTCAGTGGTCGGCTGGCACCAGCAGGCGTATCCATGGGACGCGCATCTTCGATCATCTTTACTGGTGTGACCATGGCTACGGTGTTTGGTGTACCACTGGGAACATGGATCGGTGATATTTTTGGCTGGCGGGCGACTTTTGGTATTACGGGTCTTTTGGGCGCGATTGTCCTGCTTGGTCAATTATTTATGCTGCCATCGCTGCCTGCGACATCCGCCGTACGTCTTATCGATCTTCCTCATGTGTTTCGTCATAAATATGCACGTGTCGGTTTGCTCGGCATAGTTTTCTTGGTGACCGCGCATTTTGCGGCATATACCTATGTCACGCCGTTTTTCAAAGTCATTTCAGGTTTTCATGCTGAGTTGATCAGTACATTGTTGCTGGTTTACGGTCTAGCTGGCGTGGTGGGTAATATCTTGGCAGGCATCGCGGCATCGCGTGATATCCGCAAAACCTTCATGATGGTCGTGCTGCTTATGGGCGCAGCGATGATGATCTTCCCGTTATTTGGCGTAACCACACTTGGTGCGGTGTTAACGATCGCGCTCTGGGGCTTGGCTTTTGGCGGATTACCGGTTTGTGCCAACATGTGGATGTTTGCCGCAGCCCCTGAGGCGATGGAAAGTGGTGCGGCGATTGTCGTGTCAACTTTCCAAGTCGGGATTGCTGTGGGTTCTTTGCTTGGTGGCGGCGTAGTTGACCATCTCAATATTCCCAGTGTGATGTGGATGGGTGGAGCCTTTGCGATCCTTGCATTAGTGACTTTAGCATCCTTTGGTCGTGGTTTGCCAAAGACTGTCGAAGCCCAGCCTGTCGCATCGCATTAAGTGAGTGATTGTTTATGCCGCATTTAACGCTTGAATATACAGATAACTTAACGGATGTTAATGTGAGAGATGCATTGAACCGCCTCAATCTCTCACTCATCGAGTCGGGTCTATTTGACGAAGTCGATATCAAGAGTCGTGCTATCCCACTTTCGATATTTCAAGTGGGTGCGGCATCGGAAGCTCGTGCTTTTGTGCATGTCAGGCTTTCGATTTTAAAAGGTCGAACGCTGGAGGTTCAGCAGGCGCTATCGCAGCGGCTGCTAAATGAGCTGAATCGTATTTTTGTTGGATATCATGCTGCGCATCTGCAACTGTGCGTCGAGATTACTGAGATTGCAACAGAGTCATATGCTAAAGCGGTGATCAATCCACATCTGCGTTAACCTATTATCAGGATGGCTCAACTGCACAGCAATTATTCATCAAGACCTGAAAAGCACCGCGTATTGGTTCCCCAATCGCGGTGTTTTCTGTTAGTGTGTCGCTCATCATTTCCCGATCTAGATCCTGATCTCCGAGCTTGCTATGACTCAACCTTATTGGATTGCCCCCTCAATTTTGTCTGCTGATTTTGCGCGTTTAGGCGAAGATGTCGAGCGTGTTTTGACGGCGGGTGCTGACGTGGTGCATTTTGATGTGATGGACAATCACTATGTGCCGAATCTGACCTTTGGTTCGATGATCTGTACCGCACTACGAAGCTACGGGATCACCGCACCGATTGATGTGCATTTGATGGTTGAACCTGTAGACCGCATGATTGAGTATTTTCTAGAGGCTGGTGCCAGCATTATCACCTTCCATCCTGAGGCTTCCCATCATATTGATCGTTCGTTGCAGTTGATCAAATCCGGCGGTGCTAAAGCGGGTTTGGTGTTTAACCCAGCAACGCCACTGCATTATCTTGATTATGTGATGGATAAGGTTGATCAAGTGCTCTTAATGAGCGTGAACCCTGGTTTTGGTGGGCAAAGCTTTATTCCAGGCACGCTGGATAAGTTACGTCTCGCCCGACAAAAAATCGAGCAAAGTGGTCGCACCGATATTCGTCTGGAAGTCGATGGCGGCGTGAATGTTAAAAACATTCGTGCGATTGCTGAAGCGGGTGCGGACATGTTTGTGGCAGGCTCAGCGATCTTTAATCAGCCTGATTATAAAACTGTGATTGATGCCATGCGTGCTGAACTGGCGCTGGTGGGTACACCTAAAGCCGATTAATGCGGAGTCTTACTCTAGCCAAGCTGCACAGCATTTCTTGAACTTCTGACCCGACCCACAAGGACACGGGTCATTGCGGCCCATTTTGAGCGCTGCTGTAGGGTCCAGAAAATACCAACGCTCCGCAATTTTGACAAAGCCTGATTGCTCGCGATGTGTCACCGCTCTTGCTGCGGCATCTGGCGCTTTGTCATCAGCCCAACGCGCAGTGAAAGTGACCGTCGCATGGCGTTTATCGGTAAGCGCGGTGTGATTTTCAACGCTCAAACCCAGCCACGTACTGCGGGTTGACCACGCTTCAATCCCCGCACGGTCAATTAAAGACTGCTGTGCGGGCAGCGTTGTCGCGACTAAGTAATCAATGAGTCCCAGTGCATAAGCACTATAGCGTGATCGCATTAAGCGCTCTGCATCTGGGGCAGGTGTGCCCGCATGATAGACGCCGCAGCAGTGACTAAGCAGATGATTAGGATTACATGGGCAGGTCAGCATAGTGATGAGCGATCAGTTGTGAAAAATGAGATGGCATCGATCTAGAGCCATTTCATGATTAACTCTTGAATAATGGGTGCAATCGAGACGACTAATAATAACGCCATCGTGACATTAAAAATGCGCTGTTGATGCGGTTTTTGCAAAAGATGCTTCAGACTGGCCCCTAAGAATAACCAGCATGCCGTACAAGGTGGCCCCACCAGTAAAAATACCAAGGCTATAATCATCGCCTGCACAATCATGTCGTGACTCAGTGAGGTATACGCCGCGATGGCACCGAGCGCCATAATCCAGCCTTTGGGATTGACCCACTGAAAGAAAAACGCCTGCCAGAATCCCATCGGTTTGCCACGACTAATGGCAAAATCCTTTGGCTTGGAAGTCGCAATCATCCACGCCAGATATAGCATGTATAGCACCCCGAGCACCTTGATGATTTCGTGCAGGATGGGGAAGCGTTCAAAGATAGTGCCGAGACCAATGCCGATCATAATGATCATCACGGGGAAGCCAAAGGCGATGCCCAGCAGATGCGGCAAGCTACGCTTGACCCCGTGATTGAGTCCAGAGCTTAAAATTAGCATGTTGTTTGGGCCGGGAGTGATACTGGTCGAGAAGGCGAACAGCACCATAGCCAGATAAATCTCAGTCATGTCAGGATCAGGAATTTTTACCAAATAGACAACGGATTATGCCTGTGGAGAAGACTTTTAGCATAGAAATTTCTTATAAATATCGGCGAAATCATTCTTGCAGTGGGCATCTCATCATTTTGCCATCCGATACTTCATGAGATTCTCTAGTGCAATACCATAACCCCAGCTTTGCCAAAATTAAACAATGTCGTTCGACCAGATCACGGTCTGGATGCAATCCCCGTGTTATGGTTGCATCATGTTGATCAAAAATGTGGACTGATTCATGGTATTGACCAAAAACACCATCTGGGCGAGTGGTTTGCTCGTGGCGATGGCGAGCGTGCAGGTTTATGCAGACCCAGAATTTAATACCTGTCTTGGGCAACTCAGCAGCGCTGCGAAGGCCGCAGGGGTTTCCAGTGAGACCTATAGCCGCTATACCGAAGGTTTAGAGCCTGACCTGAGTGTGATTGAGAAGCTTAATTATCAGCCCGAGTTTAGTACGCCAATCTGGGATTATTTGTCTGGTTTGGTCGATGATGAGCGCGTGGCGCAAGGCCAAAAGATGCTCGGCAAATATGCCGATGTGCTTAAGAAAGTACAATCGACCTATGGTGTTGATCCTGCGACCGTGGTTGCGGTCTGGGGTGTGGAAAGTAATTATGGTGATATTTCAGGTAAATACCCCCTAGTGCAGGCACTCGGCACATTGAGTTGTTATGGGCGACGTCAGGTTTATTTTCGCTCCGAATTTTTTTCCGCACTGCGAATTTTGCAATCCGGCAGTATTTCTGCGGATCGCCTCAAAGGCTCTTGGGCCGGTGCGTTTGGACATACTCAGTTTATGCCCTCTACCTTTGAACGCATTGCGGTCGATTTTGATGGCGATGGACGCCGTGATCTGATTGACAGCGTGCCTGATGCGCTGGCTTCGACTGCGAATTTCTTGAAAAAAGCGGGTTGGCAAACGGGGCAGTCATGGGGTTTTGAAGTGAAAGTCCCGGCTGGCTTTAGTGCGGATGGGGAAGGTCGGCGTAATAAGCGTGCGCTTTCCACGTGGTCTGATCGTGGTTTCACGCGTGTCGATGGTTCACCACTGGTGCAAGGTGGTCTCAGTGACTCATCCTCTGCAGGTCTCATGTCCCCCGCAGGGATTAATGGTCCGACGTTTCTAGTGTTTAAAAACTTTGATGCGATTTATGGTTATAACGCGGCAGAGAGCTATGGTCTGGCGATTGCACATCTGTCAGATCGTCTGCGCGGCGGTGCGCCCTTTGTTACGCCATGGCCTACGGACGATGCGGGTACTTCAAGAGCGGAGCGTCGAGAGATTCAAAGTTTGCTACTGGCCAAAGGCTACGACATTGGCGCGCCTGATGGCATGATCGGAGATAAAACCCGCGAAGCGATTCGCACTGAGCAGCAGCGTCTTGGGTTGACCATGAATGGTCGCGGTGGGCAAAAGATATTGCAGGCGCTGCGTGCTGAGCAGAAGGTGGTTCCGGCACAGCCTCAACAACCCGCTTCGTAGTCAAAATACACAATAGAAAAAGAGTCCTCCGAGGGCTCTTTTTTTGGTCGATGGTGATATGTAGATAAAAGAATATATTCATTTTTAGAATATCAGGAACCAGATAGGTGAAAGAATCCTATAAAGATGAATAAAACATGTATATCTCATGTCTTATTTGTGTATATATGTAAATATTTATGTTTTTGTCGTGAGAGTATGTGAAGAAATGTTGTTAAATGCGAGCTGACTAATTGGTAAGGTTTTTCATCCACTTGGGTGATTTTTGTTCCATGTTAGGCTGCTTTATTCGTTTATAAAATTTTCTTTCAAGAAGGATATTCAATTGTCTCGTCATTTTATGCTCGCGCTCAGTGTGGCGCTGTTGACTGGGTGTGGCGGAGGAGGAGGCGGCTCAAGTCCAGCTCCTGCTCCTGCACAACCTCCAGTGGCGCCTCCTGTTGTAACACCCTCTGCGGCTCTGACTTTTACACCATCCACAGCGAGCGCGAGTTATAAAACAGGGACCTCTATCCCGTTAAGTATTCGTGCCATCATTAATAATAGTGATCTGCAAAATACGACGGATCCTGTATATGTCTATGTGGTCGATAGTAATCAAGTACTGACTTCGGCCGTTGATATCTCTGATGTCAGTGGGAAAAACGCCACGCTCACCTTACATACCTCGGCAAGTAAGCCTAAAGGCCATTATCAAGGTACATTTCAGATTCAACTGTGTAAAGACGCACGTTGCTCGCAGTCTTATTCAGGTTCACCCGTACCACTCCCTTATGATCTGACTGTGACAGATGACAGTGGTGTTGCGCCGCCAGTCACACCACCTGTTACTCCACCAGTTACGCCACCTGTGACCCCGCCTGGATCATCGACCCCTGTTTCCTTTTCGCCAGCAACACTCACAACAAACTACAAGACGGGTTCCACAGCGACCCTTTCGGTACAAGCCACAGTCAATAATCTCGATCTGTTGCAAAGTGGGTCTTTGTATGTGCTAGTAGTTGATCCGACAAAGCTACTGACAGGAACCGTGAATATTGCACCGATTGATGCAACGCATTTTTCGGTATCAGTTTATACCTCGCCTACGACACCTAAAGGTCGTTATCAGGGCACATTTCAGATCCAATTATGCAAGGATGAGAAATGTAGCCAGAGCTTTGCGGGATCACCAGTGTCGTTACCGTATGATTTTACAGTTACGGAAGATGTTGCCCCTCTGGGGGTTGCAGCGGTTAGTACGACAACCGGTTCAATGTATAAAGGCTCTGCTGCACCAACGGATGTCCAAATCGCTGTAACAGGTGCCAAGCTTGAGTGGTCAGCTTCTACGAATGTCAGTTGGTTAAGCTTGGTCAATACGTCAGGTGTGGGTGATGGTAATTTCACGGTTCACTACAACCCTAGCGCACTGACTGTTGGTGCATACACGGGTAAAGTAACTGTTAATACCAAAGATGGACAAAGTGCTGCAGTCAACTTTACGCTTCAAGTATTACAGCCTCAGTTTGCTTTACTATCTGGTGTACCAACATTTACATCAGTCAATGGTGCATCTATTGCAGCTCAGCCTTTTAGTTTTGAGATAAATAGCAAAGCGTCAGTGGCTTGGAGTGCTGCTTCTTCGGCACCATGGATGATCGTAACACCACTGAGTGGTTCATCAACACCCGCAAAAATCACTTTGCAGCCTGACCCAAGCAAGGGCAAACTCGCCAGTGGTGCTTATGCAGCTAATGTGACATTGTCATCATCGGGTATTCCAGATCAGACGGTTACCAGCAAATTGACCCTGACCAAGCCAGTTTTATCTGCGGCAACCAATACTCTAACGTTGGGTGGCGTAAAAGGCCGTGATTTTGCTAAGCAATCGTTGCGCGTGAGTTTAAATACGGGTAAACAGAGCTGGCCTTGGACTATGTCAGCATTGCCTACAGGTGTGACTAGTTCGCAAGTTGCAGGCTTGGTGAATCAAGATGGAGTGTTACTTGACTTCACAGTTGATCCAACCAAAGTGACTGTTGGATCAAAAAGTTATACTGTTAACATCACCGCTCAAGTGAATGGCGATACTATCGTATACCCGATCACACTGAACCTGAACGTAGATCAACGTAAGTTGTTGATGTCAGATTGGGGGATTGCATTTACGAGTAAACCAAATCTGTCGACCCTAACACGAACGCTTCAAGTGCGGGATAATTATGCGGGTGATATACCATGGACGGCCACCTCAGACAGTAGCTGGTTAACTGTGACTTCGAGTGGCTCTACGGGTTCGAGTTCAAATGTTACTTTTACAGCAAACCCTGCATCTTTACCTTTAAATACTATTAGCTATGCCAAAGTGACTTTGTCTTCCTCACTTACAGGTGTGGTACCCGCAGTAGTGCGTGTCGGATTGTGGAAAGATAATAATGGTGTTGTAAGCACACAATCCACGCCCGTGCCAGCAAGTATTGACAATCAGGGTGTTATGCTGTTTGTACAAGCAGATAAGATTCGCCCTTATATCTACTTTAATAATGGTGGACCAACGATCGATGTCTATAATGTGTATACAGCCCAGAAAGTTCGTTCGATTAATGTCGGTTTGAAGTCGGGCATGATGGCGGTTTCTCAGGATGGTAGCAGGCTATATGTTAATGATCGTAGTAATGGTGAAATATCGACTGTCGACCTTGATCTGTCTATTAAAATTAATCATTGGAAACTCATTAGTACTTCGCGTATCTACGATATACAGACTGCTAGAGTAAATGGTGTGGATCTCGTTTTTCTGAACGACGGTGCTGCGTATTCTGAACAAGGTAAACAGGTCTTTGGGGTGAATAGTCTTATCAAGTCAGATTATGGAAAGCTTGCCATATCAACAGATGGTCGTAGCTTTTATTATAAAGCAGAGTCTGGATATCGTAATGGTCCAATCTATGGAGTTACTGCTTATAACTTGGATTATTCTAGTATTGCAGGCGGTTTTATAATGATGGAAAAGAGGGCTGCAACTGATGCGAGTGATAATGATTATGGGTATGGTAATCTCAGTCTAAGTCCTGACGGTGCGTATTTGTTTAGCGATGAGTATTGCAAAGCGCTCACTACTCAGGATATGAAGCTCGTCGCTGGTTTTGCTGGTCCTGGGATGCGCTATTCAGGAACGCGTGTTGCCATTGCATCCGAAGGACGGGTTATTTGTTCGGGTGAAGATCAAATTACATACTATCCCAACACTCCAACGTATCATTACGGGTTTTTGGTTATCAACGGCGTTAATAAGGTAGGAGGTTCTGCATTTATTTCATGGGGAAGTGATGCGACTGAGAGAGCTTTTAAGCTCGTCACTTCTGCTGATGGATTGATCGTCATTGGTTTAGTGTCCAAATCATCTAATTTTGATATTGTTGATGAAGACTTGAGGTTTGTTTCGATTGGTGCACCTTGATTTAATGTTTCCTGCTAGAGTTTAATTAGTGCGTGATAACTTTGAATCGCCGCCTATCGCATAGGCGGCGGTTTTCTTTTAGGGCTTATCTTGCCTTAATTTGGTGCGTTTTCCACTTCTGCGTATATCTGCATCTAAAATCATTATTTACCATTCGGTAAATAATTATCCATAATTCAAACACAATCCATTGACGAGACCTTTCATTTTGAAAGGTCTTTGTTTTTTATCCGCCTTTTTTTAGAAAGATTGTCATCATGAAATTGAATTTACTCGCTGCAACGATCATCTCGTTGCTTGCGGCTCAAATCGCTGCAGCTCAAGAGGCCAGCGATGCACAACCATCCAAACCAAAGGATGATCAACCTGTAGAGCAAGTCGTGGTCACCGGATCAAACATTCGCGGTGTACAAAAAGAGGGCGCTAGCGCCGTGCAAGTGATTACTGCCAAGCAAATCAAAGCCAGCGGTAAAACCAATTTGCCAGATATCTTGCGCTCAATCTCAGCCAATAGTGGCAATAGCTTCAATGAACAATATACGGGAAGTTTTTCCGCTGGAACCGCAGGAGTATCACTGCGTGGTCTAGGACAGAAGAACACTCTGATTCTGCTGGATGGCAAACGCTTGGCGAACTATGCCACCGCGCAGGATCTGCAGGATACCTTTGTTGATATCAACTCCCTGCCTTTGGCGGCAGTTGAGCGGATTGAAGTCTTAAAAGACGGTGCATCAGCCGTCTATGGTTCGGACGCTGTCGCAGGTGTCGTCAACATTATCCTCAAGAAAAACTTTCAAGGAGTAGAACTGGGCGGAAGCCTCGGTCATTCGGGCGGCGGCACAGGTCAGGATGAGCGTAACTATCAGTTCCTTGCGGGGAAAGGGGATCTGAATAAAGATGGCTATAACATCTTCTTCTCGCTGGATGGTCAGATTCGTGAGGAACTGGATGCAACCGATGTCGGCTATTTGCGGGATAGTGATTTTCGCAGCAAAGCAGGTGGACGTCTGAACTGGACGCCGACCAATTACTACAACAACGATCCGACACAAGGCTTTAGCAAGGCCGTAGGCCCTGTACAGCGTGTGCCTTGGGGTGAAATTTCACCGGGTAAAAAAGGCGATGTTTGGGCGTATAACCCGGCTCAATACGACACCTTAATGCCGAGCATTAATCGCTACCATGCTTTGCTGCGCGGTACATTGCAAATCAATGACCAACTGCAAGCCTACAGTGAATTACTTTATAGCCACAGTACAGCAAGCTTCATCTTTGGCGGTCCACTGTCGATTGGTAGCTCACTACAAGCATGGGATAATGCCAATCAGCGCCTGACCAAGATTGATACGACACTACCCGTGGGCAATCCCGCCAATCCGAATGCGGTACCGACCCCCGTTTCGACCAACCTCTGGAGCTTGGGTATCCGTAATAAGACTGACAGTACGGAGTTCAGCCGTGAAGTCATTGGACTCAAAGGCAGCTTTAATACGTGGGATTGGGATCTATCTGCACTCCATTCCGAAAGTCGTCTACAAGAGACGGTGACCAATTTTGGTAATCGCTATGCTTTCCAGCAATTGCTTGCCAATGGTGGCTATGACTTTACGACAATCAATAATCCAGCCAGCGCCGTGAATGCGTTGAGTCTGTCGACGTTACGCCCTGCGGTATCGAAGTTGAATGTCATTGATGCCACCATTGCAGGCCCCTTGTGGACGTTGCCGGCTGGAGATATTGGCTTTGCGGCAGGTTATCAGTTCCGCAATGAGTCGTTAAATTCACAAACTTCAACTGCAGTGCTGTCAGGTACCGAACTGCGTCCAGCGATTGATATTATTGACGGTTCACGTAATGTTTCAGCGTTGTTTGCTGAATTCAAAGTCCCTGTTTTATCGACTCTGGAGGCCAATGTCGCAGGTCGTTTGGATCATTACAGTGACTTCGGCACCGCGTTCTCACCAAAATTCAGTTTGCGCTATCAGCCGACCAACTGGTTACTGCTGCGCGGTACAGCGTCACGTGGATTCCGGGCGCCATCCCTACCAGAGATTACCAACAGCAGCGCGATCAGCTATACCTCGGTCAAAGATCCCTATGATCCCATTACCCCAAATCAGGTCCGTAGCATCACTGGCGTTTATGCGGCAAATCCGAAGCTGGATCCCGAACGCTCCAAGAACTATAACCTAGGTATCGTTCTCTCACCTGCGGTCAATACCAGTATTGCGTTGGACTACTATCGCATTAGTCAGACGGGCATTATTGGGCCTGATGATCTGAACTATATCGTGCAGAATCCGGCGCTCTATCCGGGTCGTGTAGTGCGTGATCCACAAGGCCGTATCTTGACCATCAGTAATCAATATCAGAATCAAAGTGCACGCACGACTTCTGGGTTGGATCTGGATGTGCGTCAAGTTTTCCCCGCTGGCGATCTGGGCAAGTTCACTTTAAGAGGTGGCTGGTCTTATCTGCTTAACTTCAAGCAACCGCAAGTTGCGGGGCAAAGTTCGGTTGATGGCAGTGGCAGCAATACCTTTGGTGCTTTGCCAAAGTGGCGTGGAACAACAGAGCTGACTTGGGATTATCGTGATATCTCAAGCACTTTGGGTTGGTATTACACCGGTAGCTATAAGATTGATGATAACTTACGTGAGGATGACTATCCCACACGCGTTGCGGGTAATAGTACTTTTGACTTAAGTGTGTCCTATACCGGGATCAAGAATACAACCTTGAAACTCGCAGCGCAGAATATCCTGAATCAGAAACCTTCTTGGGATCCAAGCACGCCCTATTACGATATTTCGTTATACGACCCTCGTGGACGTTTCATCACACTGGGTGCGAGCTATAAGTTCTAATTGACGATAGGCTGTGATTTGGCGGAGAACCTTATTTCTTCGCCAAAGCGCGTGCGCCTTCTAGAATCATGCGAATCATCGCAATAGTCTCTGACATGCGTGCTTCTTGCTCAGCCGGTGGTAGATCCATGGCAACTGAAGCCATGGTGAAGACCAGACGGGTAATCGCACGTGCGGCAAGCGCGGGCTGATACATGGTATTGCCATTGGCCTGATCAATGCGGATTAAGTCCTGCTGTAACTCATCTTCAAAGAACACCAACTGACGTTCAACCGCTTCTTTAAACTCCGCAGACCCTGCTTTTCCTTCGCGCAGCAGAATCGGCAAGTAGCCATCCCCACTGTGCAGTTGATCCATAAAAATCCCAATCGAGATCTGCACGATGCTCGGCTCTAGCGATTTGTGCTGACGTGCTTCACTGAAAACCTTACGCAAAGAACTACCCGCAAGCTCAATCAATGCGATGGCGAGTTCATCCATATCACGAAAATGACGATAAAAACTATTGGGGGCAATGCCAGCTTCTCGAGCGACTTCGCGCAGACTGATGGTCGAAATGCTGCGATGCGGCCCGACTAGCTTGAGGGCAGCCGCGATCAATTCATCACTAGTAATCACGGCCTTACGGCCTTGCGGCACGCGCGGCAGAGTCGTCGGAGTGGCCAATAACGCTGTCGAAGGATCAGTCGCTACGGGTGTAGGTGTCAGCATAAATGCCTACGGTTGAGTCATGGAGATGTCACATTATAAACATAAAATAAACAAATTAGTTTACGATTGTCTATACATGTGTATAATAATTGGTAATCGCATGAGGATTAATAAAATTGAATCAACAGATAATTCCAAAATCAAGTCAGAACATCCAACACAGCTCATTGCTTCAATCCGTTGTTGAGTCTGTTTTTTCGCCTACTACCTTTGATTTTTGGGCGAGTCATATAAATGCGGCGTGGTCATGGCAGCGCCCGTTGGCGCGGATTGTCGCAAAAGAAACAGCGGCAAAAGACGCCATCACACTGACTCTAAAACCTAATCGCCATGTCCAGTCTTTTTTGGCAGGACAACACGTCAATATCGTGGCTGAGATCAATGGCATACGGTTGAGTCGCAGTTATAGCCCAAGTTTTATCCCGAATCAGAACGGTGTATTCACCATCACCGTCAAGCGCATGGCGGGTGGTAAGGTGAGTAACTGGTTGATTGATCAGGCGAGCGTTGGTGATGTCATTGAGGTGGGCGATGCATTTGGAGCTATGACTCTCTCTGACCAACAGTTGAAACACACTTTTTTGGCCGCGGGTAGTGGCATTACCCCGTTTATCAGTCTGGTGCGTCACTGGGTAGCGCAAGGTGCTGTGGGGTCGCTGACTTTAATCTATTGGGCGCAGACACGTGATGAACTGTGCAATGCCATGGAGTTCAACCAACTGGCTGAGGCATATCCCAATTTTCGTGTTCACTATGCATTGACCCAAGAAGATCGTGTTCAACCTCATGAACTGAATGAACGTATTAATGCGGAATTATTCGCAAGTCTGGTCAGCGATCTGGATGAACAGATCGTCTATGCCTGTGGCCCTGCGGGATTTGTGGAACTGGCACGAGAGTTGACCGAAGCACAGGCGCATGGCTTTTATGGTGAGGCATTTAGCTTGCCATTGCTGGCAGAGACGGACGGTGCACGGATCAATGTTCAGTTAACGAAGAGCAATCGTACAGTCAGTGTTCCTGTGGGTCAGCCACTACTGGCTGCACTAGAGGCACAAGGGTTAAAACCAGCCTCAGGTTGCCGCATGGGCATTTGTAACACCTGTGCCTGTATCAAACACGCCGGGACTACCGAGCATGTCCTGACTAAAGATCGTCATAGCGAAGCGGGAGACAGTGTGCGAATTTGCGTCAGCAGCGCGCGTTCTGACCTCACGCTGGATTTGTAAGACACAGCGATGAACTATTACAACATTTGAACCATAAAATTAGGCGAAGAGCGAATCCATTATGTCATTAAGCAGAAATTTAAGTGAAGACGAGCTAGTCCAATTCGCCGCAGAGATTGACGCTCTGCGTGCGCGCACGCTGGCGGATCTGGGCGAGAAAGATGCCAAATATATCCGTCGGATTGTAAAGGCGGTGCGTTATAGCAACGCGGCAGGTCGTGCGCTGCTGATGGCCAGCTTCTTCCCACCCGCATGGGTTGCAGGTACGGCAGTGCTGGGTGTGTCGAAGATCCTTGAGAATATGGAGCTTGGGCATAACGTCATGCATGGTCAATATGACTGGATGGGTGATCCAACGCTGAATGGCAAAACCTATGAGTGGGATATTGTTGGCACCAGTGATCATTGGCGTAAAACCCATAACTATATGCACCATACCTACACCAATATCAAAGGGGTAGACGATGATGTTGGCTATGGCGTGCTACGCTTGTTTCCTGAGCAGCGCTGGAAGCCGTTCTTTTTGGGTCAACCAGTCTATGCCGTGATCTTTGCTTTGTTGTTTCAATGGGGCGTAGCGATTCAGGAACTGCGTTTAGGGTTACTGTTTAACGGCAAGAAATCGATGAAAGATTTTAAAGTCGAGTTTGAACCGACCAAACAAAAGATGATTCGCCAACTGCTTAAAGACTATGTGGTATTTCCTGTGTTGGCAGGACCCATGTTTTTACCCGTCTTCGCAGGTAATTTTGTGGCCAATGGCATTCGCAATGTCTGGACCTTCTCCATCATTTTCTGTGGTCACTTCACTCAGGATGTCGAGATTTTTTCAAAAAGTGTGCTGAAGAATGAAAGCCGTGGACACTGGTATATGCGTCAGATTCGGGGGTCATCCAACCTCACGGGCGGTAAGATCTTTAACATTATGTCGGGTAATCTGAGTCACCAGATTGAGCATCATTTGTTCCCTGATATCCCCGCATGGCGCTATGAGTCGTTGTCGGTTGAGATTAAAGACATCTGTAAGCGCTATGATCAGCACTACAATGAAGGATCGTTTATCAGTCAGTATGCTCAAGTGGGCTGGCGTATTCTGCGTCATGCCTTCCCATCCAAAGTAAAGCGTGTAGGACTCTTTCCGAATATGACAGCGGCCTAAGCCTGAGCGTCATTGCCATAAAAAATACCGCGATCAATCGCGGTATTTTTTATAGGACATGAGGGTGTTAGTCCGGCTTGGCTTTCTTCAGCAGCCCCAGTTGGATCAGACTTTGTGCCGAAGCAATGATGGCGACTTCACTGCTCCTAGGCTGCCAGCCTAGGCGTTCTTGGGCTTTTAGACTGGTGGCATTTTTGAATTTTCCCAACTCCGGCAAAATTTGTTTGACGGTGGGATTAAACAGCGCTGTTAAACGCACGAGCCAATTGGGCGATTCTGAATTGGGCACTTTGTCTGCTGCATGCCCCAGACCCATTTTAAGCGTCCGCGCAACATCACGTACCGTCAGGAAGTTGCCTGCAACCGCAATAAAGCGTTCTCCTTTTGCTGCCGAGTGAGTCATTGCATGCAGATGCAACTCCACCACATCCCGGACATCCACACCGCCAAAATAGAGTTTAGGGCAACTGGGAAGCTTGCCAGTCAGCATGTTATAAATCAGGGTAATGGATGATGAATAATCTGCACTTAAAACTGGGCCAAATACGGCGACAGGATTGATGACCGATAATTCAAGGCTACCGCCTTCATGGGCGATGAAATCCCAAGCTGCTCGTTCTGCAATAGTCTTTGATTTGGCATAAGCCGTGACATCTGGACTATCCAGATTGGTCCATGTGGTTTCGTCAAATGGCAGGTGTTGCTCGGGATGACCATAACCAATCGCTGCAAAAGACGAGGTGAGTACAACGCGTTTTACCCCAGCATCTCGTGCTGCACGGAGCACACGTAAGGTGCCTTCGCGGGCAGGGATAATCAGATCGTCTTCATGCTGAGGCGCCTGCGCAGGAAAAGGCGAGGCGACATGCAGTACGTAGTCACAGCCTGCGACGGCTTCTGCCCAGCCCTGATCTTGTTCAAGATCAGCAACAAAGAAAAAGAGACCCTCATTAGGATCGATGCCGCCTTCATGGATCATGGCACGGACATCAGCTGCGCGGTTGATGTTGCGGACAGTCGTGCGGACTTGATGTCCTTGACTGAGTAGCCGAATCAATATGTGATTGGCGATAAAACCCGAACCGCCGGTGACCAAAATGGTGCTCATACTCGATTCCCAAAAAAGTTTAAGGCATTATAAATTTTGTGCAGGTCACCGCAGTTTAACGCGTTATACGAGTCGTCAATATGACATATAAAGGGTCAGTTCTTTAAATCTTTAACGTCGTGCAACGCCATCAACCAGTAAACGCTGGATTGCATCGCCAAATTTCTTCTGCGCTTCACGATCATCCGGCGTGTTCAAGAAGCGAACGACACTCATCAAAATCATCCCGATTACGGCATGACCCGTTGCTTCGGTATCGAGGTCGGCGCGGAAAAAACCTAACTTCACGCCATTTTCCATATAGCTTGCCGTGAGGCGTCCGCCCCAGTCCAACAGGTTGAGCAAGCGCTGGGTCATCTCTTCATCAATGGAGGTCGCTTCAAAAAGGATCAGTCGGGCAACGCCGGGGTTTTCCGCAAAAATAGCGGTGAGGCTTTTGGCGATACGCGCGGTTTGCTCGCGATAACCCTCAAGGGTGGCTACCGCGGTGGGTGCATTTTCCGCCGAGAGCGCATTGATGATCTTGGCACTGACATCATTGATCACGTGCTCAAGGATATCGCGTTTATTTTCAAAGTGGCGGTAAAAGGTACCGTGCCCAATGCCCAACCGTTTCGCAATATCGGAAATGGCAGTTTGATGGTAGCCCTTGGCAGAAAACTCTTCAAAAGCGGTTTGGATGATATCCGCGCGCAGTTGCAGGCGATTGCGTTCGGCTCGAGAGAGAGTGGGGGTATCGTTCATGAGGGAATCATAGCTGATTGTCGATGGATTGGCGACCCTTGTTAAATAAAATTGACACGTCATTCCGAAAATGATTAACTGTTCCGAAATTGGTCTGATGTTCCAGATCAAGTGACATTATGGTGATTTGCGTGAATGACATTGATTGCTGAGCACAGCAAGATGTCCTGATCGAAACTGATTATTGGATCCACTGGAGTAAATCCATGACTGCGAGTAGCAAAGCGGTACGCCCTAAAAAACCATCCCCCCAGACTGTGGATGTACTGATCATCGGTGCAGGACCTTCCGGATTAAGTGCTTGTATCAAGCTCAAGGCGCTTGGCATCACCAATACCGTGATTCTGGATCTAGCGAGTCGCATTGGGGGCACATGGGCACTCAATGACTATCCGGGTTTACGCTGTGATGTTCCGAGTGAAATGTACTCACTGGGTTTTGCGCCAAATCCGAATTGGTCACGCACTTACGCCCCGCAAGCGGAGATTCAGAAATATCTGGAGGATGTTGCGCATCAGTTTGAGATCGTCAATCACATTCGCTTGAACACCGAAGTCAATGATGCGCACTGGGATAGCAAAGCCGAGCGTTGGCAGATCACGACCACGGCAGGTGATGCGTACTCCGCCAAGATATTGGTTTCGGCAACTGGATTTATCGGCGAAGCGAAAATGCCGTCTTTTCCGGGGCAAGACAGCTTTAAGGGCACGATTTTTCATTCAGGGATGTGGAATCATGAACATGACTTGACGGGTGAGCGTGTTGCCGTGATTGGTAGTGGTGCCTCGGCAATTCAGTTCTTACCAGCGATACAGCCCAAAGTTAAAACCCTGATCAGCTTTCAGCGCACACCATCCTGGGTACTGCCTAAACCAGATTTTGCGATGCCAAAGGTGGTGAGTCAGATTTTCAAGAAGATTCCAACAGTACAAAAGTTGGTACGTGAAACCGCATTACTTGGCCTTGAGCCATCATTACCGATCTTTATGCGCGAGCGTGTACTCCGTGCAGCGACACACCCTATTGGTCTGTATAACATCCGTCGCTCCATCACCGATCCGGGGATGCGGGAGAAGCTGACTCCTGATCATACGCTGGGTTGTAAGCGTCCGATGTTTTCCAATGAGTGGTATGCGGCGCTTGCGAAACCGAATGTCCATGTGGTCTTTCAAGGTTTATCACACATTACTGAAACCGGCGTGGTTGCTGACAATGGTCGTGAATACCCTGTGGATACCATTATCTTTGGTACGGGTTATGCGGTCGCGGAGCCAGCAATCTATCGCATTATCAAAGGTGCCGATGGTCGCACCTTGAGCGAAGTTTGGCAGGGCCAGCCGCGTGCCTATCAAGGCATGGCAATCCATGGTTTCCCGAATATGTTCATGATGCTGGGTCCGAACTCCAATAACGTCCAAGGCTCGGTGATGTGGACTGCGGAGCAACAGGCCGTCTATATCTCAAAAGCCATTAAGGCGATTCATGATGCCGAGATTCAACGCATTGAAGTCAAAAAGAACGTTCAAGATGACTTTAATACCCGCATCGATAAATTGCTCGAACGGATGCCGATCCGTCCAGATGTCTGCAAAAGCTACTACTTAGATGACGCCGGTCGTAATCATTTCGTCTGGCCAGAGTATGGCGTTGTGATCAAGCATAAATTGCATCACGTCCAGCTTGCGGATTATGACGTCAAGTAAATAAATCCTCATTTAATTGATTCATCTTTTACTGCCAACGATGCTGGAGAACGCCATGACAAAGTACTTCATCGAAGTGACTCAAAATTATCAAAAGCCTGTTGAAACGATTTTTCAAACCCTGTCAGACCATAATCAATTAGGGCGGGTACTGGGTATTCCGGTCAAACGTGTGATTAATGGCAATGATGGGGTCAATGGCGCTGGTTCGGTACGCCGCATGGGAATTTGGCCTCTGACGGTTGAGGAAACTGTGGTTGCGGTTGAGCCGAATCGTTCGATTGATTATCGGATTAGTCGCGGTGGTGCGCCGCTTAAAAATCATATTGGAGCATTGGTTTTTGATCAAACCGCTTCGGGTTCACAGGTGATCTGGCGGATTAAATACGATTCATCGCTGCCATTTGTGGGTGCAGTCGTACAGCACGTTTTGAAGCTGGGTTTAAGACTGGGTTTAAAACGATTGAAGTAAAGTCCGAGAATTAATCTGTGGGTTTTAATAACATTATAAATTTTAAGGAAATGGATATGGCACGCACTAAAGCGTTGAACCTGGAAGGGGCCGTGGTTGCTGTCACAGGCGGGGCGCGCGGGATTGGACTAGCAATTACCGAAGCTATGCTTGCTGCAGGCGCCAAGGTGAGTATTGGGGATATCGATGTCGCGCTGGCTGAAAAAGAAGCTCAGCGCCTTGGCATTTTTGCTGCACGGTTGGATGTGCGGAGTCGGGAGTCTTTTACAGCATTTTTGGACGCTACCGAGACTGCATTGGGACCGATCGATGTATTGGTGAACAACGCAGGGATCATGCCGATGGGTGCATTTACCAATGAAGATCCAGCGCTTGCCGAAGCGCAAATCGACATCAACTTCCGCGGTGTGTTTTACGGCACGCAACTGGCGCTGCCAGGCATGCTGACACGTCATCGTGGGCATATCGTGAATATCGCATCATTGGCTGGACGCTTTGCTATACCGGGAGCTGCTGTGTATACCGGAACCAAGTTTGCTGTGGTAGGGATGACCGAAGCCGTTGCGGCAGAGAATCGGGGTTCAGGGGTAAATTTCACCATCATCATGCCTTCTAAAGTGACCACTGAGTTGGCCTCAGGCACCGATGATGCAGGTCGCGGTATCCCTGCGGTCAGTCCACAAGAGGTTGCACAAGCTGTGGTCAATGCTGTCCGTCACCCCCGCTTGATGGTCGCGGTACCGGACTATTTGCAGACGGCACATGCACTTTACGGGTTAGTGCCCAGCTGGTTGCAGGAACGTGGTCGTCGTATACTGGGGGACAATCGAATCCTGACGAACTTGGATCATAAAGCGCATGCGGGTTATGAACAGCGTATAGCCAAGCTTGCGGTAAAAAAATAAACTTTATTAAACATATCAAGAAAATTAGCATGAGTATTAAAAACGATCTCGCCCGTCTCACCATCAAAGCTGGCCTCCGACTTTCTTTCAAGCTGCCTAGCCTTCTTCCCTTACCTGTTGCGGTGTTACGTAGTGGGATGGAGCAAAGTGCTCAGTTGTTTAAGGTTCGGGAAGATGTGCAGGTCGAGTCGGTGACCATTGGGGGTATTCGTGCTGAACGTTTAAGTCCTCAGCAAAAAACCGACAAGGTTATTCTTCATTTGCATGGCGGTGCATTCTTTACTGGTTCTGCAAAGACCCATCGTGCCTTAGGGGCTGAGTTTGCAGCACGTGCGCAAGCCGTTGTCTATATGCTGGAGTACCGATTAGCCCCTGAATATCCTTATCCTGCCGCACTGGATGATGGTTTAGCGGCTTATCGGGCATTACTGGCTCTGGGGTATGATCCACATAATATTGTTTTAGGCGGTGATTCAGCGGGATGTGCGCACATCCTCAGTTTGTCTGTTCTACTCCGTGATCAAGGTCTGGCGTTGCCCGCTGGGTTGTTTATGATTTCGCCTTATGTCGACATGACCCTTAGCGCGGCATCGATTACGACGTTAAAAACACGTGATCCTATGCTAACTGCATATGCACTACGACGCGGATCACTTGGCTATCATCGTTCAATAAAAACCCATGATCCTCGGGTATCCCCACTTTTTGCCGATCTACGAGGCTTGCCATCCTTACTGATACAAGTCGGAAGTGAGGAAATTTTGCTGGATGATGCCTTGCGTTTGACTGAGCTTGCGCGGGCTGCGGGTGTAGATGTTGATTGCCAGATTTTTGATGGCATGTGGCATAACTTTCAGATGTTTAATGCATTTTTTCCTGTGGCTGATCAGGCGACTAATCAGATTGCGTTGTTTGTTAAGCAGCACACGGGCGGGTGATGATCTCGCAGTAGAATCATCTTTTTTAAAATTTTAAATGTGGTGCGTCGCGCTTAAGAGGAGTTGCTTAGAGCGGTTGATATCAGAAGGGCTCAAGGCGAAACGTTTTCGTTTTGGGTCTTCGGTAGTTCTAACGATCTTGGAAAAGTGAAATCAAAAGATGCGGCATTAAAACGGTAGAGCTGTGCGGGCCGTTTTCCGACAACCTTACTTTGACCCGTTTCAATCACGGCTCCAGCTTCGATCATCCGTCTGCGGAAAGCTTTTTTATCCAGCGACTGCCCTAGAATGATTTCATAAATATGCTGAAGTTCCGTCAGTGTGAATAGTGCCGGTAGTAGGCTGACCGGTAGGGCGGTATAGCGGGTTTTATTGATCAAACGTTCGATAGCGGCCTCAAGCAGCTCATGGTGATCAAAAGCGAGTGGCATTACGCGTGCCTTTTCTACATCAATCCATTCGCAGTGTTCAAGCAACTGAGATTCCTGCTGTTGGAACGCTTTGAAATCAATTAAGGCAAAGTAGAGAGCCGTGACCGACCAGCCGCGCGGATCACGGGTCGCATTACCTATCGTCGCCACTTGTTCAAGATAGGGCGAAGCGATCCCCGTTTTTTCAAAGAGCTTGCGGTGTGCCGTGGCAAGCAAAGTTTGATCGCTGACTAGATTGATAAATCCACCGGGCAGTGCCCATTCTCCTTTTCTCGGGAAGTTAGCCCGTTGAATGAGCAGCACTTGCAGGCGCCCTGCAAGCACTGAAAATATCGCCATGTCGACTGACATCAGCGGGGCGTCATAGTCCCGCGCATTATAGTTTTGTAAGAACTCTTTTTCTGACATCGACATATTGCTATTTCCTTCTGGGTTATGGCATTAGCTTAAACGGGCACGTATTTCATCAAGGGTAACTTCCTTAACGATCTTACCGTTTTCGAAAACCACAGCAAGTGCACCATTTTGCTCTTGTTCAGGCGTTTGCTGGTCAAAAAGCTCAAAGCCATTTGCAGTCTGCTCAACACGCAGCAAACCTTTAGCCGATTTTTTGACGCCTGAATCAGTAATCGGATCTTTGAACAGTTCACGTCCGATACCGTTGACCTGACCCCATGTTGCCTTGACGGCAAAACCAAAGGTATCTCGGGTCAGGAAGTTATAAGTATAACTGCCAATGCCGAATACGATGTTGGATGAGGCAAACCCCTTGGCTTCAAGACCCGACAGAATCGCTTGAGCACGCGCCAGAGTGATCGAGTCTCCGTAGATCAAGCCGACGCGTTCATTGAGCATTTTATAGCCTTTATCACTTGTCGTGCCGCCAAAGATGTCCCAGAGACATTGCACTGCACCTTTGTAAGCCGGGCTGTCGATGGGTGCCTCTGGGTCACCGCAAATAATCTTCACTGGGTCACCTGAATCTGGACGCAGCACCATCTTGGCAAGACCCAGCGCATTCGGCTTGCGATTTAATATCTCGGTTTTCAAAGCAACAGTAAACTCAGTGATCACACGCCAGAAATCCCAAGTATCCGAAACGATACTGACGATTCCTGATGGGTACAAGTCACAGATCAAGCGTCTAAAGGTCTCAAGTTCATTACCTTCCGTGCCCATACACATCACGCTGTGCTCGGTTGCAGGAACCGATACACCTACCACGCCCGTTGCACCGTAGTATTCTTCAGCATAATCAATGGATGCTACCGAATCGGTACCGATGAAACTGGTTAAGTGACCGACACCAGTCTGTGCGGCATCATAGATACCGCTCATGCCGCGGCTACTGAAATCATGACCTTGTAAGGCAACAAAGTCGAGAGGAGCACCAGTTTTCTCGGCATATTGAGTGAGCAAGCGTTTATATTCATACGCGATCGAGGCAGTTGTGCATGATTTCCATAGTTCAGCGCTGAGTACCGTTTCAATATAGTTGGTTAACCAGAAGAAATTGGGGTCTGTATTTACCAGCGTCAGCACGGGTACACGCATATTGACACGGCTGCCTTCAGGTAGGGCTTTGATACACAACGGCAAATAGCCTAGATCGTGGAGGGCGGCAATGTGATCAACAGGTACTGCGCCTTCACCAAGCGAATTGTCCATGCGGCGTTTATAAGCCGCAACCACTTTATCTTTTGGTTGACTGAAGAAACCTTCACTCCAGGTATCAATCAAGAAGTGTTTGATAAAACCCTGCAAGCCAAAGAACACCACGCGATCATCAAAGTCTGGCAACATCTTGGCGAGGCGTGAAGAGCGAGGCGTAAAGTTGGCGTAGACATATTCAGTCCCTTCAGGGTACTGACGGCGATGATCGGCTTTATAGAAGTCGATGGCATTGAGTGGATTAATTTTGATACTCATGATTGGTCTCCTTGGTCTAGAGAAAATGGGGCTGAAAAGTTGATAACGTTGAGTAAGTCGGATGGTTCCTGCGGAAAACTATCAGTCGTGAATATCTGATCGATGAGTCCTGAAAAGACACCCAAGCCCCGACTAAAGATGCCGTGAGTGACGTATAAAATAATGGTCTTGCAATTGAGCTTACGCAGCTCTTGCGCAATGCCGATAAAGGTAGCCCCGCCATCACAGATGTCATCGGTAATCACAGCGGTATAGCCTGTAAGGTCGGTGGCATTGACCTTGGCATTTAAAATCTTGCCTGTCGCAGGATCTCTTTTCTTCTCACAGTAGATAATGCGTGATGCGGCATCGGTTAGATTTAGACTATCGGCAATCAGTTTTGTGCGTTGTTTCGCCCCCTGATCTGGACAAATCAAGACAGTCTTCTCCTCTTGCAAGATACTTAATAGCGTGTTTGATTGCTGAATGATTTCTGCGGGGCTGATATTGGTGACATGAGCGAAGTGGGTATTTTCGCGAAGTAAGCGCGTTGTGACCTGACTATGGCAATCCCAGACTTTGATGCTGCGTTGTAGCCCTGCGGTCTCTCCACTCGCATTTATGTTTAACAAACGTGTCATGATGTTGAGTGAGAATGCCTGACCCGTAGCACAAACCCGATCTTGGCGGGCGTAAGGAAAATAAGGGATCTCAAGGTCGATAGTGCAACCTGCATCAAGCAGCACGTTCTCAAGTAGCACATAATCCATCACGTCATTGCTGGATTGCATACGGGCACGAACCGTGACGTTGCCATTGAGGCTATTGAATTCAGCTTCAGCGATTTGAACATGGCGCTCACCACCTGAAAACTGAAGGAATTTGATAGGAACAATAGTTCCGTTTTTTGCTATCACTTGAATCGACATACAAACCTCTGGGGTTCTTTATCTCTGGTGTAAATATATAGTGGCATAAAGCCACTATATATTGCAAGATTAATTTTGAGATTTTTTTTTAATCTAAATCTTGATTGCGTTAGAAAGTGCGTACGACGTAGACTTTTTATGTTCAGCCTTTTTGTGAAGGTAAAATGATTTGATTTTTGATTGATCAAATCTTTTCAGGGAGGGGCTGATATTTCATGGGTTTTTGGTCTTTTTTCTTATCGTTAGAAAAATCAAGATCACATGAGTCGCAGGGGAGCGTACAAAGATCAGATAAATCAGACGAGTCACAACTGGGTAAATCAAAAGAGTCACAACCCGGATCGCAATCCCCAGACTGATATCGAGGTTGATATCGTTTTGTACCGCGGCGGTCGTTCTGCTGCTGAATCACTTCGCTGCATTTTCTGATCCGTCTTTGAATCAGTCGATAACCGATAAAAGCGCCATAACGATCAATCACCTTGTAGCCATACGCGGAGCAACTGTCTTGTCCTGTATAGACACGATACGCACATGAGTAGCCCTTGATTGGGGATAGAAAGCGCTGATAGAACCGAATCATCAGCAAAACAAATATTTTCACGGAGTTGAGACTCAATGCTTATGGATAGGGGTGTCTAGTCGCGAAGGATTATCGCGACATTCTAGAATCATAATCAATCAGTAAGTGCTTTAGCGCACTTACTCTCCCGTCAAAGAACATTCAAAGCTGCTGGGATCCAAGGCACAGCGTACTTTTTTAAGCAGTGCCATCATTTTCTTATCGTAAAAACCTTGGTTAGTCAAACTGATGCGAGCTTCACGCATAAGTTTGACATACCCAAGTTTATCGTTGGCAGGAAGTTCTTCCCAATATTTAGGATCAATGCCTTTTTCGATTTTGTTCGTCGTCTCGAAGGCCCGACCAATCAGTCCTACAACCCAATTCCGGCTGTTTTGACCGTAGCCGTCAGGAAATCTATTCTGATGAATGATAATGTCGTAAGTGACATGAACCACGGGGAAGCGAAATATCCCCCCTTTAGTTCCGAGTCCTTTAGCCAGTTCCAAGGGGCGGAATCCAATAGCAGGCATACCCAATGCATCAATCTGTCCATTGTTAAACTTACCGCCAATATTCATTAAGTCACTGGCAACGGGCTGTCCCCCCATCTTTTCAACCATCATGGCTTCCGCTTTATCGTAGTCGTACACGCCAAACTTGATTCCGGTGGCTTTCATGAGGGAGTTAATTTTACGGTCTCGAATCATAATATAAGCAGGACCGTATGACGTCACGCCTGCAACCTCATAGTTCTTATAGACCATATCGGGTGCAAGCTTAGGATTTGCCATCAGTGTTAAAATCGTTTTTGCTGCGGTGTTGTTCGGTACACTGCCTATGGCATCAATCGAAGCCACGAAACTGTTAAAGGGGTGGACCCGTATACCTGTCAAGGATACCGCATCGCACTGTCCAGCCTTGAAGTCTTCAACGGCAAGTCGTTCATCAGGGTAAGGTTTTAAAGTAATGTTAGCGCCCCATTGCTTGGCTGCAAGGGCATAGTCTTTCATGAGTGCATAGCTATCACCCTGCGCACCCAAGAGGTCGAATACGCACAGGGTTTGAGCGTTTACTGAACTTGCGGCAATAAGCGTTGTTACGGCAAAAATCACTTTTGCTTTCATTTTTGAATATCCCTATTACTTATTTTTTATCGTTGTGTTCTACGATGGTTCTGCCCCTGTCGAGTTCCATTTTCAAGGGGAGTTGCCACGGCACGTTGCAGGTCGTTGCTCAATGCTTGGGCGTGATGTTACCCAAAAATTTGAGCCGATGCATCAGATTGTAAAATTTATTGATAACTTTCAGACCAAAAGCTATGGCACAAGGGGATATTCTTTTCAATTTCGGCCAGAACTTTTTATGACCGGATATTCTCCCAGTTAAGTCCAAAGCGCGTTAGATATTTACGCAAGCGGTCACTGTCATTGGATGTGGCCTTTTGGGCACGCGATGCAGAAAAGAGTTGCCGACCAGCGTCGGCCATTGATTTGGATTTCTGACAAACTTCAACTACCCCGCTGAGCTGAATACGATCAAATTCATCAATTTGAGATAGTGCCTCTTGACCTAGTAGGTCGGTGAGAACATCCGCTTGGGGCTGGTCAACCGACCACAGTCTTTTGAGTCGTAGAATTTCATCTTCTACATTCTCAAGGGTGATGCGTGAGCCTTCAGTCAGTGTGGCCATGCGGATTAAACTCGCCGACAGATCACGAAAGTTCCCACGCCATAGTGCTTCGCCAGTCCGAGCAAAATTCAAATAACGATCCAGTGCTTCTCGGTGAAAGCGTAATTGGCGCTGTTGAGCTAGGCTATAGCGCTCTAACTCAAACAACAAGTTAGGCTCGATATCTTCGGTACGGTCTTTGAGCGCGGGCAGATCAAAGGTCCAGGTATTGAGCCGTGCGAACAGGTCCTCGCGGAAGGTGCCTTTTAAGACTTCTTCACGCAGATCACGGTTGGTTCCTGCAATGAGCTGAAAATCAGCACGTTCTTCTTTATCACTACCGACAGGAAAAAAACTCTTGTCTTCAAGCGCTTTAAGCAGCATGGCTTGTTCATCCAAGCCAATTTCACCAATCTCATCTAAAAAGAGTAAGCCGCCATCTGCACTTTTGAGCAGTCCTGCACGACTGGTGGCAGCACCTGTAAATGCGCCTTTGATATGTCCAAACAGTGCTGACATGGCGCTGTCGCCGCGCAGAGTCGCACAGTTAACATCAACAAAGCGTCCCGTCAGGCGAAAGCGGTCTTTTTTGAGTTCGTAAATCTGCTTGGCAAGGTGTGATTTTCCAGCACCTGTTGCACCCATGATCAAGATCGGTGCTGTGGAGCGCGTCGCGACTTTCTCGACTTCGGTGATCAGACGATTGAAAGCGGGATTGCGAGTGGCAATATCGGCTTTAAGTTGTTGCCAATTGGCTTGTTGTTCAGCTTCTAGCCGCGTCCGTAGACTGTCGTACCGTGACAGATCCAGATCAATCAGATGGTATTTACCTTGTGGCTCACGCGTTGCGCTTGGTGAGCTTTGAATAATTCGTGCTGGTAAATAGTGCGATTCCAACAGCAAGTACCAGCAAATCTGTACCACGTGCGTTCCCGTGGTGATATGCAGCAAGTAATCGTTTTGCATGGGGTCAAAGCGAAAGGCGCGTACCCAGTCGTAGAGTGCGCCATAGACTTCGGCAAAGTCCCATGCATCGCGCAAGGTGAAGGGGATTGCCACCACCTTAGTGAGCGGTGACACTTGTGCGATATCGGCTTTGACTTGTTTGATTAGGCGTTTGTCGCGTGGGTCATGCAGTAGATGCAGTTCATCGATATGCAAGTCTTCCTGCATACATAGACTGATCGTCGGGCGCCAGCGCAGCCACCGATCTTCTTTATAGCCCTGATCAAAGGTGGAACCGACAAAACCTAAAACGATGGTAGGTTTGCTCATACCCGTGAGCCTCTGCAAAATACGCGATAGTTTTATCCTAGCATATTCTCTAATTAGCTATCTTATAATCTAGTTATTTGTCTTTAAATATTGGAGCTATTCAAATAAATTATTGTGCTAATTTTTATTTAATTTATTAAAAACATCTAGTTAATAGTTAATTTTTGCGAATAGTAAAGGGTTGGCACGCCTCTGGCAATGATAATGGTGTAATCAATTAGATATGAATAAGGATGAAGAAAATGAACACCTCGATGATTGAAACAGCGACCCATATGCCCGCTGAACGTCTGCACGATGTGATGCAGGCTGAAGGCGGTGTGCCGATCAAGATGTGGACGCAAGGCGTGCCTGTTGAAGAGGGTGCCAAGAGCCAACTGATCAAAGCGGCAAAGATGCCTTTTATCTATAAGTGGATGGCCGTGATGCCGGACGTGCATGTGGGAATTGGTGCCACGATCGGGAGTGTGATCCCGACTAAAGGCGCGATTATTCCTGCTGCGGTGGGTGTGGATATCGGATGTGGAATGATGGCGGTGAAAACTAGCCTGACTGCATCAGATCTACCCGATAACTTGTCTGGTCTGCGGACAGAGCTTGAGCGTTTGATTCCACACGGAATGACGCCGAAGCGTAGTGGACGCGATCGGGGATCATGGCATGACGCACCTGAGCGTGTAGATCAGGCTTGGGCGGGATTGGCTGATGACTTCGATCTCATCTGCGCGAAGAATCCGAAGCTGAAAAACACTAACAACCGTAAGCATCTGGGGACACTGGGAACGGGTAACCACTTTGTTGAAGTGTGTCTGGATGAGCACGATTCAGTGTGGATCATGCTGCACTCAGGGTCGCGTGGGGTGGGGAACGCGATTGGAAACCATTTCATTGAGCAGGCGCGGAAAGATATGCAAACGCATTTTATCAACCTGCCTGATCGAGACTTGGCGTACTTCCCAGAAGGGACCGAGCACTTTGATGACTACTGGTTTGCGGTAGGTTGGGCACAGCGCTTCGCGATGACCAACCGTGAGATCATGATGGAAAACGCCTTGAAGGCCCTACGCAATGTGATTCCGCGTGCCTTTGATGCCCGTGTTGAAGCAGTGAACTGTCATCATAACTATGTGGACCGTGAGCTGCACTTCGGTGAAGAGGTATTGGTAACACGTAAAGGTGCGGTGCGGGCGCGTCTGGGTGAGTATGGGATTATCCCGGGATCAATGGGTGCGAAGTCATTTATCGTCCGTGGTCTGGGAAATGAGCAATCGTTTTGCTCCTGCTCGCATGGTGCAGGACGCGTAATGAGCCGTACTGAAGCGAAGAAGCGTTATACCGTGGCCGATCAAGTGGCGCAGACGGAAGGGGTGGAATGTCGGAAAGACGAAGGGGTGATCGATGAGATCCCATCGGCGTATAAAGACATCGATGCCGTGATGTTTGCACAACGTGAACTGGTGGAAGTGGTGTATACGCTGCGTCAGGTGGTGTGTGTGAAGGGGTAAGGTTACTCCTTCATAATCACCTTGCACTAACAGTATGTTCCTTTTTTATTGAGTAAAAAAAATGCTTCAACTAGACGGTTCCATCGGCGAAGGCGGTGGACAAATTTTGCGGACGGCGCTCAGTCTGTCACTCTTGACAGGTAAGCCTTTTCACCTGAGCAATATCCGTGCAGGACGTAAAAAGCCGGGATTGATGCGTCAGCATCTGGTCTGTGTCCAAGCGGCAAAAGCCATAGGACACGCGACTGTGGTTGGCGACCATTTGCACAGTACTGAACTGACCTTTACTCCCCATACGGTACAGGCGGGGCATTATCATTTTCCGATTGGCTCGGCGGGCAGTACGATGTTGGTGTTGCAAACGCTCTTGCCTGTCTTGATGATGCAAGATCAGCCGAGTACCTTCAAGATCGAAGGCGGGACTCATAATCCGATGGCGCCGACCTTGGATTTTGTGCAGCGCAGTTTTTTACCTGCACTGGCTAAGATCGGTGTACAGGCAGAGGTATTCAGTGAGCAAGTGGGATTCTTTCCTGTCGGTGGCGGGCTTATTAACGTGACCATTCAGCCATGGGTGGATCGTAAGCCATTGAGCTTGCTTGATCGTGGTGCGTTACGTGAGTCGAATGCCTATGCTGGCGTCTTGAACCTAGATGGGCATATTGTCGAACGTGAGCTTGCAGTTCTTGACCAGATGTTGACATTGAGCAACCAAGGTTATCTGCATTTGAGTGGACGAGGACAGGGGAATACTGCGTTTGTTGAAGTCGTAAGCAAGCATCACACTGAAGTGTTTACGGCACTTGGCGAGATGGGACGTACCGCAGAGCAAGTCGCCAAGAAACTGGCTAATGAGGTTAAGCGCTATTTGATGGCAACTTGTGCAGTCGATGAGCACCTTGCGGATCAGTTACTTTTGCCTCTGGCGCTTGGCGTAGGCGGTGAGTTTAGTTGCCGTGAGATTACGGATCATACCCGCACACAAGCACTCATGATTGAGACGTTTTTGACAGCGAAGATTCGGATTGAGGAGGGGGAGCAGCGGGATTATTATGTTGTTCGGGTTGAGGTTTAACAACAGCTTAAAAATCCAAAGTCTTGTCATACGTTATTCATAAACACCTGTTTAAATCGAATGGCCATACACCTCTACGTATGGTAATTCGATTTAGCTGATTCAGCGGCCCCTCACAGCGGGGCTTTTTTTCGCGTTGTTTGAATCAAGTGATATTGTCATCTTTTTTACATAGCCTTGAGGTGAAGAAAATGAGCAACAATCAACGTCAATCGCAGTCAGTCATACCGTCTCATTCAAACAGTGCGAATAAGAAAAAAAGTGATCTCACACACTGGCATAAATTGCACTTTGAGCAATTGCTTACGACCAAGAAAACAAAAAAATGATATAAAAAAGCCTGCTCATATCGCAGGCTTTTTTGAGGTTTTTCAATCTACTATTGATAGTGAAATCCTTAAATTAAGCCTCTTGCGCCGCTATGATTTTTTTAAATTGATACAGCATAAATTTGAGGCCCAAGTCGGCTTGCAGTTTGATGATCGGCAGTGTTTTTTGAATTAAAGGTTGGTTACTGTCAATCGTTGATACCCATTCTACGAAAGTGCCTTTCTTGTAAGGCGTAAAGATCATGCTACCCCCCAGATGGATAAGAGGAAGTGGCCAGAGAATAAAGAGATAGTCCATACGCTGATTGATCTCAAGTCCTGTGATCTGTTCTTGAATCACCATGCCTTTGATATGCAGTTCTCGAATAGCTCCGATGCCATTGAATGACCCATCTGGCGCGGCGAGCACGACTGAGGTTTGGTCTACTAGAGGCAGCTTTTCGTAAGTCGATGGATCGGTCATCGCATTAAAAACACGTGCGACTGAAAAAGGCATATAGAGTGAGGCACGGGAGGTGACTGACATGATGAGGGCTCGATTCGTTAAATGGCGGTATTTAAATCACGCGATGGATTACTAGAGTAGTATAAGTTTCGTAATGGAACTTACATTGTATTTGGTGATCATTCAACAGGGAGCTTACGTTTTATTCTCTGATGGCATCATCAGTGCGTGGGCTTAAAATCTATTTTATATTGATTGAAAGAAATAATTTAACTTATTGTTTTAATGATTATTATAGGTGTAAATGAGCCTTGGTCGTGAAAGTAGAATTGTGTCATAAAACAGCTTATAGCCGCTCCATTCTCTTTGATATTTCCCTTCAAGAACCCTTTAAAAAACCATCGTTTACATCTACCAATTAGTTGTTTGCTAAGTTTCAGCTAAGTATTTAAATTCATTGAATTTAATTTTTAATATGTCATTTAGGTGTCATATTTTGGCTGTAGTTTGACCACCTTAACAACACGTCTTCGAATGATCGACTAATAAGGTTTGAACTGATGAAAATTTTGAATGATTTACGGGGTGGCAAGGTTTCAAATGGATTTGCATTGTCCGTTTTAACCTATTGTGTATGCGCGACGATGAGCAGCAGTGTGTTTGCAGAAGATGTAATTGATCTGGGGACGGTAAGTGCAACACGTGCTGCACAACCTGTGCAACCGACGAATACAGACCGCTTAAGCAAGACTCAAGTCGACAAACAAAAAGACTTGCCTGCCGCAGCCAAGGCAGCCATTTCACAAGGTTCATTAGAGGCCGCATCGGCACAGTCTGCAGTCAGCACGTCTTATATTCAAAATATGCTGACGCCAAACGCTGACTTTGCGCAAGTGATTCAAATGACGCCGGGAACCTTTAGCTTTAGCCCTAATGGTCCGGGATTGGGTCAATCCAGTACCTTCTTCCGCGGTTTCTCTGACGGCAATTACACCATGACCTATGATGGGATTCCATTTCAGGATACCAACTCGCCGACACACCACTCATGGGTTTTCTTTCCCGGTCAGATTATCGGCGGTGCGGTTGTTGACCGTAGCCCGGGCCGTGCATCAACACTTGGACCTGCCAACTTTGGCGGTTCAATCAATTTACTGTCCAACGATTTGACGCCTGATCCAAGTGGCAGTGTCACCGCATCGTATGGCACATGGAATACCCGTTTGTTTGGCGCGAAAGTCGATACGGGTAACTTTGGTCCTGATGGTTCATCTAACTTGATGATCAATGCCAGCCAGATGAACTCCAATGGCTATGAGACCCAGAACGACCAGCAACGTCAGAATCTAGCTGCAAAGTACCAATACGCACTGACTGAAAACACCATTCTGACCTTGTTCGGTACAACCGAAGAAGTCAAAGCCAATACCGCGAATGGTTCACCCACACGCTCACAGTTGGATAAGTTTGGCGATAACTACTATCTTGTCGATGATCCTAGTCAGCCGAACTATGTTGGCTATAACTTCTACCGCGTTCATACTGACTTTGAATATTTAGGTTTGGTCTCTGATCTGGGCGCCGGCTGGAAGCTGGACAACAAACTGTACGGCTATGATTATCATAATACCCAATACTATGATAGTGCGTTGCCCGGTACTAAAAACGCGATTGGTCCAACCAGCGCGATCGATAAGTTAAACGCGTATCACACCTTTGGCGATATCCTGCGTGTGAGTCAAGATTCGCGTTACGGCACCTTGCGTCTAGGCCTGTGGGCAGAACAAGCGGATACCAACCGTCATCAGATTCCATCGAATCCTGTGACGCTGGTGGATACCTTCCCACAGAAGTTTGATCAAGCCTTTACGACCAAAATTCTACAACCGTATGTGGAATACGCATTCAATGTCACAGATGCTTTGAAAATGACACCGGGTGTGAAATATGCGCACTACGATCAGGATTTCACTCAGTATCCGGGCAAGATTCAAGGCAACTTGGGTGGTCTGCCGTATATCAAAACGTCAGCGACCTATAGCGATTGGCAACCATCGATTGATGTGCATTATCTACTGGACAAAAACTGGTCGGTGTATGCGCAGTATGCCTATGGCGATATCATCCCGCTATCGAGTGTATTCGATGTGACGGGCTCTAAAGTCCTGACTAATCCAAAGCCTACCTTAAGCAAAACTGCTCAAATCGGGACGGTATGGAAATCAGATCGCTATACCTTGGATGTGGATATCTACCATGTCAGTTTTGACAATGCATATACCTCGTCTTTTGATCCAAAGTCTGGCGAAACCAACTACTATTCAGCGGGTTCATCAACTGCACAAGGGATCGAAGCGGAAAGTAATATTCTGCTGGGCAATGGCATCAGTCTCTACTTGAACGCCACCTACGGCACCAACAAGTACAACAGCGGCGTGCTGAAAGATCAGTCAGCGGCTCAAGCCCCGACCGATACTGAAGCGTTGGGCATTAACTATGCCCAAGGCAACTGGAATGTTGGCATCACAGATAAACGCATTGGTTCAATGTGGAATCAAAATGGCGCTATTCCAGAAGCGGTCAAGATTCAGTCCTATAACGTGGCGAATGTCACTGCGAACTACACCATGCCATGGGGCTCTGCTCATCCATCGCTATCAACCAAGTTCCAGTTTGCGATCAATAACTTGTTCAGCCAACAGAATGTCGTGGGTGTATCTCCTGCCAATGCGCCAACCAAGACCAGCGCATTTACAGCATCACCAGATGATCAGTTGACTGTAACTGCGCCACGTAGCTTTACCTTCACCGTGACCCAGAACTTCTAAGTCTTTGGACATTGGAATTATTGATACCCATTAGTTTCTCCTCAGAGGAGTCGCGTTTTTTAGCGCGCTTCTCTCTTTTTATTTTTTAACCAGGCCTCGTGCCTAAAAGTGATCTTATGCATATCTCTCATCTCATCCAATTAGCGAATGATTCCGGTGGCACACTGTATCTCATGGTGGTCCTACTGCTTGTGGCTTTGACCGTCATCATCGAACGGACGCGTTATCTATCTTCCATGCTGCAAGGCGGCGAGAAAATTATCGCGCTCTTAAGAAGCAACCCTAGCTCCCAGCAGTTGCACGATTTGCCAGCCAAGCTCAAACAATTGCCTCAAGCACGCTTATTGAATGTGCTGAGCCATGAACCGGCTAATGTCAGCTCCCAAGTATTGGGCGATCATTTGGAAGAGGCTTTGATGCATGAAGTGCCGACATTGGATAAGTCGCTTTGGGTATTGGACACGGTGATTACACTTGCGCCTTTACTGGGATTGTTTGGCACGATTATCGGCATGTTTAATGCGTTTAGTGTGATGGGTGATATCCAGAATGGTACCCCAGAAATCACTGGCGGTATTGCTGAGGCATTAATTGCCACGGCATCGGGTTTGTTTATTGCGATTATTGGTTTGGTATTTTTTAATGCGCTGCATACGCGTGTACGCATCGTGCTACATCAGCTTGAAACGATCAAAATCATGCTCGTGAATCGCCATGAACAGTTGAAGCAAGCGCCTGTTAAATTGGCGGTGACGGAGTCTCGTGTTGCTTCAAACGCTCAGCCTGTGCAAGTAGGAATCTAAAGATGCGTTATCTTGAAACCAAAAAGGCACGGATTGAGATCATTCCGATGATCGACATTATGCTGTTTTTACTGGTGTTTTTTGCCATGATGACGCTGAAGATGATTCCGACATCGGGACATCTGACCAAGCTGCCAACCAGTTCAACAGCTGTTACGATTCCGCCAACCAAGCTGTTGGTGGAGATCACGCTGGATCAGGATGTCGTGGTTGAGAATCATACGATGACTTTGCCACAACTGACCGCATTGCTGAAGAGCCGTGACAGCAAAAAAACCGTGGTTACCATTGCCGGTGATCAGAATGCGTCTCTGCAAACGGTGATGAGTGTGATCGATGCGGTTAAACAGGGAGGGGCGACCGAAGTGGCACTCTCAGCCAGCCATGCGGCGCCAGCACCATGAAGGTTGATTTCAAAAATCCGTCTGTGCAGGCGTTTGGCTTTGCGCTGTTGATCGAGGTCGGACTCATCGCGGCGGTGGTGATTTATGGTGTCAATCATGTCAGCTATGAACACGTGAAGTCGGAGGCGATGATCACACTGACGGAGACCACCCCAGAGGTGAAACCGGAAGTAAAGCCTGAGATCAAACCCAAAGTCGAACCGCCGAAGCCCAAACCCAAGCCACTTGACCCGCCAAAACTGGTGAAGCAAAAGGTAGAGCCGAAACCTGTTCAGCCAACGCCGCCCAAGCCGATCCCTGCAGAAGAAAAAGCGCTACCCACACCAGTAGCAACACCAACCGCAGCAACCGAGCCGACGCCGCCTGCGCCAGTGACACCTCCAGTGGTGAAAAGCGACGTGGACCCACATGTGGTCAGTAGCTATGCGGCAAAATTGCTGGCGGCGGTGCAAGCCGCAACGCACTGTCCAGATGGGGTGCAATTTAGTGGGCGCGTACGGGTTGCTTTTAGTTTGAGTAATACCGATCCCAGCAGTATTCGAATTCTGGTCGGTAGTCATGTGACCGCGATTGATGAGGCGGCGCGTCATGCGGTGCTGGATGCGCGCATTCCTGAGCCACCCGCAGAGATGAAGGGCAGCTTGCGTAACTATCAGACGTGGGTTGATTTAAATTGTCAGTAGTCACGGGCCGCAGAGGTTTGTCTGTTGAATATCGAGGAATCACGTATGAAATCGTTTATGCCTAAACTGGTATCCGTGCAGGTCAACGTGGCTAGCCGTGCGCTGATGCTGCCTTTGGCCATGTCTTTGACGCTAATGGGCTGCGGATCAACGCCACAAACTTCTGCTCATACAGTGCTAGGAATATCTACTGATGTCGCTGCGTTTGTGATCTTGGGTGAGAAAGGCCAACCCATTGCACGGGCGTTGACCCATGCTGATCAGTGTCCCGTGCTGTTGGTGGATGGCCAAGCATTGCCTATGGATGTCCGTGCAAAGCCAGAAACGGTTGCACAGCGGCCTACCATTTCCGATCCGAGCGAATCAAAGCCCTCCGCCTTTCCGATCTTGACCTGTGAAAAAGTGATTCCTAAAGGTGCGTTGTCAGCCAGTATAAATGGCCAGGCTTTACCGCTACCCAAAACATTAGTCAATCGGATCGTGGTTATCGGCGATACGGGTTGTCGCATGAAAAAATCAGACCATGCCTATCAGGCTTGTAATGATCCTGAGCAATATCCTTTTGCTCAAGTAGCTGCTCAAGCCGCTGCGCAGCATCCGGACCTCGTGATCCATGTGGGCGATTTGCTCTATCGGGAAACCGCTTGTCCAGAAGGGAATGCAGGCTGTACCGGCAGTCCATGGGGCTATGGTTGGGATGCGTGGGATGCTGATTTCTTTACACCGGGTCGGGCACTGTTGCAAGCCGCACCGTGGGCGATGGCGCGTGGTAATCATGAGTCATGCGCGCGAGCTGGACAAGGCTGGTGGCGCTTCGTCGATCCACGTCCCTTGCAAGTCGGTAGAGATTGTAACCTTGCTGCTCATGACGATGTCGGCGATTATAGTGATCCTTATGCGGTGCCGATCGGCGGTAACGCACAGTTGATTATGTTGGATACGGCCAATACAGCGGGTAAACCCGTTCCCGCGGGCGACATCCGTGAGACCAAGTATCGCGACATGTACCATCAGATGGAGACTTTATCGCAGGATGCTGCGTACAACATTGGGGTGAATCATCATCCGATCTTGGGCTTTACCGCGAAAAAAGATAAACAAGGCAATGTCATGCTATTGCCCGGAAATCAGGGTTTGCAATCAGTATTGTCGGCGATTAACCCATTACTCTTGCCACCACGCATTAATGCGATGCTATCGGGTCATGTCCATTTGTGGCAAGAGGTGAGTTTTTCGACGCCGCATCCGACGCAGTTTATCGCAGGATTCTCAGGCACCGAAGAGGATGTCGTGCCGCTACCTGAGACCTTGCCAGTCGGTGCAACACCTGCGGTGGGCGCTGTGGTCGACCACTTTAGTTCATGGGTGAGTGGTTTTGGTTTTATGACCATGGAACGCACCAGCACCGATAATAATCAATGGCTGGTCAAGGTTTGGGATCGCCATGGCAAACAAGTGAATACGTGCCATATTGATGGCAAGAACTCGGTTTGTGATGTGGCGCGGGTGAAGTGATGGTGATGGATTTTAAGCGGGCAACGGCACAGTAAAGCTGACGATGACGCGCAGTCCGCTGGCTCTGCCGTCCATGCCATTCGATGAATCAAGATGGATGGTTGCGCCGATGCGGCTCGCGATGGTTTGGACAATCGAAAGACCCAATCCTGATCCGATTTCATCATTACCTAGGACACGATAAAAAGGATCAAAGACCCGCTCCAGTTCATCCAGCGGGATACCCGGACCATTGTCTTCGACAATCAACTGAATCTGATCTGGCTTGATTTGTAGCGACAAATCAACTTTGCCGCCATGCTGGGTGTATTTAATCGCATTTTCGACCAGATTCTTGAGCATGATGTGTAGATCCAGCGCTTGAGTAATGAGGGTCGCATCGGCATTCCCCACGACACCCAGATCAATCTCCTTAGCTTCTGCAAGCGGAAGCAGGTCTTCAACGACATGTCTAAAAGCCTGCTGCATGGCGACAGACTTTCTACGTTCCGTCCTGTCTTCCTGCAGACGTGCGAGCGTGAGCATTTGATCCAATAATACTTTGGTGCGTTGTAGTCCAGTGCGTAGCGTCGCCAAGCGGACTTGAGCTTCCTCTGACATGTCGCTGGCACTTAAGCGGTCAGTCTGTAACGACAGCGCCATGAGAGGAGAGCGCATCTCATGTGCGGCATCCGCCAAGAATCGTCGCTGAGTGGCAACGGATTGGGCAACCCGGGCAAACAAGCGATTAATCGCCACCACAAAAGGTCGTATTTCAGACGGCAAGTTTTGCTCACTGACAGCATCCAGATCGTTATCGGATCGATCTTCTATATTCAGTGCCAGTTTTTTTAGGGGTTTAAACATCTGATAAATGAGATCCGCAACCAACAATACGAGAATCGGGATCAGGATGATCAAGGGTAATAAGGTTCTGATGGCACTGTCTTGTGCGACCTCATCACGGACAATGGTTTGCTGACCGACCGCGACACGGATGCCGGTGTCCAACTTTCTCACAAAGAGGCGCCATGTCTCCTGATTGATTGTCACAGTTTGCAGTCCATCGGGCAGATTCAGTGGAAGAGCGAGTGCGCCTGCATCATAGGGACGAGTGGGTTGGCGGGTCGGCACGACTTGCACTACGACGCGTGACTCAGGGTCGATATCGGGCACACCATCTTGGGCGTCAGTCACGGAGAGCGAAAAGTGATGATGATTGATGAGCTCAGCCACTTGCTTAAGCTGATCGTCTTGCAGTTCATTGGCTTCGCGAAAAGCTGAAACAAAAGACAGAATTCCGGCGATTAAAGCGGTCAGTAGAATGACCACGGATAAACGCATGGACAGCTTAAATTGCAGCGATTGTCTTATTTTTCTTGGGGCACCATCCATCCCACACCTCGAACATTTTTGATAGCATGACTGCCTAGCTTTTTACGCAATGCGTGGATCAAAAATTCCACCGCATTACTTTCTACTTCTTCATTCCAGCCATAAATGCGGTCTTCGATATCCGAGCGAGATAAGATTGCGCCTGGGCGGATCATGAGGGCATGGAGCAAGGCAAATTCACGTTTGGACAGTCGCGTAGTTTCTCCCGCTAGATTAACCTCGTGTGTCGAGGGATCTAATGACATCACGCCATTACTGAGTACGGGTGCGGCAAGTCCGCCTTTGCGCCGGATTACGGCGCGCATCCGTGCTAGAAGTTCAGCCATTTCAAAGCTTTTGAGCAGATAATCATCTGCACCAGCATCTAAACCCAGTATGCGATCATCTAGGGCATCCCGTGCGGTAATGATTAATACGGCAACATCATTGCCTGCTGATCGGATGCTGCGTAAGACGCTTAAGCCATCTTTCTTGGGTAGTCCTAAATCAAGAAGTACGACATCATAGTGCTGGCATCCCAGGCTTGTCAGGGCGGTGTTGCCATCACGTACCCAATCGACGGCATAGGTGGCATCTTTGAGAGATTGCTCAATGGCTTCCCCGATCATCTTGTCATCTTCGACGAGTAATACGCGCATGGTTTAGTCTCTATCGTTCTTCTTCATTGCGAGATCCATTTCTGATGGCTGATGCTCAAATAACTCACTAACCCCACGATGACAACAAGGAACAACGTACTGGTTCCAAACGTGCCTAAGCCCAGTCCACCGCTACCGACTGGCTGGGAAAGGTAGTCCCCCCATGATGCACCAAAGGGACGAGTCAATATATAGGCTACCCAAAATGATGCGATGGCATTGCGCTGGAAAACATAATACAGAAGGGCAATGACTCCGATCAGTGATCCAAAGATGAGTCCTGATGTCAGATAACCTAGTCTAAAGCCTTCGGCCACCAGATCACCAGCCGCAGTACCCAGTGCAAAGGTGAATAAAATGGCAATCCAATACAGTATTTCACGCCGTCGAGTATGAATACTCTGGATCGAGAGCGTGTGCTCTGAACGATACCATAGGACAAAAGTGATGATGAGAGCGATTGTAAACAGGCTGGTTGTTAGGATTAAAGGCACGCCAAAATGGTCGCTCAGATTATCCGTCAGCAATGTCCCAAAGATGCTGATCGAGACCACAGCAAGCCAATACTTCCAAGGGGTGTACTGACGGGATTTGAGCTGAATCCATAGGACAATCAACAGTAAACCACCCATCAGCAGTGAGGTGATGGTGAGGCCAAATTTCAAATTGAAAATCAAAAAATCCGCAGCAGTTTCCCCAACTGTTGTAGACATGACTTTGATAATCCAGAAGAAGAGTGTGACTTCCGGAACCTTATTGAGCAAAGGAGAAGGTGGAACGATAAGTGAGGTGTGCATTATTTTTAGAAATCCCAAACGCGATGCCAATCGAGATGAACATGATGTGTTGCACTATGACGAGGAAGACTTATCCCAAGCATAGATGGTGGGAAAAAGTAAAAAATAATACGCCAGATTTTTCCACATTGATGGCAGTGAGGTGGCGATGTGAATAGCAAAGAATCAATCTGATGTAGTTTGGTAAATATTTAACCATCTGGTTTGAAGTTTGCTTATATAGAGGTGAGAAGTATTCGATCTGCACGCGTGTAAGGAGGCGTCATGTATGAGTGTTTTAGCTTGATATGTCAAAGCTGCCATGCTGTACAGCTGGATACGCGCACTTCATCGACTATGCTTTATGCAGCAGGATCATTGTGTATTTATTGTGGTCAGATCATCACTGCTCAAACCAAGCGGCGTCAACGCGATGACTTTCTACTCACCAAAATTATCAATAGTGATCAAGTGATTGCATCATTGCTATCATCACCGAGCCGTGCTCATTCTGCCATTGGACATTAGCTTTTGTTCCGTATGACGAGGTAAGAAAAGCGCCTAGACGTGGAGGGGCATCTGGGGTACAACAGAACAAGATTATATCTATTGCCAGAGAACTCAAGCCATGCCTTATGTCTATACCATGATGGACTCGCCTGTTGGTTCATTAACGCTGGTTGCCAAAGGGGCAAGACTTGTTGCAATCCTCTGGGAAGAAGACCGCCCCAATCGGGTGCCACTTGGTGAAATGACTGAAGATCAGCAGCACCCTACCTTGCTTGAAACCCAGCAGCAACTGACTGAGTATTTTGCGGGTACGCGAAAGCATTTTGACTTGCCTCTTGATTTTGAGGGCACCGATTTTCAAAAAGCAGTATGGCAGGCACTGTTGACTATCCCGTTTGGGGAAACCCGGAGTTATCGCGACATTGCCGAGCAAATTGGCAATGTCAAAGCGGTACGTGCAGTGGGTGCGGCCAATGGTCGTAATCCGATTTCAATTATCGCGCCGTGTCATCGGGTGATTGGGGCATCGGGTGATCTGACTGGGTTTGCCGGTGGACTGAAAGCCAAAGAATTGCTGCTGCGGCTGGAAGGGTATATCCCCGATGCAATCCATGCACTGCCTAAATTGCGGACGAAATCGCATATGGAGTCCCAGCAGATGGGGCTGTTTTAATAAAAAGCTACCCAGAAATTTTTTAAATATCTGAATAATAAATATTAAAAACTAATTCTAAGCAATTGGTAGAGCGCATGCCCATTTAATTGTAATTGATAATGATTATCGATTGACATCCCATTAGCATCTGCTCTAGACTAATTGCACATTGATCATTTGGTAAAAATAGTATGGACATGCAGCAATTGCACCCTACTGTCACAGCGATATCAAGTACGGATGCACAGTATGCACAAGCCTGTCAGCAAGGTTTGGTACGCACCCTTCAAGCCTTATTTCGTGAGAAGTTACTCGATGCCAGTCACTTGGTGGTCGAAGGTTCTATCGCATGGTTGCCGCTCTGGAGCCAAAAAACATTACTGCGCTTTGAGGGCTTAGAGCTTGGTCGCATCGGCAGTTGCCAACTGGTTGGTGGCATCACCTGTCATAAAACGGGCAATCGACCTTATCCGATTAAAACCCCTTCAGCACTCCTGCGCGCTGTTGCCGATGCATTGCCCATGCCCGTCAGTTTGGCAGATCTTGAGCGTCTGTGTCTGGAACTGGAAAACAGCATTGATAATGATGCTTTATGCCTGACCTATCGTGAAAAGTGGGGTCGGGAGCTCTTGCGCAGCCGGGGTGATCATCGCTATTTCCTGACGTTTTTACGCACCAGTAACTTGGCTAATCCACTGCTGACACTAGAGCAGTGGGGCACGATAGGTCATCCCTGGCACCCCACATACAAGACCAAACTGGGTTTGAGTGCGGTGGATGTGATGCGGATGTCCCCTGAGTTTCAGGCGGAGCTGAAGATTACGATTGCTGCAATCAAAAAAGACCAGGTTCATGCAGAATTACAGTTAGAAGCGACGGATCCCTCTTCTGATATATCGTATAGCGTTTGGTTTGCACGCCAGTTTCCAAATGCTTTTGCCCATTGGCAAGAGGCTCTGACCCAAAGAGGATACGCCCCTGATGACTGGGTGCCTTTGCCGATACATCCTTATCAGGCAGAGCGATTTATCGATGATGAGTTTGCTGCTGAGATTGCCCAAGGCACGCTCGTGCTTCTGGACAATGTCTCTATTCCTGCGTCACCGACCATGTCGTTTAGGACAGTGGTTCCAGAGCATTCAGACGCTATGCCGCATATGAAGTTGCCGGTGTCGTTGCGATTGACCAGTGTCGAGCGTACTGTCTCGCCAAAATCAGCCGTGATGGGGCCGCGCATTACTCAGTTGTTACGCCGTATTTTGGCGGTAGAGCAGGGTTTTGGTCAGCGTCTTGAAATCGTCGGGGAAGATGTTGGAGTCCATTATCTGGATCCGAACCAAGATGATAACCGTTCACGTCATCTGGCCGTCTTGTATCGTCAAAATCCCCTGAACAAACGCACCGATGCACTGTTTCCACTGCCTGTTGGTGCGTTATTTTCCAGTTCTGCCTATGCCAAACGTCCTTTGATTGCCGAGTTGGTTGCATTGGGTTATGGCGGCCATGACACTGCGGCGGCGGAGTTTTTCCAGCAATATACCCAGACCGTGTTGACTGCGACTTTAAGTGCCTACCTCATTTATGGTATCGCCTTTGAGGCACATCAACAAAACAGTTTCATGCTGGTTGATCAGGCCTACCGTCCGGTGTGTTTGCTGGCTCGCGATTTTGGGGATGTCCGTGTGCATGCCTCAACGCTTGAGAAGATGCAGTACACGCTTGATCCTTTCCGTGCAGGTCATACCGTGTATGACGATCACATGCCCGTACGCGACAAGATTTTACATGCAGTCATGCTCTGTCATTTGAGTGAGATGGCGCTGCTTCTGGCACGGACCACACAACAATCGGCACTGATCTTCTGGACGGTACTGCGCGAGCAAACCATTCAAGTTTTTGATGCCCTGCGGCCACGTACTAACCCAGAACGGTGGGAGGCCGAGCGTGAGGCGTTTTTGGAGTTACCTTGGCCTGCCAAAGCGTTCTTACGCATGCGCTTGTCCAATACGCAGGAGGATGTGCATGGTCAGATGCCGAATCCTTTGAAGGCGATCTGATGTGACTGAGCGTCGTTTGCATGGGAAAAATGTGCGCCATCCATTGCTGTGGCTATTTATTGTTCAGATGCTCTCCATGGGTGCAATGGAGATGAGTGCGCCTTTTTGGGCGTTGCATTTCAAGGCGACGGGGCAACTATCAGCACATTGGCTGGCCATTGCCAGTGGGGTTGCTTATGCAGGCCCAATGGTGATGGCAATGTGCTTCACGCCACTTTGGGGACGACTCGGAGATCGCTATGGACACAAACCGATGCTGCTGCGAGCGCTATTTGCACTGGCGCTGACGCAGCTGTGTATCGCATGGTTGAACGATACCTTCAGTATTTTAGTAATGCGTTTAGTTCAAGGTGGCTTGGCGGGGTTTATTGCCGCATCACAAGCCTACGGTACGACGCTGGTCAATCGCGAGGGGCGCTCAGCGCTCATGGCCAAGCTTCAGGTGGCAACAGCGATGGGTTCGATGATTGGTCCCTTACTTGGTGGCATTATCTTTGATTTTTATAGCTTTGCGTGGCTCAACCTCATTGCCGCATTGATCTGCTTTGGCTGTGCTCTGGCAGCGTGGTGGCTGCTGCCTGCAACGCAGGTGAAAAAAGTATCTAAATCGTCAGAGGCGACTACGGAGGTGTCACTGCCGTTCGCGGCGTTCTTTGGGTTATTGCTCGGCATCGTGCTGGTTCAAGCGGGCAAGATGATGCCGCAAGCCTTCTTTGGCATTTTTGCCGAGCAAACGCTACATGCCAGCGCAACCGTCGTGGGGTTGTGCTATGGCGCTGTTGCAGTAGGGCTATGTGTGGCTGCGCCGATCTGGGGTAAACGCTTTGCCCATCAGAGTCAGTCGCAAGTCCTCCAGCAAGTGGAGTGGATCACATGGGTTTGCGTACTGGTGGTGATGGCACAAGCGATGAGCAGCAACATCGTCATTTTTATTGTGGCGCGCGTGGTATGGGGGATTTGCCTCGGTGCGTTGCTCCCCGTGTTTTATAGCTTGTTATCCAAAGCTGCAGCAGATCATCAGCAAGGTCATGTGTTGGGCTTAGGTAATAGTGCTGCCAAAGCCGGCGCGCTGATCGGGATAGGAGTTGGCGCAGTCACCATGATTTGGCTTCCTGTCGCTTATTTATTTTGGCCTGTGGTGGTGACCTATGGCGTTGCTGCGCTGGGGATTCGCCTGTTGCGTTTAAAGCCACAAGTGTTTAGTCCGACTCCCTCGGCATCGTTAACCAACCCGTCGTAACTTTATATTTAAATTTTTGATTCTTGAGCTTTTTAATACTATGAACGTGATCCGTATACTTACCACACACTCTCTACCGATGATGGCCGTTTCTTGTGCAGTGTTTGCATCTCCTGCCATGGCAGAGACATCATCCACGCCTACGGAATCCAGCTTGCCCACGATTGTGGTCAATGCTAAGAAAGCAGAGCCCAGCTATCAGGTCAAAGTCTCAAGCACAGCAACCAAGACCGCAGCACAGCTGCATGACGTACCGCAAACCGTGAGTGTGGTGAATAAAACGGTGATGCGCGATCAGAACGCGGCATCTGTGCAAGATGCCTTGATCAATGTGCCGGGTTTGAGTGCCAGTGTGGGAGATGGTCAGCGTGATCAGACGGTGATTCGGGGGTTCTTAAACATCACGGATCAGTTTGTTGATGGCGTGCGTGATGATGCACTCTATTTTCGTGATCTATCCAATATCGAACAGATTGAAGTCCTGAAAGGCCCTGCAGCAGTGGTCTATGGTCGTGGTTCTGCAGGTGGGATTGTCAATCGTGTTACCAAGAAACCGAGTGCCAATCCAGTCGAGGAGGTCGGTGTGACGTTTGGTTCACGAGGGCAAAAACGTGGTGAGTTTGATTTGGGTACGACCACCAGTGATAAAGACATGCAGTTTCGCTTGACTGGCGCGGTGGAAAGTTCATCCAGCTTTCGGGATGGTTATTTCTTAGATCGTCAAGCCATTGCGCCATCAGCACTGTTCAAGATTTCACCCGATACTACAGTCATGGTGCAAGCCGATTATTTGCATGATAAACGCTTGGCGGATCAAGGTGTGCCAAGTTATCACGGTCGTCCTGTCGATGTCCCAATCAAAACTTACTACGGTGCAGCCAATGGTCGGGATCGCGCCTATGTCGAATCCGAAGTGCTGAGCAGCGCGATTACGGTAGATCATCGGTTTAGCGATACACTTAAATTGCATTCGGTATTGCGTGCGTATGACTATTCACTGGATCGCAACTACACCACCCCAACGGTGAATGAAAAAACCGCTAAGGTCGCAATTGCCGAAACCAAACGTGTGCGTGATGAGAAAGGCGTGTACTTGCAAAATGAACTGTCACAGATTTTGAATTGGGGCAGTGTCAAACATGAGATTTTGTATGGGCTTGAAGTGGGGCATCAAGACAAGAGCGAGCGATTGTACACGGTTAAAAATGTGGCGACCTATAACCTATTTGCGCCCGTACTGGTCGATCTACCACCGATTCCGCACAATACGCCAGCCAGTAATGACAATAAGAGCCAGTTTGATATCTATGGTCTCTATTTACAGGACTTCGTAACGATCACACCTGAATGGAAGCTGCTTGCTGGGGCACGTTTTGATCGCATTGAGCAGAATCGTGATGATCGTACCAAAGCTAACCTTGATTTGGATCGCACCGATAACACGGTCTCACCGCGCATTGGTTTGGTGTATCAGCCGATTGAGGCGGTATCGCTCTATGCGTCCTACAGCAAATCGTATCAGCCGATAGCCGATGCCTTTACCTTCTATGCCAACAGTGATCAGCTTAAACCGACCGAAACCAAGAACAAAGAAGTCGGGGTGAAGTGGGATCTGACTCAGCAAGCCAGTCTGACGACATCCCTGTTTGAGATGTCACAAACCAATATCCAGAATCAAGACCCGCTGAATCCACTGCTTGCTGTGCCAATTGGTGAGCAGCGCACCCGTGGGCTGGAGTTATCGTTTACTGGTAAGATCGCGCCGCAGTGGGATGTCCTTGCGGGTTATTCTTATATGAAAAGCGAAATCTTAAGCTCAACGGCCAAGACTTCGACTGGTAAATCATTCAATGGCAATGAAGCCTCGTTGACTCCGCGTAACAGTTTTAATCTCTGGATCAAACATAAACTGGATGATGGATTCTATGTTGCGGCTGGGGCTAAGGCAGAGTCGTCCCGCTTTGCTTCAGCGGATGATCTGACCACATTGCCCGGTTATGGCGTGATGAATCTGGGAGCGGGTTATGAATCGGCGAAGTTTGATATCAATGCAACACTACAAAATGTGCTGAATCGCAAATATTTTGTTGCCGGACATAGCGGGGCGAATGACTATAATCTGCCCGGCGCACCGGTGACACTGACAGTAGGCGCACGTTATCGTTTTTAAATAGCGTGCTTTATGCCAACGAGAAAATCCATTTCAGCCCGATTATCAGGTTGGAGTGGATTTTTGGCATCGAGATGTTCTTGATTCTACGGGCGGATTAACAGGGCGAGTGATGGCAATGATGAGTAAACTACGATGATCAAAGGTAGGGTTCGACGTCTATTTAAGACGCTGCATCTTTCGATTGCGCTGGTCTTTGGCGTTATTTTTGTGCTCCTAGGCCTGACCGGTACCGTGATCGCGTGGCTGCCAGAGCTGGATCGTGCACTGAATCCTGAGTTGTTGGTGGCATCACAACCCGAGTCGGGGGATGAGTCAACCCTGCCTTTTCGGGTTACGCCGCAGCGGGTGCAGCAGATCATTGACACATTAAGTCAGCAACCGAGCTATGGCAAACCGAGTCAGTTGACACTGCCCGAGACAGCCGATGATGTCTATGTGGTGTCATATAAAATCCCCACAGAAAAAGGCACGTCCGATCTTTTTCGTTCGGATGTCACTCGGCAAGTCATGATTGACCCCAAGACCGACGAGATCAAAGGTGAGCGGTTATGGGGGCAGGCAGGTCTATCCAAGACTCAACTGATGCCGACGATCTTTTATTTACATCGCTATCTCTTGCTTGGGATAACGGGCAAAACCATCAGTGGGATAACCGCCTGTGCATTCTTGATCATGGCGATCACGGGTCTCATATTGTGGTTTCCGCGTGCCGAATTCAGTGCACTATGTGCCGCGTTTCGAATTCATTATGCGGGGTCCATGGCGCGTTTACAGGTTTCAGCGCATCGGGTTCTGGGTTTTTTTGCCGCCCCTGTACTGATTGTCCTAGCTTTCTCTGGGTTGTATTTCAATCAACCAGATTGGACGCTACCTGTAGTGAAGCGCGTCATGACGGTATCGAAAAATGACAAAGTGACCAATTACCCTGTGAGCAAAGAGGCCGCCATGTTGACGGTTGCTGAAGCCATGCAGTACGCTCAAGACCGATATCCGACTGCACGTCTCTCGCGTATTGTCCTCCCCAAAAAAAGCAGCGATCCGTATGAGATTCGTGCGCGGCAACCCACTGAGATTCAAGAAAATGATGGCGCAACACGGATCAAGATCGACGCATATAGCGGACAGATCTTGCAGGTACGTGATCCTTTAAGGGGTACCTCTGGAGATGTGTTTTTAAGCTGGATGTTTCCACTGCATTCAGGCGAGGCTTTTGGGCTATTGGGACGCGTCTTTATTAGTCTGTTTGGACTGATGCCGCTGTTCTTTGCGGTGACGGGCTGGCTGATGTGGCACAGGAAACGTAAGCCAAGCCGGAGTTTATGAGCGATTCAGGGGGAAGGCGATTTTAATGATCATTTTCGATGCGGGATTTTACACAAACTGACCCCAAAGTCAGGCTTGAACCTGAGTGATCAAAGCACTCACAGTATTGTATGGCTTTAATCTGGGATGGGGGATGTCATCATGCTTCGTTTTTCTCGTGTGCTACTGGGATCTATCTACTGTTTGAGTACTCCTGTATGGGCGGACTCTGCGCCTCAGAATCAGTCAGTCCAAGAAGAAATCATTTCACTTTGGGCGAAACCGCCACTCACTGAGGTTTTACCTCACGTTCCCGAACAACTGAGTAAACATGGTGCAGTCAGTCATGTTGCCGTGCCACGCTTGGTTGTCTATCGGCCAGCACACCCCAATGGCACTGCTGTTTTAGTGATTGCAGGAGGTGGTTATAAACAGATCGAGCGCGGTAAAGAGAGCATTCCTGCGGCACGTTGGCTACAGGCACAAGGCATCACCACTTTTGAACTCATTTATCGATTGCCGACAGATTGGCCTGTTTCCGCCAGTTTTCAGGATGCTCAGCGTGCGATGCATTTGATCCGCGCTCAGGCAGTCAACTATCAAGTTCAAAGCAATCATATCGGCATATTGGGGTTTTCCGCTGGAGGACATTTGGCGGGTATGACTGCGGTTACCACAGCACCACTTTATAAGGCTGTGGATGCTGCAGACCAGACTTCTGCACGTCCAGACTTTGCGGGATTGATCTATCCTGTGATCACGTTAATGCCCCCTTTTGACCATACCAGTACACGCCGAGAGCTTGTGGGCGATCATCCAACACTTGCACAAAGCCAAACGTATTCGGTCAATATGCAGACCCTAGATCAGACGCCGCCGACTTTTCTCGCTCAAGCACTGGATGACCCCATTTCGCCAGTGGATAATAGTGTTTTGATGTTCGCGTCATTACGTGCTCATCATGTACCCACTGAGCTGCATGTGTTTCAAACAGGAGGACACGGTTGGGGGCTTGGTCAGACGAATACTCAGACTACTGCATGGCCGGCCTTATTTCTGGCTTGGCTCAAGCACAATGGTGATCTACTGGGGGATTAATGGCTGCGCTTGCATGACGCAGATTGAAGTCTTGGGGTAAAAGAGAACCGCGTGCCGCTGTTTTGATTTTTATAACATACTTTCAATGAGGAGTATGAGCATCATGAGCGCCATCAAACTTAAGGTAATTGCCAGTAAGCAGTGCATAAAAAAAATTTCCCATTAGTCAAAATTAAATTCGGGTATCCTTGTAGATGTTTATGCGATATAAGGTCTATTCATTACATTTTTGTAATGTTATATCGTAACATAATAAGTGTTAATATAAGATATTGCCTTTTGGGTGTCACTTCTTTTTGAGGGTTTTCTTGCCTAAATCACCCATCTGACATTTTTCTCCGTTGCTTAAGCCAATGTGACGCCTTTTATCTGCGCTTATATTCTGATGCGATTGAGATCATTTCTTTCCTTACGCGTCAGGAGAACCCCATGAGCAGTACCGTTAATCTCTCCAATCAAAATGGACGAATCGCCATCGTCGATGGTGTACGAACGCCTTTTGCACGGATCGCAACGCACTATCGTGACTTGAGTGCCATAGATCTGGGCAGCTTTGTGGTGAACGAACTGATCAAACGCAACGACCTCAAGCCTAAACAGATTGATCAACTGGTTTTCGGCATGACCGTAATGATTCCTGAAGCGCCATTTATCGCTCGTGAAGTCGCGCTGGCCTGTGGATTGGATGATGTCGATGCCTATAGCATCACGCGTGCCTGTGCCACCAGTTTTCAAACCATCGCCAGTGCCGCCGAGAGCATCTTGGCAGGTAATGCCGAGATCGTGATTGCAGGGGGCACTGATTCAACCAGCAGTGTGCGTTTGCCGATGTCACAGAAGTTTTCCTCGACGTTACGTGATGTTAATTTTGCCAAGACATTCAAAGATCGTGTGCGCTTATTGTCTTCTTTACGTCCCAAAGATATTTTGCCACTAGAGCCTTCGATTACGGAGTTCTCGGTCGGTGAAACTATGGGACAAAGCTGTGAAAAGATGGTGAAAAAGTGGGGCGTAAGCCGCGCCGAACAAGATGATCTGGCTTATGCCTCACACCACAATGCGGCTCGTGCTTGGAAAGATGGCTATCTGGATGATCAGGTCATGTCGGTGGCACTCGGCAATGGTAAAACCTTAAAAGACGATAATCTGGTGCGCAAAAATCCAGAGCGTAGTGCCTATGACAAGCTAAAACCATGCTTTGATTTTTCTGGGGCTGGTTCGGTCACTGCGGGCAATGCCAGTTCACTGACCGATGGCGCTTCAGCTGTCCTGCTGATGAGTGAAGCCAAAGCCAAAGCGCTGGGACTTGAGCCGATTGGCTATATTCGTTCTTTTGCGTTTGCGGCTAAGACGCCTAAAGATGATCTCTTGATGGGACCTGTACTGGCAGCTCCGATCGCTTTGGATCGTGCGGGCATCACGCTGCAGGAGCTTAGTCTTGTGGATATGCATGAGGCGTTTGCGGGACAGCTAGCCTGTAACCTGAAAGGGCTGGAATCACTCGACTATGCCCGCACTACTTTGAATCGAACCAAAGCTGTCGGTGAAGTGGATCGCAAGATTCTCAACGTCAATGGCGGGTCGATCGCTTTTGGTCATCCCTTTGGTGCCACGGGTGCGCGTGTGGTCAGCCAAGCCCTCTATGAATTAAAACGTCGCGGGGGCGGGATTGCACTGACCACGGCTTGTGCTGCGGGTGGTATTGGCGCGGCGATGGTGGTTGAAGCGGATTAATCGTAAAGGTTTATCTAAAGTGCTTAGTACAGCATTTAGGAGTAGACCCGTACCGTAGCTAATCGGCTAAAGAGGATCAGCGCGCAGGCCATCAAAAATGCAGACAAGGCATAAACCGCACTTTGGCTGTAGACATAAATGCCGCCTGCGATCAGCGGGGTAATGGCACGGCTTAAAGACAGGAAGCTTTGATTCGCGCCTTGAAGCTTGCCTTGCTGATCCTCGCTCACCGCAGTAGATAACATGCTGTTTAAGGTAGGCTCAAACAGTCCTTCTCCAATCGTGATACAGACCACTGCACCATAGACTAATGGCAGATAGGTTTCAAAAGCACAGAGTGCCACTAAGCCAAAGCCCACAATGGTCAGTGTCAGACCGATTCTACCCACAATGACTTCCGTCCAGATTTTGATAAGGCGTGGCAGTAAGATCGCACGCGAGAGGATATCGCAAACACCGATCAGGGTGAGAATCACCCCGATTCCTGCGGGACCGAGCAGATAAATATCTTTCAAAAAGACCGTGATATTACTTTGATAAAGAAACATCGCAGAGCCAAATAGCAATCCCATAAGAATGAACGGGCGTGCTGCACCTAGGCTGAGCACATCTTTGAAATGGGCAAAGGTATTCAGATGTTGCCATGAAAAATGGCTAGAGCGTTTTTCCAATGGCAGGGATTCTGGCAAGACGAGTTGGGTTGCGATAGCGGCAAACAATGAAATCCCTGCTGCAATATAGAAAGGCAGTTGCAAGGAGGCGCTTCCAAGTAGTCCACCAATGGCAGGACCGGTGATAAAGCCAATGCCGATAGCCGCACCCATATAGCCAAACCACTTGGTGCGCTCATGGGCTGCAGTGCTATCAGCAATATAGGCAAATAATGTGCTCATATTGCCCGCAGTCAGACCATCAATGATGCGTCCAAGAAACAGTACCCAGAGTGCACCGCCCACACCCATTACGGCATAACCAATGGCGGAACCCAAGATACTGATGACCAGAATCGGGCGACGACCAAAACGGTCACTAATGGCACCAAGGACAGGCGAAGATAGAAACTGACACACAGAAAAAACCGAGAGCAGGATGCTAAGACCAATCACCACTTGGTTGTTGGTAAGGTATTGCCCTAAAAGGAATGGGAAGAGGGGCATGACAATCGTTAGCCCCATCGAATTTAAGACGGTCATGGCGATGACCAGCCACAGTTTATTATTTTTCATAAAGGGGGATCCTTTTTATATAGAGAGTTCCCTGGACGAAGATAGATCTCAAGCAGAGGCAGGAGAATGTCATCGACGACGCGGAAGATAAACGCATCATCGAAAGGGCGTTCAAGCTGAACTTGACGGATGATCATGGCTTCTGCCACGTCATGGATCAGGTCTTCGCACCCAGCGGCTTCTAGGCCATCACGCGCCATGGCTCGCGCGAGCACACGCCGAAATGGGGAAAGAGCCTCATCACTGACATGTACCTGTAGTGCTGCTGCCAGCTCCCGATCATGTTTAGATGCGGCGATCAGGTCGTTGATCATGGCCAGATAAGGAGCCGTAGAGGTATCGCGTAAGGTTTCTAGTACAGCGATTAAGTCGCTACGCAGTTTGCCCGTATCCGGGATCGACTCATTGCGCTGTTGATCGAAGGCATCAATGGCCGCTTTGACCAGCTCCACCCGATTGCGCCAGCGGCGATAGATGGTCGCCTTGCTGGCATGTGCATGCGCTGCGACACTGTCGATCGTCAGGGCTTGATAGCCATGCATTTGCAACAGTTCAATAGTGGCATTGAGGATGGCGATTTCACGCGGCTTGCCTCGACTCATGATTTTTCTTCTAATGTTAAGTGTACGAAACCGTACCGTACAGATAATAAGCGAAGTTGTCAATTAAATTTTAAGGAGACGATATGTGAGCGCTTTATTCGATGATTGAGGAAAGGAGGAGGGGTCCTCCAAGCAATCATGCATTGGAGGATGAGAACTTTGGTTTTACGAGGCTTGCTTCAATTCCCGATCAAAGAAATCCACGGTGCGCTGCCAGACCACTTTGGCACCCGGCAATGCACGACTAAGGCTGCGAAAGCCATGCGGCATGGCGTAGGTATAGGCTTCGACGCGCTGTCCGAGTCCTTTAATGACTTTCTCGCGTTTACTGGCTGGGCAGATCGGGTCGATGGTGGACCAGTGACCTTGTAGTAGACGGATACCATCCAGTGACTCTTCGTCAGGAATACCTGAGCCTTGAAGCCCCAGCGAGTGATGGTAAAGCACGGGGGCCAACAGGTCATCGCGCTTCGCCATTTGCAGTACAAAACCGCCTGTTAAACATTGACCCAGCATCCCCAGACGACCATTGCAGCGCGGATCGGCTTTGAGGGCATCCAGCAGCGCATGCATCTCTTGATTTAGCTCACTGTTGGCGCGGTTCAGGCGTCCAGCTTCGGTAACCATGGCGCGGATACAGTAGCGCAGTGCACCATCGGTGAAGAGATTGGGTACATAGACCAGATAGCCACGTGCAGCAAGGTCAGCCGCATCCTCACGATAGAAGTTCAGTACCCCAAACAGCTCGTGGAGCATGAGGATACCCGGAGCAGATGTCGGGGTGTCGGGTGCATAAACCTCGACATCAATGGTGCGTGTACCGAGCGTGATCTGTTTGATTTCCATCTTCAATCTCCAGCGAATGAGTGAGCCATCCAGTGATGCGGTTTCAAGTGCGCTTGATAGTATCACTGCCCAGATTGAAAGGTTTATGGCTTTATTCGATGGAAGTATCGGCATGCACCGCATTTTAAAATAGTCTTTAATCAGCTCACTAGCGATGAAACTCAACGGGGATATACAAAAGGCTACTCCCCAAAGCCCTATCATTTATCCTAATCTAAGCGCATGGGATTAAAAAAGAATATAGATCTATGAGGAATGCACTGAGCAGTGATCGCATTCAATTGCGGCTATTAACTGAAAACGATGCCAATGCGCTGGTGGATGCAGCGAGTGATGGGGAGTTATGGCAGTTGCCTTTCACTGTGGTCCCCTCGAGTGACACGGTCCATGATTATGTACTTCACGCACTGCAAGGCATGGCGGCGGGGACAGTCATGGCTTTTGTCATCGTACTGCGTGAAAATAATCAGGTGATTGGTTCAACGCGCTTCTGGAAAATTGACCGTCACAACCGCAAACTTGAGATCGGCAGTACGTGGTTGTCCGCGTCGCAGCAGCGGACTTTCGTCAACACGGAAGCCAAATACCTGATGCTGCGCTATGCCTTTGAACACTTGAATTGTGTGCGGGTGCAGTTTACCACCGATGAAATCAATGCCAAGTCGCGTACAGCGATCTTAAGGATCGGCGCCAAGCAGGAAGGAATTGTACGTCATGAACGGATCATGCCTGATGGACGAAAACGCAACTCGGTGCGCTTTAGTATCATTGATGATGAGTGGCTAGAGGTGAAGGCTCATTTAGAAAATATGCTGCATCTCGAAGCAAATGAAACCATTAGCCCCTTAAATTAAAACATGAAAAAGCCCCACTATCGGGGCTTTTTTTTACGTGCAGGATTTAAGTCAGAACCAGAACCACGACCGAAAACACTAGGCAGTAACCACCAAACAGATACCAGCGACCGCTGTCCAGCCATGATGATAACCAGCGGAGTGCTAAGAGACCCGCCAGGAAGCTGCACACCATGCCAAATAAGCTCGGCGCAACTAAGCTCATAAAGTCGGTGCTGTGGGCGACAGGCGCTGCATGATAGGCGGTATAGAGACGATGGAATTCTTTGGCAATGACAGCGGGTGTAAGCACGACCGCAAGCGCAAAACTGAACTCTTCGGCTTTTTTGCGTGAAATGCCCAAGAATAGGCCAGTGGAAATGGTTGCGCCTGAGCGCGAGAAGCCACGGAATGGTAAGCACAGCGCCTGTACCGCACCAATGACCAGAGAGCGACGGATAGATAATGGCTTATCTTCGCTCCCTTGCATACGTGAAGAGGCGATGATCAATACGCCACTGGCGGCCAATGCGGTAGCCATCAGTTTGGAGTTATTAAATAAGTGCTCAATCTCAAAACTTGGCGAGTTAGCAAAGAACACATGCTTGATGATGTAAAGCAGTGCAAGACCAATCACACCGGTGATCGCGGTAGCAAATAAGACAAAAGCCAGGTTGTCGCGAAAGGTGCGCCACGAGGAGAAATACGAGGTGCGCCATGATTGCCAGAAGTACACGATCACCGCAAACATGGTGCCGGTATGCAACATCACGAGCAGGAAAGTCATTTCAGGAGATGACGGGTCTAGCCCCATCAGTTTCTCAGCCAGGATGACATGGGCCGAGCTTGAGACAGGCAGTAGTTCTGCAATCCCCTGGATGAGGGCGAGAATAAAAACATGGAGTAGGTTCATTGCACAGCATCTATAGTGAAGTCACGAAAGGCTCGATGCTAGCACCCCTCAATTGAGATTTGATGAAGATCGGCGACAATTTTTTTTGCCTAGGCTTCTGCATAAGCGTGCGATCTAAACATTGAGATACGCAATATTTCATAACAACACAGAACAACATCGACAACAACACCCATAACAACGCTTCGCAGATGTAAAATAAAGTTGAACAAGATTTGAGCAATTTTGGCTCATCTGGCTGGTAATCGGCCAAGGAGTTCTATCATGAATGCGCCAGTAAAAATGATACCTACAACCGTTATTGATCTCTTAAAAATCGACCATTTTAAAGCCAAAGAATGCTTCGACTATTTCGCGGCTCTTGGTGATCTGGACTTTAAAATCAAAGAAAAAGTGATGAAACAGATGGCTCTGGATTTAATGACGCATCTGGTTGCCGAAGAGAATGTCCTCTATCCGCTGATTGCTAAACATCTTCCGCATGGTCCGGCATTGGTCAGTGAGTCGATTGTTGAGCATGATCGTGCGCGGCATCTGATTCAGAAGTTAGGCGGCATGAGCCCTTTTGATCCTCTTTATGACTGTACCTTCAAAAAACTTGCAGAACTCATGTGTTATCACATCGAGGAAGAAGAAAATTATATTTTCCCGCTACTCGAACATGTGGATTTGGATTTTGAAGAACTTGCCATTGAGCTGCAAAAAGTGAAGAAAATGGTGGTTTAGAAAGGTCGTTTAGTCCATTAAAATCGCCGCCCTTATGGGCGGCGATTTCTTTATATCAATGCATCTTTTATTTAGCAGCTGTACCTGTATTGCTCTCTGCCACAGCGGGTGGCAGAACAAGTTTTTCCGAAGGTTTTGGATGTTCCCACAGATTAAAGCCAATGATAATGGCTGCCAGCATGATCGCCACAATAGTAAAGAGTAAAGCATAGGCTACGCGTTTATCCTTTTTCCTCTCGGGCGGCGCGGTTTTATATTCTTCAGTCATCGCGTTATTCTCCTACTTATAAAAGAAAAATCGTAGCACGTTATTTGATCACCTCTGGGGGTGGACTGTATGAGATGTAAGCTGGCTAACAGAATGCTAATTAATAATGATTTGTATTTTATACAGTTTTGTGAAGATGTGATGATTCGTCAAATAACGATACCTATCTAAGATCAACATAACGTATCGCCCCGTAACGTGATTGTTACCAAAGCACCGTATCTCTACTGCACAGTATGAATAATGATCAATGCCTGCATACAAAGACCGTTGGAGAGGAAAAATGCAAAATAAATCGATATATACCCGTTTTGCAAAATGGGCTTCTAACTTTTGTGGTCAACCAAAAGTGTTTATTGCAGCGGTCGTACTGATCTTGGTTTGGATTATCACGGGTCCCATGTTTCACTATAGCAATACTTGGCAACTGGTCATCAATACCTTTACCACGATCATCACCTTTCTTATGGTCTTTGTGATTCAAAACTCACAAAATCGGGATACCCAAGCGATTCAGCTCAAACTCGATGAACTCATATGTGCGACTAAAGGTGCTGCTAATGCGTTACTGGATGTGGAAGATCTAGATGACCAAAAACTTAAAGAGATGAATGCGAAGTATCAAACCATGGGAACCTCAGCGCGTGGTGGATCAGATCAACAAGATACACGCGAAGATGATCCCAAAAACTAGCCCAACAGCATTCAAATTGGTGTACTGAGATAAAAAAGGGGTTGTACGAATTGTGCCCCTGATGTTTCAATAATTTACGGTTGTTACAGCAATAGGGCGGAAGCCCGGTTAAACGCCGACAAGAAGCCGCCTCATCAAAACAGTATCTCTTGCTATAGTGATTAGGCAGTAACGTCACAATGTCGTGGCCATCTGACAATCGATTAAGAAGGATATTGATTATGAATACCGATATTATCGCTGGAAAATGGAAACAAGTGGTTGCCAAAGCAAAAGCGGAATGGGCAGACCTCACTGATGACGATCTGAAAAAAGCCGAAGCGGGTAAAGATCATCTGGTTGGCGTCGTGCAAGAGCGCTACGGCAAAACCAAAGAACAAGCGCACGAGCAAGTTCAAGCTTTCTGGGATAAAAATGACCCAGACCGTAAAGTCTAAATTTGTTTTCAATAGATCGTAGACTGCTTTGATATCTAGATTTCTGTCATCAGTCAATTGATCGTTACTTCGTAAAAAGCATGTTCCTCTGAAGGGGGCATGCTTTTTATCCCTTGAGTCAGTGTGTGTTCATTTTTCTAAAAGAAATTGGAGATTCAAAATGGGAAAATATTTGCTTGCTTGGGTACTGGGTGTACCGGGTATCGTCTTGGTGATTGCGTATTTCTTTTTTCATTAAGCGTATTCATTAACGCATACTAATGTCTGATCTTTAAAAATGACTCCTTAAATAGTGAGTCATTTTTTATTTTAAATTTCAGATAATTAAGAATTTATTTTCATAAGTTACTATTATTTTTGGTGGTTTTAGTACGGTGGGTTTATTAACGTTAGATGCTTTTTCATCGACTTCTCGACTCAAATGCGCGAATATCGAACAGAAAGTTTTTTTGATGATTCTATGAGCGGCTCAAACGCTATAAAGAGCAATTGCGATGAAAAAATTGATGATATTAAGTTTGTATACTCTTGGAGTCGTTGATTTAGCAGGGTGCAGCAATCTCATGTCGCATCCAGATCAAGCTGTGGAAGCGGTCAATCCTGCCTCTGTGTATTGTGCCAAGTTAGGGGGTAAAAGTGTGATTAACAATTCGTTCGAATCTCGGGGGGCTGATTGCATTTTACCCAGCGTTGAGCGGTTGAATGAGTGGACAATGTTTAGCCGAAATCATAAAAGTATTTAATAAATTGATCGGTGTGCAATGCCTATATTTCATTGTTCAACGGCTATCGGTGAAGTGAGGAAATGATTTTAATTTTTGATCATGAGCGTCGCTGAAAGGATAAATAAGTGGTAGTCTCAATCGTGTAAGACCGTCACTTCAATAAAAGAAAAACCAAGGAATAATAACGATGAAAAAAGCCATTATAATCAGTATCGGCAGTGTAGGAATTGTTTGTTTCGCAGGATGCAAAAATCTAATGCCATATCCTGATCAATCTGTTGGGATGGCAAATCCGGCTTCAGTGTATTGTGCCAAGTTGGAGGGCAAAGAAGTCCTCATCGATACCCCAGAAGGTCAGCGCTCGGACTGTATTCTCCCCAGCGGTGAACGATTGGATTCATGGGCGCTGTTTAGACGTGACCATCGCAGTATTCAATAAAATGATTTTCGATCATAAAAAAAAAGCCACCGTATTGAGGGGCTTTTTTTATGAGTTTGTTGGATTGGCGACTGTCTTAAAACTTCTTCGAGACGGCAAATAACAATTCGCGTCGAGCCCCATACTGCGGTGCGCCGACCCCGATTCCTGAGCCATCGCGGATCTCATAGACGCGATCAAATAGATTTACAACACTGAAACGTCCTTCGACTTCCCCAAATTCACGCGTATGGAAATCATGAGAGACGCCTGCATTCATGACCACATAAGAGGGTAGGTGCTCGGTATTGGCAAAGCCACTACGCAGTCCGCTGCCATAGAGGGCGTCCGCACTGCATGTGGTGCCATGCCATTGATAGGACATGCCTGCGGATGCCGTCAGCATCTGGTCGTGATCTAAATGCACATCATGATAGGAGATATATGCCAGTTCATCATTGTCAAAAGTATATTGACTGGAGGTGATGTCCTTGCCCAGTGCGGTTGCACGTGCCAAATTGCCATAAGCTGAGAAATTCTTGTCGTGATAATTGGCGGTTAGCTCCACGCCATAGACTTTGCCTTTGGCATAGTTAAACGGCGTATAGAGCAGTGCTGAACCAAACTGACCTTCATCCAGCAGATTGGTGACTTGCTTGTAGTAGCTGTCGACACCCATGGTTAATTGCGGCGTGAATTTATGGCTAACCCCGATGTCATAGGCATTGGAGCTTTCCGACTTCACCGGATCATTGAGCGTATTGGCTGGTGCATTGGTTGTGCCGACTGATGCGGCAATCGTATCGTTACTCACCAGTTCCATCGGTGGTGGGGTGAAATAGCGTGCATAGCCTGCATGGATTATGGTTTCAGGGGACAACTGATAGACGGCACCGAGTCTTGGACTGAATTGATCGCCTGTCACATAGGCATCGACATGATCATAGCGCCCGCCATAGTTGATGGTCAGCTTGTCGGTAGCCTTCCATTCATCTTGCAGATAGATGCCTTCTAGATACGCGGTTTTCTTATTCGTGACGTTATAGGGGACGGGCTGATCCGACGTTTGATTGCCACTATCATCAGCGGGGAAAGTCAGTACGTTGGATTGGTTATCCAGACCCTCACGGCTATAGAACGCACCAACACGAATGGTATGTTCGGGGTTTAGATGATAGCTGCCATCGGCTTGCAGGCCATTCGCCCAGCCGCTACGTGCAATTTGTGAGGCAACGCCCGTATAGATCAGGTCACCAATATTATCCGGATTAAAGTTGACTGAGGTATAGCGGGAGAATGCCGAGAGCTGATAATCAAACTGATCGCCGATTGAACTTTGGAATGACAGCACACCATAGTGCGTGATTTCATCCTGACTTTCTGTGAGGTTCTCAGATGGATAATTAGCTACGCCTGCCAACTGAAAGTTCATCGGCTGTCCCGGGCTATTGGGGATCTGAAAGCGGCTATCGGTACTGCCTAAAATCAGGCTGACCCGTGATGCATCCCCAACGAGATAGGAAAAATAGCCAAAGCCCTTAAATTGATCGGTAGTGTCATGGATCGGACTTTTGGATGAGGTCGGATTTTCGATACCGATGTTGTTGGTCAGAAACGAGCCGTTCAGAAAATAGTTGAGATTGCCCTGACTGCCGCTCACACTGCCCATGACTTCACGGGTGTTATTACTACCCATCGACACCCCGAGGCTGCCGGAAGTATCTACTGCACCGGTTTTTGTCTGGATATCGACCACGCCAGCGGTGCGATAGCCATACTGGGCGGGTAGCGTACCTGTCAGCAGATTAACGCTTTTGATAAAGCTGGGATCCAGCGTCTGACCAAAACCTGAGATGCTCTCTGGCAAAATAACTCCATCGATTCGATACTGCAAATCATCATGATCGCCGCGTACATGCAATTGCCCGTAAGAGTCTTGCGCCACACCTGGTGCTTGGAGCAGCACCTGATTCATCGGGGTGCTATCACCTTGTGGCATATTGGCGATATCTTTTTCACTGATGCGATAGCTACTCCCGCCTGTTTCCACAGAAAGTCCGTTACGTGCTTGATCCAGACGCTTGGCCTTAACCTCAACCTGAGCCACTTTATCTTGCGCGGATGTGGGTGTGATACTCGAGTCTGATCCGGTGTTGTCTGCATCGGCTGCGGCAAAAACCGACATAGAGAGCGGTGCAGTGAAAAGGAGTGCAATGGCAAAAGACAGCGGATGAACGGGATGGCGTGTTGAGCTAGGGCGCATGGCGAGTCTCAAAAGGATGGAAAACGGGCAAGGGGGCTAAATCAGCATCATCTGTATACAAGGGTAGAGTCTGGTGCACGCACTCTAAGAGTCTTTGGAAATGTTATATTATTACAGTTGAGCTGTCTGTTCAACTCGCTTCAGATAAATTTTTAGCGTTATTGATCAGTGATCGCTAAACTTTTAATTCTCATAATATAAAGATAGCAGTATTGAATTACGGCACTTGCCTATTCCATAAGAAATGTCCGCCTGATGCTTGAATGGGGTACGGGATGGATAAAAGATTCACTTGATTGGCGCCCAAGGATAAAAATCAGTCGTCACGCGCGCAGTCATCGCTTCACAATTGCTGCAACATTGGACGTTATAACGCAAATGAATGTAAGGCTGCATCATTTGAATATCGTCTAAGGACATCTCATCATGGATTATCTACAGTCAGCTAAAGTCATCTTGTGGAGTTTGAGCTTATCTTTGTCTGCCATGACTCATGCTGAGCCGATCAGAATCGTGGATGGCTGCGCCAAACCAGAAATTGGGGTGCTGGAACCGTTACGCTCTTTTTTAGATCAGGTTAATCCGAACGATGTACTCAGTGACTCTACGCGAATATCAATCCTGATTGCCGTGGCATTACATCAAAAAAACGGCAGTGATATCCGTGTTCGCGATGTCGCAGCGGTAATGGAACCCCCTTTGCAATATGACCGTAGAAATTTAATTGACGTCAGAAACACAATCCGTAGGCTGGGTTATGATGCTTATGGCTTTCAAATGGAAAGCCCAACAGAGCTAAAGGATACCTCTGGCAAGATTGCTTTTTTGGTCGATCGTCAAACGGTCGCCAATCAAGCCCTGATGGCATTGCTTTTTGCATCGACCGCACAGTATAAATATCTGCTTTATACCAACGGTGCAGTCTGTCCGATACCGAGCCAAGCATTTCAACAGCAGTTTTCAGGTTCGCCAATCTTGTTTGTTGAAGAGGCGAATAACGCAAAAAAAAATATTATCAACCCCCTATACAAAGGCATCAGAAAAACCTCATGATTTAGCGGTGCTCGCTAATCATACAAAAATGGATTGAATGACTGATTCGGGTATGTGATCTTTTTGAAATCGATATAAAAAAAATAGATTTCCACCCCAAACGCTGACTAAAAATAACTGCTATGAGTGTAGCTCCTGCGCTAGATCGCCCAAGAATGCCTGTGATTTTTATCAAGGTGCTGCTTGAAACCGTTGCAGATTGGAAAGTTGCACCTGAAACCTTACTACAAGGCACCGGAATCACGCTTAAGGCATTAGAAGATAATCATTTCAGCGTGGACTATGCAGTCTTTATTCAGTTGCACTACCGCGCTATCCAACTGACACAAGAGCCGGGTTTGGGATTCTTGATTGGTCGCAAAATGAAGTTCAGTAGTTTCGGTTTGGTCGCCTATGCAGCCATGGTCACCAGTACCTTGCGTGAACTGATTGATGTGATCGAGCAGTTCCTGCTTATCCGAATTCCTTTTGCGCGAGTACGTTTGGAGTTGCAGACCGAGACTGCCTATCTGTATTTTGGATGTGCATGGCTCGATTTGAATAAAGAAATGGATCGCATGTTGTACGAGGTCGGGGCGATTTATGCCGTATTGGTCAGTATAGAGATCATCCCGATGCTATCAGGACAAGCCGTGAAGCCTGAGGTTGATTTTTCTTTTAAACGTCCTGATTATATTGATCGCTTTGAGGGTATCTTGAGCAGTACGATGGCTCGTGTACGCTTTGGTCAACCTGAATCCAGGATTGCCTTTCCTGCCCATTATCTGGATTTACCCCTGAAGTTTTCTGATCCATCTACCGCTAGGCGTTTGCGGAAAATGTGTCAGCAGCAATTGGATTTTATACAGGCCAAAAGAGATATCACGGTTTTGGTTCGAGAACTGATTTATTGTGAAAAGGATGGATTGCAATCAATCGAAGTTGTTGCTGCAAAGCTGCGTCTATCTAAACGTACATTGCAGCGTTTGCTCAAAAATGCGAATCAGAATTTTAATGCCCTATATGACCAGACTCGGGAACAAACTGCACGGATGATGATTCAGCGGGGAGATTTGTCATTAAATCAGATTGCAATCAAGCTGGGCTATGCCACAAATGCCAGTTTTAGCCGTGCCTTTAAACGTTGGACGCAAAAGACTCCGGGTCAATATATAGGTCAAGGGAGCATTTTTAATGAGCAGCGCGTCGTTTATAAGAGCCTGAAGTGATTTGTTGAAATGCATCAGGAAGATTGGTCGCTGTATCATTCAAGACAAAGTGCGTATTGAGATAATCCTCTAATTGCGCGCCTTTAGTTTCACTGCCGATCACCTGTCCACAACTGGGACAGATGGAGCAAAATAAATATGATTTGTTGAGGAGAATCTGAGTCAGCTTTTCGTGATGAATTGCATCACAACTGAGGCATTGAAATTCAACAAGATTGTCCACGTATTTCTCCATGCAAAAAAAGAGCATCGAACGATTGGAGCGTTGGTAAAAATACAACTGAGAAGTGTCAGGTTGAGAGTCGAGATATGCAGGTGTTCAGTTCAATAGCAATAACGCATGGGCATATGCATTGATTCACATGGTCATATTATATGATTGAATATCATAAGTTTAATCGACTTACTGAGTTTACTATTCTCTTGATTTTTGCTCTATGGAAATAGTTCATTTCGCGCCAGATCATTATCATTGCGTGCCAATTTAGAACCTTATTTTACATGAAGTGTGATGCCCTCCATTTAAAAAAGATCGAGAACCTTAGATTTAGGGAGGTAAGATGAAGAGGGCTGTTACAACATAAACGATACCTGATCATGTCCCAGATCAGCAGTAAAGCGCAGTAAACTAAAATATCGCCAAAGTCGATGACGTCACTGGCACGCCAAAACAATAAAGATCGACTGAATATCATGGGATGTGTAAGTCAAGGAGAATAACAATGACGACGACCACGCGCCAAGCCACAAGACGGATGTCACTGCTGGATACTGCCTTTGTCAATGTAGAAACACGCGATACGCCGATGCATATCGGGGGCTTACAGATTTTTTCATTACCGCCAAACGCACCGCCAGATTTTGTTAAAAATATTGTTCGCCGCTTCCGCAATACTGCCAAGGTTGGTCGTCCTTTTAATATGAAACTGGAAAAGACGCTTTGGGCGCGGATTGCTCCGTCCATGATCGTGGTCGATGATGATCGCATCGACTTGTCTTACCACGTGCGTCATTCGGCACTCCCTGATCCGGGTGGTGAGCGTGAACTGGGTGAGTTGGTGTCACATCTACATAGTCAACTGCTTGATCGCTCCAGACCCCTATGGACTTGTCATGTGATTGAAGGGCTGCAAAATAATCGCTTTGCTATTTACTCCAAAATGCATCATGCCCTTGCCGATGGCATCAGTGCGATGCGACTCAGTGCCCGTGCGTTATCGACTGAACCTGATGGCGAGTGGTTTCCTGCATGGGAGCATCGCGAGCCGACGCATAAACGTAAACGGACTCATGATCAGGCGCGCACGGTCGCTGCAAAGCTGACCGCACGGGAGTGGCCACAGATTATGAAGCAGGCCTTTCAGCCCATGTTCAAGCGTGAGCCGGGGAGTGAGTCTGTACTACGACCTTTTGAAGCACCGCCTTCGATTTTGAATGGCGAGGTGACCTGCGCGCGTCGGGTTGCAACCCAGCAGCTCGATATGGAGCGGATGAAACGGGTTGCTAAAGCCGCTGGCGGGTCGCTGAATGACGTCTTTCTTGCGGTTTGTAGCTCTGCGCTAAGACGGCATCTGCAGAGTCAGAATGCCTTGCCCGATCGTTCCTTGATTGCTGGCGTGCCTGTCAGTTTGCGCGAGGCGGGGGATGACTCGATGAGTAATGCCATCGGCTTTTTATGGGCTGCGTTGGGGACGGAGCTGAGCGATCCTAAAGAACGTTTCGCTGCAATCCGTGCCTCCATGGAAGTCTCAAAAAATCACCTGAAAAGTTTGCCCCAGCAAGCGCGTATTGCATTTACCTTGCTGACCAGTATGCCCACAGCATTAGTACTGATGAGTGGGCTTGGTGCCAAGGTCAGGCCACCCATGAATCTCACGATTTCCAATGTGCCGGGCCCTGAGCATATTTTATATCTGAATGGTGCGAAGCTTGAGGCGACATTTCCGATTTCGATCCCTGTGCAAGGGCAGGCGCTCAACATCACGTGTGTTAGTTATGCAGGGCAGCTCAATGTTGGCTTTACCGGCAGCCGTGACAGTTTGCCCGGATTACAAAAAATGGCTGTCTATGCGGGAGAGGCTTTAACTGAGCTCGAAACGGTCTTTGGCGTCATCCCCGCGTGAATAGGGTGGTTGAGTTGGCATATATCGTTGCTGAATCATGTATTTTTCTGGCGTAGTTTGAATTAGACTGGTCTGTATAGGCGTTACGATTTGAACGCCACTTTTTATTTATCGCGCTGGGGCAGTCATGAGTCATCACCTGAAAGATTTTAACAATAAATTGGTTCTAGTCACTGGCGCGGGTTCAGGGATTGGTCGTGCTACTGCACTTAAGTTTGCGGATCTGGGTGCAAAGCTCGTGATCTGTGACCGCCACTTGGCAGCATTGGAAGAGACTGCTCAACTGCTTATTCAAAAAGACAATTATCCGGTTTTAGAGATTGCCGATGTGTCGGATTGGCAGGCGATGCAGTGGCTGGCCGATCGGGTTCATGCCCAGCACGGTGTGCTGGATGTGCTAGTGAATAATGCGGGTGTTGCGAGCTCTGGTGATTTTTTAAGTACGCCAATAGAAGATTGGCGCTGGTTGCTGGATATCAATGTCATGGGTGTCGTGCATGGTTGTAAGGCATTCGGGGCGAAGATGGCTGAGCGGAAATCTGGTCATATTGTGAATCTTGCTTCTATGGCAGGCTACTACGCCGCGCCTGAGATGGCGGCATATTCTGCCAGCAAGCATGCGGTTATGGGGCTCAGCGAGTCGTTACGTATCGAGTTTGCGGAGTATAACATCGGTGTCAGCGCTATCTGTCCCGGTGTAATTAATACCAACATTGTCAATGTCATGCGCGCGCATGGTGCTGCAGAGCAAGCCCAAGCAAAGATTGCCGATATCTATCGTAAGCGGAACTATGGTCCAGAACTGGTGGCAGAGGCGATTGTCGGCGCAATCATTCATAACCGCGCGGTTGTGCCGGTGAGTCCTGAAGCATGGGCGATGTATGCGGGCAAGCGTTTTACGCCATCACTCATTGATGTTGTGCAGCGCAGTAAGCCTTTTCGCAAACTGAAGGATTATGCGCAGAAGCATTGAGCGAATGTGAGGGTTTAAGTTTGTGAGGTAGGTTCACCTATTTCTGCTTGAGGTCTTTAGCGTTGAGTGCAGTGATGAAAAACTGGGTCTTCTTTGCTTTTATTTCTATGTTCTTTGCCGGCTTCACCTCGGTCATCGCTAAGCAGGGCTTGGTGGGGATTTCGGGTGAGCTTGGGCTCACCATTCGCACAGTGTTTGTGTCGGTGTTCGTCTTGGGCTTTGCATTATGCTTTGTCTCCAGTCAGGAGCTGGCTCAGGTCAATAGCAAGAATCTATTCTGGCTGGGTCTGTCTGGTATCACCACGACCTTGTCTTGGATCTACTACTACAAAGCTCTCAAACTCGGTGAAGTATCGACCATTGCACTGATCGATAAGGGCAGTGCGGTGGTGGCGATTCTGCTTGCGTGGTTGATCCTGCGGGAGGTGATCACCCTCCGTATGGTTGTTGGTGCAGCATGCATTGTACTGGGGCTGCTGATTATTTCTAAGAAGTAGAAACAAAATTCTATAAACAAATTATTCAATATAAACATGGATAATCAATAGACGTGGATTGGTATCATTCATCAAAATTGACAAGTTCCATTTTTGTACTTACTATGAATGTGTCTTGTGTAAACATTCTTCACTCAAACGATATACATCATAGATGGGTCAGTTGACCCCAAAGCCACGGAAATCTGCCATGACGACCTCAGCCAAAGTTCAACAAGGCGCCGCACATGTACCGCCTAATGCCACTGATCTATCCAGTGTTTGTATCCTCTGCTCGCATAACTGTGGGGTGAAGCTGGATATCGAAGACAATATCATCGTCAAAGTCAAAGCCGATAAAACCAATCCGACTACCAAAGGCTATATCTGTAATAAAGCCTTTGCGATCCCGAACAGCGTCCACCATAAGCAGCGTGTAGAACACCCACTCAAGAAAATGCCGGATGGTACGTTTGCACAAATTTCTTGGGATCAGGCGATCTCAGAAATTGCCGCCAAGCTGAACCATATTCGTCATACCTATGCCCCGCGCGCAGTCGCGGTAGCTGGCATAGGTGGGCAGGGTAACCACTCCAATGTGTTTGGCGCATTACCGCTGCTCTATGCCATTGGTTCCGGATCGTTCTTCAATGCGCTGGGTCAGGAGAAAATCCAACATCCGCTGGTCGATGGGCGTTTGTTTAAAGCCGGTCATGACCACTATCTGGCAGGGGATGAGCATAAGGCTGATTTTGTTTTGTACTTGGGCACCAATCCGCTGATTAGTAATCGCGGGGTGAATGCCACCGACACCATCAAAGAAATCGTTAAAGATCCGAACCGTCAGATTGCAGTGGTGGACCCACGTCTGACCGAAACAGCTCGCCGTTCGGACTTCCATCTCTGTATCAAACCCGCGCAAGATGTGTATTTGATGTTAGCGATTAATGCCATCATTGTGCAGGAAGAACTTTATGATCGCGACTTTATTGCCAAAAAAGTGAAAGGCTTCGAGCAAGTCGCGGCCATGCTGAAAAAAGTCGATCGTGAAGATATGGCACGACGTACTGAGCTTGCCATTGAAGATATCGAGGCGGTAGCACGCGCGTTTGCCGCGGCACCAACAGCGGCGATCTGTTATGACCTCGGTGTCGATCACGGCATCAATACCACGCTCAATAGCTACCTGATTCGGATGCTGTCTTTGATCACAGGGAATACCGGTGTACGCGGCGGTAATGTTTTCGTACAGCAGTTTGGTCCGAAGTTTCCCATTCTGCCGCGTCTGCAAAAGCCTCTGGAGTCCGACATCATTGCCTCGGCATTGATTGCACCGATGATGCAGTTTTCCCCTAATCTGATTCCCGAAGAGATCCTATCCTCACATCCGCATCGCATCCGAGCGTTGATCGTCGATGGTGCGAATCCACTGGTCAGTTATGTAGATACCAAACGTTTCCGCGAAGCGTTTGCCCAGCTTGATCTGCTGGTGGTGATAGAGCCGAATATGACTGAAACCGCACAGGCGGCGGATTATGTCTTGCCGACACCAGCCGGTTATGAAAAATGGGAAATGGCAGTATTTCCCAAAGATGTGATCTATGCCCAAGTCCGGCCACCTGTGGTGAGTGGTTCACCTGATGCATTGCCTGAGATCGAAATTTATCATCGTCTGGCACTTGCGATGGGCATCGTAAAACCTGCATCCAAGCTCATATATCGCCTGGCTGCAAAGGCTACCAACCCGCTTTATGCGCCAGCCTATTTGGCGGCGATAGGTGCGCTTTCATTCAAAGGCAAACTCAGCAAAGAAGGAGTACTTGCCACAGTCGGTCGCTTGTTCTTTACCTTGTATGAAACGCTCGGACCACAGCTTAAAAATCCATTGATGGCCTATGTCTGGTTGCTTTCAATGGGTTATGCACTAACGCGTCGTAAGCAGTTTGATTTACAGTTCCCTGAGTTTAAGTCGATCAAAAATCCCTTTGCTATCGGTCAAAAAGTCTTTGATCTGATCAATGAACATCCGGAAGGGGTGGTTTTGGGTCTGATGGATGAAGCGCGTAATTTTGAGGATTTCTGTCATTACTTCGATAAGAAAGCACGCTTATATCAGGCGGACTTCATTGCTGACTTAGAAGTGCTCATGGGGCAGGAAGATGCAGTCACGGATTATCCTTTTGTGTTGGATGCAGGCATGCGTACGGGGTGGACCGCCAATACCATCGTGCGCGATCCGTCATGGCGTAAAGGGCGAGATATCCACTATGCGATGCTCATTCATCCTGAGGATGCCGAGCTGGTGGGTGTTGCTTCCGGCGATATGGTCAAACTAACCACCAAGCGCGGCGAAGTGACCGTACCAGTGAAAGTCGATACCAGCACACGGAAAGGACATCTACATTTGCCCAATATCTTTGATATGCAGTATCCAGACCCTGTTACCGGTAAACCAACGCGTACTGGTGTGACGTTAAATGAGCTGTCCGATGTCAATGATCGCGATAAATACACCGCGATCCCTGCATTAAAATACGTGCGCTGTCAGTTGACAGCTGTGGCTAAGGTTGCTGTGGATGCCATGCCAGCAGAAGAGGAGGCTGTGGTTTAGCATTCATTTCAATGCCCAGCCACTGCCGTAGTTCTTGATAAACCCGCACATCGTCCAAGATAGCGATGTGATGGATATCATTCAACAGTACGCGCTTAAGTTTCGGCGCGTGCAAACGATCCCCTTGGGCATCCTGTGCCAGCGCACTGGATACAGGCACGATGCCATCCCCAATCCAGTTGTCGGTATGGGCCGCACTCCAAGCGGTGGCGAGTAGTAAGTGATTGACGCCTTCGACTAAGGGCGGCATGTTTTGATCAGCGGTGATATGTGCGCCGCGCAGGTCTTTGATACCGCGACTGCGAATGTCGCCCAAGCGCATAAAAGGACGCGTGTAGGGTGTAATGCCCAAAATATTATTCAGTTTATTGCCCACAACTTCCCACGGCGCCCCCAGGTGCGGTGAGCCTAGATAGGCGGCATGGCTCAGGCGATTGAGCCAACGATGCTGATGTGTCTCTGCCCAATGGCTGGCACTGCGAATGAGCAAGCCCCCCATGCTATGTCCAATCAGCCAGAGCGGTTGACCGTGATCGGCAAAGTACTGCTCAAGCAACTCGGCAAGTGCCTGCCCATTGACATGGATCGCGCGTCCGGTGTTGTAGCGAAGCCATGCGACGCGATAGCCTGCGGCTTCTAATTCTTGATAAAACACTTGATGATGCGCAGATTGCTGCCATTCCAGATCGTTATGGCAGAGACCGTGCAGAAACAACACATGCCCCTTTTCCGAAGGCGATGCCCACTCTGCGGCATCCATAAGCCTGCCGCGCTCGCCACGCAAGGTCAGTGTAAGCGCAAAAGGGCTGGCCCATGCTTCAAGTTTGTCGCCGCATACACCATTCAATGCGGCTTGGCTGCGTAAGGTTGGTAGTTGATTAAACTCGGTTTGCTGGGTGGTGAGCAGATGACTAAAGCGGGCCAGCAGCGCAAAGCTACTGGCTACTATGCGATATGCCAATGGTGCACGGCGCGGATTGGCACGATGGGTCTGGTTCAATGGCGCAGGCATGTCGGTGATGGTGCTATGCACTTCTGCCGCAAGGTGGGTGACTTCTTGCGCGCTACGCATGGCAAGATGCAGCACGGCACCTGCAATATTGAGTGCGCCGCGATACGGATTGGGTGATTGTTGTTCTTGGGGAATCAGTGCCGGTGCATTCATGATGATATCTTTTAGTGAACACTTGTACACCAATTTAGGCTGAGCCATGCACAATGTCAATGCCTTTTTAATGCAGCTGACAAAGCACATTGCTCGCTACACTTCTAAGCACTACTCGGTAATGCTTGAGTTCCAGAATGCATGTTTGACATAGGGCTTGTCCACCAGCCGTGCGGTAATCTGATCCAGCGTTTGCGACTCTGCCGAGGTGGACAGCAGGGTTGCAGTGATTTCCACATCGTCTTCATTAAATGACTCGACATCGATATGCGCGAGGGGATACTCGGCATGGTCCAGTAAGTGTTCAACTGTAATCATGGCAAAACGCTGTTCCTCGTTCGCCACGATCACATGCAATTGATAGGTCACTTCACTGGATTGATCATTGATCGGTTTACGGTTAATCGAGTTCACGACGGGACGCAGTAACGTGTTGGCAGCCAGTACAAACACAGCAATCAATACGGCGTGGTCGATCAGATGTGCCCCAGCACAGGCACCCACGGCCGCAGAGCCCCATAGGGTTGCCGCGGTATTTAAACCGCGCACATTAAGCCCTTCTTTCATAATGGTTCCCGCACCTAAAAAACCGACACCCGAGACGACATAGGCCGTTACTTGGGCTGCGCCGATATTGCCATTGAGATGCATGGCAAGATCGACAAAGGATGCCGCAGCAACCGCGACCAGTGTATTGGTGCGTAAGCCAGCGGTACGTTGTCGATATTGCCGCTCATAGCCAATTAGCGAACCCAAGATAAAGGCTGCCGTCAGGCAGATAAAGGAATCCAAAGTATCGGTGAGGTTCACCAGTTGCCAGCTATGCATATGCAGGTCTCCTAAATGTGAAGAGGGGGAAACTTGTATTAACCGATGGCCAGCATGATCATTTTGAAGATGAGCATGCCTGCTGCGACCACGAGATAACTCCGTAGTACGATCATCCAGATTCGGCTCAGTAAACTGATTTTTGCGGGCGACAGTTCATGCAGCGGTGGCATACGCCATGTTTCCTGCAGGACTTTGCTGTAGGTGAATTTTGTTGCAGGTGACACGCCTTTTATACGCTCATAGCTTTTCACGCTGATGACAGAAAGCAGTGTGGCGCTGCTGCCAATCACCAGAATCCACACGATCTGAGACCCAGTGATCGCTGGAAACAACACCGATGCCGTCAAAATTATCGAAAGCATAACCAGCACCGCCACAACTGCACCAGAGAAGAGATTGATTGCGTGCGAGTTGACCCATGGTCCGAGCACTGCGCGGTCATTGCAGAGCAGCAAGAGAAAAACAGTGGCACTGGGCAGCAGCACCCCTGCTAGGGTTTGCACGAGATTGGTGAGTAAGCCGAGCGGCACATGTGGGGTCAATACCAAAGTCGCAGCGATGGCGATCAAACCGCAGAACACCGCATAGAAGCCTTTGGCATCGCTGGCCTTGCGATGCAAGGAATGTTTGATCGACAGGACATCTCCTAGGGCATAGGCTGTAGAGAGTGAGACCGCTGCGGCACCGATAATGCTGGCATCAATTAGGGCGATGGCAAAGAGCACGCCAGGTAGATGCCCCACGTATTTTTCAATGCCGTGTGCAACAGCACCTGCGTCAACAAAGTTGCCAAACTCTGGCGTACCCGCAAAGGTCTGTGCACAAAACGCCATCATTGCCACTGCGCCAATGATCACGATGATGATGCCGAGCCACAGGTCGATACGGGCGTATTTGATATAGCGTGGGGTAATGCGTTTGTCGATCAGATAGCTTTGTTGAAAGAACAATTGCCATGGCGCAATGGTGGTACCGACTATGGCGATGATGAGCAGCATTACTTCGCTAAGCTTGCTATGAGCAGGCATGGCAGGGGTGACAAAATCATGAGCAATCTGACTCATTGGTGGATGAACCATAAGCAAGACAGGGATCAGCAGCAAGCTGCCCAGCACCAAAAACATGGCAAAGCGCTCAAATCGGCGAAAACTGCCTGTAGTTGCTGCCAGCATGATGATGATGGCGGCGGCGATGAGGCCTGCAACTTTAGGTACGCCGAGATAATCCAGACCCAGACTGATGCCGATAAACTCCGTCACGATCGTCAAGGCATTGAGGATGAATAGGTCAACGACGCTAAATGCGCCCCAGAACTTGCCGAAGCGTTCAAAGATCAGGCGTGCATGACCCACGCCAGTGACAGCACCAAGGCGCAACACCATTTCCTGATTGATATATAGAACGGGGATCAGGAGCAGCAGGGTCCAGAGCAGTGTGGTGCCGTAGTTCTGACCGGCTTGGGTATAGGTGCCGAATGCCCCGGCGTCATTATCGCCAACCATCACGATCAGGCCGGGACCGATGATGGCCAGCAGTGTGGTGAGTCGGCCTTTCCAACCGAGTTTGTGGTTTGGGTGATGTGCTCGGATGGAACCGAAGGCACCGTGGATATCACCGACATGGGCGTTATCCAGCACCGCGCCATGATCGACTGGGGTCATTTTTAAAGGGGTATTGGTAGACATGGTACTCTCCGCGATTGCTAGAGAGCCCTACGTCAATGCTTGCTCATACAGCCTTATCGTGTGCAGAAGACATCACGGCACGGTTCGCAGATCAGTTCGATCTGCAAGAAATTAAGGTTGAATGCTGCCCGCAATTTTGGTGGTCAAACCAAAACAGTGACGACTCAAGATGATGTAGGAGGTACAACAGACGATTTATGGCTAGACATCAGCACATCAATCATGGAATGAACCACCATCTGCCCGCGGCAAGATAGTGGCAAGAGGAATCCTGCGTGATCTTACCGGGTCAGTGCCAAAGTCTTTGGCTACACCAACACGACGAACAAGTATCCACGTAGGACTCCTATGTAATGAAAACAAGCGGACTATATGCCTCGTTTTTTGGAGTGTCAAGCAAAAAACTGTTGTTTTACCCTATAGTGGGGGGGAGTATGTTAAGGTGACAAAAGATCTTTATATTTCGATATCATTTGGTCATCTAAGTGTATTTAAGATTACTTGAGAAACGGTAAAAGAGATCACCCAATATCGCGAAGCCTAATTCGTAAGATTCAATAAGGAGTCATCATGTCGCATGCTCATCACGAAGTTCACTATAGCAATCGCACGGGCTGGCTGCGCGCGTCGGTCTTGGGGGCGAATGATGGCATTCTGTCCGTAGCGAGCCTTGTGATTGGTGTGGCAGCCAGTGGTGCTGCGCCTTCTGTGGTGTTGCTTACGGGTATTGCGGGTCTGGTCTCTGGTGCGTTGTCTATGGCGGCTGGGGAGTATGTTTCAGTTCAGTCGCAAGCCGATACGGAACAAGCCGATCTTGTCAAAGAGCAAGCTGAACTCAAGCGTAATCCGCAATTTGAGCTAAAAGAGCTGACTCAGATTTATGTTGAGCGTGGCTTAACCCCCACGCTTGCCCATGAGGTTGCGGTGCAACTGACGGAAAAGAACGCTTTAGAGGCACATGCTCGGGATGAGATTGGACTCTCCGAAACGCTGGCCGCGCAGCCGATTCATGCGGCGATGGCGTCAGCGCTGTCATTCACTGTAGGTGCGATTTTTCCCATTGTGGCTGCATGGTTGAGCCCAGCGCATATCGCAGCCCTAGTTGTTGGCATTGTGAGTACGTTGGCGCTGATGATCTCAGGGGGATTATCCAGTTATGCTGGCGGCGTACCACTGTATAAAGGGATTGTTCGCGTGACCATCGGCGGGATTTTGGCTATGCTGGTCACGGCTTGGATTGGTTCATTGTTCGGGACACATGTTTAAAACTAGTAGTAATTCAGTGACACTCCTTTGCACATAATCTACATGGTGTGCACAAGGATCGCTTTATTCATCCGTTTTTAAATCTCGATCTGACTGCCGATCTCCACAACGCGATTAGGCGGAATCTGGAAGTAGTCGCTGATAGCAGAGGTGTTACGCGTCATTGAGATAAATAGCTTTTCACGCCAAGGCGCCATGCCAGAACCCACGGTATGCAGGATGCGTTCGCGAGAGATAAAAAAGCTGATCTGCATAAAATCACAGGGCAGGCGCAGCAAGGCGAGACCTTGCTCTAGCGCATGCGGCACATTGAGGCTCTCTTTAAAGCCATAGCACGCTACCAAACGATAAAAGTGATCATCAATCTGCTCCACGCGTACTCGCGATTCGACATCAACATAGGGCACGTCTTCTGCGACCACGGTGAGTAGAATATTTTTTTCATGCAAGACTTTGTTATGTTTTAAGTTATGCATCAGGGCGTTGGGCACAATATTTTGATTGGTGGTGAGAAATACCGCCGTACCCGAGACCTTAAAGGCATGCTTAGATACGCTTTGGATAAAGATGTCGAGCGGCGGAGAGCCTGCTTTTAACTTCTCTAGAACAAGTGTTCGGCCCCGCTTCCAGGTCATCATGATGGTAAAGGCGATGACGCCAACAGACAGCGGGAACCAGCCACCATCGGTAATCTTAAGCATGTTGGACGTCAGGAACAGTAGGTCTGGGACTAAGAATGGAATCGCAACCAACAGCATTTTGGGCAAAGACCAGTTCCATGCGTAATACATGAGACAGGCCACCAGCAGCGTGTCACAAAACAGGGTGATCGTGACGGCTATGCCATAAGCTGATGCCAGACTTGCGCTGGACTTAAACATGGCCACTAGAATCACGATCAGGATGAGCAGTAGCCAATTCAATACAGGGATATAAATCTGCCCAATCTCCGATTCGGAGGTATGCAGGATCGTCATGCGTGGTAAATAGCCCAGTTGCATCGCCTGTCTGATCATCGAAAAGACGCCCGAAATGACAGCCTGTGAGGCAATTACGGTAGCGATGGTGGCCAGTACAATCATCGGGTACATCAGCATTTTTGGTACCAGCAGATAAAACGGATTTTCAATTGCCGCTGGGTTCTGTAGCACCAGTACGCCTTCCCCAGCATAATTTAAAACGAGGCAAGGGAGAACGACAATAAACCATGCCCACTGAATGGGTCTGCGACCAAAGTGCCCCATATCGGCATAGAGTGCTTCAGCACCCGTGATGGTCAGAACGATTGCCCCCATAGTGATAAAGGCAGTCATGGGGTGGATAACAAAAAAATGGATAGCCCAGTACGGATTGACCAGTGCGAGAATAGCCGGATGCTCAATAACTTTATTGAGTCCAATCAAACCAATGGTGATAAACCACAACAGCATGATCGGCCCAAAATAGCGCCCCACGGCGGCTGTTCCTCTGCGCTGAATCATAAACAATGCGATCAATACGCTGATGGTGATGGGGAGAATATAAGGCGTGAAAACGGAGGTCCCAACTGATAAACCTTCAACTGCCGACAACACCGAGATTGCAGGGGTAATGATTCCATCACCAAAAAACAATGCCGCACCAAAGAGCCCCAATGCGATCAGGATGTTACGCATTTTTGGACCGAATTTAGGATTGTGTAGATTAAGCGCCAGCAGAGCCATGATGCCACCTTCGCCTTTGTTGTCCGCCCGCATAATGATGATGGCAAACTTCAAGGACACGACAATCATGAGTGACCAGAAGATCAGAGACAGAATCCCAAGTACATTGGCATGATCGATCGGTATGCCGCCATCGCTATGAAAGCAGGTCGTCAAAGCGTATAGCGGACTGGTGCCGATATCGCCAAAAACGACGCCTAGAGCGCCGAGCGCCATCATGGATGTATGCGGTGATTTTATGGTGGATTCGGTCATGATGTTGACTACCCAAACGTCATCGTTGATGAAATAAAATTATTGTCGCCGCTGGCATTTTTTCTGATGTTATCGCTGGATCATAGCAGGATCAGATACGCTAACCATACGCCATCTTGTAGGATTTATCTTTATTTTTGATGGAGAGCAGTGGGATTTTCGTGTGGCATGCTGTTGTGGATTAACATCAAGCAGAGGTTAATCCATTCTTTTAAGTCTCTCACTCAAGTCACCCATATTAAAGGGCATATCGAGTTTGACGCCATAACTGCCTTCGCTGTCTTTGTTTTTCCAGCCACCGATAATTACGGCATCGACTAAAAAGAAGGTGCTGCGGGCAATGTTTAAGGTATCCAGTTCATCCAGAAAGTCGAAGGCTTCTTGTTTGGAGAGATAACCGACGGTTTCGGTATTGATCTTGACCACGCACGCTTCGGGATCATGGGGGTTATTGGGTTCGTGATTTAAGGTGGCAACGGCATAGTGTTCTTTAGGCGTTTCCGTTTTTGCACCTGCGATGCGTTTCAGCGCTTGCTGATAGCTATGCTCCCCCACAATTTCAAAATCAAATTCTTTGTAACCCGTGATTTTATAGATCGATGCTGTCGTCTGAAAAAAATCGACGTGTTTTTTAATTGACCGAATTGCAAGATACGCGATTGCACAGACAATCAGCACTGCAATGACGATTAGAACCATCTCCATAACCTCTACCTCTCCCCAAGTTGAAAGATTAACACAGAAAAAGCTTGGGATAGTTTGCCTCATTGACCCAAAATTGCATTTATTGACCTTAAAAAAGAGATTCAAGGTCAATGGTGCTCCGCTGGATGTGGCGTATGCTTTTTTAAGCCGAGGTATTAATTAAGGCTCGGGACTTTAAAACAGGTGTATCGATAGGGAGAGGTTAGGGATGAAGCTACATGGACAAACCATTATTTTGACGGGATCATCCAGCGGGATTGGTGAGCAAGCCGCCTATCAATTATCAGATCTCGGGGCACGCTTATGTCTCGTCGCTAGACGCACTGAGGAGCTTGAACGTGTTGCAGACGCGATTCGGGTCAAAGGCGGTGAGGCTTGGGTTTATCCGTGCGATCTGTCCGAGCCTGCTTCGGTCAATGCCTGTGCCGAAGCGATCTTACAAGCGCACCCCAGGATTGATGCGCTGGTCAATAACGCGGCACACTCCATTCGTCGTTCGATACAAGATTCTTTGGATCGTCCACATGACTACGAGCGGACTATCCAATTGAACTATCTGAGCGCCGTGCGCTTGACGTTGCGCATCCTACCGCGTTTTATTGAGCAAGGCAGCGGTCATGTGGTGAATATTTCGACCATGTCGTCGCAGTTCCCCATCCCACTGTTCTCCGCTTATATCGCCAGCAAAATGGCGCTGGAGTCCTTTTCGCGTTCTCTGCTGGCCGAGTTTGCGCATAAAGGCATCACCACGACTGTGGTGTATTTCCCCTTGGTGCGCACCCCGATGTCGTCACGTACTGCCATTTATAAACATGAGCGGATGATGACGGTTGAGCGTGCGGCGGGCTGGATTGTTGAGGCTGTGGAAAAGCGTCCTGTTCGGGTCAGTAGCCCGGTTGGCGTTATGGGGGAGGTGGCTTTGGCTGCGATGCCTAGCGTGGTGATCAAAGCAATGCAGCCCTATTTCCGTAAGCGAGATAAACGGCTCAAAGATCGCTTAGCTAAAGGTTGAGTTCGTGGGCTCTGGTTACGCAATGTTCGCGCATCGACAACAATCGACTACTGGGCAGGCCGTAGGTGGAAGATTAATCTCAGGACACACATTGAGGTGTCAAATGGAGCAACAATCATGAGAAAACCAACAATTATACTCGTTCATGGGTTTTGGGGCGGCGCTGCCCACTGGAGTAAAGTGATCGTGGAACTGGCCAAAAAAGGCTATACCTCGATCAAAGCTGTAGAGCTTCCGCTTACCTCGCTGGCCGAAGACGCCGAGCGTACCCGCAAGATGATTGCTCAGCAAGCAGGTCCTGTTCTACTGGTTGGCCACTCGTATGGCGGCGCCGTGATTACGGAAGCGGGCGATCAAACGAATGTGATCGGGCTGGTCTATATTGCAGCCTTTGCACCCGATGCTGGCGAGAGCCCCGGAGGCATCACCCAAGAGCATCCTCCTGTTGCCGCAGCTAATCTGGCACCCGATAGCGACGGCTACTTGTGGATCAAGCCAGAGCTGTTTCGTGAAAGCTTCTGTCAGGATTTGACCTCTGATGAGGGGCTGGTGATGGCTGTGACGCAGAAAGCACCGTTGGCAAGCACCTTTGGCGATGCGATCACAGCTCCAGCGTGGAAAAATAAGCCATCGTGGTATCAGATTTCCAGTGAAGACCGCATGATTGCCCCTGAAAATCAGCAGCGGATGTCAGCACGCTTAGGCGCACGTAAAGTGATTACTTTGAATTCTAGTCATGCTTCACTCGCCTCACAGCCTGTACAAGTCACTGATCTGATCGATGAAGCGGCACATGCACTGGGTTATGTCTAAGGACTGATTTAGTTTTAAAGTATGATTGCAAACTGACGGACGACAACGAATGACTGCGTTGATTGTCCGTTTTTTATTTTGAAGGCTTACTTTCTAAGCGACAAATATTTTTTTAAATCGACATTCAAACAATGACATTCCTTGAGTCTTGTTTTTACATGATGATCATCATAAGATTAATTATATATGATGATAATCATTTATAATATTCGTCAAGGCCAAAGAAGGAGAGTCGCCATGAATAACGCCAGCATCACGCCACAGCGTTTCAGCCCCCGAGACATTGCCATGCGCTTTTTAACCCCTGATCCACGTAAACAAGCTGCTGTAAGTCAGTTAGGCAATTGGGTGGAAAGCACGCGTATGATCACAACCCAAGCCGGGCAGGTGCATGTCTCCAGTGCGGGGCAGGGACCCTTGGTGATGTTTGTGCATGGCTGGGAAGGCAGTATTCTGGATTTTGAACCGTTGATTATGGCGACTCTTGCACAGGGTTTTAGCGTTGCGGCAATTGACCTTCCAGCACATGGTCGCTCAGAGGGGAAGCGGACTTCAATTCCCGCATGTGCGAAGGCGCTATTAGAGATTCAGGCTGGGTTGGGGCAAGATTTTTATGTGGTTGTTGCGCATTCATTGGGAGCAGGCATTAGCGGCGATGCACTTGAGCGTGGACTCGTCGCAGGCAAAGTCGTACTCATCTCACCGCCCCGTCGCTTTATGGATGGGATAGACATGACGGCGGCTCAACTGGGTTATGACGAGATGGCTCGGCAAGAGATGATTGATACGCTGCGGGAATTTGGCGTGGACCCAGTCCATGTTGATCTGCAAAAGTCTGCAACGCACCTCACGATCCCTGCTTTGATCCTGCACTCAGATGATGATCGGGTGATTCCGATAATTGCGGCGCAAAGTGTGGCGGCTGCGTGGGCGGGGAGTCGCTTTGTGCCGCTCACGGGGCTTGGTCATCGTCGTTTGCTTGCGGATGCTGAAGTCATTCGGGAAGTGGTGTGTTTTTTGGGTGAGGCTTAAAGGCTTTTTTTGCGGTTAAGAACGCAAAACTTATCCCACCAGCGGATGCACACTCAGATAATCCACCAAATATTCCCGAAAAACCCGCACTTTTCGTGACAATTGTTTTGCAGGCGGATGCATGATATTCAACACACCGATGGTAATGGATATCTCCGGCAGGATACGGACCAGATTACCTGCCGCGACATCATGACGTGCCAAAAAAGTTGGTAAGGCTGCGATACCGATGCCAGCCTTGGCAGCTTCCTGTAAAAACAACATGTCATCACCCGTCACCGCAGGTTTTTGTGTAGGCTGTACGAGTTGGGGAATGCGCATATCTCGAAAAATCAACCATTGATGATCTGCCGCTTCGATGAGCGTGCGCGGTATGCCTGCGCGCGCCAAATAACCAGGTGCTGCGTAGACATGCATATCGATGTTTGTCAGGGGGCGGGCGATCAAAGAGGAGTCATTCAGCTTGGATTTCACGACTCGTAGAGCGACATCAATACCGTCATTCACCAGATCAACCAGATGGTTGCTGATATGCACTTCGACTTGAATCGCAGGGTAACGTGCGGTGAATCCTGCCAACGCCCCAGCCAAAAATTTAATCGCAATATCACCAAGTACCGTGACGCGGATCAGCCCTGCGGGTTGTTCCTCGCGCTCAGGCAGGGCAGTGACTGCCTCTTGCAGTGAATCGAGATGTGGCGAAATTTGGCGATACAACTGTTCACCGGCGGTGGTCAAAGCAACTTGGCGCGTGGTGCGACTTAAGAGCTGTACCCCTAAAGCTTTTTCAAGAGCGGCTATGTTGCGGCTGATGGATGACCGCTCGACGTTGAGCTTCTTGGCGGTTGCAGAAAAACTGCCGGCTTTGGCGACTTCAATAAACAATTGCAGATGGTTTAGGTCCATTGGTGCTAAATTCGCAATAGAGTGTCGTAAATTTTACATCTTGTGCACTTTGGGCACAATCACTAAGATGGCAACTTAATATTGAGGCGATAGGATGGGTATAACAGGATGGTGAAAGTTTGACAGGGTGTCTCTGCACCTTGAACTTGAGATAGAGGTGATCCAATGAAAGTTGCATCGAAACGTATGAGTCCAGATACGTCCGTGGATCAGTTGAATATCCATCCAAAATATATCGGTTTGTTGCAGGCTGCGGGTATCGAAACCATTCGCGATTTTGAGCATTGGACGTTAGAGCGTCTGGCTACACAGGGCATAGGCCCCGCGGGTTTGGAAATCCTTAATCGCCAACTTCAGTATCACGGTTACACCATCGGCACAGCCATTTCAGAGCTGGACGATGACCAGTCAAATGTTGACTTGAGCTTTCCGGTGCTCCATTTACCGGCAAGTAACGAGTAACGCCAATGCGTTCCGCAGCGGTGGGCATACGCCCACATTTATAAACACTGCTTCAGTTGTGGGCAGTGTTTTTTTTTCTTGATATACCGTGTTTATCACGGCAAATCAAAATGTGATCTCCGATGTTTTCAAATGTTGTGGACGATTGCAATGATTCTATGGATTCTAAATCATTTCATGGTCCGACAGGTTGCTTATACTCGGTTCAATACACAATGAAATCAGGTCGATTATTGTCTTTAGATGCGTGATCTCGATAGATGATATTTTTTTGGTTTATTTTGGCCGAATCGATCAATAGCAGGATTTGGTTTGATGTCGAATGACATGCCATCTCCTCCATCGTTCGGCTTAAAGTAGATCGTGGATTGGCTTTAAAAAGAGTGATTCATTATGCCCCTACGAAGACGCTCAAAAATTATTGTGACGTTCTTAGGTCTGCCCCTGCTGATAGTTTTACTGGGTGCTATATTCATCTGGCACTCCGAAGCGAAAGACAGTGACGCACTGATCTCAGCTCCTCTTGTAATCACCCCAGAACGAATCGAACAGGGTAAAGCACTTGCAATAGCCTCCGACTGTGTCGCTTGCCACAGTACCACAGGCGGCAAACCCTTTGCTGGTGGTCTGCCGATGCCCTTACCGATGGGCAATATCTATAGCACCAATATCACGCCAGACAAAGATCACGGCATTGGTCACTACAGCCTGCAAGAGTTTCAACGCGCAGTACAATATGGCATTCGCCGTGATGGGGGTAATCTATACCCCGCAATGCCTTATACCGCATACGCTAAGCTTACGCCGGATGATATCCAAAGTCTCTATGCCTACTTTATGCAGGGCGTACCTGCTGTGGCGCAGGAGAATCGCAAACCTGATTTTCCATGGCCACTGACTTTACGCTTCCCGTTAAAAGTGTGGAATCAATTGTTTTTGAGCAAAGGGGTTTACCAAAATAAACCTGAGCAAAGTGCGGAGTGGAATCGCGGCGCGTATCTGGTTCAAGGCGCAGCGCACTGTGGAACCTGCCATACCCCGCGTGGTCTGGCAATGCAAGAAAAAGCTTATGATGAAACCAGCAAGCACTATCTTGCGGGTGCAGCGTTAGGCGGCTGGCAAGCCTATAACATCACCAGTGATCCGCACTCCGGCATTGGCACATGGACTAAAGCTGAGATTGTGCAGTATCTGCGCACAGGCAATGTTCCCAACAAGGCGCAGGCCGCAGGGGGCATGGCTGAGGCGATTACCCATAGTTTTAGCAAGATGTCTGATGCCGACTTACAGGCGATGGCGACTTATCTCGTAACCGTACCCGCCTATCAAGATCAACAAACCGCCGCACGCTCAAGCTTTGGTAAACCCACTACCGACTATCAGGATGTTCGTTTTGCAGCACAAGGCGGTAAGGCCGCTCCAACGGGTGCTGAGCTTTACTTGAATCACTGCGCCAGCTGTCATGGCAAAACCGGTGTCGGCACCTCAGATGGCTACTATCCTTCGATGGTGCATAACAGTGTGCTGGGTGCTAAAGATGCGCATAACCTGATTCAAGTCATGCTCAATGGCGCAGAAGTGGAGAATGGTAAAGACCACTACTTTATGCCGGCATTTGCGGGTGAGTTAAATGATGAGGAACTGGCGACACTGGCGAATTATGTCACCGTGACTTTTGGGCATGGGGCAGGTACGGTCTCTGCGCATGATGTTAAAAAACTCAGACCCGCCCACTAAGGAGAATCATGATGACGATGTCTAATCAACACCAGTCGAATCAACTTGAATCGCAAAAGGTGGGCAGTGTGCCAAGTCGCAGACACTTTATTAAACTCAGTGTCTTGAGCAGTTCAGTGCTGTTGGCGTCGGGTTTGATCGCCAGTGCGGCACCAAGTCCTGACACCAGTACCACCGACTTTTATAGTCTTGCGACCTTTTTGGTGGCAAAGCCTCAGTTGTCTGCGCCCTATGCTGCAGCGGTTTTTTCGGCACTGAAAAAAAATATCCCTGATTTTGCACCGCAGTTACAGGCGGTGTTGGATACCGTAAAACGCTTCCAAGCACCCGATGTCACGCAGCTTTTTGCAGGCTTTACCGAGGCTGATCAAGCAGTGCGTAAAACCTGTCTATTGATCATTGAAACGTTTTATACCGGCAATGTCGGGCGCGGTGCGACTGCGAAGGCCGTCGCTTACGAGATGGCGCTGATGTTTGATACCACCAAAGATGTGACGGTGATTCCAACCTATATCCGCGGGCGACCAGAATATTGGACGGCGACGCCATTACTCACGGGTGTCTAGAGACGATATCCCTTGCAGGCATGGCGACTTACCCACAAGATGAATATGAGAGTGACGGTGTATTATGGCAACTGAATACGATGCAGATGTAATAGTAGTAGGTGCAGGAATCCTAGGCGGCGCAGTCGCCAATGCACTGGCCAAGAAGAAGCACGCCGTGCTGATTTTGGAAGCGGGTCCTGAAGTGAAGCGCGCTGAAATCCTCAATTCTTTCCGCAATTTTGGTAATAAATCGGACTACAACGGCCCATACCCAGAGCAGCCATGGGCGTCCAAGTCATCGACACCTAATTATATTGAAAGCGTCGGACCCATTGTCCAAAAGCCTGCTTATCTCCGTTTAGTCGGCGGCACGACTTGGCATTGGGGCGGCGCCACATGGCGTAACCTGCCGAGCGACTTCAAGCTGCAATCGTTATACGGACAAGGGCGTGACTGGCCGATCTCCTATGATGACCTTGAGCCTTGGTACCAGCAGGCAGAAGAGGAAATTGGGGTGTCGGGTTCAGATACAGATGACCAAAGTGGACAGGGCGGTAAGCCGTTCCCACCGCGCTCCAAACCCTATCCGATGCAAATGCAGGCATGGACCTATCTGACCCAGCAGGTCGCCAGCAAAACCAGTAGTGTCGGTCATCACTTTGTTGATGAGCCCAATGCACGTGCCACCCGTCCATATAACGGTCGTCCGATCTGCGCGGGCAATAATAACTGTGCTCCGATCTGCCCGATCGGCGCGCAGTTCTCTGGCGATATGCCAGTGAGATGGGCACGTGAGAATGGTGCTAAACTTCTGACCAATGCTGTGGTGTACAAGATTGAAAAAGGCAATGACGGTAAGATCGTTGCGATTCACTACAAGACCCCAGACGGCAAATCTACACGTCTGACCGCCAAGTATTTTATTCTGGCGGCACATGGGGTGGAGATTCCGAAACTACTTTTGATCTCTAACATTGCCAATTCCTCCGACCAAGTCGGACGTAATTATATGGGGCATATCGGCAAGTCGATTTCGATGCTGGTCAAGGATCCGGTGTGGGCAGGTCGTGGTCCAACGCAGCAGGGTAGTATCAATACTTGGCGCGATGGGGAGTTCCGCAAAGAACATGGCTCAATTCGCCACTTTTTGGACAATACCGTACCTAACGAGTTGATCACTAAACGTCTGATTGATAAAGGCGTGGTGGGGCCTGCACTGGATGAAGCCATCCGTCACGATGCGGCGCGCTATCTGAAGATCGCCTCATATGTTGAAGTGTTACCTGATCCCATCAATCGCGTACAACTCAGCAGTCAGGTCGATGCGCTGGGCATTGCCAAGCCGAAGACCGATTTTCGCATGACACCGTATTCACTGGCCGCGCTGCCACGCCTGTTTCAGGACTATGATCAGTTCCGTACCGTCTTTGCGGCCACTGAAGTGCTGAGCAATCCTGACGATTGGGTTCCCAGTTCCCATATCATGGGTACAACTATTATGGGGGCTAATCCCAAAGACTCCGTGGTGAATCACGAGTGTCGTACTCATGATCATGCCAATCTGTTTATCGCCAGTACCAGTGTGCATGCCAGTTCAACGGTGGTCAATCCAACACTGACTGGCTATGCCCTTGCACTGCGTATCGGTGACATCATCAGTCGCGAAATCTAATCCAAGGCTCCCGCATGGATATCCCGTGTGGGAGAGCGTCGCAAGCTTATTTGCATGAGAGATCTATCATGATAAAACGTGCCGCCTATCTCATCACCGCGATGAGTCTGCTTGTTTCTGGTTACGCCTCAGCAGATAACGGCGATCAAAACTTGCAAACACGTCCATATTTATTGGGTGATTGGGGAGGCGTGCGGACCCAGTTGGCACAAGATGGTGTGACGTTTAGTCTGGGTTATACAGGCGAGTTTGCGCATAACTTTCGCGGTGGTACCTCTCACGTCTCGGACTATGCTGATCAATTTGCACTCGGCACCACGCTGGATTTGGATCGCCTACTAGGCTGGCAGGGTGGGAGCTTTCAGATCACCTATAGCAAGCGCGGTGGGGAAAGCACCAGTAATGATGCACACTTAGGTACCTTGCAACAAGTGCAGGAAATCTATGGTCGCGGAGAAACGTGGCGTCTAACCCGTTTCTATTTGGATCAGAAACTGTGGGGCGACACGGTCGCATTGCGGATTGGACGCTTAACCTTAAGCGATGACTTCTCAAGCTTTCCGTGTGACTTCCAGAACAATATGATCTGCGGCTCAGTACCGGGCAAGATCGTGAGCAGCTATTGGTTTACCTATCCGGTGAGTGTCTGGGCGGCGCGTCTTAAAGTCAAAACCACTGCGGAGACCTATGCGCAATTGGGCGTTTATCAGGTCAATCCGGTGATCGGCACCACGGCTTATGCAGAAGACTACGGCTGGCGACCTGATAATCCAAAAGGCACGCGCGGAGCAGTCTTTCCTCTGGAGCTCGGTTGGTTGCCCACAGTTGCGGGTTATCCGGCCAGCTATCGGCTGGGCTTTTGGTATAACAACGCAGGGGGAGATGATCTGCTGCTGAATACCCAAGGTCAACCTCTAGCTGTAAGTGGTGGCGAGCCGATGCAGCGCAATAGTCGCTATGGCAGCTATCAGAACATTGATCAGCAAATTACTGGTGTGGCCAAAGGTCAGGGTTTATCGCTATTCTGGCGCTCGGCTTTTGCGGATCAGGCGACCTCACAGACTGATCGGGTGATCAACGTGGGTGCTAAATACGTGGGTGCTTTTGACCGTCCAGATGACTACTTTGGACTCACCTTTGGCGCACTGCATACCAATGATCGCTATAACACTTTTGTTGATCAAAGCAATGCCGTGCATAACAAGGCCGAGGTCGCACCCAAGCACAATGAATATGTGCTTGAAGCGATCTATAACATTGGTTTGATCCATTCCGTGTCGATTGCGCCAGATCTACAGTATGTGATCCATCCGGGCGGTACTACTGACAATAAAAACGCATTGGTTTTTGGGTTGAAAACCAATGTTAATTTTTAGCCGATGAGCTGTTTCATTTGAGCAAATAGACCAATTAGGGATTTGGCACATCTTTATGAGGTACGGTGAGGATGATCTTGCCGACATGATCACCTGCTTCCATCATTTCGTGTGCCTTGACCACTTCACACAGTGAAAAGGCCGCATGAATCATCGGCAAAAATTTGCCCGCAGCCAATAGTGGCCAGACATGCTCAAGTAGCGCTTGGGTAATTTCCGCTTTCTCAGCACGGGTTCTTGCCCGCATGGTGGAGCCGGTGACGATAGCGCGCTTTAACACCAATTCTTGCAGGTTGACGTCTTTAGCTGTGACCCCGCCCATAAAGCCGATAATCACCAAACGACCATCACGCGCAAGAGCATGCAGGTTCTGTGCAAAATAAGACCCTCCAACGATGTCCAAAATCACATCAACACCTTGTTGTTGGGTTTGCTGTAAAACCACGGTCGCAAAATCTTGCTCACGATAATTAATCGGTTGGGTAAGGTGAGCAATTGAATGACATTTTTCTGCGCTCCCCACGGTTGCAAAACTCTCTATGCCCAACTCCTTACACAGCATCAGGGCAGTCGTACCGATTCCGCTGCTACCACCATGAATCAGAACGCGATCTCCTGCTTTGGCCTTGCCGATTTGAAAGAGATTGGCCCAAACTGTAAAGAAGGTTTCAGGGATGGCGGCCGCTTGAATAAACGTGACCCCTTTGGGGATAGGCAGCGCTTGTGAAGCTGGGAGCACGCAATACTCGGCATAGCCGCCACCATTGGTTAGTCCGCATACCCGATCACCGAGTGAAAATCCGCTGACATTGGCACCTTTCGCGACGACCAGTCCTGAGATCTCAAGTCCAGGAACAGGATTAACACCAGCGGGCATCGGATAGATGCCTTGGCGCTGCATGACGTCAGGCCGATTCACGCCAGCGGCAAAAACTTGAATCAGTAACTCATCCGCAGCGGGTACAGGGATTGCAGTTTGATGCGGCACCAACACCTCAGGTTTTCCTGGATGAGTGATGCTGATTTCGGTCATGCTTTCTGGGAGGTGAGCATTGGGAAATTGAATCGGGTTATTCATGAGAGATCTCAAACTGGTCACAGAATGTAAAGAATTGATCCGTCATCCGGACATGCTAAGGAATGATTAGCAGAGAGCGTACTCTATTTTCTATACAAATCTATCGTAAATTTGTCGATTATTGTGACTTGGTTCATGTATTATTGAGTTATCTCTGCTGCAGAGAGCGGTGTTGCGGACGAAATTACTTCTAAGCTAGTGCTTTAGGATCAAGATATAAGGGAGACTTTGTCCCATTCAATGCACAGTTTTATTTCATGGAAGTAGAGTGAATAGGCGCGATCTAAGCGCGACCATTTCAATCAAGTATCACATGAAATATCGAGATAGGCGTTTTGTGATTCTGTGCGGGCCTGAATAAAGCGTTCCAGCAAGGCATACTGTCTTGCAGTGACATTGATTTCCTGTCCAGACTTTTTAATCGAGCCCTGACTCAAATTAAACTCCAAATCGGCAATATGCGCCACTTCATTTTCGACTGGTATGAGTGATGAACTCGGATATTCTCTGGTCATGTTTTGATGTTCAATTAAAAAAGCCTTCATGATATTAATTGCTCGTGTTCATTTAATATCCATAATATGCGTCTTTATGTTTTAAAATCCACAAAATGACAAAAAAGTAATCTTGGCGTCATTTTGGTGTCAGTTGAAATTTTTTTTAAAAAATAAATATGTATATATGCGTGTGTGTATTTTGTAGGTGAGATATAAGTTTGATAATTTAAATTGAAAATACAATCAAATATTTGTTTTTAATGTATATTATTTATTTATTAAATAATAATTTATATTTTTCATAAGTAAAAATATTACTTGATGTACTTATATATTGCGCTAGGGTAAATTTTTTATTAAAATTGTCATAGGTTAGTAATATATTGTGCGTATATTGCAACGTTTTTGTTTTCGTCAGGTGTTATAACGTGCTTGCTTTGCCATATTAAAACAACTCATTATAATGGACGTGACTTTACACTCCATGAACGCGTGATGCGGATTTGGCAGCTAATACGGGGACACCAACGTTTGAAAATTTTAATTGCTGAAGATGAATCCAAGACTGGAGAGTACCTCAAGCAAGGTCTTACTGAAGCGGGATATACAGTCGATTGGGTGAGTGACGGCCAATCGGCATTGAATCAAGTATTGACCGATAGCTATGATCTGCTGATTTTAGATGTGATGTTGCCCAAAATGGATGGCTGGACCTTATTGTCTACGATCCGTAAGGCAGAATATTGGATGCCAGTACTTTTCCTTACAGCACAAAGTCATCTAGATGATCGGATCCGAGGTTTAGAGCTCGGAGCAGACGATTATCTGATTAAGCCCTTTGCCTTTACTGAATTGCTTGCACGGATTAAGAGCCTTTTGCGGCGCAGTCAGCAGCAAGAGAATGATGTGATCACGGTAGCTGACATTGAACTCGATTTACGCCGTCGTCGAGTTACACGCGCAGGCCGCCGAATCGACCTTACTGCAAAAGAATTTTTGTTATTAGAGCTGTTTATGCGTAAGCAAGGTGAGATACTGCCTCGCTCATTGATCGCATCCCAAGTATGGGATATGAATTTTGAAAGTGATACCAATGTGGTCGAAGTTGCTATCAAGCGATTACGCAATAAAATCGATCAGGATTTTCATCCGAAGCTGATAAAAACGATACGCGGTATGGGCTATGTCTTGGAAACTGAAATTGAGGAAAATCGTTAGGTCTCTGAGCGTCCGCATCAGTCTCATTTTTTCGCTATGCACATTGATTATCTTTTTGATCATGGGGCTGGTGATTGATCATTTAGTGACGCAGCAACTGATTGCGATTGATCGCGAAAGACTTGAAATGCGTATGTCTGAGGTCGAAAGTATTTTAAAAGACCACCCCGGCAACAGCCAGAATACCATTAACGAATTAAAGTCTGCGTTTATCAGTCGCCGTAAACCCATAGTCCGCATTGAGCGTCCGATTGGAACCCCGCTGTTTACCACCGAAAATCTGCAATCTTCGCCGAGCCAGCCTGTCGTCAGTCAAGGACCAACTTTGCAAGAGTGGCAAGATCATCAGAAAGAGGGTAAGGTCTTGTTGATTACACAGGACAAAACCTTAGAGCAGCAAGAGTGGCCGATTAATCAAAAGCGCTATTTGTTCATGCTCCTGACACAACAGAATACGGTCGATCAAGCCACCAATTATCGCATCATGATCGGTCTTGAGGTGCGAAAGCACACCCGTTTTCTTCATCACTTTCGCGAATTGTTACTTGCAGTGGGTGGTCTTGGGACCCTCTGTCTAATGTTGCTTGGCTGGTATGCAACGCGAAAAGGCTTGTCGAGTGCTCAGTCCATGGTCGGTGTAGCAGAACAGATTTCGGCACATAATCTGACTGAGCGACTAGATACGGATCATGCACCAACGGAACTGCTACCGCTGGCCAATTCTTTTAATGAGATGCTGGATCGACTCAAACTCACTTTTATCCGGCTTTCAGAGTTTTCTTCTGATCTTGCGCATGAGCTGCGTGCACCGATCAATAATATGATGACCCAAACCCAGGTCTGTTTAACACAGCCAAGGGACAATCAGACTTATCAGGAAATTCTCTATTCCAATTTAGAGGAATATGAGCGCTTATCACGCATGATTTCCGATATGCTGCTACTTGCCCAAGCGGATCACGGTATTAATCTTTTTCATGCTAAAGATGTTGATATCGGCAAAGAAGCTTTTGAGTTGTATGAGTACTATGACGCACTGGCTGAAGAGAAGGGCATGCAGCTTAAGCTGTCTGGCCGTGCTATTGTGCATGGTGATCAACTGATGTTGCGCCGAGCTCTGAGTAATCTGATTTCAAATGCCATTCGTTATGGCACCCGAGACAGTACAATTTTGATCGATCTGTCTCAAAGCCTGAATTTCGCCACCATTATTGTACAAAACGACGCTGCCCCAGTACCTGCTGAACAATTGATGCATTTCTTTGACCGCTTCTATCGCAGTGCGAGTGCACAGCAGCGGACTGACGAAGGCACGGGTCTTGGCCTTGCGATCACCAAGTCAATTGTGCAGATGCATGGCGGTGATATTGAAGTCCGTTCCGAAGGACAGCAGATCACCTTCACGATCCGTCTCTGGCTTAGACCGGCTGGGCACGCCACCAGCGGACCTCAGCTCGGGGTTCATTAAGATTTAAAGGCTCACCCATCTGCGGTGTACTGACCGCTATGCCATGACGCTCCGCCAGTGCCACAATGCGCTCAAACGGATCATTCCAGACATGCAATGCCAGATCAAACGTGCCGTTATGCACAGGCAGCAAAGCTCTGCCTTTTAAGTCCACATGGGCTTGTAGGGTTTGTTCGGGCTGCATGTGGACATCTGGCCAGTCCTGACCATAAGCGCCAGTTTCAATCATGGTCACATCAAATGGGCCATAGCGGTTACCGATCTCTTTAAAGCCATCAAAATAACCCGTATCGCCACTGAAAAACACGCGCAAATCATTATCGATAATCACCCAAGATGCCCATAGGGTGGCATTGCTATCTGATAATCCGCGCCCTGAAAAGTGGTGTGCAGGCGTAGCCGCAAACTTTAATCCTTCGACTTGGGTCTCTTGCCACCAGTCCAGTTGCTGGACTTTGCTTGCAGGCACACCCCACTTGACTAGTGTATCGCCAACACCCAACGGCGTTAGAAAGTGTTCGACTTTATCTTTAAGCTGCATGACTGCGTCATAGTCGAGGTGATCATAGTGGTTATGCGACAGGATCACCCCTTTGATCGGTGGGAGGTCCGCAATACTGATCGGCGGTTGATGAAAGCGTTTTGGTCCGATCCACTGGAAAGGTGAGGCGCGTTTGGAAAACACAGGGTCCGTCAGCCAGAACTCACCGCGTAGCTTAACCAACATGGTCGAGTGTCCGAGGCGAAACAACGACCGATCTGGTGCGGCAAGCAATTGTGCCTGCGTGATGGTAAGCACTGGGATAGGCTGGCTAGGCACTGTGCCTGCAGGTTTGTTGAAGGCGAATCGCCACATCAACTGCAGGGTTTTCCACAAGGTGGTCTTGTGCAGGTTGGGGCGTAGATTCCAGAAACGTCCATCACGCTGCTGTGAAGACAGTAGAGTGGGCTTAGGGTCACGTTCCGTTTTCAAATCGGAAGCGGTCTCTAGACTGGATGAGGTATTGGGACTGAGTACGTCACTGATCATGCTGCTTATCCTCGTCATCAAATAGTATTTAAAATGAATGATTAATCACTCATCGATATCTTTAAAAACAGGGACGGTTGTCGCCCCCTTTGTTTTACGGTAATGCAGGTGTCTCATGTTCTACCACGGCATGCCAAAAGGCTTCAAAACCCGATTCACGGTAGCGTTCTGCCTGCGTCGGATCTTGTGCCATATAGTTCATGGTGACTTCGGCAAGCGCTCCTAAAATCGAACCGATAAACAGCGGTGGGTAGTCACGCAGCACGCCATTGCTGATCTGGATTTGGATGCTCTGCGTGAGATCACAGAAGGATTGCATGCCGATCTGTTTGCTCTCTGCGGTAATTTGCTCGGAGGTTGATAACTGAGTCATGACTTTACGTTTAAGTGGGTTGGTCACACCCCATTCCACATAGCTTTGCCAGACATGATGCATTTGCGTTTTGAAGTCGGAGTTTGTAGGGAAGTCCAACATCATGACCTGACGCAGTTCCGACTTTAGCAATAGATATAACTGATTGAGCAGTTCTTCTTTACTGCTGAAATAGGTAAACAGCGTGCCTTCAGCAACACCTGCCAGCTTGGCAATTTTTGACGTCGGCGCACGTTCACCCAGTTCAGCCAGAACATTGATGGCGGCATTTAAAATTGCATCACGTTTATCTTCACTGCGGGGGCGAGCCATAATCCAAATCATTAAATGAGTGATCACTCAATCATATATGGTTTTCAATAAAGGTCAAGTTTATTTTTTGTACGCTGAGCAATAAACTGATGCAGTGGGCTGGCTAGCTCATGATGAACCTATGACGTTATGACTCAGTCTTTGCTAAACGAAACTGGATGTAAGCATCCAACACCCCTTGCGGGTCTTCGACCTGCGGATAGTGACCGATGTTTTGCAGTGCAGTGACATTCGGTTTCGGAATCAGGGCTCTGTAGCGCTCAACCATATGTCCACCTGACACGGGGTCGGCGATACCATCAATGACTTTGACTGGAATAGTCGCCTGCTGGATGGCGCCGACCCAGCGGGTACGGTGTTGACGACGTTCGGGGATATAGTGCAAGAGCTTAGGCAGTAAGCGCGCACCTTTGTTTGTTGAGATCAGTTGCCAAAAGCCATCGATGAGTTCGGCATCAGGCTGCGTATTTGGACCGAAGACGCGTTGCATGCTGTCGGCGAGTTTGTTGCGGCTATTGAGGCGGGCAAGGATCGGACCGATGGGAGAGCGCAGTAATTTTTGAATGAGCAAGGGGCGGTGGCTTTCTGGGAATAAACCACCATTCAAAAAGCAGACACTGCCCAATTGCGGGCGCGGTTGTTCTTGTGCATTGTGCCGTGCAAGTAGCTCTTGCGCGACAGTGTCGCCATAGTCATGGGCGAGCAGATGATAGCTCTGCACCTGATGCTCCGCCAATAGGCGCTCAAAAATATCGGCCTGATCCATGATGCTATAAGGATAGTCCATTGGTTTATCTGAAAATCCAAAACCAATCATATCTAGCGTCATCACGCGATAATGGCGGGTCAATGCTGGCCATATTGCTTCCCAGTCCCAAGACGCAGTAGGAAAACCATGAATCAGCAGCAACACGGGAGCTGGGGCAGGGCCTTCAACGCGTGAGAAAATACGATAGCCGCGATGACTAAAAAACAGCCCTTTCGCTTTCCAGTTCGCTAATGTGATGCGAGTCATCGCTAATCCTTTAACCCATTCTGATGATGTCGTATTCATAGCATACGCCATCGTATTAGTCGAATCGATAAGACAGATCTGCGAACCTCGGATCAGATTTTTATTTGTCAAATTTTACCCGGGTAATATTGACGACATAATTTTATACGGGTAATATTATTCTGCTCACTGTGATTCTTGTATGCGCTATGCTTGCAAGGCGCCGTAAAATTTTTGTCTTAGGAATCGTGTATGACCTCCCTCTCATCTGCTGCCCCGTCTGCACCCAAGCCTCTGTGGCGTACCTATCTGGTTATTTTAATCCCCATGATGCTGACCAATGTCCTGCAGGCCAGTGCTGGCACCATTGACACTATTTATCTCGGACAGATGATCGGGGTGAATGCCTTGGCTGCGGTCTCGACATTTTTTCCGATCTTCTTTTTCTTATTTGCGATCATAATTGGTTTGGGCTCGGGTACGACCGTACTCATCGGTCAGGCTTGGGGTGCCAAGGATTTGGAGAAAGTCCGTGCAGTCGCTGGTACGGCACTATGCCTGATGCTAAGTCTGGGTTTTGCCATCAGTATGGTGGGCAGTGCGTTTGCACCGCATTTGATGCAACTACTCGGCACACCGGCTAATATTCTGGTTGATGCCACGCGCTATGCACATTTGATGCTGTTGGGCATGCCGGTCATCTTCTTGTTGTGGCTGATGACATCCATGAGTCGCGGGGTGGGGGATGCCGTGACGCCACTTTGGGCACTGGTACTGACGACGTTGATTTCACTGGTGCTCACTCCTGCATTCATACGTGGCTGGTGGGGATTGCCTCACTTAGGCGTGATCAGCGCAGCGGCATCCACTCTGATTGCCTCGGTGATTGGGATTGCATGGATGATGTGGCATTGGCACCGCAAGGGACATCCGCTGGCCTTCAATGAGGCGCTGTTGAACTGTGTACGGGTGGATGGCGTGATCGCGCGCAAAATCTTGAGTATTGGGCTACCCTCCTGCTTTCAGATGCTCACCATGGCTGTGGCAGAGGTTGTGCTATTGGGTTTGGTGAATCGTCATGGCTCAGAGGCAACGGCCGCTTACGGCGCGGTGAACCAAGTGATGAGCTGGATTCAATTGCCCGCCATGTCGCTGGGGATTTCCGCATCCATTCTGGCATCCCATGCCATTGGGGCGGGGAACGGTCATCGATTGGGTGCCATCGTACGTACTGGTTTGGGATTGAATCTGGTCATTACGGGCTTTTTTGTCGCGTTGGTTTATCTGCTGGCTCCGACCATCATCGGCTTGTTTATCATCGATGCTGCTGTGATTCAGATGGCGCTGACCTTACTGCATATCGTGGCATGGAGCGTGATTGTGCTGGGATTGGCGACGGTCTTGACGGGAACCATGCGCGCCAGTGGCACGGTGCTCCCGCCAACTGCATTGGGGGTGTTTGCTATCCTGTGTATTGAGCTGCCCGTTGCCTATGTCTTGAACGCGCGAATTGGCATTGAGGGGATTTGGTACGCCTATGCGTTGACCTTCGTGGCGATTTTCAGCTTAAACGCCCTCTACTACCGATTGGTCTGGCGTCATAAACAGATTGCACGCCTGATTTAAAGAGTGTTCTGATGTAGCCCCTGTATGTGTGGTCATGCAGGTGGTCGCCATAAGCGCGTATGCTGGCATATACTCATGGCAATCCTTCATTGATCTGGGGTGGTGCCTTGCGTGTAATCGAGTTGCTCATATGAATCCTCACGACACTGTCACGCGTTATGAAGGGCTCTTGCGAACGGGGCAGTGGTTTGCACAATTACCTGCGTCATTGCAAACTGGGTTGCTCGATGCCGCCACAATAGTACATCTGCATGCGGGGCAAGTGTTGTTTGAGCAGAATGATACGGCACATGGGCTGTATGCAGTAATCTCGGGCTGCATCAGTATCAGTCGGCAACGTGCCGATGGTAAAGAAGCGCTACTCACCCTGATGGAGTCCCCACATTGGTTTGGCGAGATCACGCTGTTTGATCGCATGAATCGCACCCATAATGCGGTTGCTCTTGGCGATACCGTGCTGATTCATATCCGCGGTGAGCTGCTGGATCAGCTCTTGGCAAAAGAGCCGCACTATTGGCAGAACTTCGGACAGTTGCTTACCGACAAAATTCGTTTACTGTTGAATCAAGCCGAAGATCTGGCACTGCGTACTACGGGCCAGCGTCTGGCGAATCGCTTGGTGTACTTTGCTGAGAATGCCAGCAATCGTAGTGATCGCAGCCGTCGCATCATCCCGATTCCGCAAGAGCAATTGGCGATGATGCTCTACCTCACTCGTCAGACTACCAACCAACTGCTGAAAGACTTGGAGCGACAAGGCTTGATTAAATTGGTCTATGGAGCAATTGAGATTTTGGATATTGATGGGCTACGAACATTTGCCGACCCGCCGTCGATCAGCAAATAGCGGCAATTGTCGGCTATTTGACAAAGCACAGCCTGCAATTGATTTAAGATAATCCTAACAACAAATCGCTACGCGAATAACGTGTCTATGAGCATCCTCGAAGCGGTTGCCTATGGACGAATAAAAAAGCCAGCACATTCACATGGAGTATTACATCATGCCCGCCATTAAACTCAATGCAGAATGGTCTAACCTGATGCAGCAATACAAAGCAGACCATCAAGACCCTCGCAATCAACGCTGCCACAGTATTGGCATTCCTCTGATTTTGGCCTCATTGCCGATTGGTGCGACAGTCATCGGTCTGCCGATTGCGGTTCCGCTGTTTACCGTGGGTTGGGGTTTTCAGTTTGTTGGTCATTATTTTGAAGGCAAAAAACCTTCTTTCACCGAAGATCGCCGTCAGTTATTGGTGGGTGCACTGTGGTGGGCGCAGAAGCAAGGCTTGAAGGTTGTGGAAACTAAAACTCCTGCCTAATCATGTGTTAGTTCCAGCGACGGATCGACATCACGACCAGTTAAGCCGAGTCACTTTCAAAGAGAGACTCGGCTTTTCTTTAAACCCAAAATAGATGATTAAAGAGACTTAATATGGCCAGAACACCGATTGCATGGCGTCCTACTGTTCCCACGGGTTATCGCGGTCCGTGTATTGCGCTGATCCATGGCTTGGCAGCAGGAAAACATATGGAGCGCCATTTGCTCAGTTTCTTGCGTGCCCATGGTTATCCAGATACCACGCTCTATAGCAACCACCTGTACCATGCACGGATCGCCAAAGATCTGGCGGTCGCCGCTAAAGCAGGCCGTCCGATTGTGCTGATTGGTTATAGTCAAGGCGGGATTCAGGTGGTCAAAGTTGCGCGTAAGCTGGGCGAGCTGGGTTACGCCAGTGATCTGGTCATCTCCCTTGCAGCGGGAGGTTTAGGCCGCTGGTTCCCAGCGCAGTGGGGGTTTGATATGCGCAAGATTCCCGCCAGTGTAAAGCGCTATCTGAATTACTTTGCCGCGAGTGATGTACTTGGCACTGATCGACATGTCGATGACAATTTGGCGCATGCTGAATCCGCAAAAACGCATTTGGAAAACATTCGCTATCCGCTGGAAGCGGGGGTGGACCATTTTGCAATCGTGCGCTGCTATCCAGCCAAACGGGTGCTCCCTGAAGTACAGACGCTGTTTTTGGATCGGCTGCTGACGGAGCTATCACAACTTGATACACAAGCCGAGTAAAGTCGGAGTAGACTTCAAAATCACGGTTGTTTGTCATATATTAAATTACAATTCTAAACTGCAAAATCCTGCGGGTGATTAGGGAATAATCATGAAAATTTGCATCTATGGTGCGGGCGCAATTGGGTGCTATATCGGTGGTCGTTTACGCGCTTCAGGCAGTCATGTGAGTCTGATTGGGCGTGCGCGGATCGGTGATGAATTGCGTCAGCATGGTCTGTCTCTATCGGATTATCGGGGGCAGCGGTGGCATGTAGAGCCGAATGCCATTGTATTTGCAACCGATGTGTCGGCAGCTCAGGATGCAGATCTGGTTCTCGTGACGGTCAAGTCGGCCGCGACTGCAGCCGCTGCGGCGGAGCTTGCTGATGTGCTGAAACCCAACGCGATCGTGATCAGTTTTCAAAATGGCCTGAGCAATACCGATGTACTGCATCGCGCTTTGCCCCACCATACTGTGCTAGAAGGCATGGTGCCGTTTAATGTGGTGCATGATGGGCATACCTTTCATCAAGGCTCCGAAGGCGAACTGGAGGTGCGTGAGCATGCGGGTTTATATGCCTTCCTCGCTGATTTTAAACGCGCAGGGCTCCCGTTGATCGAGCACTTCGATATGCTTCCGATCCAGTGGGCAAAGCTGTTACTCAATCTAAATAATTCTATCAATGCCTTGGCGAATCTACCGCTAAAAACTGAGCTGTCTCAACTCGACTACCGCCGCTGTCTGGCGCTGGCCCAGCGTGAGGCGCTGACTTTGCTTCGCGCCGCGAAGATTGAGCCTGCCAAGCTGACACCGATTCCTGCACACTGGATTCCACGGTTGTTGAATGTACCGGATCTGCTGTTTACGCGGCTGGGTGCCAAGATGCTGACTATCGATCCACAAGCTCGCTCATCCATGTCCGATGATCTGGCGGCGGGGCGTATGACAGAAGTGGATTGGATCAATGGTGAAGTCGTGCGCTTGGCGCAGCAGTTAGGCCGAGAAGCGCCAGTGAATGCGCGTTTGATCGAGCTCATACATCGTGCTGAACGCAGTGAGATTCGCCCGAGTTGGAAGGGATCGGAGTTACTTGCGGAACTGCTTATTGCAGGCCCGGGGACGGATCGACTTTAGAAAGCAGACTTGATCAAGAGCGGTTAAACCACCACAAACGTATTCAAATGTTCAGCAATGCGTGGATAGAGCTCACGCGGAATCTCAGGAATGGTTTTGCGCAGCATACGTTTGTAAATCGAGACCACCAGAGCAATGACACCATTTAAAGTTTTATCCACCACATAATTAAACTTCATCAGATCTTTTGGGGTGATGAACAGCGGCTTCATCGTTTCCTCTAATGCCCGCACTAACATTTCGATCACTTCGTCCAAGTTATCATTACTGCCATCGGCCAGTGAGCCGAGTACACGCTGTAAATCCGTGGCAAATTCTGGGGTGATGTTAAAGGCGAGATAGGGCTTGCTATCACCACTCAGCTCAAGCTGATGCATCATGGTGTAGTAGTGCTCAATTACGGGAGGGAGGCGATCGTTGGCAATATAGCTGCCGACCCACTGGATATAGTAGCGAGCCTTGGCTTTTACATCTTCCACTTTGACTTGCGTATCTTCGAATTTCAGCGAAGGGTTCATACGTGCCAATTCATCGAGCAACGTGACTAGACCTGAGTCGATCAGATCGCAGTTGGCTTCAATGAGGAGTTCCAGTCCGAGTTTTTTATCGGCATCAGTCACTTCTGTTCTGGTGCGATGATAGAGTCCTTCGAAGGCAATAGGAATATAGTCGCGCACGGTATTGGCAAAGTACGGTGGCTGGATGCTGCTGGCTTTCATCAAACGGGTCTGCATTTTTATATGATCCTAAAGCGAAGTGTTCATCTTTTATGTAGTCTAGATAGCGATGACGCCGATTTCTATGTGAAGTACTGTCTTTAGACGTCACATGTCTATCAATGGGTGCCTCATCATTCGAAATGCTATTCCAGACCTTATCCCTTCCTTGAGACGTGTAGATTTAGACATCGCGCTGAGATATTCGTGAGTAGAGACTTGCCGTATGGGCGATTGACGTCTTTGCTTGTCGAAAAAGCGCTGATTGATGGTCGAGTCTAATTGAGTTTTCATAACGAATCATTGACCTTAAAGCAGATCCTTGTGGCGCAAATGTCAGTGCAGATGCTCATTTTCAACCGAGCATTTGTAGGCACTTTATTGACCGAATGGTCAGTCTATTGTAGCGTTTACTCAAGGGATATCGCGTGTGCAAATGTAATTTGTGCAGTTTATACAGGGTTGATCACTGTATTCCGCTGTAATGTCATTGAAACAAGGTACTTTCAACCTCGTCGGCCCAGCTCAGCCATGCTTCTTCACTTTTGATTCCACGCCTTAAAGTCAAGTAAGGCATTTGAAACTCGCGGCGGCGCGCCACATCGGCTTGGATAAAAAATTGTTCTAATGCCTGAAACTTCTCGAGTTGCTGGCGATGAATAATGCGATGCTGCACGAGCTCCGCGCGGATGATTTCCAGATCTTGTGGCTGGGCGCCGTAAAGCTTGACCAAGAAGGCATCATTGATGCGTGGGGGACTGACCGGAATACGCATCCAGCCTTGTAGTGCGCTGATACCCAGCGATGTGATGGAGTAGACTTTGCGATCAGGCTTATCAGTCTGATGCTCCACGGTATATTCGAGCAACCCTTCTTCGCTGAGTTTTTTCAGTTCCAGATAAATCTGCTGATGACTCGCATTCCAGAAATTGCCGAGCGTTAGTTTAAAGCGCTGGGCGAGGTCATAGCCCGATCCGGGTTCTGAGCGTAGCAACACCAGAATAGCGTATTTAAGCGACATGCCTGCTTCCCATAAAAACGATTTTTAAAAGCCAAGTGATGCTTATTCATCACCGCAGCAAACTCATCGTAGTGATTCTAAAAGTGAAAGTTTAGAGACTCGTAAATATATATGCAAGATATTGCATATGGTGTTTACTTAATGTACATTTATATGCAAATATTTGCATATGGATTTTTAAGGATGAAACGGACAGGCAAGCGTTATCGCACGGGTCGTGCGGCCGAACATTATGATGTGATCGTGGTTGGTTCTGGGATGTCTGGTCTGACCACCGCGGCGCTGTTGAGTAAGGTGGGTCAGAAAGTCTGTGTACTGGAGCAGCACTATACCGCAGGTGGCCTCACCCACTCTTATGAAAACAATGGCTATGAGTGGGATGTGGGCGTACATTACATCGGCGAGGTGCATAAGCCCCACTCACCGATTCGCAAACTGTTTGATGTGATCTCTGATCAACAGCTCAAGTGGGCACCGATGGATGATGTCTATGATCGGGTGATCATTGGCGGTACGTCCTATGATCTGGTGCGTGGGCGCGATAATTTCAAAGCGAACCTGAAAAAGCACTTTCCAGACGACGCTCAGGCGATTGATGCGTATGTCGCGCTTGTCGATAAAGTCGCTAAGGCCTCGCCACTGGTATTTATGGACAAAGCGATTCCGAAGCTCTTAAGCCACGTCTATACCCGCTTTAAGTCACGTATTTTGCCGCGTGAAGCGATGATGCAAACGCAGACGGTGCTGGAGGAGTTGACCAGTAATCCAGAGTTGATCGGTGTGCTTGCTGCACAGTGGGGTGACTATGGTACGCCGCCGCAAGAGTCGCCATTCTTTATGCATGCCATGTTGGTCAAGCACTTCTTTGGTGGTGGGAATTTTCCGGTAGGTGGGGCATGGAAGATTGCCGATACCATTATTCCTGTGATTCGTGCCAGTGGTGGCGAGGTGTTTACCTATGCGCGTGTGGCAGAAATCTTGATCGAAAATAAGCGAGCGGTTGGCGTGCGTCTGGACAATGGCGATGTGCTGCGTGCAGATAAAGTGGTGAGTGCCTGCGATGTGCGCCTCACCTTTGAAAAGTTACTCTCACCCAACATCCAGCAGCAGTATGGCTTTGCCAAAAAGCTGAAGCAGGTTGCTCCTTCAAAAGGCTATCTCAACCTGTTTGCCGGATTCAAAGGGACCGCAGAAGAGCTTAATCTGCCGAAAACTAATCTCTGGGTTTATCCTTCGGCCGATCATGGGGGCAATATCGCACGGCATGAAGCGGACTCTGACAATGAATTTCCTGTGTTGTACATTTCATTCCCTTCTGCCAAAGATCCGGAATGGGATCAGCATTATTTGGGTAAATCGACAGTAGAAGTCGTGGTGCCTTCTTCGATGTCATTTGATCAATGGACGGGCACCACATGGAACCAGCGCGGTGAGGACTATGAGGCGGTGAAGGCACAGCTCAGTGAGCGGATTCTGGACGCCCTGTACCACCATGTCCCGCAGCTACGCGGTAAGCTCGACTACAGCGAGCTGTCTACACCGCTCTCAACGATTTGGTTTCAGAACAATACCTATGGTGAGATTTACGGATTGGATCACACCGTCGATCGCTTCAAACAGGACTGGCTCCGTCCACAGACGCCGATCAAAGGACTCTATCTGACGGGACAGGATATCCTAACCGCAGGGGTAACCGGTGCACTCATGAGCGGCTTGTTGACGACAGTGGTAATGCAGGGTTTAGGCGCCCACAAAGTGCTGAAGCTATTGAAATAGACAGCTTATCAACTAATCGTGTGCGGTATTGTCTTCGATACGGCGCACGCCTTTGATCCGTTCGATTTGCAGGCGTACACTGGAGAACTCTCGCTCTGAGAGGCGTGCAAACGAAATCAGAACTTCGTCGGTGTCGGGTTCATTTTCGCCCTGACGGACGACGAATTTTTTGATTCGTGAGCTGCCCAGCCCCAAAGCCAACTCAAGGGCATGAATGGTCATACTGCCTTCATCCACGATCAGATGCAGTTTGTAGCGCTGTCTGGATTCGAAGTACCATTTTTCCAAAGGCTTAAGACCCGCCAGAATAAACAGAATGATCAAGGTTGCGCTGATCGCAGCGACATAAAGCCCGCCGCCTATGGCAAGTCCTACTGCCGCAACCGACCATAAGCTAGCAGCCGTGGTCAGCCCTCGAATCACTTCACCACGCAGCAGGATGGAGCCAGCACCCAAGAAGCCGATCCCTGAAACCACTTGTGCCGCAACCCGTGACGGGTCGAGGATCACATGTGGATTATCCAGAATATCGGCAAAGCCAAAAGACGAGACAATCATGATCAGCGCAGACCCGACGCTGACCAGCATGTGAGTACGCAGACCTGCTGCCCATGACATGCGTTCGCGTTCAAAACCAATTAGACTCCCCAGCACAGCTGCAAGGAGCAGACGACAAATGAGTTCTGTTTGGCTGAGCATAGAAGATCCTCTTTAACTTAATAATGAGCATTTTCAATATAAAGCCGTGAGTCAGACCTGACAAATAAGCATGTGAGATAACTTATTTAAAAATACGTTAGATATGCTAGTATTTTTTGGCTTAAACCGATAAGGACATCCAGCAGGCAGCGTTCATGGCAATCCAACAAAAAATTGAATTGGTCGAAGAGATTCTGTCACCGTGGGCTGCGGTGATGGGGAGTATCTATACGGGTTATAAAAATCATGTCTATCGCATGATCAACTTCTGTTTACAGCTTCGCGATTGCACTCCTGAAGAACAGCAAAAAGTTTTTATCGCAGCCTGCTTTCATGATCTGGGTCTTTGGTCAGCGGGTACCTTTGATTATCTACCGCCTTCCGTTTTGGAGGCTCAGAAGTATTTGGGACAACATGGACTTGAGGCATGGCGTGAGGAAATTACGCTGATGATTGATTTGCATCATCAAATCCGCCCCTATAAGAGTATCCAATACCCTCTGGTTGAAGTCTTCCGCAAGGCCGATCTGATTGACGTATCGCTGGGCGTGATCAAGTTTGGCTTGCCCAGCGCCACCATCAAACAAGCCAAAGCGGCTTTTCCCAATGTGGGCTTTCATCGCTTTTTGGCAGGCGGGGCGACACAGTGGTTTTTAAAGCATCCACTTAGTCCGCCGCCGTTTATGAAGTTGTGAGAAGGAGGGGATTAAACCTCATGATCATCCAACTCCACCTTGAGCAAATGAATACGCTGCTCTGCCAGTTCCAGAACTGTAAAGCTCACGTTGCCACGCGCTACGACTTCACCAACCGTAGGCAAGCGACCGAGTTCATTCAGGATCAAACCTGCAACGCTGATATAGCCTTCATCATCCAGTAGATGGTTCGTGCCGAGCTCCTGCTCAAGTTGATACAGGTCGGCACTGCCTTTCACCAGCCAAGTATGCTCATCCTGCTGAATGACATCTGGGGTTTCATCTTCATCGGGAAATTCACCAGCAATTGCTTCAAAGATATCGAGCGGTGTAACCAATCCTTGTACCGAACCAAACTCGTTGGTGACAATCGCAAGCCCGCCTTTGGAGTTGCGCAGGATATTGATCAGCTTCAAAACCGGCATGGTTTCAGAGACAAAAATGGGGCGCTGATAACCCACCAGATCTGCGATATTCAAGTCATGATCAAGGATATCAATCAGGTCTTTGGCACGCACCACACCCACGATTCGATCCAGTTGATCGCGGCACACCGGAAATAGACTGTGCGGGGTATCCAGCAGTTGTTCACGAATACGCTCTGCAGTGCCATTGATATCGATCCATGAGATATCGGCGCGTGGGGTCATGATGGTGCGAATCGAGCGCTCACTTAAAGTCAGTACGCCACTGACCATATAGCGCTCTTCTTCATCAAAGGCGAGTGCTGGTGATGGATCATCAATGCTGGAAGGCGTTGTATCGCGGCGACCACCCATCAGGGTCAGGATCGCATCCGCCGTACGCGCACGCAGCGGCAGGGCATCGGTATTCTTGTTGAAATTCCGGATACGCCATTGATTGAGTGATTCAATCAGGATGGAGAAACCAATCGCTGCATACAGATAACCTTTCGGAATATGTAGACCAAAACCTTCTGCGATCAGACTAAAACCAATCATCAACAGGAAGCTTAAACACAGCATGACCACGGTTGGATGCTGATTGACGAAGCGGGTCAGGGGCTTTGAGGCAAGCAGCATGACGCCCATGGCAATGATGACGGCGACCATCATCACATAGATGTTATCGACCATCCCTACAGCGGTAATGACGGAGTCCAGTGAAAACACCGAGTCAAGGATGACGATTTGGGTAATGACCGCACCGATACCTGCATAGACGGGATTTTTATTCTCCACGTAGATCTTGCCTTCAAGCTTTTCGTGCAGTTCCATGGTGGCTTTCCAGACCAGAAACAAACCACCGAAAATCAGAATGAGATCTCGGCCTGAGAAGCCAAAATCAGCAATGTTAAATAAGGGGGTGGTCAGCTTCATGACCCATGACATAATCGAAAGCAGACCCAAGCGCATGATCAGTGCCAGCGCAAGACCGATACGGCGTGCTTTATCACGTTGATGCGGCGGAAGCTTGTCGGCCAAGATGGCGATAAAGACGAGGTTGTCAATGCCAAGCACAATCTCTAGAACGACTAAGGTGGCTAAACCCACCCAAATTGACGGATCCATTAGAAATTCCATATCGGACCTCTATTATGCATTGAGGTTTGATTGAGCATGAAATGGAATTTCTGCGTCTGTCGACTGGGAGGATCATTGTCCATGAGAAAATATGCCTATTCGATAAAGAAAAGAAAAATTTAAAAATTAGGCCTGATATCAGGCTCATATGTCCTTGATTGTCTAATAACGAAGGATTTATTTCTAGCAGGATTCATGACCCTGTCCGTAATGATATGTAAAAAAACAGCATATGACTCATGCACGGACTTGCCGTTCAGGCTCATTACAGCCTTATAAAAAAGACACCCATCACGCTGATGAGCAGCGGTAAATTTAATTTGTATTATTACAATTTATAGCATATATTGAATATATGTGTAATTAATTGGTCTGATGTTACAGACCCCACCAACGCTATAGTGGTGACTTTCCATGAACGCATCCAAATTAGAACTGCACCCCGATCCCCTCGCCAGTACCCATGAGGTCTTTAATCAGACACCACCGCTGGTGGATTACAACGCTTTTGAAGGAGATACCGCGCTGAAAGAGGCCGTGGTACGTGGTGGTGCTGCATGGGCGATCCCCAAAATATCAGCCCATGGCACACGGACTGGCAGCAGCGAGGTCATGGAGTGGGGCTATCTGGCCAACGAATTCAAACCGCAGTTCCATAGTCATGATCGCTTGGGCAACCGGGTCGATCTGGTCAAGTACCATGACGGTTACCACAACCTGATGGCGCTGGCGCTGGAGTCGGGTCTGCATGCAGAACCATGGATTGATCCTAAACCGGGTGCCCATGTGGCCAGAGCCGCCATGAATCTGCTGCAAGGTCAGGTGGATGCCGGGCATGGCTGTCCAGTGACCATGACTTTTGCGTCTGTGCCTGCATTAGCGGGTAGTCCATTGGCTACGGAATGGTTACCCAAGATTTTGACCAAAGGCTATGACCCACGCAATGTGCCGCATATGGAAAAACAGGCACTGACCATCGGTATGGGCATGACCGAAAAACAAGGCGGCTCAGATGTGCGTGCCAATACCACCCGTGCCTATGCACTCGGGGCTGAAGGTGAGGGGAAAGCCTATGAGTTGATCGGTCATAAGTGGTTTACCTCGGCGCCGATGTGTGATGCGTTTTTGATGCTGGCACAATCGGCTGGCGGCTTATCGTGTTTCCTCGTACCGCGTTGGCGTCCCGATGGCAGCAAGAACCCGGTGCAAGTCCAGCGGCTGAAAAACAAAATGGGCAATGTATCGAATGCCTCGTCTGAAATTGAATTACGCGGCGCACTGGGCTGGATGGTTGGCGCAGAAGGGCGTGGTGTTCCGACCATTATCGAGATGGTGGGGATGACCCGCTTTGATTGTATGGTCGGTTCCACCGCCAGCATGCGTCATGGCGTGGCTCAAGCGATTCATCATGCGGCGCATCGCAGCGCCTTTGGTGATCTGCTGATTCATCAACCCGCAATGCAGAATGTATTGGCGGACCTTCAGCTTGAAGTCGAAGGCGCACTCGCCATCACTATGCGTATGGCACAGGCTCTGGACAAGCCGAAAGACCCTTATGAAAAACAGCTGTTGCGCCTAGGACTGCCCGCAGGGAAATACTGGGTCTGCAAACGCAATCCTAACCATGCCTATGAGGCGATGGAGTGTATCGGTGGCAATGGGGTGATGGATGATTTCATCATGGCGCGCCTCTATCGGGATGCACCGATCAATGCCATCTGGGAAGGGTCAGGCAACGTACAGGCGCTGGATATGCTGCGTGCGATGGCCAAAACCCCAGAAGCCGTACAGGTCTGGTTTGCCGAATTGAATAAGGCTAAAGGCCAGCACGCCCTGCTGGATCAAAAAATCCTAGCGCTGCATCAAGAACTGACAGACCAAAGCGACATGCAATATCGGGCACGCCATATCGTTGAGCAGATGTCCTTGACGATGCAGGCCAGTCTGCTGGTGCAAGCGGGTAATGCTGTGGTGTCTGATGCGTTTATCCAGTCGCGTCTCGGCGCGCATGGCGAGCGTAACTATGGCACTTTACCGCGCGGCATTGATTGTGCCTATTTGATCAATCGTGGTAACCCGCTCACCGCGTGACTGCAGCCCTAAAAAGAATAAGGAAAACCACTATGAATCAGCGTACCGCAGTGACCTCACTTTTTAGTCGGGAAGAGATTGATCTCTTGACGAAAAAGTCCGATTGGATGGGTGCTTATGCTATTGGCTTTACTTGGTCGGTGATTGCACTGACCTTCGTCGGGCTGAGCCTTGCATGGCCTATCCTGAGTGGATTGGGTGTTTGGGGGGAAGTCGGTAAGGTGCTGGTTAGTATCCTCGCCTTGATTATCTTGGGGGGCAGACAACTGGCGCTGGGGATTCTTACCCATGATGCTGCACATGGCACCTTGTTTAAAACGCCATGGCTTAATGATCATTTAACGCAATGGCTCTGCGCGCGTCCCGTGTGGAATAACTTGTACAACTATCGCCCTTATCATTTAAAACACCATGCCAAAACTTCCACAATTGATGACCCTGATTTGTCTTTGGTCGCGGGTTTGCCGACGACTCAGGCTTCTCTACGGCGCAAGTTCCTGCGTGATATCTTCGGTGTGACAGGGCTGAAGTTTATTGTTGGTCGTATTCTGATGGATGTCGGTATCTTTGAATGGACCGTCACCAATGAGATCAAGCGCCTTCCTCAGGCGGGTCGTTGTTGGTGGTCCTATCCGCTCACGTTCTTGAAAAACAGCGGCGCGACGATCATCACCAATGGGATGCTGTTTGGGCTGCTGTGGTTATCGGGTCATCCAGCATTCTATCTATTTTGGCTGTTGGCCTATATCACGCCGTTCCCATTGTTTATCCGTATCCGCTCCATGGCAGAACATGCGGCGATGGAGACGACAACTGATGTACTCCGCAACACACGAACTACCGAGGCAGGCTTTATCGCGCGTGCGCTGGTTGCGCCGATTCGGGTAAACTTTCATATCGAACATCATTTGATGGCATCGGTTCCGTATTTTCGTCTGCCGCACATGCATCAGCTACTGCGTGCACGGGGTTATGTGCCCGCGCCACCGACTTATTTCGAAGTACTGAGAGTCATGTCAAGCCGTGAGGTTAAACCCATGGTTTAAAAACAAGAAAAGGGTCTTCATGACCCAAAATAAAAAAGAGGAAGCTTAGCGTTATGTTTGTTCGTTGTAGTGAAGTATTGTTATATGCGGCATTCGGTTTTTTGCTTTTTCTGCTCTATCAGGCTTTCGCCTGTCATCACAGACCTTTTTAGGGTGAATGTAGCTGGTCAGGGTTCTAATTCGGGATAAAGCCATTCTGGCGTAACTTAAGCCAGATGACTTTACCCACTTGATCAAAGTGACGCACGACGGCGAAGAATTGATTACGTACATCAGGATCAACCCAAGGTAGCGGCAATAACGGATCAAACACCACCTGATGAATCGCCGAGCGACCGAGGATCAATGATTCTTGGGCGGCGGTTTCCAGATCCAGTTGATCCGCATGCGCAATCCAGTTTTCCAGTTTTTTGCTTAACGCGGCGTAGCTTTTGGTTAGTGCTTTGCCATCCCAAAGTCGGTTAATCTGTGCCTCAACCGCCGTTTCAAAGTGATCCGATGTTGCAACGATGGCGGACTGCTCGAGTCCCAGATTACGCAGCTTTTCGATGATGGGATTGAGGTCAGTGCCGATATTATTGGGCCGGATATAGTAGCCTTTGTCCAGTTCGCGAAAACCGAGCATTTTCAATGCGCGCTCGCGGCGAACTAAAGCGGTGCGGTCGGTACGTCCCAAGGTTGCGGTAAAGACAGTGATATAGTCCCCGGTCCACTCTCGCACATTGCGGTCTATGGTGCGCCACGCGGCAATCTCTCCAGCCAACTCAATTGCATTCGGTCCCAGCTGATAGATCCCACGTTCGACACTTTTGATCAAACCATCTGCCAGTAAACGGGTTAATGCCACGCGCGCGCTGGTCTCACCAATCTGAAATAAACCACAGGCGGCAACGGCTTCTTTAGAGGTCAGCGGCTGACCGTCACCAGCGAGTAGAAGGTCAAGAATGAGTTTGCGTGGGGTAATCTTCATCAATGGCGTTAAAATATAAGAATATTCTCTAGCATAGCATAGCCGTGAAATTTGCAAATGCGTTGATGTTACGTGGCCAACCCCGCGCGGATTTAATATTTTTAACGACCTCAACTTTTAAAGGGTGAGGGTGTCGCCCAATTGCGGTATTTTTGTACAAAAATATTGCGTATTTCAAGGACTAGGCGTAGATTCGAGTCGATCTTGTGACAAATTTCGCATTAATAATAAGACTGGTGATGGATTTTTTTCTGCCATATAAGACGCGTTAATTTGAATTTCTGATCTGGCAATCACAGCTCCAGCAATTTATTAATTGGAAACTTGTCCTGTGCTTGAGATGACGGTGTTGCACCGCGCAATGGCTGTCCTCTTGAATCGGCTTTTTGAGCCATGGACTGATGGTGTTTTTATAATGATAAATTGACGGAGTATATTATGGATAAGTTCTGGTGGCTGACGCTTGGGCTGTTAATTGGCTGGATCATGCATTGGATTTTCAATATTCTGTTTTGTAAATGCAAATGCACCAATGAGAATTGCAGCAAGCACGGCACTAAAAAAAATACCCCCACTCCCTATAATCCGACCCCACGTTCTGATTTCAAACCCAATCCCCCAACCACGCCAACAGTCCTTCCTGTCGTGACGGATGCCGCATCTGAACCTCCTGTGGTTGCTCCCGTGCCAGCTGCCGCTGCTGTGCTGCCGACGCTTGCCGCTTTTCTCAACAAAGATGGCACCGATAATCTCCAAGTCATTGAAGGGATTGGCCCAAAAATTGGTGAGCTCTTGAATGCTGCTGGTATTCATCGTTTTCACGAACTGGCGACTACACCTGTTGCAACGCTTGAGGGAATTTTGAAAGAGGGCGGATCGCACTTTCAATTGGCCAATCCTGGCACATGGCCTGAACAAGCCGCACTCATTGCCAAAGGCGACGTTGCCGCATTTGAGCAATTGATTGGCGAGTTAAAAGGTGGCGTACGGACTTAAGCGTCCATCCAAGGCTCAGGAGAAATCAAATGCTTAACTATCATAATTGTTGTGAACCTGCGCGGCCTGCATGGTGCAATTGGGTACGCTGGATTGTGGCGGCCATTTTACTGTTGCTATTGTTACGCGGTTGCTGGATGCAAAAACATGAGGTCGTCCCCACTGTCGCCCCGACAACCGCTGCCGAAACCGCCCACGGGGTGTCCTTTACTTCCGAACTGAAGGATGGTCATCTGATATTAACTGGGGCAGTAAAGGATCAGGCGACTAAAGATGCAATCATTCAGGCTGCTACAGCCCAGTACGGAGCGGATCATGTGACGGATCAATTGACCATCGATGCTGCAGCAAGCAATCCCAGTATGGATCTCGGTAAACTGTTTGCATGGCAAAAATCAGCAGGAATTACCGGTATCGCGATTCATGACAAAACGGTGCTGCTGACTGGAACGGTCACGGATGATATTGCCAAAGTTGCTCAAGGGCAGGTTGCACAGGATTTATTTGGCGCAGCCTATCGCATCGATAATCAATTGCAGATTGCGGTAGTGAGCAATATGGCCAAAGACTCCGCGTGTGAGGAGACTCTTAAATCCAGTATAGAGTTTGCTTCTGGTCAGTCTGTATTGGCAGCCAAAGGCAAAGAGATTCTTGATCAAGTTTCGACTTGTTTGAAAGAAGGTCGTTTTGAGGTTGCAGGGCATACTGATAATCAAGGCAATGCACCTAGCAATCAGACACTGTCCGAGGCACGCGCAGCTAGTGTGGTGGCGTATCTTACGCGTAAAGGCATTGCTGCGGATCGTATGGTGGCTAAAGGCTATGGTCAAAGCCAACCGATTGCCAGCAATGACACGGCTGAAGGTCGCCAGCAAAATCGCCGTATTACCTTTGTGGCGCTGCCTTAGTTTGTTTCTACCCATAAAAAACACCCCGTGATGGGGTGTTTTTTTATGGGTGATCCGTCACATCTACGGTAGGAATTTGCATGTTAAGTGCAATGACATAACCGATAACGGCGCGTGCAGCTTCGATTTCCGTTGTGGGTGAAATGTAATTATCGCGATAGTAACCGTGCTTCATACAGGCAAAGCCAATGTCGATAGCCAGTTCTGCAACATCCGGTTTGGTGGGCAGATAGAGCGGGCGATCCAAAGACGCGAAAGTGTTGTGAATTTCCTGACCCACTGCATTCAGTGCAGACTTTTGCACCAAATGTGCGGCTCTGCTGGTGGATCGACCGAGCAACAAGATACTTGCTGCAGGAGTTTTATTATAAAAAACAGTTGCTTCATGAATGATGGCGACGATGACTTCTTGCCATGATTTATGACGGATGGTTGGCGTCAGTTGAATCAACAGCATCCGCAGCTCTCCTAGATAGAGCTTAGAGAGGTGGGTATACAGCACATATTTGCTGGGGAAAAACTGATAAAGACTGACTCTCGGAATCCCTGCTTCTTTGGCAATTTCAGAAATAGAGGTTTCTTCTGGGCCCAGACGCTCCAGCATGGCGACGGCCGCGGTCAGTGCTTTGGCGACGCGTTGTTGACTGCGTTCTTGCAAAGGCATTCTGCTCTCTGGCAATGGCTTTCCAACAAGTTCCTCTTCAGGCGTGTTTATAGACGTGCTTGTCTCTAAATCCGACACGTGTTATATTTTCCTAGAAATGCTACAGGTGTCGGATATTTTAGTTGAATCGGCATCAACAAGCAATTGAGGAAATCTCAGGCGTGACGGTATTTCAGAGATGCTATGAAAGTCCATTTGTGCATTCTGAAATATTTTCATCCAGATAAAAATGAATGGATTTTATGATCGGGCGTGATGAATCCGCCTAGAGGCTTGTACGTATGTCTACGATTGGTGAGGGAATTCAGTTTCCCCCTGTAAATAAAGGTCAACCCAGCTCAACCACAACCGGTAAAGCGATTGTTGCAATTGCTCTAGAGAGCAGTAATTTGAAAGCAGCAGAGGCAGTGCGCCGAGAGAGACAGTGGCGTAAACAATACCCCGTACATTTTCGGGCGTTGGTAGAGTCGGGCATTCGTTCCCCCAAAGCCGCGATTAATATTGCAAAGAGTGGTTTGGCAGAAGCCTGTAAACAATTTGTTTTTATCCGAAACCGTCAGCAGTATGCGTTGCCTGAAGCGATGCGTACATTCCAGACGCCTGCATTCAAAACCATCGAATTGCATGGTGCGGGAAGCCCGGTCGTTGCCGAATGGGTTGTCCCTTATCGTGGGGAAATGCTATATGGCGATCGCTTGCGTCAGCAGATCGGACTCTGGGAGCGTGATGGCATTGTTGAACCCAGCCATGCCGATGCGTTACGCCGTGTGCTGGATCATCCGGAGTGGCTCGATTTATCGGATCGCACCATGGTGCTGTTCGGTGCAGCCTCTGAGGCAGGACCGCTCACATGGCTTGCGCAGTGGCGCGCAAATATTGTTGCCATTGACCTGCCAAATCCCGTGGTCTGGGAGAAAATTGTCAAGACAATACAACGCGGTAATGCCAAGCTTTTCTTTCCTGTTCCGATCGATACTGAAGACAAACTGAGTACGAAAGTCAGCGATCTAGTCAAAATAGCTGGTGCGAATTTACTGACTCAGACTCCTGAAATTGCGACATGGCTTAAAGGATTTGATCAGCCGCTTGATCTGGCGGCAATTGCTTATTTGGATGGTGAGCGTCATGTCCGCGTGTCAATGGCGATGGATGCGGTGATGAGTGAAGTGAGTCGTGCCAAGTCGGACTCCAGCCTGATGTATATGCTGACTCCAACGGATATCTATGCGATTAACGCCGAAACGGCAAATGAGGCAAGAGACCGTTTTGGCAAGCGACCATTCGTGCGGCGCGTGTTAACCGATGCGATTCATGTCGCGTTGCTCAAGAATTTCTTTGTACCTAATACCGATGCGCTCATTCGCTCGGAAAATGGAAAGTCGTATGGGGTGGCAGATTGTCTGGTAATTGAGCAAGGACCGAACTATGCCTTGGCAAAACGCCTACAGCAGTGGCGTGCAACGCTAGCGCGTCATGAGGGTCAGCGTGTTTGCTTAAATGTAGCTCCGTCTACCATGACCCATTCAGTGATTAAAAATCCGATCTTAAAGTCAGCTTTTGATGGCGCCGATTTGTTTCAGGTCGAGGCCTTTGAGCCAGCAACGACCAATGCCATCATGGCTGCGATCTGGGTGCATGATCTGCGCTGTGTAGAGAGCGCTGCCAATCCTGCCAATCCTCTCGATCACCCTCTGGAGTTAATCAGTGAAAGTGCCAATCATGGCGGCCTCTGGCGTGTTCCTTACCTTGCCCGTAGCGCATTACCCTTTTCGGCGGTCTATGGCTGGGTGAAAGAAAAAGCCAGATTGTAATCAGATATCGGATATGAGATGACGCGTTGGCGTTAAATGCGATCATTTTTAGAGAAAGGTGGACAACCACGACATAGGAATGGCTTTTGGACAATTCATGAGCCATTAATAAGCAGCCCAAATCAGCGGGGAGACACTGCTGATTTGGGCCAAGCCGAGGTGATGTTGTTCTTATTATCTAGTTATTTTTATTAGATCTTTCTAATTGTTCAAAAAGCCCTTATTACCCTAGCGAGACTTTTTTGATTTAGCACCAGAAAAAATGGTGCAAAATTTTAGATGTCGAGCACATACGGCTCGTCATTCTGTACTGAGATGGGTTTATCCCAAATCATGTTTTGTTCCTGCACAAACAACACATTTGAAGACGTGCTCAAATGGGATTCTTCAACGGTATATCCGCGGTTATCATCATCCATCAAAAAACGCTCGTTCATCATGCTGCTCTTCCTAAAACTGAGCAAAACAATGAGGTTCATTCATCATTTTGCTCGATTGAGATCGGTCTTTATGCCAAAGGATTAATAAATAATCCTGCTGGCATTCTCCGCGAGTGCGGAAAGGGGCGTAGGAAACAAATGGCGGCAATGGACGTTATATTGAAAGGTCCAGAACTTATCCCACAAGTCACAGTACGCAAGGCAAATATAGCGAATCTGATCATACTGATCAGACGTGGCAGCCTGCATGAGTGCGTACCATAGATCATCCTCATGATCATCGTCTGCCGCTTCGGTACCATGGTCAGTGGTGACCCCATGGACGTGGTAATAACCATCGGCAACATGCCCGCCGATTGCTTTGACTGACTCTCTTAGCGGTGGGCTATAGAGAATGACTTGTTCTTCAGCCACCGCAAGCAGTGCAACAACGCTGTTGTAGTTGGGAAAGCTGAGTTCCAAAAAGTTGCGGACATCCGCAGCAATCTGACTGGGGATGTGATGCAGACGTTCACGATCCGAGACCCCTAAATCATCCAGCACTTTTTCAAAGAGTGGATAGTGCGCATAGGCCGGATTGCCCTTGTAATAGTTCGATTGGTCATAGCCCGGCTGAAAACCAAACTCATCTAAAACATTTAAGGTCAGCAAAAATCTTGCGGGCATTTTGCTGCCTGGGCTTAAGCGCGGCTCAAGCTGGCGTGTTTGGAACTGCGCCATGAGCAATGCATCCGTAAATATTTGTACGATTGCATGTCGGTATTCAAGGTGTATAGTCTTGACTGCTTCTAAGCTCAATAGACCCTGATTAAAGACATCAATAATCGGATTACTTGCTAAAGCATGTTGTTTTATTTCGGCTTTCAAGTCCGAAACGAATTGTTTATTAGAGGTCCAGACTGATGTCGAGACGCTTGCCCTCAACGCTTCAATAGCGTTTTTCCTTGGATCATCAACGATTATGGTCATATTTAATTTCTATCGATTAATAAATATTATGTGATGTGTGTCTAAACTTTGCGTAAGATTCAACCTGAAAAGGTTACTAATCTATACAGACCTGTCTGTCTCATACTATGTATAATTGTTATAGTATAGTCAACTGGTTTTTACGGTTATGAAGGATAAAAATTGAATAAAAAAACTAAGCAAGAAGACATTCTTGAAACGGCGCTACTCTTATTCTCGGAGCATGGCTATCACGCAGTCGGCATTGATCGGATCATTGCCGAAGCAAAAATAGCCAAGATGACGTTATATAAGTATTTTCCGTCTAAAGAATTGCTCATCGAAAGCGTTTTATTAAAACGCGACTCTTTATTACGTGCAAGCATTCTGGAAGCGGTGAATAAAGCTTCAGATCCCATTCATAAGCTCAAAGCGATCTTTGATTGGTACGAGGTTTGGTTTAAGAGCATCCAGTTTCACGGCTGTATGTTCATTCGTGCATCGGAAGAGTTTCCAGATGCCAAATCAAACATCAGAACGATTTCCCAAAATCACAAAATGTGGTTGACGGAGCTCATGCAGGAAAGTCTTGAGGAAATTGGCGTTGAATCGCCGCTGGAGGTTGCCTCGCATTTGTTGGTTATTCTGGATGGTCTGACGGTGAAATTAACGATGTTTGATAGCCCAGTGGTGAATCAGACCGAGATTGCATGGAAATATACCAAGCAGGTGATCGAAAGTAGTGTGAGTTTACCCAGTTAAGACCCGTTATAAAACTTAATCTTATCTGCTCAAATTCGGTGAGATCATCTTCTCATCTTAAGTGGGTGATAAGTCAACTGGATGTAGGCAAGGCATTGATAAAATGAAGATAAATTTAATAAAAAACAAGCATTGTCGATCTTTCTTTCTGCTTCCGATCGATGCGCATAAAGTCTTGCAAGATTGTGGCTGGTTGTTTGAAGCAGAGCAGCGCATCAGCCCCAATGTGGTGACTTTTCTTGAACAAGCGTTGTCGCTTTTGAAGCAAGAGTCACATCGCAGTCTTGATGTGTATCGGAGTGATGACATCAAAATGAATGTTTACTATGACGACAGTCATTTGATTGAAGAAATTTATATCCGTCTGTATGGCGAACGGAATTATGCATTTTTGCGAGAAGTTTTAGTGTCGACTGAACTTAAGCAGGCATATGGGGCAGCGGTATTTGACCCAAATCATACCTTGAACTCCAGGCAACCAGCGTGATTAGGGTACTTTAAAAAGAAGAGAACTTAATTAATGGATACGCTTGTTGTTCAGGCCATACCACAGCCTAGAGTTTATGCCGGACAGGACTTATCACCGCCCTATGTTTTGAATGGGCACTCTTTTATGCTGGGTTGCTCGCCGTGGCCGTCTCAGCCAGACTTGTTGTGCTATGAGCATACCTTTTATGGTCTGACCTATAACGTGGCACTTGAATCGCTAGATGATGTCAAACACTGGGTGTCGAGCATTGGATCAGATCGGATCCGACTGGTGAAAATGACGGATTCTAATTATTACGACGCAGCGGTGGATCATTTGAGCAGCGGCTATTGTTTAGAGTTACTGTGGGCGCATGGGGAACCTAATCGCGTGATCTATGCCGGACTCTCTGAGGACAGTTGGCTGTATCAGATGGATCTGCATAACAGCGGCAATGTTTTTGACGCGATCTTTGGGGTCATGCTTGTGGCTGTTGCGGACATTGCCAATGAGTTTGGCTTGCAGTTGCCGGATCGGTTTGTTTGACGCTAGTAAGGGTATGGATTGAGACCGATGGCTGACAGTTTAACTGCCAACCAGATTCGTCGTGTCAGCCTTGGTCTCTATGGCTGCTATCAGTGGTGAGTGGACGTCAAGCGATTGGCCCCGCCATATTTCTTCATTAACGCACGGCGTTTAGCCGGCAAAATGTTGGCTTTACTCAAGTCCCCTTTATAGTGTTCCACCACGCGTTTATCCATCATACGAAACCACAGGGCAGGGATATAAGCCGGTAGAATCATGGTTGCGTAGCCAGAAGGCAATTGCGGTGCATCTTCAAAATGCCGTAAAGCCTGAAAGCTCCGAGTCGGATGGGCGTGGTGGTCGGAGTGACGTTGCAATTGATATAAAAACAAATTGGTGACGATCTTATTGCTGTTCCAGCTGTGTTCAGGTTTGGTCCGTTCATATTTGCCATTCTGCTTGGCTCTAAGCAACCCGTAATGCTCAACATAATTAATCACTTCCAATAAGCTAAATCCATAGACCGCCTGAATCGCAATAAACGGAATCACTTTCCGACCAAAAATAGCCACGAGGGTGCTGTATAAGCCCGCAGTCATCGCCCAGCCTTGTAACAGCTCATTTTCCAGACACCAGAAGGTTTTGCCACGGCGTGCGAGGCGGTTTTTTTCGATCTCGATTGCAGATTTAAAACTACCGATCACGGTGCGTGGTAGGAAGCGCCAGAACGACTCACCCATTTGCGCACTGGCGGGATCTTCAGGGGTGGCAACCCGTTTGTGATGTCCATAGGGATGTTCGACCCGGAAATGACCATAGGCCGTCGGCGCTAAAACTAAATGCGACATGATTTGGTTGAATTTGTCGCTCTTATGGCTGTTCTCATGGGCATTGGTGATGGCAATACCGTTTAAGGCACCGACAGATATAGCGATACCGAGCTTGTCGAAAGCTGGTGTCTCTTTGCGGGTATACAGGTACGCACCGATAAACAGGGCCAGATATTGCAAGGGGATAAAGGCTTTAACGATGGTCGCATAGTATGGGTCGCGCTCAAGCTTGGCGACGATCTCTTCGGGCGGGTTATTTTTATCCTCCCCGATGATTCGGTCAAGGATGGGGATCACCACATGGATCGCAATGGGGCCGATCCACGCCAAGCCGCGCATTTTTTTGGGTACAACCCGATAAATGATCATCGCGCCCACCCCGATGACAGGTAATGCGGGGCTTAATAACCATAAGTAGCGTTTGGCATCAATCCAGTCTGATTGAGTCGGTTGTGGAGAGACTTCATGAGGGCTTTCGCTCGTCATCTCGTTAGGGCGACTGCTTTGTACATCATTCTGGATCAGGTCAATCGGTGTTTGAGAGTTCATCATTTTACCTCTGCTATCGCTGTTCATTGATCTTTCGCAAGACTGCCATGTCCACAGGTCAGGTCCTGTCGCGCTGAGTTCATTGAAAGTCCATTTTTAAAGTGCCGCTGATTGCTGAGTTGGCTTTGGATCAACAGGGCGATGACCCGATGCGCTATCAGGAGGCATGCAAGGTAGAAATCTTTTTTGGCAAGAAATCATCTCAATTTGATTAGAGCAAAAAAGCAGAAGGGTGATCTTGATCTGAATCAAGTTATCTTTTTATTGATAAATTTCAATAAACTGGATAGATCATCTGTCAGATCTGGACTAAGGATTTAGTCCAGTTAGCAGGATGTGAAATATCGAGGTGAATGGTTCATTCGCGAGGGGTTATGACACTGCACGGACTGACTTGGGCTCTACCATTTGACTGAGATAATCAAAATCAAGGATATGGACGTCTTTGTTATTCACCGTCAGAACCTGCTGTTGCTGCAATTGGGCAAACACACGGCTTACAGTCTCTAGCGTTAGACCCAAATAGTTGCCAATACTGCTGCGGGACATGGGTAAATGAAAGTGATGTCCAGATAGGCGACGGCGCTGATAGCGGGTCGAGATGGACAGCAAAAACATTACGATGCGTTCCTGAGCGGTTAACTTACTGATGGAAAGTAAGGCTTGTTGTCCTTGGCGGATCTCATAGCTCATTAATCCAGAGATGTGATCTTGTAGACTAGGGATTAATCGGCCCAATGATTTGAGGTCGGTATAGGGTATAGCACACAGGGTTGTCGTCTCAAGGGCGTAGGCACTGTTGACATACTCGTGATGACCGATACTGTCTAGACCAATGATATCTCCGGGCAAATAAAACCCTGTCACTTGCTCAATACCGTTATTAAGCACGAGAGTCGTTTTGACTGCGCCAGAACGTACAGCATAGACCCGATTGAAGGCCTGACCTTGAAAAAATAGTGCGTCGTTGCGTTTGATCGGTGGACGATGCTCGATGATGGCATCCAGTTGCAATAATTCAGACGCTTGAACACTCGGCGGTAAGCACACCAGCGATAATGCGCAATCGCTACAATGCGTTTCTCGATAGCCCGAAGCCAGCTGCGTGCTTTTGATGATGTGGTTCATATCTCCCCTTAACGCTTGAGTCTCGCGAATGTCGAAGTGTCTGAAGTTCTTGCGGGTTTTTGATCCGATTTTTCGCATTATGTCCGATCTTGAGCGACCGTTTTGAACAAACGATCAGAAGTTTGATCTAGATCAAATTCTTGACGTCATTTGCTGTGATGGCGTGTCTTTTCTGTTTGTACAATGAAAAAAGATGATTTGCAGATGTGAGGATTTTGTCTCATCGACACAGGGGAGATGTGTCGATGAGGCTGATTTTTTAAATTCTCTGACCTGCAGGTTTCACGTTTTTTCATTTTATGGATGGATACACATGCCATGATCTATGCCGACCTTTTACCTGATCACCGTTCTTTGATCATCAAACCTGCTGGAACGTTAAGTCAGTCTGATTTTGAACGTCTATCGCTGTTAGTGGACCCTTATCTTGAGCGTGGTGGAAGACTATATGGGCTGATGATTTATACCCAGTCTTTTGTCAATTGGAGAGCCTTTAAGTTGTTGCTACCGCACCTACAATTTATTCGCAATCACCATCAACAGATCCAAAAAATTAGCTTAGTGACCGATGACATGACCAGTGCGATTATTCCTGCATTGATTAAGCATTTTGTTGATGCCGAGATCCGTAGTTTTGCCTTTCAGGATAAACAGCCTGCGATAGATTGGCTCAGTGATCAGTCATTGGAGGTGCTTTCTGATTCACTCGATGAGTATCAGGATTGATCTGCTTTTGATGAGCGGCTGATCGGAGGTATTAACTGTATGAGTCTTCTTTTTTCCGGTGCTGATCGCTCAGACACCGGATTTTTTATGGGTGGGGTGTCTGATTTTGACATCTATCTACAGGGAAGAAGTTCACGCCTGCGATCACAAAAGAATGAAATTTATGATCCAATTGGTTAGAACCCTCATGAAGTTTGATGTAGATCAAGGTTCGATTTCATAGTCCTCATACACTTCACTTTGCGATCTTAATGTTGGTTCGTTTAAAAAAGAGATCGTTTGATTAGAGCAAAAAATTGTCATCAGAGGCTATCTGATACTGAGTGGGAAGGGGGCTGACATGAAACGCCAAGACCGTAAATTACTGCATGAGATTTTGATTGTACTCGCGATCAAGCTCATTTTGCTGTACGGCATTTGGTCGCTTTGGGTCGCAGATCGACATGTCGCGGTCACTCCTCATTCTACGATGGATCATCTGCTTGCACCCCATTGAATACAGCGTGCTGACGTGCGCATTGAGGAATAAATATGATTAGTGAACAGTTGGTCGATCTGTCGCGGGTGCAGTTTGCTGCAACCGCGCTGTATCACTTTCTATTCGTCCCCCTGACCTTGGGGATGGTGTGGATTCTGGTCATCATGGAGAGCATCTATGTGATGACGGGGAAGCAGATTTATCAGGACATGACCCGATTCTGGGGCAAGTTATTTGGAATCAATTTTGCCTTGGGGGTGACGACAGGGATCACCATGGAGTTCCAGTTCGGGACGAATTGGGCCTACTACTCGCACTATGTCGGGGATATCTTTGGAGCGCCTCTGGCAATTGAAGGGTTGATGGCTTTCTTCCTCGAATCGACTTTTATTGGCTTATTTTTCTTTGGCTGGCAGCGACTTTCGCGGCAGCAGCATCTGTTGGTCACGATTCTGATGGCCATTGGTTCTAATTTATCGGCGCTGTGGATTTTGATTGCCAATGGCTGGATGCAAAACCCGGTTGGTGCTGAGTTCAACTACACCACCATGCGCATGGAGATGACGGACTTCTGGACGATTCTGTTTAATCCCGTAGCACAGGCTAAATTCGTGCATACCGTCTCTGCGGGCTATGTCACGGCATCGATCTTTGTCTTGGCGCTATCGTCTTGGTATTTGCTGAGAGGGCGCGATGTGCAGTTTGCCAAAAACAGTTTTCGCATTGCCGCAACCTTTGGTTTGGCCTCGGCATTGTCGGTGATTGTGCTGGGTGATGAGTCGGGCTATACCGTGGGGGAGTCACAGCAAACCAAGCTGGCGGCGATTGAGGCGATGTGGAAAACCGAACCTGCGCCGGCATCGTTCAATCTTATTGCATGGCCCAATGAAAAAACCATGAAGAATGATTGGTCTGTAGAGGTGCCATGGGTGATGGGGCTGATTGGTACTCGATCAACCAGCAAGCAGATCCCTGGCATCATTGATATCAAAGTCAAGAATCGTGAGCGGATCATTTCGGGCATACAAGCGGTGAGTGCTCTTGAGACCATTCGTATCAATCCTCTAGCACCGAATATCGCTGCGGTAAAAGCCACGTTTGAAGCGCATAAGGCTGACCTCGGATTTGGTCTACTTCTTAAGAAATATACGGATGATGTCGGCACTGCAACGCCTGCACAGATTCAGCAAGCCGTTGACTCAACCGTACCGCATGTCACACCGCTGTTCTGGAGCTTCCGCATCATGGTCGGCTTGGCGTTTGTTATGTTGGCGCTGTTTCTGGTGTCGTTCTGGCATACCTTAAAACTCGGCTTTGAGCATCGCCGTCGCTGGTTATACCAATGGGCTTTCATCATGTTGCCTGCGCCTTGGATCGCAGCGGAGCTGGGTTGGTTTGTCGCGGAGTATGGACGTCAACCATGGACCATCTATGGTGTCCTGCCGACCCATCTCTCGGTCTCGACAATTTCAGTGCACAGCGTCTATGGGTCATTGTCCGGTTTTATCGGCTTCTACACGCTGCTGCTGATTGCGGAGGTGTATTTGATGATCAAGTTCGCACGCCAAGGCCCGGGCAGTCTCGGTACGGGTCGTTATCAGCGTGAAGCAGTTCATCACGCCGCTGCAATTAACCATTAAGGAGTCGGCCATGATTATTGATCTCATTGATTACCCCACTTTGCGTGTGATCTGGTGGCTGCTGGTCGGCATCCTGCTCATCGGTTTTGCCATCATGGATGGCCATGATATGGGTGTCGGTACGTTATTGCCTTTTGTCGCAAAAAGTGATGTGGAGCGTCGGGTTGCCATCAATACCATTGCACCGCACTGGGATGGCAATCAAGTCTGGTTTATTACGGCGGGCGGGGCGATCTTTGCGGCGTGGCCTTTCGTCTATGCGACCGCATTCTCAGGATTCTACTGGGCCATGATGATTGTGTTGTGGGCACTGTTCTTCCGCCCCGTCGGTTTTGACTATCGCAGCAAGATTGAGCACCACTTATGGCGTGGGGTATGGGATTGGTTGATCTTTGTCGGTAGCTTTGTCCCACCGCTGATCTTTGGGGTGGCTTTTGGCAATTTACTGATCGGCGTGCCATTTCACTTTGATCATGATTTGGTATCCACTTATACCGGATCGTTCTGGGGGTTGCTCAATCCATTTGCCCTGCTGTGTGGTCTGGTCTCCACATGCATGATCACGCTGCATGGCGGTGTTTATCTGATGCACCGCACCGAAGGTGAGATCCAGCGCCGTGCACGGATTTGGGTCAGTGTGCTCGGTCTACTTTTTGTCGTGCTGTTCAGCCTTGCAGGGATTTGGCTGGCGTTTGGGATATCTGGCTATCAAATTACCTCGGCGATTGATCCTGCTGGATTCTCAGATCCTCTGGCGAAGACCGTGGTCAGTGCACCAGGGGCATGGCTACAGAACTATAGTCGCTGGCCGTTGTTTATGGCGTTGCCCTTACTTGGTTATGTCGGGGTTATCGCCGCGGTCGTGTTTGCGCGCAGCGGCAAGACTTTATGGGCCTTTATCTTATCTGCTGTCGGCATTGCGGGGGTGATTGGCACTGCTGGGGTATCGATGTTTCCATTCATCATGCCGTCATCCAGCGATCCCCGTTCAAGCCTGACGGTGTGGGATGCAACATCGAGCCACCTGACGTTGTTCATTATGCTGGTCGTGGCACTGATCTTTGTCCCTATCATTTTAATCTATACCAGTTGGGCCTATGCCGTGATGCGCGGCAAAGTCACTGCGGCGTATATCCGTGAAAACAATCACAGTACTTACTAGAAAAAAGGAGCACGTCATGTGGTATTTCACTTGGGTTCTCGGTGTCAGTTTTGCCATCTTCCTCGCTATCTTGAATGGCATGTGGGGTGAGCATGAAAAAGATCGTCTCCCGCAAGATCCTTCCCCAGACCAATAAGGAGCATCGTGATGTCAATCGAAAACGTCGTCCATTTTGAGCAACCATCCGATCAGCCCGATGTTTATGCATCGTCCAAGATCGCTTTGTTTCCGCTCTTGATCGCGTGGACCATTTGTATTGCGGTCACGATCTTCCCTCGGTTTTTGGTCGACGGCCAAGGCCACGCTGACCATGCGGCAGCCAGTGCCTTGTTTTGGGCGATGAGTGCGGGCTTTATTCGAGGGGTGGGATTCATTCCACGGACGCGGATTTTGCGCTGGCTGTTTTCCACGGCGTCGTGCGTGCTGGGGCTGCTGATCACGCTCTATCTGATGCTGCACTAGAGGATTGAGCGGATCTAAAGCATCGATTCACTTTTTAGTTTCCTAATCTAACTGTCATTTATTTCATAGCGTCTTTGGACGCTGTGTGGGTTCCTTTGACTTTTTTTTGCAACGCAAAGTCCCTGAATGGATCAGGGCATTAACAAAGGGGTCATGATCATGAAAAAAATCCTACTTATTGCTTGTGCATTATGCTGTGCGTCCACCAGTTATGCGGAGTCACCGTGGTTGGTGAAACTCGGTGTTTCCGACGTGGTGCCAAAACGGGACGGCGGCACCTTGGCAGGGATGCAAGCGTCTTCGTCGAATGATGTGCAATTCACACCCAGTGTGGAGTACGCATTCAATCCTGCGCTCTCGGCAGAATTACTGCTGGCCGCGCCACTTGGTCACAACGTCACGTTGAACGGTATACGCGTCGTTAAGCTCAAAGAGCTGCCACCGACTTTGTCATTGAAGTATCGCTTTCCCGCGATTCAGGGTATTCAGCCTTATTTTGGACTCGGGGTGAATTACACGATGTTCTGGGATGAGAAAACGGAAGGACCTGTTGTAGGCAGTAAGCTCAATGCCATCAATAGCTTGGGAATGGCGGGCTTGATCGGAGCAGAATATCGTATCCCGAAATCACCCTTTGGTATTGCGGTTGATATTCGCTATATCGATATCGTCAGCAAGGTCAAACTGGATGGCAACAAGATCGGTGATCTCACGATCAATCCTTGGGTGCTTGGCGCGGGTGTGACCTATCGTTTTTAAGGATCAATTGATCGGGTCATGCGCTATCCACGATAGCGCATTGCCTCGACAAACAAGTTGAATGCAGGCGAAGACTGGCGCCGGCTGGGGTAATACAAATGGTAGCCCGGAAAGGTGGGATACCAGTCTTCAAGCACTTTGACCAATCGTCCTGCCGCAATATCATCGGCGAGCATTTGTTCAGGAAGATAGGCCAATCCTAAGCCTGCAAGGCTCGCCTTCATAATCATCTCCGCACTATTAAAGATCAGTTGCCCTTCAACGCGAACTTTAAGCGCATGTCCGTCCTTTTCAAATTCCCACGCATACAGCCCGCCATAGGTTGGCAAACGGATGTTAATGCAGTTATGTTCAGCCAGATCCTGAGGCGTCTGTGGCACAGGGTATTGGGCAAAATAGCAAGGTGTTCCGACCAGCGCAAATTTCATATCTGGACCAATACGCGCAGCGACCATATCTTTGGCCACTTGATCGCCAAAGCGCACCCCTGCGTCATAGCGCTCGGCAACGATATCGGTCAGTTGGTTGTCGATATTGATTTCGACTTTGATGTCTGGGTAATTGGGTAAAAATTTAGCGAGCTTGGGCCAGATGACATCATGGGCAGCATGTTCAGCCGTTGTAATGCGTATGCTCCCCGCAGGTCTTTCCCGAAGCTCAGTCAGTGCAGCCAGTTCGGCTTCGATTTCTTCAAAGCGCGGTGTCAAGGTTGAGAGCAGACGATCTCCGGCATCGGTGGGGGCGACGCTGCGAGTCGTGCGGGTCAGGAGTCTGAGACCTAGACGGGTTTCAAGTGCGCGTATGGTATGGCTCAGTGCCGATTGGGAGACACCGAGCTGTGCAGCGGCGCGGGTGAAACTACCTTCTCGGGCGACGATCACAAAGGCTTGCAGGTCGTTAAAATTTTCACGTGCCATGGTGCAATCCTTTGTTAGCTTGATAAGAAATTGAAGTCTAATCTTCTCTGATGCAGGGGTTTGGCGTCAATCTTATTCATGAGTAAAATTCATAAGTTCATGCAGATTATCGCATCTAGTCGGCAGGTGCTTCATCTGATAAATTTTTGACCATCCAAGAACCCAGTTCTGCGGTTCTTAAAATCAAATCTCGTACACATCTTATAGATCACTCTAATGAGCGCATAGATTGCGCTTTAAGCCGTTTTGACATTTTTATTCAAAGGTTATCAGCATGAATATTCAAAGAAGTGGTGCACAGCCCTCAATACAAGGGGCAACTAAAAATTTTACTGGTGTGGTTCGGGTTGATCCGCTGTTTAAGGCCAATGGTCCAGCACGTGCAGTGAGCGCCAGTGTCACATTTGAGGCAGGTGCACGTACCGCATGGCATAGCCATCCACTGGGTCAGAGTTTGATTGTGACGGCAGGCAGTGGCTGGGTACAGCGCTGGGGTGGTCCGATTGAGGAGATTACGGCAGGTGATGTGGTCTGGATTGAGCCCGGTGAGAAACACTGGCATGGCGCCACCATGACCAGTTCGCTGACCCATATCGAGATCCAAGAGCAATGGATTGGTAAGACCGTGGAATGGTCTGAGTCCGTAAGCGAAGAACAATACCAAGGCGCAGAACGGGTGCGATTAGTCGGTTGATTTGCAGAAAATTGAGCATGATCGAAAGAGAGGTGCAATAACGCCCTGCATATGGCACTCTAAAGGTCTTGATCGAATGATCAACTTGATGGAGTTCGTATGCCCGTTCAAGAGTCCAACCCATTTTCTCAAGCGTCCCATGTCTATGCGCAAGCGCGCCCGCGATATCCCCGTGATCTTTACAACTGGATGCTGGCGCATACATCTGGGCGCGATGCGGTGTGGGATTGCGCCACCGGAAGTGGTCAGGCGGCGATCGATCTGGCGGCGCATTTTGCACGGGTCGAAGCCACCGATATCAGTGCGGAGCAGGTCGGAGAGGGAATGCAACAGGCAAACATTCACTATTCCATACAGCCCGCAGAACAGACCTCATTCTTAGATCAAACCTTTGATCTGGTGACCGTTGCTCAGGCATTGCACTGGTTTGACTATACGCGGTTCTGGCCTGAGGTGCTCCGGGTAGCCAAGCCGAATGCGCTGTTTTGTGCGTGGGGTTATGCTTGGTTTACCTGTGATCCTGAGGTGGATACGGGGTTCGTGCAACCCTTCCGCCGATTGATTGAGCCATACTGGGCGATGAACAACCGAATCTTGTGGGATGGTTTTCATGATGAGGGTATCGCTTTTCCATTTAAACGAATTACACCACCGCGATTAGCCATTCAGACAGTGTGGACGATTGCGCAATTGATTAAATATATGCAGACATGGTCAGCGTATAAACATGCACTTAAAAATGAAACTGTGGCGTCTGGACTGCAAAAACTGTGTGCAGATGCAGCGCAACGTTTTGTGCCGAAAGGGACGATGCAAATCACCATGCCGCTGCATATCGTGGCGGGTCATGTGGTGGAGCAGTGATCGTAATAAAGCTGAATATAAATGAGGATGACGCCATCGTGAGCGGTGCTGATCACGCGCTCACGATGGGGGGGTCAGCAGAACTTCAGACTGCCATAGCAGTTGGGAATGGTATTTTGGCTACTCAATTGCACACCGTTTAAGGTGATGGCGATAGGAGTTAAGCCCACCGTACCCACTTGTGCACCGATTGATGAGTTAGGGTTGTTGGCACCAGAGAGTAGGCCAAAAAGGTCGTTTGAATTAATCGCATGACCTGCCAGATAGTTATTGAATTGCTGCGCGAATTGCGGGAAAACGCAGGTTGTCGCACTGGTTGGGTCCGCGCACAGGTTGATCGGAGCGCTGGGCTTCAAATCACCGAGATAGACGGGGTTATTCACGCCAAGCCACCAGCCTTTTTGGGCAACGTTATCACTGGGTGATCCGGGCCAGAGGATACTTTGTTGCTGTAAACTCAATGAGATCGGTGAGTTGACCGGCAGTGAGTGGACGAAGCCCAACGGTTGCACAAAAGCCACCTGAGCTGAAATATTCTGAATAGCGGCATACATGTGTACATTAAAATTATCACCAACACCACCATTAGGCAGGATCAGACAGCCTAAACCAAAGCAGGATGTGGATTGTGCGACCACAGGCCCCCCCTGCGTACCCACAGTGCCATTATTGGGATAAGTGCCCGATGAACCAGCAGCACTGTAGTTTGAGTTATAGGTCGGTGTGCCATACTGATTACACGCGCCAATGCCCAGCCCGCCGCAATCGTTGTTATCGGGGTTATAGCCCAGAATCACGTTGGGCAGTGTGGCGGAAGGATTGACGGTAATGGCGGTCACGCGTGATCCATTGACGGTTGGGGCAGGGACACTGAAGGTGATCCCCGAGAATCCTGGAATGGTGATCGTGCCTGAGGTCAGCGTGAAGTTGGCGGTTGCCCCTAATCCACCCAAAGCGGTCAACTGTCCATTGATGGTGTAGTTGGCAGGTCCGCTTCCCGGATTGTAGACTGGGAATATTGCTGGTGCCGTACTGATCGTACCCGTCAAGGTATTCGCTGCACTGGTAGACTGAACATGGACATATCCGGACAGGGTGTTGATCCCGTTAGCTGTTGTCGTATTATCACCCGACTGGAGCAGACCCGTGGCATTTTGAGCACCAAACTGAACACCTGCGATCTGCCGTGTTGATAGACTGGTGGGATTCTTAATCGCCAAACGCAAGAATGGGTTGGTCAATACCGCATCACAACTGGCGGGGCTGGCTCCTGCAGGGCAACCGTTACTACCTGGATTACCACTCAAGCTCAGATTATTGATATCGATGTCACAACCTGGCCCATTCACCCCACCACAGCCTAATTGTAGATGCTGGATGTTGGTATTGAGCGCAAGTTCGCCTTGGAGTCCAAGCGTGAAGAAGCCAAAGTCGGAGGTGGTCGCGCCCGTTCCTGAGCCGGAGGGGGCAATATAGTTGGTGTAGTAGGCGGCTTGCCCCGTTTCATCACGCATGGCTTGTTCAGTCAATGGTGTGAGTGCGATCGCCACATTCCCCCATAATGCCCCGGCAAACAGTGGCATCAAAACACAGACGAGTTTCCTCGTTGCTTTTATTACGTCCATCATTATCGTCCTTTATTGTTTTGGTGCTGCACAGCATTTTTTTGCCGTACGGCTTTTTTGTTGTTGCGGCCTTACTTTTTTGTTTTAACTCTTTTACCCATGCTCTATATGGCTTGATCCCAGCGATATTGAGTGGAGTATCACTGAGTGAAACCACATGACCTTCCGTCAAATTGGGATTTCAATCAGTGCGATGCTTTTGTTGTTGGTCTCTTTGGCTACCGTGATTTTTTTGTTGAGCGGTGCCTAGGATGACAGCCTATCATCTGTGATCTGGTGTTCATTTGCAAGGATTGTTCGACAAAAGTGATTAATTATAAGATAAGGTCAAACTACATTGACGGGATATCACCCTAAAGTCATCTAGCCTGATCGACCTGTTCGCTGAGCTGTTTTTGTAATCCTTGGGTTACCTTAGCAGATGCGATGATCCTTACACCGATCAAGATCAAAGCACAACTGGGAACGAGTGACCACGACAGTTGCTCTCCCAAAAAGATATAGGCAAAGAGCGTGGCCAATATAGGCGTTGATAGCATGATCGTGACGTTGAGCAGAGGCGGTAGTCTTTGGGATGCTGCGCTATAACATAGCGTTGCCAATACAGTAGAGATCAACGCGAGAGCGAACATAGCAAGCAGTTCTGGAAAAGACCAGTGTAAGGGTAAACTGATCTGACCAGACATAAGCCCAATACCTGCGGCAATGATTCCCCCAAATCCCAAACAGACCATCGCGATTTTTAAAGGCAGACTCTGATCTCTAATCTGCTGTTTATGAATGATGACGGCAGAAAGTGCTGTGGATAATGCTGCCAGTGACCCAAAAATATAACCAATCCAAGGGCGGGTGATTTGGCTTGTGACGAGATGAACGCCCGTCATACAGATGATAATGACCCCGATGATGGCACATGCCGCCCCCAAGGCTTCACGTCCATTGATTTGTTCTCCTAGAATTGCGCGGCATATCAGGACGTAAACAGGGGACGTACTAATGAGTAAGGCGACGATGGCGATTGGGGCAAACTGAAAGGCGATAACCGCGGTCAAAAAATAAAGACCCTGCAAAACGCCTAAGATCCAGATGGTTGGGCTCAGTTTAAAGTTGATCCGTGAGCGAATGATCAGTAGCAGGGGGATGACAAAGATTAGCCCGATCAGCAAGCGTCCTGCGGTGACCTCTAATGCAGTGTGATGACCCGATAAGCGTACAAAAACGCCTGTGAGCCCCCAAGAGAGCGCTGCGATCAGGGCAAAGCCTGCACCGCTGGAGAAGTCTTTATGCATCGCATGATCCGAGGCGTGATCAGGGAAAATAAGCATCAGCATCGTTCGTTTTCTGCATATTTTGTTTTGCAGATCACGATGTGATGCAGTGACTTATCTTAGCAGACCAAACGATTAAATGGTCAAGATGTGATCTTCAGTTAGGCTTCGATGAATGACTTCTAGATGCCCAGTTTCCTGAGCACGGGTTATTTTAACCACCTTATAAAATATCTTTTTTATTTAGAATTAATCCACTAAAGGCGGTTGACAGCGCAGTATCTTTGACCATACGATCAAAGCATGAACACATACCTATTCAACGTCCGATTTTGCGCCTCCGTCTCCATGGGAAATCATGGGGAACGGTGGTCTGCGTGTCAAAATTTGGCTGAATGTTTAGGATAGTGTTTAAAGCCTTAACCAAACCCAGCAAAATATTTTCACAAAGACCACGACTTAAATCGTGGTCTTTTTTTTATGCGAGAAAAATGATGAAAACTGAACGTAACGCAAACCGCCGCTTGATCTCCACGCTGACCAATTCTAGTCGTGCCCTACATGCCACCATGTTTGAAGTCGGTGGGATGTGCGCTGTTAACGGGGGATTGCATACTTTCTTCAAACCACCGATACCGAAGATAGGTGAGCATGATGATTGAGCTTAAACATACGGTATTCAGCACATGGCCGATATTGGCGGAAGATCACGCCATTACGATCCAGAAGAATCTATCTCATGCCGAGATTGATGCCTTGGAGACGTTCCACCTAAATCGAAATATTCATCCGTTATTTCTGCTGATCTCACTTCACGCATATTCGGCTACGGATGAAAGGCTGGCTCAGCGCGGTTATGGTCGTGAAGGTGAAATGGTGGTGATGACTCGGGAAATACGACTAAGTGCGCAAGCATCAGATTTGCACATAGCGGCTCATGATCACACGTCTATTCACTTAGCCCAGATGCAAGGCTTCCAGCAGCGTTATCACTATTGGTATCGCGTTCACGCTTTACGTGAATAGTTCATCGAAACGTTGAGCACTAACTTTTTCCATATTTTGTATAGGTGTATTCATTCATGACCTCTTTAACCATTGCGATCCCCGGACCGGTCAATCTGCGGGATGCGCTAAAACGACCTGAGCTACATGCGGCCTTTGGACATCGCGATAGTGCTGCGCATGAACTGTATCAGCGTATCTCTCAGCGCTTGTTGACCATTGCTGGAACTACCCGCGATGAATATGACTGTCTGCTGATTAATGGCAGTGGCACCAACGCCATGGAGGCTTGCGTTCGCTCTCTAATCCGTGATGATGGCAGTAGTACATTCCTGACAGTCGGTGCGTTTGGTGAGCTGTTCGCCAAGATCGCGCAGGGCTGTGATAAAGCCAATCATGGACTTGTGCAGTTTGAAGCTGGCACGGCGATTGATCTGACGACGCTTGCACAAGATGAGCAGGTTGCACGTGCTGAGATTTTGGTCTTTACCCATAATGAGAGCTCGACAGGCGTGACCAATGATCTGGCTGTAATTTGTGCATGGGCAGCACAGCAGGGGAAGCAGGTGATTGTGGATGGCGTGAGTCTGTTTGCTGGTGCGCCGGTCAATCTGTCTCAAACTAAACCTTTGGCGTACATCACCGCAACGCAAAAGTGTTTGGGGCTGCCTGCGGGTTTAAGCATTGTCTTTCTACGTAAAGATGTGGCCAGGCAAGTGATTGAACAGGTGCCTAATCGTGGCTATACCACGGACTTAAAACGCTATCTGACTGCCGCTGGCAAGCATGAAGTATTAACCACGCCGAATTGCAGTTTGTGGAATCAACTGGATGCTCAGCTTGATTATATTACCCAGATTGAAGGCATAGAAAACCGTTTTGCGCGCCATCAGCAGCTTCAGGCGCAGGTGTTGGCGTGGATCACGCAGCAGGGCTTATCGCTCTATCCTGCTTTGGCGGATGCCAGCCCTTCAGTCAGTGCCATTCGTGTGCCTGCGGACTTTGATCTAGCGGGTCTTAAGCAGCGTATGCGTGAGCAAGGCTATCTGATGGATGTCGGCTACGCAGGTCTAAATCAGGAGTTGATCCAAAAGTATCAATACAAGACGTTCCGAATTCCACATATGGCGGACATGACGGCAGAGGGTCTGGATGCGTTCTTGAGGGAGTTGGAACAGCAGATGGCGAATTAGATGTGACTAACGCTCGGTGTATCTACGCGAATGTACCGAGTCCACGCAGCAATATGGGCAATAACTCATTAACCATATTGGTTCGAGCATGAGGCTCGCGGGTACAGAGTTCGAAGAGGACTGCACCATGGACTGTTGACCATAAGATTTTTGCGATCGCTTTGGGGTCTTCAGTCGGTAGGAGTAATTTTTCGGCGGTAGCCTGTTCAATAAAGCTGGTAAACAAAGCGAAGACTTTTGAGTTGTATAACATTCCCAGTACATCGGCTTCAGTTGCAATGGGTGTGGTGGCGGATAGATAGAGTTCTGAATCTGAAAGTGCCTGCTCACGGTAAATTTGTGCAGTTTGATAAATCAGTTGGATGGGGGTGGAGTGCGGGACCAATAACAGCAGGCGTTGCTCAAGCTCCACCACAAAGTGCTGATATAGCGCGAGAATCAGCCCTGCTTTACCGCCAAATAAGGTATAAATCGCTTGAGTGGATGTCTCAGCGCGTTCAGCAATCATACGCAGGTTAAAGGCGACCATACCTGATTCCCGCACCACCAGACGTGCAGTCATGATCAGCTTATTTCTCAGATCGATAGTATTGCTATCCATGCGGTTTTCTTTTTCTCGAGATGACATTCATTCTTCACCCTCCACCTTTTTTTTATTATCTATCAAATGAACTGACTTTGTAAAAAAGAATAATAGGGGAAGGATTGAAATGAAGTTATAACGTTGTTATATTGATGTAATAATAAGTTGTTAACAATAAAAAATAATCTGAATTAAAGATGGGTCGGCGTGTTGTTTTATAAATTTTTAAAAATAACACTTTAAATTTAACATCTTATATTTGGTTTATCATTAAGTATGTCTATTGTTAGTGTGACTCAAGTCAGCAGAATGCTTCATATTCATAATGAGAATGGTCAACTGACCGCAACGATCAATGCCTTTGGCGGTCTGGTAGACTATACCGCACAGGCGGTTCGGGTCAGTCATATGGGCAAGGTGCTGACTTATAATGAGTTTGGAAAGTTGGTCTCGGTTTCTTCGCAGGCTTAACGGATCGCTTGAATTCAGATCACATCAAGATGGCGCTTATAAACGTGCATCTGATACTCAAAATCCAGTTGCAACCATTACATTCTGCCCAAATGACTAGATAGCGTTGGTAGGGTGAGATTAGAGGACTGCTGCAAGGTGTTCGCGTAGCTTTGCAAGATCACCCTGAACATCGGCCTGTTTGATGACATTAAAGCTAGAAAAGGACGGTAGAACTTCAGCACCGCAAAACTTGTAGTTGGCGCTATTACTGACAAACACATCATCCACTGTCTTACCGGCAAACAAAACTTGCTGATCATTGCCAAAGGCTTCTTCAGGGGCATTCCATGTCAGAGACAACATGTATTGTTTCCCCTGCATTTTTCCTCCTGTGCCGTACTGTTTGCTTGGATCTTCGCGGGTGCGGCCATCATCGACCAGCAAGCGCTGATCAGTGAGACCTGCGGTGAAGACTTCATCGACATATTTCTTGTAGATCCACGGAGTCCCAAACCAGTACACAGGGGATTGCAGAATGATGAGATCTGCCCAGACGTGTTTTTGCACCTCTGCTTCGATATCGTAACCTTGTTCAATATCAGTAAGCTGCACGGTGTGACCGCGTTGCTCCATGTCTGCTTTGATGGTCTCTACCAATGTCTGGTTCAGGCTGCCTGAAGAAATGCCTTCATAAAATTGGTGCGCGTTAATAATCAGAACGTTTTTCATCATTATTCCTCAAAAAAATGGGTAATCACAGATATCAGGGATGCTGCTTGCTGATGGTTATTGTGGGTGCAGAGTCGATTTATTCGTTTGTCTGATTTGATCAGGTTATTGCCTAAACTGATGAGTTATCAGCAGCCCTTGCAATACCTGTCGACGGTTGGTGATAGACTAGGATTAGAGATAGGCATTGGCTCAATAGCCATGAAATATGCAGAGAAGAGAAAATCATGCAGCATAGTACGTTGATTCAGTTGGTTGAAGAAATTGCCCAAAGCGATGGAGACTACTGCACGTCGATTCCAATGCTGATGGTCTACCGTCGTAGTGCTGCCTCCGATCCTATCCCGTGCATTTATGGATTGGGCTTGGGGATCACGTTGCAAGGTAGAAAGCGGGTAACGCTGGGGGATGAGATTTTTGATTATGGCCCTGAACAGTCGATGGTCACGTCGATTGATTTGCCTGTTGCATCCTATGTGACGCAAGCCAATGCTCGCGAGCCATATTTGGGTATGCGGCTGGAACTTGATGCAGCTATCATTGCCCAAGTGGCTTCCGTGATGAATTTTTTGCCACCACTAAAGGCATCTGCGGTGCGGGCAATGTCGGTGGTGAGTATGGATCAGGGGCTACTGGATGCGTTGACGCGATTGGTTCGTCTCCTCGATGAACCGTATTTGGTTCCCTCACTGGCTCCGCTGATTGAGCAAGAGATCGTGGTGCAACTGTTGAGTGGAGAGCATGGACCGACATTGCGCCATCTGGTGACGGCGGGCGCACCAAGTCAGCAGATTGCTAAGGTGATAGCGTGGTTGAAGCTGCACTTTACCACCCATATTACGATGGATGATTTAGCGGCGAAAGCTTATATGAGCCCATCCACGTTTAGACAGCACTTTCGGGCTGTCACTGGGATGAGCCCCTTGCAATACGTGAAGCACTTGCGTTTGCAGGATGCACGCCAACTGATGTTGAATGAAGATGTGGATGCCAGTAGCGCGGCGATCCGTGTCGGCTATGAAAGCGCCTCGCAATTTAGCCGCGAATACACTCGGTTGTTTGGCGAACCGCCGTTACGTGATATTAAGCGAGTCAGAGAGTCTTCTTCTTCAGCGTTCTAATCCCCGCCGCCAAAATATCACCGCCATACGCTACTTCCACATCTGGACGCATCTGCCAGCGTGGGCGATCTTGGGTATCGTAGACAGGCTCGCCCGAGTACTGAGCTTGAATGCCTGTACGATCAAGGCGAATCGGGAAGACGGCAGCGCCAAGTCCCATCATTGGGGTGCCGACTATCGTTGCTCGTCCAATCCCGCGCATCCCCATTGGAAAGCCCTCTGCCATACTGGCGCTCCAGTGACTGGTCAGCACGACTACAGGTTGGGTATAGGTGAAGGGGCCGCGCGGCTCCAATATTTCTGTCCACGGATCACTGAGTCCTTCGCCTTCGCGTCGACGCATGAGGGCGTAGGGTCGTGGCTGACTGATAAAGCGACCCATGATGGGTTTAGCGATGGCTGTATCACCCCCACCGTTATTGCGCACGTCAATGATCAAACCACGGGTATCACGAAAATCACTTAAAGCCTGATCAAATGTATCCAAAACGGCATTATCCGCAAAACTACGTATGACGATATAGCCAATATCATTTTCCAGTCGTTTGCTTTCGATATTCGGTAATTCTACCCATTTCTTAAAAGGGAGTTGGACTTCACGCGGATGATGATGGCGTGAAACAACGGTAAAACGTCGGGCTTGCCCACGCCGCCCCGAGACGGCGACATTGATGATGTAAGTATCTGCCGCTTGATCAGGAGTCGATAGGCATTTGGGCATGAGCGCTTGGACAACATGCTCAGTGGGTTGCCCATCGATTTCCGTGATCAAGTCACCAATCATCAATCCGGCATCAACGGCTGCGGACCCATCACGGATCGCTTTGATGCGAACAGCACCTTGAGTGCCAGCATCCAACCGCTCAACCAGCAGGTCATAAAAGGGTCCGCGCTGTGTGCCATCGGGGGCATTCGACAGTTGGGTATGGGCATCGTAGAGTTCGTTTAAGACTTGTCCTAATACGGCCATGTAGGCATCGTCGGTTTCAGCGGCGATGGCTAAGGGGCGGTAAAGCGTGCGAACTTTCTCCCAATCGGTATGTTTGTCCTCAAAGAAGCAGTAGCGTTCCTTGAGTGTGCTCCATAGTTCATCAAAGTCCTCTTCGTTAGACACATCATGCGCAGGTTCGCCAAAAGTTAGACGTGGCAAGGTGAGTCCAGCAAGCGCAGCGATACTGGCGCGAGCGAAGGATCGGCGTGAGAGAGTCCACGTTTTCATCACTATGGTTCCAGTGGGCTGATCTTGATGGTGGATGCAGAAAATGACACGGTTTAGTGGGCAGTCATTACCTGCATTCTATAGGCAATAAATACACCATAGGGGACAAAACTGGAATGGATATTAATGCAAATAGTCCATTTATCTATTTGCATTAGATAATATTTAGTTTTTTTTATAAAAGTAATGCCTAGACATTGGATCGTGCTTAGGTAAAGGCTATGTTACTCATTAAGCTAGCGGAGCACGCTTCACATAACGCGAAATCGCCATAAACAGATATCCGATCGCGAAGGCGATTGGCGGTGCAGTAAAGCTGGTTGCTTCAAAGGCTTCATACACAGTGGTGAATTGACACAGGATTTGCCAAAAGACGATGAAAACAATGGGAGAAATGAAATAGGCCAAAAGATGAATCCGCCACTCTTTGATGGCAACTTCATTATGGGCGCGAACTGATGCACGCCATGCAAGTCCATATGCCGCAAGCGTCATTACCGCCAAAATAATCACACAGATCGTGACATTGGTCAGCTCTCCAATTTGCATCCTGTATTTTGCCGCGATGGCTAATGTGGCAAGGATGCCCAGTCCTATCAATCCTTTATCCACCGCTGTGAAGGTTAAGCGTGAACTAGCGGAGGATTTTCTAAAATCAGTGAGTCGGGTTGCCGCAATGGCACAAGGAACGACCAGATAACCAAAGATCAAAGAGCTAAAAAAGTTAGAGGTCTGATGGGTCACATTGAGTAATCCACCGATAAACAACCACTCAATTCGAAGCACTGGTGCAGACAAGAGCAAGGCAAAACAAAAGATCATGGCGGCTTGGTGCATCTTGAGTTGGCCCTTGATGATCGCAATCACGCCCAGAATTGCAGAAGTGAGCGTGCCGAGAGCCAGTATCCACAGTTGTAGGTAGAAGGGCAGGCCATTGAATGACTCTTTTGGACCTGTCGCAATCAGAAAAGAGATGCTACCGATCATGGAGATGACCACAATAGTCATGAAGACTTTACCGATGGTACGGTGGATGTGCGGATACTTTTTCCGAAAAGGCGTATAAAACTGTAGCGATGCCAGTAGAATAGCGGTACCGCCGGCTACGGTATGAAATAGCATGGACACGCGAGAGTGCGTATACACCGTATGCTGTACGACTTCAACGGAACCTGCGCCTTGGGTATGTTTCTCTCCCGCGAACCATGTAAAAACATGCAGCCATAGTTTGGGCGCATTCGGGGTGAAGAAGTGCGCAAAATATTCAATCGCCATTGGGCCGTATAATAGGCTGATCAATGCGATCAATATCCAGAAGAACGTCGAAATTTGGCGTTTAAGTATGAGATTCATCTTCAGTCACCGTGATCAATTTGTGTCATAATAACACATGTTATAACGGTTGTTATATTGTTTAGAGGATGTATGACGATCACTCAATCCGATCTCACCATGAAAAACAGACTGCTCGATGCCGCCGCTCAGCTTCTTGCGGAACAAGGCATAAGCAGTTTAACCACGCGCAAGATTTCTGCCGCCGCCGGAACGACCACCATGTCGGTCTATACCCGCTTTGGATCAATCGAGAATCTGGTGAATGAACTGGTGCTCTCTGGCTTTAGTTTGCTTGAGGCGGAGATGACGCAGGCTGAGGGCGCTGATGATGCACTGACGCATATGGTGTGTTTGACCGCAGCGTATTTACAGCATGCAAGACAACATCCTGCGCTGTATAAGATCATGTTTGGTACCATCGCACTGGGAGAGTTTCGGCCTGTCAAACCCGAAACCTTAAACACAGGCAAATACACCCTTGAGCTGATCGTGGGCGCGATTCAACGACTGATTGATGAAGGAAGCATACAGCCGGGTAATGCGTTTCATCTTGCTAATGAGTGGTGGGTGGTAGCGCATGGTTACGTGCTGCTGGAGTTGTCAGGATATTTTGAAGCGAGTAGCAGTATCCCTAAGGTTCTTGAACCATTATTAAAGCGTTTCTTTGTCGGGCTTGGGGCGGATGCGAAGAAAGTAGAGCAGGCCATTGATCAGGGAATTAAGGGCGGGCTGGCATGAGTTCGCACAGGGCTATCTCGGATTGAGTGTGCATCAGTAGAATAGGTAGGCTAGTAGGAAAGAGTTGATGAGATTTTTTCCAATATATCTGTAAAAACGTCATTTGATAGGTTCACCCCATGTCTGCATTAATTCAATCTCTGTTTCGTTATAAAGCATGGGCAAATGCCGAGCTATTTGCCGCGCTAAAAGTATTAGATCCTATTCAATATCAGGATGAGCTACATTCGGCAATTCGTATTTTGAATCATATCTATGTGGTTGACCGCATCTTTGTTGCAAACTTACAGCAAACAACCCATGCATACACTGCGACTAATACACCAGAGACGCCTACTTTAGAAGACCTCCATCAAGCTGTCACAGAAACAGATGGTTGGTATATTGCGTATGTAGACAAGATCTCTCCAGAAAGCTTGAGTGAATCGATTCGATTTTCATTTGTGGATGGCGATCTTGGACACATGACGCGGGAGGAAATGCTGGCGCATATCGTGACGCATGGCGGCTACCATCGGGGTGCCGTAGGACGTATTTTGGCGCAACTTTCCATCGCTCCGCCTCGAGATATTTATACCAAGTTTTTGCATGATACTGAGCTTCATCGTCGTAAAGATGATTAGTCTCTGAGTCGATTAAATACTATAGATTCTCCAAGCAAAAAGACGGATAGCATCGATTGATGATATCCGTTTCATTTTAAGCGGTTCTGATTTGATTGAAATTAGAGTATGCCTCAGTGTCAACGCATACTTTACCTGTTAAGAGCAAAGACTGACTAGGTAAAGTTGTTTTGGTATATGAACTTCCATTTAACCGCCATTGACAGTCTTTTTGTCCAGTGATAGTTTTTAATCGAATTAAATTAGTGACTTTTAAACACCTCTAATAAAATTAGTCTCTTACGTTGAGAAATTTGAGTCTTTAGTGTCACCCTATGCCCGATATGAATAGTTAGGCGTCACATCACTCACACAGGAGGATTCTCGTGTCAAATCTTCAAAAAATTGGTGCTTTGTTCGAAGCTTATGCGAGTAATAACGTCGCTGCGGTCAGCGATGTTATGGCCGAGGATATTATTTGGCGCATTCCTGGTCATCACCCTCTTGCGGGTGAAAAGCACGGCATTAAAGAGGTATTAGCTTTCTTTGATCAGTTGGGCAAAGCAGGATTTCAAGCCCAACCATTGGTCATTGCCGAGCAAGGAGATTATGTCGTAGACCACCACCGAGGCTGGAGTACCGCTGGCAGTGGCCTTGATTTAACTTGGTGTCTAGTATTTCGTTTTGAGCACGGAAAAATCAAAGAGGTCACCAATTTCTGTTCTGACCAACACCGAGCCGACCTATTTTTCCATGAAGTATACAAGCTCAAGGCAATCCCTGAACGCTTAGCTGATTGATGCCCAACAACGCATCCGAGCCGAATCCACTTCGTGGTTAAGCAGATAATAGCTTGAGAGCTTTATGTAAGGGAAAATCACTGTGATTGCCCTTACTATGCAATACATGTTATAAAATTATAATAATATCAATATCTTATTAATAAGCTTCAGTCAAAAAAACGGGTATCATCGATTGATGATACCCGTCTTGTATTGATGCAACTGATTTTTTTAAGATCAGATCACCGTTAGTGACCGCCACCCGCACCACCAGCCAAGAACGGGGGCTTGGTCAACCAAATCACCCCAATCAAGGCAATGAAGATGATCGAACACAGCCAGAAAATCTCGCTGGTCGCCATCATCGTGCTTTGCTGCACGATTACATTCTGGATTTGGGCATAGCTGGCCCCTTGAGGAATGCCGAGTGCTTGCAACTGACCCGTATAATCAAACATCGCCTGATTGGTGGGGTTCACGTGCTCAGCCAACTGGATCTGGTGACCTTTGGATCGATGATCGAGGATCATGACCACCAGTGCCGTACCAAAACTGCCTGACAACGTGCGGAAGAAGTTGGACAATCCCGAAGCCGCCGCCATTTGGTTTTGGGCGATCCCCGACAGAATGATGGTATTGACGGGTACGAAGAAGAATGCCACGGCAACGCCTTGCAGCAAACGCGGCGGGATCATTTCGTTGATTGACGTCTCGGTATTAAACGTCGAAAACCAGAATGCGGTGATGCCGAAAATGACAAAAGAGACGCTGGATAGCAGGCGTAAATCCAGACGCGGCATTAGCACTTTGGCGACAATCGGCGAGCAAATCAACGCAAATATCCCGACGGGAGCGGTCGCGATCCCTGCCCAACTGGGGTTGTAGTTCATCACGGTCTGTAACCAGAGTGGGAACAACACGGTGAGCGCAAAGAACATCATAAAGCCGAGTGACAAGGCAATCACGCCAAAGCGAAAGTTATGCTTCTTCAGCAGTCTGAGATCAACCAGTGGATGATCATCGGTGAGTTCCCATGCGACAAAGAAAGTCAGCGCGACGACCGCCGTGATGCAGAGTCCCACGATTACATTGGAGCTAAACCAGTCCAGATCATTGCCGTTATCTAGCATCAGTTGCAAACTGCCGACACCCAAGACCAATAATATGCCGCCGACCACATCAATTGGCAGTTTCTCGGTTGGGGTGTCTTTTTTACGCAGTAAAGTAAACACCACAAATCCAGCCAATAACCCGACTGGCAGATTGATATAGAAGATCCACGGCCACGTGAGATTGTCGGTGATATAACCGCCGAGTAAGGGGCCACAGATGGGTGCCACTACAACGGTCATGACCCAAATGGTCATGGCGGTGCCGCGTTTCTCTGGCGGGTAGTTGGAGAGGAGCAGAGTCTGTGATAGGGGAACCATCGGACCTGAGACCAGGCCTTGCAGGAAGCGAAAGGCCACCAGTTCCGGCAGACTCTGCGCAAAACCACATAAGGCTGAGGCGATGGTGAACAAGAATACGGAGACAACAAAGACCTTAACCTCACCAAAGCGCTTGGCGATCCAGCCTGTGACCGGAACCGCCATCGCGGCAGCCAGACCATAAGAGGAAATGACCCAAGTACCTTGGTTGGAACTGACCCCCATATTCCCTGCAATGGTCGGTACGGCGACGTTAGCAATCGCCGTATCCAGAACTTCCATAAAGGTGGCCAGAGCAATCGCGATCGTTAAAATGATCAGCGGAAGACCTGTCATATATTGAGGTGGGCGTGCAGCCGCTATCGCGCTACTCATGAGTTGCTGCCTGCTTCATGGGCGATGATTTCATCCGCTTTGGCATTGGCATCTTTCAACTGTTGATCAAAGACTGGCGTGGTCATCGGGACATTGGCAATCGGCAGTGAAGTCAATACCGAGCCGTCACGATTATGGGTGTCGATATCCACGATGGTGGACATGCCGATACGCAGTGGATGTTTAACAAGATCATTGGGATCAAGCGCAATCCGTACAGGCACACGTTGCACGACTTTAATCCAGTTCCCCGCCGCGTTTTGTGGTGGTAACAGTGAGAATGCACCACCGGTACCTGCGGCAATGCCTGCGACTTTACCGTGGTATTCCACATGACCGCCGTAGACATCCGTGGTGACTTTGACAGGCTGACCGATACGCACATTACGCAATTGGGTTTCTTTCAGGTTGGCATCAATCCACAAACCGTTGAGCGGCACAATTGCCATCAGGTTGGTGCCTGAGGTGACACGTTGACCGATCTGTACGGCACGGCGTGCGACATAGCCTTCAATCGGAGACGGAATCACATTACGTTGTGAGGCCAAATACGCTTGTACGAATTGGGCGCGTGCTTGCAGCACGGCAGGATGCTGACGCAAGGTCGTGCCTTCAACCGAAGCTTGTGATGACTCAAGTTGTTTTTGCGCGACGATCAAGGCGTCTTTAGCGGTAGCAACTGCGGCACGGGCATGGGCGAGGTCTTCGCCAGTCAGGGCATCCGTACCTGCCAATTGTGTACGACGATTCAGGTCGTCGGTGACTTTGGTCAGGTCAGTTTGGCGCTGGGCGACCACTGCGCTGGCTTCATCGGATGAGCGATATTGTTGACGGGTTTGGCGGACGGTCTGCGCTAGGCTAGCTTGGGCATTGGCCAAACCAACCGAGCTATCAGCCCCTTCCAGCGTGACTAGCATCTGACCCGCTTTGACCGATTGAGTGTCATCTGCACCGAGGCTCACCACGGTCCCGCTGACTTGGGTGTTCACATAAACCAGATTGCCATTCACATAGGCATCGTCGGTGCCTTCGCGGAACTGGACGATCAGGAAGTAATACAGGGCATACAGCACCGCAATCGTGATAAAGACTGCAGCGATGATGAGGAGTACCGGTTTGCGTTTGCCGTTGGCGGGTGCTGTTTCAGGTGCCGCAGGAGTTGCAGCTGCCTCGGGAGTGGTGTTCTGTTCAGTCATGGTGTTCTCCAGAATAGTGTGCAGGCTGCTGATTAGTTATGCGCGCGCTGGTCAGTGACCTTTGCGTCTGCTTGTGTGGTTTCTTGTGGGGCATGAAAGCCACCACCAAGAGCTTTAATGAGATCAACATGGGCTTGCAAGGCACGCCCCTGACGTGCGATCTCTTGATCTTGTAAGTTGGCTTTGCTGAGCTGGATGCCCATCAGATTGCGACCATCTTGCAGACCGGCTTTGATCAGACGCTGGGTGTTTGCCAGTTCATGCTCACGGGCTTGTAGTTGATGTTGCAGAGGCTCTGCTTCATGGTCAGCGCCTTGCACATGCAGTGCGGCATCGTTGATTTCATTGACCGCGTTTTGAATCGATTGGTCATATTGGGCAACCGCCAGAGCTACTTCGGCGCGATTGCTGTTTAAGCTTGCGCGTAGGCGACCCGAGTCAAACAGCGGCAGACTGATCGCCGGTGTGACCCCTGCTTGCAGCGGCGTCAAGGCAAGCAAATTACCGAATTGATAATGCGAGATGCCTGCATTGGCTGAAAGATTGATGTCGGGGTAGAACGCCGCACGTGCAGATTCAACGTCACTCAAGGAGGCTGTCACGCGATCACGCGCAGCGACGATGTCGGTACGGCGTGCGATCAGCTCCAGTGGCAGATTACCCGGGAGCTCGCCATTAAACTTCGGCAGTGGCTGGGCGGTGAGGGCGGGAAAATCCTGACCACTGGCAACCAGAGATTTAAGCTGCGATAGCGTTTCATCACGTTGCGATTGCAGTTGTACCAAGGTTTGTTGTGGCAGCGCGGCGTTGGCGCGCAGAGGTGCCACATCATTGCCCGAAGACAATCCTGCTTTCTGACGCTTCAATTCGATGTCGAGCAAGTGCTGTTGATAACCTGCGATCTGGGTTTGCACCGCAATGCGCTGGTTTAATATCTGCCACTGAAAATAGGTGCTGGCTACGCTGGCCGACAATGATGCAGCAGCACCCGCGGCCTCCGCACGACTTGCGGCTTCACGGCCTAGCGCAGCTTCCAGCGCTTTGCGGTTCTTGCCCCAGAAGTCAAAGTCATACGACAGCTTCAACGATGCCAACGCATTCCCCCCAGTCAGATTTTCCTGAATCGGCGGCAGATGGACGTTGTTTTTGTTGATGCGCGTGTAGTATTGGCTGGCATTGGCCGAGGCATCTGCAGTCAGCTTCATGCCGCGATTGGCCGATGCGCCTTCGGTCGCTGCTTGCGCTTGAAACACGCGTGCTTGGGCGACGGCAATACTCGGAGAGCCTTTGAGCGCTTGATCGATCAATTGATTCAACTGTGGGTCTTGGAAATCCTGCCACCAAGTCGCCGCAGGCCATTGTCCAGTGGTGCTTTGGACAAAGTCTGTGCTGTGGACATTGTTTAACCGTGGGGCGGGATCTGCATCCGGTAATGACGCGCAGCCAGCGATCAGGATCGCGAGGGTCAGCGGTGCCCAGGTGAGTGCGGGCTTGAATCGAGATGTTCCAGATATATCGTTCATACGTACGACCTTTGCAAAATAAACGACAATTCAACCTGTTAAGGGCGATTTTCGTTTTGAAAACTTGTATAGCCACTTTGGATAGCGACTTAAAAACGACTCAAGAGACTTTTATTGCCCTGCAACGCGTAACTCTAAAGAGTGCAGCAGTTTGAGCAGCAACTTTTCAAACATGGCGAGCTCTTCATCATCAAACACACCGTAAATGGCTTTGCCTCGGGCTCGGGCATGCGGCACGACTTGCTTGAGCAACGCGTTCCCTTCATCCGTGAGTGACAGATCGACACGGCGGCGATCATGTTCATTGGTTACACGGCGCAACAAGCCGCGTTCGACCAACTCATCGCTGATGCGTGTCATATTGGCGCGGGTTTCCCCAGTACATACAGTCAGGTCAGAAGGATTGGCGATCTGATCGGGGGCGCTATTAATCAAGTGCATAGTGATATAGCCCGCAGTACTGAGATTGAACTCTTGTAAGGTCTTGCCCAAGAATTCATGCAGCAGCCAGCCGTTGTATTTGATCAATAAGTTGATCTGGATCGTGCCCAGAGGTCCACCCGTCACAAGGCTGTGGGAGCGTTCAATCCGGTCACGAGTCTCTGCGTAGTTAAGGCGTTTGGATTTGTTCATTATGAAATAGTACCATATGTAACTATTATTTTGAGAACTATTTTGAACATTTGGTTCAGAATTTGATGACTGGTCAGTTTACTTTCTGGAAAGTATTGTATCGGCAGCGTTTTCATCAAAGACGCGTGCCGATGGGGGTGACTTAGGGTGATCTCATGGGCGTCTGCTCTACAAGACGCTATGACGTATAGCAGCCGAGGTTTCTGCCGTTATGGGCGAATAATCATATTGGTCGCTGTGGCATGGGCGTAGAGCTTGCCGCTTTCATCGCGAATCGACCCTTCAGAGATCACCAGATTACGTCCCGTATTGATGACTTTGCCTTCCGCAATCATCGGCTGGTTAAACGGAATCGGGCGGCACATTTTGATATTCAGATCAATCGTGCCATAGCCTTCGCCTGCAGCGAGTACAGTATGGCTTGCACAGCCAGTCACTGAGTCCAGCACGGTTGCAGCAAAACCACCATGCACACCGCCCAGTGGGTTGGTGTGCGTTTTATTGGCGGTGGCAATAAACACCACGCGACCATGCTCAATGGTTTGGAGCTCCATCGGGACCGTATCTGCAATCGCTGGTTTGGGAAATAGTCCTTTGCCAAAAGCCGTCATAATTTCAAGGCCAGTCATTTCTTTAGGATTCATCTGGATGGACTCACTGTAAAAAATTGGATATACAAAGATGCGATATAGTTCTAAAAAAGAATCTACTCTAAAAAGAGTATGCTCAGCCTGAGGCGTTGTCAATTTATTCAATGACTGGTCAGTTTGACCAAATGGGCAGACCGCAATGAAAGGTTGTGATATGAATTGAATCTTCTTAAGAGAAGGTGATGTCTATGGATGATCTACAAGCGTTTGCACAGACTATTTTGAAGTCGCAGCCCTTTAGTCAATTGTTGGGTGCAGAGCTGATTCGTTTTGAGTCTGGCAAAGCGGAACTTGCACTCCGTCTGACAGATACTCTTAAACAGCAGCATGGTTTTGCTCATGGCGGCGTGGTGAGTTATCTGGCTGATAATGCGCTGACCTTTGCGGGTGGATCAGTGCTGGGCGATGCGGTGACATCGGAATTTAAGATCAATTATCTAAGACCCGCTATCGGGGAGAGACTCATTGCTAGAGCAGAGAGTCTCCATGCGGGGAAACAGCAGGCGGTCTGCAAATGCGAGATCTATGCGGTTGACGCACAAGGTGTGGAAAAGCTCTGTGCGGTGGCGCAGGGGACGATTGTGAAGGTGTAGAGTGTGCGCTGGATGGTGATAGATTGTTCTCAGCAAAAAGCCACGTTAATCACGTGGCTTTTTGTTTTAAGTTAAGGCGATGAAGAAGTTCATTAATTGACAGACACTGCACTCCACGCTGCAGCGACCGTTTTATATTCATCTGATGTCGCACCGTAGAGATCGGTTGCGGCATTCAGCGTTGCCGTACGGGCCTGTGCATAGGTAGTCCCTGATGTGAAATATTGGGTCAGGGCTTTGTACCAAATTTTAGCCACTTTATCCCGACCGATTCCTTTCACTGTGGTATCGCCATTGCAGACGAGGTCTTTGGCAGTGAGTTTGCTCGTAAATCCAGTCGGAACGACGGCACCTTCAGTGACCAAATAAAAGAAATGGTTGGCAACACCTGATGTGTTGTGCGGGTCATAGGCATCAATGGAACTGACGTTGTAAGCGCCAGGCTTCAATTGAAGGATTTTTGGATTGGCAAATCCACCTGCGGGTAGACAGTCAAATGAACCAAAGTTAGTTGTTGTACCATCACTGAGCTGGATGGGGAAGTTATCTAGACTCGGTTTGAACATATAGCGCATTGCTTTGGGCGTACCATCCGCATTGGTTTTGGTCGTGTATAGATCTTCACCAATCAGGTAATTGGCAGGGTGAGCGGTGGTTGCACTATAGAATTCAACCAGCGTTCCCATGATGTCTGAGTTGCCTTCATTGAGTCCTCCTGCATCTTTGTCATATGCAAGGCCTGCTGTGGCGCTGTTTACGCCATGGCTCATCTCATGACCTGCAACATCCAGTGCGACAACGGCGGTAGTTCCATTTGCGCTGTTTCCATCGCCGTAGTACATGCTCTTGGTATAGTCTTGCCAAAACGCATTAAAGTAGTTCGTACCGATGTGGGCGTAAGTGGTTACTCCTTTGCCATCATTAAAGATGCCTTTACGGTCTAAGGTTTTGTAAAAGTCCCATGTTTTTGCTACGCCATAGGCGATATCAGTGGCGGCTGAAGCTCGATCACTGGTTGTACCCGAGCCAAAAGTATTGGTTGATTTTGAAAATGAAGAGGCGCTTTTGGTCAGGTTGTCGTATCCCGTTGTCGTGGTCGGCGGTGCGACATTCTTGGCGTCTTTCACCTGCCCGTTGCCGCGGCTTGGATCGATCAAATAATAGGTTGTGGTCTGGCTGAGGGCATCGGTCGATTTTCCGATATCGAGGGTCACATTGCCGATCAGTAACGTCTTCCCCGTTCCTGTTGTTGCAACAACTGAGGCGGGTGTGGTTGATGGCGGGGTGGTTGGCGGTGCTGACATGTGTTGAATTTGCTCATCACGACCGATAAGCGCGCCACTGTTCGCAGCGATGTATAACAACGAGAGTTTAGGTGATTTTTGCGCTGAGTTGGTCAAGCTTGATTCTTCACCTGATACACTGACTTGGTATGCGAGTGTCGGTTTAATATTGCGTGCAAATACAACCAGTTTTGGAGTCAGTACTTCTTTAACCGTCCCGCCAAAGTTTTTTACTGCAATGCTCTTGGCTGTCGCCGCAGTAATATTGGCTTTTGCATCACCCGCAGTAATGCCCGCACCCGTTGTGCCCTGTGTCAGATTAATCGGGGCTGTTTGTGACAGGCTCGCATGCTTGAGTTGTCCATGGTAAGAGTGGACGACAGTATCCCCACCGATCACGGGCATACCATTGTAGAAGCGATTAAAACGCACATGTTCGGTGCCATCGCGATCCACAATCACATCCTTGGCTTTGAATTGGTCCCCAGACGTTGTGTTTGTAGGGAGGGCATCGGATGCGATTCCCAGTCCTTTAGCACTCGATGAACTTGCGGTCGAGAGCTTAAACGTACTGCTATTTTGCTGAATCACTCCCAGAGCGCGATCAATTGCGGCCTGATTTTTTGTGTCGCCTGCGGTTGCTTGGTGTGCTGCTAATAACATAACGGCAGCAGAAAGTACTTTAATACGAGATTTCATAAGAACTCCATGTTGTAATGTTCCAGTACATGACTAACAGATGATGGGTATATCTCTGCCAACTGTGACTGGTTGGAAAGTTTGGGTAAAACTTCTGTTGATCTGTGCACTGCTGCGTGGGTACGTCGCAACAATGCGGCTGATCCTTATCTCGGTATCTAAAACTCTCTTAATGCTTGATTGTGAATATCAAGTATTAAAGTTATTTACCTTGATCATGTTTACGCCATCATCAAAGACTTACCCATGTTATTACCACGCACGGGTCAATCATCAATGTCGCATAAACATGAGCAATGTAACTTCGCAAGGAACTTAGGTTTGGGTGTCTTGCACTCAAACTATTTACTGCACATCAATCAGTTTTGAACGTCGAGTGCAAAACATGTCACAAAGTCTTTGAAGAGTGTGACCACAACAAATTTGCCTATCTGACCGATATCCCTCATTCATCTGGGAATGAGTGGTGTCATGCTCGGTGTGGGCTTTTAGAATATTTAAAAACAACTTTTATGCTTTTTTTAGAAGCAGAAAGCTATGAGTTGTTATGGCATGATTTTTTTATGTTTTATATACCTATTAGTGATTGATTTTTACCTTTTGGTGCCAAATTTGGTGTTTTTTAATACAAAATGTTTCAAAATAGGACAGGGTGTGACCCACTTCGCAGATTGGATTTGAGCGGTTGTTCTGTAATATTTCTAATGTGCCTTGGCAAAAAATGTGATCTGAGAAGTAATAAATACGACTTATCTCTCCAAGCTTGATTAACCACACAAGCAGGAGCAGAAAAGCTGTTGACGATGACCGAAATGGATATCCAGAGTATCAGCAGTTTGCTGGGTTATGTGGGACCTGCAAACTTTACGCGGGCGTTTAAGAAATGGACGGGGATGACACCGAGTCAGTTTCGGGGTGAGATAGGGCGGATTTGAGGCGTGATTGTAGAAGCATTTACAGCAAACAATCTTGTGTTTCAACGATTTTTAGGTTTTGATGATGCTATCAAGCATTCGAAGATTAATGTCAAACCCAATGAATAAACACCGCTTACGTTATCTCAGCCGCGCTATAAAAATTGCTGTACTTTCTATAGGCATATGTGCAACAGCCTCATATGCTGAAAGCCCAAGCCCAAGCCCAAGCCCAAGCCCAAGCCCAAGCCCAAGCCCAAGCCCAAGCCCAAGCCCAAGCCCAAGCCCAAGCCCAAGCCCAAGCCCAAGCCCAAGCCCAAGTCCAAGTCCAAGTCCAAGTCCAAGTCCAAGTCCAAGTCCAAGTCCAAGTCCGTGCCCGCCTGATTGGGAAGCAGAAATCTGCCAACTCAAAGATGTGGTTGAGGCCATCAAAAAGGACTCCTACACCCCTGTCGACATTCATGAGTTTCTCAATCAAGGGATCAAGCGCACGGTGGATACACTGACTCATGGACAGTTCATGGATAAAACCGAATTTGCCGATATGTGGAAAACATGGCGCGCAGAAGGCTATGTGGGTATCGGGGTCGTCGTCGGGCAAGAGGGCGATGGCTTACGGGTTTATCAAGTGATTGATAACAGTCCAGCCGAAAAAGCCAATATCCATCCCAATGACTTGATCGTCGAAGCGGATGGTGAGAATTTTAGTGGTAAAACATTTAAAGAAATGACCGAGCGCATCGCAGGCCTGCCGAATACTGTGGTCAAGATCACCGTGCAGCGCATGCCTAAAATGCAAAAAACGTATTTCAATATCACGCGCGCCAAGATCAATAGCGAAACGGTCTATCATCGCCTCGTTGCATCCGATTATGGCTGGGTGCGTATTTCATCCTTTGATGAAAATGTCGTTGCCAAAACCGTCGACGCGTTGCAGGACCTTGCCAAAACCAATCCTAATCTCAAAGGACTTGTTTTAGACCTGCGTAACAATGGCGGTGGTTCTTTGTCGGGTGCAGTTGGTGTGGTCTCGATCTTTGTCAAAGACAAACAAAAGGCGGTACTGACCAAAGGCAAATCACCGGAAAACACGCGTTATCTCTATACCACCCTTGATGATTATAAGACCGCGGCTAATACCAAGGATGGCGTCACCAAAGATCCGCTTGCTGACTTACCCGAGCTGTATAAAACCATCCCGCTGGTTGTGCTTGTGCATCAGAATACCGTGTCCGCGCCTGAATTGGTGAGCGGTGCGCTACAGGATCTTAAACGTGCAACGATTATCGGTAAGACAACCTTTGGTAAAGGGTCGATACAAGCGATATCACCACGGATTGATGGTACGGGACTGCGTCTAACCACCGCCAACTACTTCACGCCATCGGGTTGCCCCGTCAACGGGTATGGCATTACTCCCGATTATTTTGTCAGTGAGCGCAAAAATGGTGATCCGGACGATGCGCTTAATTTTCACGAAGTTGATATTGCTCACCCTAAATACGAAGGGATAGACCCTGCTAACCCTCTGGAAAAGATTCGTAAAGAACGGGTTAAACGGCGTAGCGAGATTTTGATGAGCATGAGTCAGCATAAACAGGATATGCCGCCGCCAGTCTTGGCAAAGACCTATGCCACAGCGACGGATTATATGTTTTCACAAGCGCTGCGCTATTTGCAGAATAAAGAGATTGATCTGAAACAAGGGCAGGGTAGTCCCTACAATGTGCATGCGCTGTGTGGGAGTTTGTAGGGGATAGGGTTTAAAGTGCACTTTCAGCGAATGTTAGTCGCCTTCAACCAGCTTCTTGAGTCTCTCCAGTGCTTCATCCCACTGCTGTGAAATGATTTCAAGGGTACGGCGGGCTTCATCCAACTGACTGGGTTCAAACTCCCAGAGGCGCTCGCGTCCAACCTTGACATCACGCACGAGCCCAGCATCCGCAAGGACCGTGAGATGCTTGGTCACGGCTTGGCGGGTGATCTCGGTGCCTGTGGTCAGTTGGGTGATCGACATCGCACCGCCAGCACACAGCACTGCGATCAGACGTAAGCGCGTTTCGTCCCCCAGCGCCGCAAACAGCGGCGCGAAGGTCGGCAGTGCGGCGCTTTTAGAACCATTAAAGTTTAGCAATATAAGCCTCGATGTTTTTGATTTGCTGATCCCAACCGTTGGTATTCATGCTGAAAGCAAGCGTACGTCGCGATGGCAGGATGGCGTCAAAGCCTGATTCTACTACACGAAGCAATGTACCGCCGTCCACTTCGTTTAATTCAAACTCGACCAGTGTCATCGGCTCCTTGCTAAGGTCGATTGATTTGTCCGCTGAATAGGGATGCCAGCGAAATGAAAAGAAGTGCTCCGGTTCGATGCGCTCAATCAAGGCTTCCCACACATAGCCAAGGTCGCCACTGCATGGTGAGAATCCATTGCCCTTGGTATATTGCCCTGCACTGAAGGTTTTACCTGTGAGCGCCACACCAAACCACTCTCCGAATTGTTCTGCATTGGAGATGGCCTGCCAGACACGGCTGCGCGGTGCCTTTAAAACGATTTGCTTTTCGATACGATCTGTCGATGTGTTCATGATGCTACCTCATAATTGTTTATTGATGAAAGCTAATTTTATTGATTCTGCACATGTTTCTACTGCGGCATTTTTTCGAATTTTGGCAATATGGGATCAAGTTGATCCCATGAATGACCTCGATCGTTGTACGTGACTACTTGCGGTATGAATCTGCTGGGATCGTCAAGGCTTGCTGCATGCACAGTAAACAAGTGAGGCATGGCGGCAAAGGTTAGATAGACTGGTGATCCGCAGTTGGGACAGAACCAATGAGTCTTTACATGACCGCTATCGGCGACTCTGTCCCAGTGCTTTGCTTCGCCCTTCAGTGTCACATGGCCCATATTGGGGAAAGTCAAATAAGACCCGTGTCCCGTGCCGCTCGCGTGTTGACAGTCTAGACACTGGCAGTGATTTGAGAAAATGGGTTCTTCAGAAATCTCATAACCGATGGCACCGCAGGCACAACCGCCGGTATAGGGCTTAATCATGTTTTCGTTTGGGTTATTCATCATATTACTCCCAACTTTCGAGCTTGTAATCTTTTGGGTTAGGTGTCCCTTTGCCTGTTTCATGCAATAACTTCAGGCTAAGCAGAAAGATTGCCCACTTGGTGCTGCAATGGTGCATGAACTCGACGGGTTCTTGCCAACCTTGGTGCTTGAACAGAACAATGGTCCAACTGTCTTCTTGGCTGAGTTGCCAACTTACTTGTGTGCCGATCCATTCCTTAGGTCCATCGACCACTTGCCAAAGCACTTTCTTGGCGGGCTCAAGGTCAAGCACCTTCATGTCAATGTTGGCTGTACGGTCTTTGAGTTTGAATCGGAATTGAATCACGTCGCCGACATTGCATTTGCCATGGGTGTCATTAGCCCACCACCCTGACAGACCTTCCCGTGTGGTGAGGGACTGATAGACATCATCGACAGACGTCGATTGAATGCCCAGTTTGTGCAAAATATCGAACATTATCTTTGCTCCTATTTTATGAGTGGTGCATTAAGTGCAACCTAGTAGTTGCATTATGCATTAAGTAAAATTTAATGCAACTGTTTTGTTGCATTAAATTGAGATACGAATAAATGGTATTTAGATAACGTTCTTAATGGATTCATACATCTGTATGAGGCTATCTGTCTCAAGTTTTGTGTAATTCGCCGACTTGATCACATTTCTCGAGTGCATGAAACCCGATCCAGTCCTCCTCAACCCCCGAATCTCACCCAAAAAAATCAGAACAACCCCAAGCGCACCCACAGTATTTGCAAGCCCTGAGCCATACCAAGCAAGCGGTTGGTTGGGTTTGGTAACTAGGGATTACCCGAATTGAATCCGAACAAAAGTTCGGTATAGGATACTGTAAGTCAATGACTACAAATTCCGTCAGCCCAAGACCGTCTGCTAATTTGTAAATAGGATGATCAACGACATTGCCATCTCAGGTATTGCAAGAGAGATGAACGCGTGTCCGACGTTCTTGCCTGAAGATGACAGAACGACGCCAGACCCTCACAACACATTCTCCAACTGCTTAAGTTAAAGGAATTGCTATGAACGCTCCAGCAATCAAAAGTTCCGTTTTTGGTAAATTCAAAACCAAAAACCAAGCGGTCACTACAGATTTTTCTAAAAAGGGCTTAGTCCCTATTCGTCACTTTGATTTTAAATTCAACGCGGACGAAGCAGATCCTGACTTCTATATGAATGCAGAATTGGCGAGTGCTTATTTTCAAGCGCTATCCATTTTTCTGACCTTTGGTGAAGACCTTGTGATTGAGACTGCGCGCTATCATCGCGATTTCCTGACCGACCCGATTCTTAAGCAACGTGTGACTGCGTTAATTGGTCAAGAAGCCTTGCATTCTAAAGTCCATGAAGAGTGGAATGAGATCCTGAAAGCAAAAGACTTTCCAGTCACCTTCTACCGCTTTTTGGCCCGCAACGTATTCAACTACGGCTTCCTCAAGTTTCCGCAACCGATGAAACTGTCGTTGATGGCAGGGATTGAGCACTTCACCGCAGTGCTGGCTGAGTTCATGATGAAGCATGAAGCCAATTTCTTCTACAGTCAGGATGACCGTCAGCGCGGCCTTTGGATGTGGCATATGCTCGAAGAGTCTGAGCATAAAGACATTGCTTATGATGTCTATCAGACCCTCTCTGGTAATTATGCACTGCGTATCACGGGCTTTGCGGCAGCGTTCATTACCATCATGTTCTTGGTGCCACTGGGCGGCGTGCTGATTCCGTTCTTCAGAAAGCCGAGCAATCTGTGGAGTCTCAGCTATTGGCGAGATGTCAAACGCAGTGCAGCGCTGTTACTGGGTCCTAAAGATGGCGTATATGGCAGTACTGTGGGTCACATCCTCGATTACTTGCGCCCAGACTTCCATCCGAACGACCACGATACCTCTGAGTATCTGGCTTACTACAAAGAGCGTCTGCTAGATCCTGAAACGGGTTTGTTGACGCCTTACTTCATTAAAGAAGTGGTTCCTAAGGTCAGAGCGGCTTGAACAGTCAAGCCCATACCTGTTTATCAATGTCATAACAACAATACGTGTTTGGAATCATTATGAGTTTATTTAGTAAAAAGCAAAAAACCAGTCACCAAGCCTACGCAGTCGTGACTGGCGCGGGGAGTGGGATTGGTCGTAGCTTTGCATTAGAGCTGGGCAAGCGTGGCGGTACGGTAGTCTGTGCAGATATCAATCAGGCGGCTGCGGAGGAAACCGTTGCCTTGCTCAAAGGCGTAGGTGCAACAGGTTATGCCGTGCAATGTGATGTAGGCAACGCTGAAGAAGTGAAAGCGCTTGCTGATCAAGCTGAAGTGCTGATGGGACATCCAACCACGCTGGTGATCAACAATGCCGGTGTGGGTTTGGGCGGTAAGTTTGATGAACTGACGCTGGATGACTGGAAATGGTGTATGCACGTCAACCTATGGGGCGTGATTCATGGCTGCCATTACTTTGTGCCGAAGTTTAAAGCACAAGGTTTTGGCGCGATTATCAATGTCGCTTCTGCCGCATCTTATGCTGCCGCCCCAGAAATGACCGCGTATAACGTCACCAAAGCGGGTGTGCTGTCGCTGTCCGAAACACTGTCTGCTGAGCTGCGTAAGTTCAAGATCAAGGTCAATGTGCTGTGTCCCACACTGGTGCCGACCAATATTATCAAAAATGGTCGTATCCCTGGACGCTACTCTAAGCTTGCCGATACTGCGCTGACCAACTATGCCTTCACCACCAGTGATTCTGTCGCGAATTTAACCTTAAATCGTCTGGATAGTGGCGATCTGTATACGATCCCGCAAATCGATGCGAAGCTGTTCTGGTTGATGAAACGCACATCACCCAGTCTTTATGCCCGCTTTCTGGGTACGTCGTATCAGTTCTTTAAATAAAATATCGATGATCAATTAAGGTTTTAAGCATGACTTCAAACGCTAAAAAGCAAAGTGCGCATATTTTTGACACGCTGATTATCGGCGCGGGGATTTCCGGGATTGCAGCAGCGATCAAACTGAATAAAGCGGGCTATCACAATTTTAAGATTATTGAAAAAGCCAGTCGCGTCGGCGGCACATGGCGTGAGAATACCTATCCCGGTTGTGGCTGTGATGTGCCGTCTGCACTGTATTCCTATTCGTTTGCGCCGAGCGCCAAGTGGAGCCACTTGTTTGCCAAGCAACCTGAGATTTTGAGCTATCTTGAAGATGTCAGTAAGAAATTTGATGTAGAACCCCTGATTGAGTTTAACAATGAATTGCTCAAAGCGGTATGGGATGAAGCGCAGCATTTATGGGTGTTGGATACGACACTGGGGCAATACCTGTCTCGTACCGTCATCTTTGCCACCGGTCCGATCACCGAAGCGCAGATTCCGAAGATCGACGGTTTGGACACCTTTACGGGTGAAATGTTCCACTCCGCACGCTGGAATCATGACTATGATTTGGCAGGCAAGCGCATTGCGGTGATCGGCACGGGTGCTTCTGCCATTCAGTTTGTTCCGCGTATTCAGCCTTTGGCGAAAGAGTTGTATGTATTCCAGCGTACCGCACCGTGGGTGTTGCCAAAGCCTGATATGAATCTCGGCAAAACCGGCAAATCGGTGATGGAAAATATGCCGATCATCCAACAAAGCTGGCGCAAGTCAGTAGCTACGTCACTTAATATCATCAACTTTGGTTTGCGTAATCCGAAGTTCTTAAAGCCAGTTAATGAAGTGGGCAAGCAATTGCTTAAGCTCCAAGTCAAAGACGCGACCCTTTTGAAAGATGTGACACCAAACTTTCTGGTCGGTTGTAAGCGGATTCTGTTTGCCAACGACTACTACCCAGCGCTGCAGCAGGACAATACGCATCTGATTCCGCATGGTCTGGTGAAGGTTGAAGGCAACACCGTGATTGCCGCCAATGGCGAGCGCCATGAAGTGGATGTGATCATCTGGGGTACGGGTTTTGAAGTGTCGCATCCGCCTATCGGTAGAAAAGTCACCAATGAAAAAGGCGTGGTGTTGGCGGACCTTTGGAAAGATACTTCGCCTGAAGCTTACCTTGGCACTAGCCTTGAAAATACGCCCAATGCGTTCTTGGTGCTGGGTCCAAATGTTCTTGTTTATGATTCATTCATTGGCTTGGCTGAAGCACAGCTCGACTTCATTATCGATGGTCTGCTAAAGATCAAAGAGCAAGGCATCAGCAAGCTTGCAGTGAAATCGGACGTGATCAAGAAGCACAACGATCTTGTGCAAAAGCACATCAAAACCACCGTGTTTAACAGTGGGGGTTGCAAGAGCTACTACCTTGATCAAAACGGCCGCAACTTTGCCGCATGGCCATGGTCATTGAAGAAACTCAAGCAAAGACTCACCGCATTGAATCTTGATGATTATCACGTGAGCTATATCGCGTCTAAATAAAAATAGAGCCATCTTCAACGCTGGGGTCGCATCAGCCGCCCCAGCGCACTTTTTTGTCGTATTGACAGACTCACAGGCGTGGGTCTTTTTTTTATTGCAAATCAAGCACGAATTGATGGATTTAGACTGGACGCCCTGCCGCCGTACAGGATATAAGAGTGAATTAAAATTCAGAAACACTCACCAAGGATTGCGGCATGTTTAAGACGGTTATTTGTGGTCTGATTATTGGTGCCGCATCCTATACAGCGGCTTATGCGGTGAATCAAACCGGACCTATTGATCTGACCGCAATCACGGCAGCAGCAACTCAGGGCAATCCTCTAGCTCAAGTCCAGTTAGGACAACTGTATGAGTTTGGACAAGGCGTGTCTAAGGATTATGCTCAGGCTTTGCAGTGGTATCGCAAATCAGCAGAACAGGGCAATGCAGCTGCACAGTTTAAGCTTGGCTTTATGAGCTATCACGGCTATGGGGTTCCACAAAGTTATGTGACCGCCGTCAGTTGGTATCGTAAAGCCGCTGCGCAGAACTTTGTTCCCGCCGAACATAATCTTGCCTTTATGGCTGAAAAAGGCTTAGGTATGGAGGAAAACACCACCGAAGCCTTTAACTGGTTGCTCATGGCAGCACAGCAGAATTCGATACAAGCGCAGTGGGAAGTGGGCGGCATGTATGAAAAAGGCGAAGGCGTGGCTCAGAATTCTGGACTCGCCAAATTCTGGAAAGACAAAGCAGTCAGTGCAGGCTTCGTGCCCCCCGTACAAACCAAAACGGCTGAGCAAATTAAGGCTGAGACCCTGCTTGCAGCACAGAACCGACAGATCGATCCCGATCGCCCGCAGAATATTGGTCAATTCTATCTGATGAATAATTTTCACCAGCTCAAAATCGTCAAGAAAAGTGAGCCGGTCTATCCCAAAACCTCACTGGCCAATCGCGAGTTTGGGGTCGTGATCGTTTGGGCCTCTGTCGATGATGAAGGCAAAGTCACCAATGTCACCATCCATCGTTCATCGGGTTCGGAAGCGCTGGATATGGCGGCGCGGGATGCGGTGATGCACTATGTCTACACCCCTTATGTCGATCCGGATCGGGGCGTGACGCGCGGGGTGAAGACCGAAGAGATTATTGAGTTTGACCTGCCGAAGATGTAGGTTCAGTCTTGTTTTAAACCCAATCGAAATTCATTAGGTCCCACCTTGGCGATGGGAAGATATCCGTGAGAGCTGGGTCTGCCCAGATTGCGGTGTTGCGAAGCTCGATTTTCAAATGGTCGAAATCTAGCGAAGTCTAGGTTCCATTTTCGCCAACGACTACTCAGATTGGCAAATTAAGTCAAATGTTGGCGACAGGTGTACAGTGTCTTGTGTTGCTATACAGACATGACTACATTTTTGAGAAGCTCAATCATTCGCTCTTCATCGCCCTTTACCTTTCCTATTCAATACGTCGAAATGGTAGAGGCGCTGGTGCGCCTGCGCGGTGGGGATGTCCAGCAGATCTACGTGCGTGCTCAGCTTGAGCAACATGAGCTGGATAATCCTGAGACGCGGATCAGTTTGTCTCAATTTGCCGAGCTAATGCAGATTGCCAAAGAGCATATGAACTGCGCAGAACCTGCGTCAATCCAGATGTTACGCCATATGCCGGTCACCATTCACGGCATGCTCGGTATGGCAAGTATCAGCGCGGACACGCTGGGCGATGCGCTGGATATTACCCTGCGCTACTTCTCACTCATCCTGCCTTGCATTGAACTGACGCGAGAGAATCGGGGAAATAAAGTCTTTATTCATGTACGCAATCTGGCAAGTTTCGGCAGCCCTTTTGATGAGACGATGATTGAAGTGGTGATCGGTAATTTCTTCAAAATGGTCCGCTTCTCCGAGACGCCAGTCAATGGCAAAGAGATCTCTGAAATATTGGGCAGTGAAGTGCACTTCCGTCATGCCTGCGTTGGTGATGCTGATGTGTATCAGCGGTTCTGCCATACGTCGATTAAATTCTTGTGTCTGGATAATCAAATGATCTTTGCCCGGGAGGTGTTAAGCCGACCGCTGGTGACGCGTAACCGCAGTACGCGCATGGCACTGGAGACGATGCTTGAGACCAAACTGCAATTGATGCAGAAGCATGATGAGGTCGCAGTACGAGTACGGCGCTTGCTATCGGGATCTGCGGCGCTCAGTCACTTTCCTGATCCCCAGCAGATTGCCGATGCGATGGCGATGTCCACACGCACGCTTAGCAGACGCCTGTCTGAGGAAGGCCATAGCCTATCCAAACTGATGGAAGAGCTGCGGATGGAGCGTGCAGAGATGCTGTTGATCGGTACGCAGCTTTCCTTATTTAATATCGCCAAGCAATTAGGCTATAGTGATTTGTCGGCGTTCTCGCGCGCCTTTAAGCGGGTCAAGAAGCAAAGTCCGAGTGAGCTGCGGGCGAGCTTGAAACCCTGATCCCTCTTGTTGGGTGTTGTCAGCCAGAAGTGAATTGAGTGGAGAGCATCGTACTTTCTGCCAAATGCTGGTGACGAGCGTATAGTGCTTTTTTATGCCTTTGGAGATTTGACCATTTTGCCCAGCCCTGTTGTCATTCGCTCGTCTTCATTGATTACCTTTCCGATTCAGTATCTGGAAATGGTGGAAGGGCTGGTCCGTGCGTGCGATGGGGATGTTCAACTGATCTATCAGCATTGTGGACTGACCCTCGCCGAAATCAATGATCCTGAGACCCGACTGACCATCCCGCAGTTTGTGGCGTTGATGGAGTTTTCAAAACAATACCTAAACAGTGATGAGCCCGCCTCAAGGCAACTTATGCGCTATATGCCAGTGACGATCAATGGCATGGTGGGTATGGCAGTGATGAGCGCAGATACGCTTGGTGATGCGCTGGACATTGGCCTGCGCTATTTCCCGTTGATTATGCCGTGTATTGAACTCTTGCGAGAGGATCGCGGCAATAAAGTGTATATCCGTGTCAAAACACTGGTGCGTCTTGGCAGTCCGTTTGACGAGACGTTGGTAGAAGTGGTGATCGGCAACATTCTTAAAGTGGTGCAGTTTTCTGAGACAACGTCACAAGGCAAAGCGCTTAGCCAATTGCTTGGGGCCGAGGTTCATTTTCGCCATTCTCCACGCGGCAAGATTGAGTCTTATCAAAAATATAATAATGTGTCCTTAAAATTTTCGAGTTTGGAGGATCAATTAATACTGCCACGTGAGGGCTTGCACTTTCCTTTGGTCACGCGCAACCGCAGTACTCGCCTGACTCTGGAATCAATGCTTGATAGCAAGCTATTGTTATTACATAGCTATAATCAAGTCGCTGTGCGCGTGCGGCGTTTGTTATCCGCTTATGTCGAGCAAGGCAATTACCCTGAATCTGCACAGATTGCCGACATGCTCGCGTTATCAACGCGCACCTTAAGCAGGCGTTTATCAGAAGAAGGCTATACGTTGTCTAAGCTGATTGAGGAGGTGCGGATGGAACGTGCCGAAACGCTATTGATCAGCACGTCATTACCCTTGTCCAATATCGCCAAGCAATTGGGCTATAGCGATTTGTCAGCATTCTCGCGTGCCTTTAAACGGGTCAAGAAGCAAAGTCCGAGCGAATTGCGGGCGAGTTTGAAGGGTTAAGCAGAACTTAATTCAAAATCAGAAACTTCTCAGTCGTATACGATTTCATAAACACGGATTTATGAACCGGGCAGATCAGTGCCTCTTGATTCACAACCCCATAGATCAAATAGGCATAGCTGTTGGATGTCGTGATCAGCGCCATAAAGTTCTTTTGCTGGTCTTGGGTGATGAGAATCTGGCTGCTCAGGGTCAGTACTTCCTCGGGCTGCTCGGTTTTGCGGGCATCGACCTGCAGGCCTAACAGCGTAAAAACACGCTTGATATCCAGCATACTGATCGGCCGAATGCCCAACGTCTCATGGTTCAGTAAACTACTGATCTTTTCGGCATCGACGGGGATGTTGTACCGCGCGGTGATAGCCGCCGCCATGATAAAGGCAATGCTTGCCGTGTTGGAATCCTGCGGGTGATGTCCGATGCGTGACAGCATTGAATGGATGTATGCGGGGTAATTGGATTCGGGTGCCGCACAGCGTTCAAGCATGGAGGCTTGGGCGATCGGCATCATACCGAGCAAGGATAGAAGAACGATAAGTCCTTGGCGATAAGCGGTCGTACGCTGCTGTTTTAACAAAACTTGAGGCTGCCATAGCAGTTTTGCACGGGGATCTGGCGAGTATTGACTGATGCTACCGGGATATTGCCGAGTACCAGCCCACCCACTGCCGTCAAAATATCCACATTGGCTTGCGAGGTGGTAATAAAGCCATTCGCAGGATCACCAATGTTGGCTTGCGGAGCAGACAACCACCAGCCGCGCTGCGCCATCAGTTGATTGGTCGTAATCGCATCACCATTGGAGTTATAGCCTCTGGTGGCCACATTGCCATTGGCATCTAAGCTCTGGTTGGTCGTGGGAAAAGTTGATACCCCAAGCGTACCCACCTGCGGCCAAAGAATGGCTTGATTATTTAGCGAGAGCAGCAAGCCTGAGTTTTTATTGCTGGAAACATTCAGGTTATGCAGATCAATCAGGTTGATGGGTGTATAGGTCGCACTCGCCGAGAGATTGATATTCAGAAACGGCACCAGAACATTCAATTTTGGGACGACCAGCGTGATCGGACCTAAGTCCACCCCAGTGAGTCTGCTGCCTGACACGTATTGATAGTACCCACCCGTTTCAACATTGCCAGAAGACTCTTGAGTCATGAGCGTACTGGGCAGGTTAGGCTGGGTAGCGGTCACCTTCACATAGGCATTTCCCGTGGCTACGGGAATGCCGAGTACCGTAATCGCCAGGGGATTGCGCAAATCCTGAATCAAAGCCTGAAATGAGCCACTTAATGCATTAATCCCTGTCTCGCCGCCGGGCGTACCACCGACTGTGCCGGGCACGTTGGGCGTAGGGTTTTCACCGATGGATAGTAGGGCTTGTGCGCTCTGCGCTCCGAGTGCAATTCCGACCACTTGGCGATTGGCCAATGAGGTCGGGTTTTTGATTGCAAGTTGCAGGAAGGGATTGCCCAGTGTGGCATCCGAGTCGGCATAAGTGCCACTGGGACCGGGGCTAGTGCCGCTTAATCGTACATGGCTTAAGTCGATATCACAGCCCGGACCATTCACCCCGCCGCAGCCCAGTTGCAGGTGTTCGATATTGGCATTGAGCGAAACGGTGCCATTGATCCCAAGGGTATAAAAGCCAAGACCGCTGGCATTGCCCGATGCGGAAGGGTCGATATAGCTGGTATAGATTGGCGCTTGTCCTGTCACGTCTGCGAGATGCTGATCATCCAGTCGCGTAAGGTCAGCATGGCTGGTCTGCTGAAGCGAGAGCAGAAATAGTGCGGTCACCAGCGGTGTGATGCGGCGCTTGGGTTTTATTTTTAGAGTGGTCTTCATCGCCTGTCTGCGACCTGCTGTGATGAGAATTAGATCATCATTGGAGCAGAAGAGTGCTTGGCAGCGGGTGCCAACATTTGACTGAGGGAGCCAATGTTTGGGGGCAATTGATTTTTATTTTTCGTAATCGATGGTTTTAACGTGCCTGAATAACATTTTGAAGAGTCAAGAGTACTTAGGAGCGAGAACAGCTTATGAGTATGACAATGCTTCACAACTGAATAATGAAACATTGTTAAACGGCAGCCCAATCCATTATTACTATGATAATAATGGAAATCGAGTTGGGTCTAGAGCTACAGGGAATACCGGCTTTGGATATTCAACTGCAGATCATTCTTACATGGGCAATCATTTGACGGGTTGGAGTAAGGATGGCATTACACAACCACTCTCTTTGACAGGTCAAGGTGAGATTGATGGCTCCTATAAAGGTCGCGCAACATATGACTATAAGGGCCGCCGTAGAACAGAAAGTGGTTTACCGAATAGCACCCAATATATAGGGATTTATTTTGACTACAATCACAAGAATGAGCGTACATTTCGTGGTGGATCGTATATCGATCGCCAATATATGTATGATGAAAACAGTCATCTGATTGGCGAGTACGGTCCAACTGGAAGCATGATTGTTGAGTATGTATGGCTGGATGATCGTCCTATCGCGGCAATTTATGCAGGAAACCGCATTGTTTATTTAGTGACCGACTATCAGAAGAAACCACGCCGTGGTATTGATGCCGCAACTCAAGGTGTGGTTTGGGCATGGGATCCGGATGCTTTTGGTATACAACAAGCCAGCGGTAGTGTTCAGATGAACCTTCGTTTTCCGGGGCAGTACTATGATGAGCAAAGTGGTCTGTACTACAACCTTAACCGCTACTACAACCCTGAATTGGGTCGGTATATGGAACCTGATCCGCTGGGGTTAAAGGCGGGTTTAAATCCGTATGCTTATGCAGGTAGTGATCCAGTAAATAAAACTGATCCGAGTGGATTATGTTTGGGTCCGCTTGCAATAGCTTGTTATGAGTTGGCAGTAGATGCAGCACCTCTTGTAGGTCGATATGTCTATCTTAACGCTCCACGTATCGCGGCATTTGCAGAAGAATTACTTCCTTCGTCTGCTGGCAGTGTTGGGATTGCTGCGGTTGCTGCGAAGGTTGCTAAGTCAGACGCAGTAATTGCTGAAACACTAGCTGGCAAGGGCAATATTACAAGTCAACATACGCTTACAGCCGATGAGTTGTTAACTGCAGGGGGACAAATTTCTAGGCAACGGCTATAAAGAGCTAGGTAAGCCAGGAAGTGGAGTATTTAGAAGTGCTGATGAAACTCGTGGATTTAGAATTGATAAGAACTCACTAGAGGGTAATCATGCTCCAGGCGTTCCTCATGGGCATTTGGAAAAATACAATCCAAATAAAACACAGCCCGTTACGAACAACCATATTCCCTTTACAAATTAATGGATTAAAAATGACAGACATATTAATAGGTAGAGTTGGGAAAATCATCTCTGGTGACGAGCAAGGTCGATATATTAAAGTTGTCGATGACGCTGAAAATACAGGCGGGTTTTTAATTCTAATTGCGGATGATATTGAATTCCGTAGTGGCTATGACAACTGGGTTGAAGATAAGGATGCTTTGAATCGCTATTTTCTAGAGTGCGAGTGGCTAATCAATTGGTCAAGATAAAAAATTGCGAATCTAAATTTCTGGACTAAAAATGTGCCTCTAGGGATTTTTACGAAATATGGGTGTTTGGCGCTAAAAGCTCGCGCTATAAGGTGTTGTACTATATAGGGAAAATGTGATTATTTAGGGTGAAAGTGCGTCAGTCGGACGGTACATGGAACCTGATCCAATTGGGCTTGAGGGTGGGTTGAATCCGTATAGTTATGCGGGGAATAATCCTGTTAATAAGACTGATCCAAGTGGACTATGTCTTGGTCCGCTTGCGATAGCTTGTTATGAAATGGCAGTTGATGCAGCTCCTATTGTGGGTCGTTATGTTTATCTAAATGCGCCACGTATTGCTGCTTTTGCGGATAGTTTACTACCTTCTTCGGCTGGCAGTGTTGGGGCTATTGGAACAGCTGGAGCTGCTGCGAAGACTACTTTGCAAGCAAACAAGGCTGCAGGTGATGCTTGGGAGCAAGCATTCATGGCAAGACTTGAACAAACAGATACTAATATTGCTCAACAAGTCACTATAAAAACGCAAAGCGGGATAAAAACCCGTATGGATTTCGTGAGTAGAGATGCTAATGGGAATATAGCTTGCACTGAGTGCAAGGCTTCAAGCACTGCCCCTCTAACTGGAAATCAAAAGCTGCGTTTCCTGAAATTGAGCGGTCTGGGGGCGTGGTCGCCGGTAAAGGAAAACCTGATTTTCCTGGGGGAACGGTAATACCTCCTACACGAGTTAATATTGAAAGACCATGAGGAAAGCTATAATGACTGTAGATCAAACAGAAATAGTTGATGCTATAAGCATAAATAAATTATCAGAAGAGCTAGTGCTAACTATCCTCGATTCTTTAGAGTGGGGTTCTAGCAAACATTTATTGCTTCTACAAGAAAAAATTAACGCATATCTGAGGTTCATAGAAAGTGGCGAGGTGTTTGATACATACCCAGAAGCAAAAGGTCGAAGGATATTATTTAATATAGTCCTGAAATATCAGCCAGATGAAAATGCAAGAAACTTTCTTGAGCATGCTAAAGTCATAGTTGAGAGTGCAGATATTTCGTTTAAGTATGAAATATTTAATCCCTCGTAGATGAAATAAGCCAAAGTGCATTGCAACGCAATTTGATTATCTAGAAGGATATTTGGTTCGATGAACGTTTATTGTTTCTGGTAGGAAGAAAGCCAATACTACGACCTGACCAATAGCAGGTATCCCAGCAACAATCTATGTTACGACCTAAGATTGGGTATCTACATGGAACCTGATCCCACGGGGCTTGAGGGTGGGTTGAATCCGTATAGTTATGCGGGTAATAATCCTGTTAACCAAGTTGATCCGACGGGACTTTGTATTGAGGATGCATGTATAGGTGAAGCAATAGTTGTTGCAGAAGCAGCACCTTATGTTGAAGCCGCAGCCCTGGCGACCTATAGATATATTGCACCAGAGGTGGCGTCAGCTGGAAGATATGTATACACAGCAGCCAGTAGATTGAGACAAGCGGCTTCAAAAGAGATCGAGCTAGCAGCGAAGGGACCTGTGAGGCCAGGACAAACTGGAACATATGGTGAACTTAAGGCGCAAAAGAGAGAGTTTGGAGAAACTGAACCTCTCGATATGGACCACCAACCATCATTTGCCGCACAAGTTTCCTCACGAGAGTCTGCACTTGGCAGAACTTTGACTCCAACTGAACGTGCTACCTTGAAGACAAAGACACCAGCAATTGCTTTACCTCGGGAAGTGCATCAACAAACAAGCCCAACCTACGGCGGCAGAAACAATCCAGACCGAATAGCTGGAGATGCCGCAGATTTAAATAACGCTGCAACTCGAGATCGAGCAGTTTTTGATGGAGCGATGAGAAACCGATGATATTAACAATTGAAAAACTTGCAACCTATTTGGGCAGAGATGCTTCGATTTTGTTGGCTGATTTGCCTTTTAAAAACTGGGTCTTTGAGAGGTACTTGGATGTTGACCTTAAAAAGCCGCTTATAGATTATGTCTTTACTCAAGATGGTATGGACTTCGTGAGTGATGGAGACGATAAAGTAAACACAATTTTTCTCTACTCTGACGAATTGAGATATTTTAGGGCGGCCGTTCATGATATGCCTTTAACATCTAGTCGCCAAGAAGTCATTGCGCACCTTGGAACCCCATCCAAGAGAGGAGGAAAAATTAGCGATCCAATTCTCGGTGAATATGGAGCGTGGGATCGCTTTACATGTTCTGGCTATACTATCCATATAGAGTATCGTATAGATGTAGACATCATCAAAAAGGTCAGCCTTATGCGAGCTGATGTCGTACCTTAGCAAGTTGCTCCTGATGTGCTTATTTGCTGTAGCATCACGGATTGCACAATAAGTCAAAGCACATTGCGCCAACTACAATCTAATCATCTCATCGACGAATGAAAGTTGCTAATTTATAGCATCCTTCTTATAGTTTTTTATAGAGAGTCACCTTATGCGAGGTGGCTGTTGATTTTAGGATAAGGCAATTGCTCACTTCTCTCAGCTTAGATTTATCTGAACTTAATTTCGTACTTGGCGTGAAATATCAAAAAAATGAAGTGACCCTGCCAATTCTCAAATGCCACTTCTTGACTTCGATATCACGATCAATGAGTATCGAGAGATATTGATGGCAATCCCGACCATCGAGTTCACGAGACGAGCACCGAAGATGATCGACCAGAGTCCCGCAAGCGCTTTTCTCATCCGCCGTCGTCGTTTTCTTGCTGCTGGACTCGCTGCGGTTACATTGCCTGCATTCGGCAAAGTGACTGACGTACATGCATCAAGCGACGAGCTGGATGCCTTTATTCGTGGTGAGATGAGCCGCGCCAATATCCCGGGCATGGCTGTCGGTATCGCCCGAAAGGGCGAAGTGCGTTTGACGCGGGGCTATGGTTTTGCTGAGATTGAACATCGGCGAGCCGTGACGGTTGATACACTGTTTCACATCGCATCCGTGACCAAGACGGTCACCGCAACAGCCGTGATGCGTTTGGCTGAATCGGGAAAATTTCACCTTGATGACTCGGTTGCCGGTCACCTCGACTTTCCGCTGATCAATCCGCATCACCCCGATGCACCAATCACTTTTCGTCAACTGCTGATGCACACGTCGAGCATTTCCGATGCGAAATACTACGACATCGATTTTCGTCAACATGGTCGTGACTCGACTGTGTTGCTGGGCGATTTTCTCAAGGACTATCTTGTCGCGGGCGGTCGCAACTATGCCGCCGAGGGATGTTTTTCCAAGGTCGTCCCTGGTGGGGCGTGGGATTATAGTAATGTTGGCTATGGGTTACTGGGTTATCTGGCCAGTCGGATTGGCGGTGAAGATATGCGTGAGCAAACCCGCAAGCAGATCTTTGCACCACTCGGCATGCGGCACAGCAGTTGGACGATTGCGGGAACTTCCGAAGCAAGGCGCGCCACGCCTTACGATCTGGTCGATGGCGTGCTGAAGCCGATGGAGATGGTGGGTTTCCCCGATTGGTCGGCGGGCATGCTCCGCTCGTCGGTCGCTGAGTTCACCCGCTTCGTTGCGGCCTCAGCCAATGGCGGTTCGACACGTCAGGTACAAATCCTTGGCAAAGCGGCGATGGCAGAGATGTTGGATATGCGGACTCCGCCTGAACTGCCAACATGGCTGACGGGGCAAGGTCTGGGATGGGGGGCTTCCAATCTGGCGGGTAAACCGTTCCCCAATCATTGGGGTGGTGATCCGGGCGTATTCACAGCGGTGTATCTCGATCCTGCAAGCCAGAGCGGCGTGGTGATCTTTACGAATATGTCAGTGACCGCAGAGAGTCGAACTGCAGTGAAAAACATCGCCAATCGTCTGCTGACCAGTCAGGTTGGGTGATGTATCTCTTCACACCACTTGGCGTGAAATGTTAAAAAAATGGAGTGATCATGATTTTTTAGGTATCAAGGAATCTGACCATCATTCGATAGATGATGAGTTTGTAGTAGGAGCTAAGGTTTTGGGAACTAGGTCGCAATATTTTTATAAAAATAATAGATTTAAAATAAAGCATAGGTTAATTGTTGTGCTCTGTTTTTTGTTTATATATCATTGGTATGTTTTTTGTAAATATTGCCAGTTGGTCAATGTATATCAACTTAATTCAGGAGATGGTGGTGGAACTTTATCAGTTTATTCAAAAACGGAATAAGAAAAACTCTAAGTATTCCCTGCTGATCGTGACATCAATATTAATGCTCATTAGCTTTACAGGTTGTGAAAGCAAAGAGCATAAAATCAAAAAACATCAAGAAGAAGTGACGAAAAAACATCAGCAGGAAGCGATCAATCTCGCTAATACGCCTCCAGATTTTGATTATCTCGGTAAGCCCAAGCCTGCGCGTTCCGCTAGCTAATCAATGCCATGTATCGTTTCGTAAATAACACGTGGTTCAAATAAACGTTTAGGAAAAGAATTAATAATGTCAGTAATATGCGCCACATCAAATTCAAGAAATGCTTCGTTTTTTTCAGTTAATTTCTTTTTCCTATTATTTATATTCACAGGATTTTTATATCTGTTGACTACGCACCATGCGTTTGCTGCTAAAGGCGAATCGCAATATAAAGCGGCACAGATGCCGAATACTCAAAGTTGTACTGTCGGTCGAGATATGCTTAGTGAGGAAGCCGAGTATGACCGCACGGATATTGTGGGCGCACTTCCTTATAGTAGGCATTATGAAACAACGTTAGGTTACAATCAAAATCGTACCAATGATATGACTGATGGGCAAAAATCCATAGGTGGGTGGACTGATAATTATAATAATTATGCTTTTGTAGCGGGAAGTAGTACTGGGGGTATTATACGCGTCAGGCTTCCAGGGGATAAAGATGATACCTATTATATTGCTACGGTAGCATCTGTTCTCACATATGTTTCAAATGGACGTGATCGCAGATACCCAGACGGCACTGTCTTAACTGCACAAGATAAAGATAAACTGACTTTTCAAGACTATACGATCATCGTAAATCAATCGGTATCAAGTATCCAACGCATCTTCTCTGCCACACCATTAATATTCGAGGCGAACTATTTTGCCTATGGTGATGGAAATCATATAGAGTCTGGTGAGGGTGATCGAGTCGGCTACATGTCAACAGATCATCGAGATCGAAAGCTGGTTCTTGTTTCCTCATCGACAATATCTTCTACATATACTCCTGTCAGAGGCAGTAAAACAATAACAAATAGTGTCAACTTCAATTCACTTTCTTTTTACGTCAATAATCAAGGCACGATCTACCAGTTCCAATATCAAGCTCCGATAGGCAGCATTCCTGTTTATAAGGCCGCTCGTATTATTTATCCCGAAGGTAGAACGTTGGGTCTGAGTTATGAAACTTATGGCGGTATTGGTTTATTGGCTGTTGCTGATAACCGCGGGCATTTGCTTACCTTCCAAAGATCGCTTTATATGGATGGCAATGCTTTACGCAGTGTTGTGAATCAGGTTTCACTCAGTGCGCAAAACGGATATACGCCTTTCCCAGATCAGCAAACGGTCACGTATCAATACAAAACTTCTTCGTGGACAAATTTTGAAAATGGACAAAATCAAAATTTTTACACGATCTCGAGTGCCCAATCAAATTTGTATGGGTTAGAAACTTATCTATATAACCAAAAAGCAGGGCTACAGTCAGCAATCATAAAAAACGTGGGAATGTATAGTGATCCCTATCAGGTTCCAGTTTTAACTGATGTGGTGAATCAACTAGGGGAGACATCGCTGCATTGGGATTATGCAGCATCTCCAACAGGGTCTGGCTGGACTATGCTTAAAGACTCCTATAAACCTTTCTCGCCTAAGAATGTACTTTATACGGCGCGCTCAAGTGAGTTTGGTGGCAGTCAGGTTACTGGGGGAAGTTGGAGTTCGAACTATACGCTGACAACAGATTTTAATGATTCTAGCGCGACTGACTCTGTGGCCATGAAATCCAGTGGTGATGCAAATACCACAGAAGTTAACTATACATTTAATGGGTTTCCCTGTTTGACCTATAACAGTAAACCTGTAAGTGCGATGAATGTTGATGTCAGAGTCAATCATGTCAATTATATAATTGATGCGAATGGTAATAAAACTAACTTTACTTATGATGGTCAGAATCGGATTCAGACGATTGAAGAGGCGGCAGGAACATCACAATCTCGCACTACAACATATACATATGGGAACCTAAATAATGGGGCCATAAACCCCTATTCAATTCCTACTGTTATTCAGGGACCATATCAAACCATCACTAATACGCTGAATATTCGTGGGCAAATTGTTTCTCAAGTACAGAGCTCAACTCAGAGTGGAAGTGCGCCAAAGACATACCTTTATACTTTTTACGAGGATTCCTCACAGCCTAACTACGGTTTGTTGGCAATGTATGATGCTCCGCGAAGCGATGTTATCGATGCAACTTCTTATAGCTACGACTCTTTTGGGAATATTACTAGTAAAACTGTCGTCGTCAATGATGCATCTGGCAGTCCAGTTAATCGTACGACAAGCTATAGTAATTATAATAGTGCGGGTCTAGCTAAGAATATTAGTAATCCTGATAGTACTAGCGATACGATTAACTATGATAAAGGATATCAAATACTTACTAAAGTTCATGGCTCTACAACAACTTCACAAAGTACTAGTAATACCTATGATTTAGTTGAACGTTTACTGACGTCAACAGATGCTGATGGTAAAACAACGACCTATACCTATGACAGTATTGGAAGACCTTATATTACGATTGAGCCTAATGGGAATCGTACAACCTATCAATTCTTTCCCAATAATCAAATAAGTTTCATTGGGAAAAATAATGCTCAAAATACAATGTTTGAGACTACATGGACATTATTAGACAGTGCGGGACGTGTTTACTATACGCGCAAAGGCGGTGATGGTAATCGACTATGGTCTATGAGAAGTTTTGATGCCAATGGGAATGTTGACCATATTCATACAGCTCAAGGGATTGATGAGTATTGGACTTACGACGCATTCAATCGAGTCCTTACACATACCGATGGCAATGGCAAAGTCGATACCAAAACATTTGATGCAGCCGATAATAACGTTATTGAAAGTGCAGCAAATAGTGCTGGTTCAACAAGATATTTTAAAAACCAAAGTACGCTTGCAACCGAGATCAATGATGATTTTGGTCGAGTTGATTACTATCATGATATTGCGGAAAATTTAATCAAGAAAACGCAAGGGGATCGTAGTTGCGTCAATAATCAAATTGACCAGCTTGGACGTCAAAGGACTTTTTATTGTTCGTCTACAAGCAACAGTGATCCTAAACTGATCGTTAATGATAATTATCTGAATGATACAAGCGCCTTTGGTAATTTAGATAAGGTCACCTCCGTCACTGCATATGGTGTTAGCACTGCTTATGGATATGATCTCTTTGGTCGTGTGATCAGCAAAGCGCAGCATAACAACACACCTGTCACTTGGGGCTATGCGACCTCTACTCTAACGAATGGCTATACCTATACCAGTGCTGGCAAACTCACCAGTCTGACAACGCCTTCTGGCAATGTTGTGAGCTATAACTATAGTGCCAATGGCATGTTGGATAATATCCAGCTCAATAGTACCCCGATTATCAACAATATTGGTTATGACGGCGCAAGCAGACTAAGCTACTTCTTTTGGGGACAAGGCGGTTCATGGCAACAATGGTTGAATGATGGAGGTGAGCTCACTCAAATCAAGAGCACATTGTCAGGTGGTCAGACCGCTCTCCAACTCAATTATGGGGCTGATCTGGATGGCCGTATTACCAGTCAAACTATCGCTGGGGACAATACAGCGACGTATGGTTATGACAAAAATTCTCAGTTGTTGACAGAGAGTACGAGTGACGGACGCTCACTCACCTATACCTATGATCAAAATGGTAATCGTACATCGCTTCGATCTACAGGCAATTGGGGCTTTAGTTACGCCTCAGAAGATTATCGATATACAGCCAACCATATGAACCTGTGGACTAAGAACGGTGGAGATGCCCAACCTTTAGGCTATACAACAGTAGGTGAGTTAGTTTCAAGCTATATGGGCACTTCCGCATATGATCATGCTAGTCGTCGTCGTAGTGAGTCAGGTGTGCCAGGTAGTACCAAATACATAGGCATGTATATGGACTACAATCATAAAAATGAGCGTACTTTCCGCGGTGGTTCATATATTGATCGCCAATATGCTTATGATGAAAGTAGCCATCTGATTGGGGAGTACGGCCCGACAGGCACGATGATCGTTGAATACATCTGGATGGGAGACAAACCGATTGCGGCAGTCTATCCGGGCAATCGTATCGTTTATATTGTCACTGATCATCAGAACAAGCCACGTCGTGGGATTGATGCAGCAACTCAACAAGTGGTCTGGTCATGGAACCCTGATGCTTATGGAGCAAAAAAACCGATTGAGTCTGGAGCACAGATCAATCTACGCTTCCCGGGTCAGTACTACGATGAGCAAAGTGGTCTCTACTACAACCATAACCGCTACTACAACCCTGAGTTGGGTCGGTATATGGAGCCTGATCCAATTGGTCTTAAGGGTGGTCTGAATCCGTATAGTTATGCGGGGAATAATCCTGTTAATAATGTAGATATTAATGGATTGAATATATTAAGATTTTTACCTGTGGTGGGTGATATCATTGATGTCATGGCGATGAGTGATGGTGAAGCACCAGGAGGAGGTTTCAAAAACGCGGCTAGTAGTAATATGGCTAAAACTGCAGCCAAGGATAGTGCTGCACTCGCTGAAAAAAGTCTTCCAAATAGTGCACTGGTTTGCCGAGGAGGGGCATGTAAAGCGGATAGTTTTGCAAATGGTAGTGGTGTAACGAAAGCAGCCGATGGAACCTTGCAAGGTGTATCTACTCAGAGTCGTGCCGGAGCTACGGTTGAAGAGTTATCGAAACCTTTTAAAAATAATCAGGTGGGTGTTACTACCGTCGGTAAAATACGTGAGGCAGGTGGGAAAGTGACAGCAGACGGTCATCCTAATAATCCGAATCACGCAACAGTAGATAACCTGACCCCCCAGCAGCTAGAGGGTTTATTTTCACCAACAAGAGCAAACCCAGTTCCGCCTAATAAGCGAGGTTTTTAGGAGAGTGAATAATGAGTAAAAGTATGCTTTATGTGGACTTTAATGAAATGTTAGAGCCAGATCTGGTTTTGTTATCTGCAACCAATGATAAAGCGGATATAAATGGGAATAAGGTTTTGTTGAGTGAAGGACTACAGGTTATTGTTTATATGGATGATATGGATGATAAAGGTAATCCTGATAATCTGATAGCGGTTGGTGTCGTTGAGCGAAACCACAGTAGCGGATGGTCTAGTCATGTTAAATGGTGTTGCCGTATTGATAATGATGGTATTCGGCACATGTCAGAGATTCGCAAGATTTAATAGAAAACTTATATTATTTAGGGATTAATCAAAAGTTATGCGAAGGTTCAAGTCTGAGAAGTATCAAACTCATCGACGAGTGAAAGTTGCTAATTTATACCATCCTTCTTATAGTTTTTTTATAGAGAGTCACCTTATGCGAGGTGGTTGTTAATCTTAGGATAAGGCAATTGCTCACTTCTCTCAGCCTAGATTTATCTGAACTTAATTTCGTACTTGGCGTGAAATGTCAAAAAAATGGAGTGATCCAGCCAATTCTCAAACGCTAATCTTTGGCATGATAGACCCATCTAATATCCATAATCTAAAGGGTTAAATAATCATGCGTCGTTGGAATGGCTGGGGTGATGATGCGCAGGACTTTCCGCTCAAGGCGAAGGGGCTGGAGTTCTTGGGAGAGAAACTGGGCGGCAAAGGCACCATTCTGCCGGATGCCAGCCTTGCAGATGTCACCATCAAAGTTCCCCCATCACGCTTACCTGCACACCCCTTGGTCTCGCAGGATGTCGAACTGCGGATTCGTCATGCACGTGGCGAGAGCTTCCCCGATTGGGTTGCCAAGCATTCGGGTGAGTTTGGTTATTTCCCAGATGGCGTAGCGCTACCCAAGACAGGCGAGCAAGTGCGTGAAGTCCTGACATGGGCGTATGACCACGGCTTTACCGTGATTATCTATGGCGGAGGCACTTCGGTTGCAGGTCATATCAATGTGCCCGCCTCGGATAAACCCGTCCTGACACTGTCTTTAGAAAAGATGGATCAACTTCTTGATCTAAATACCCAAAGTAATGTCGCGACTTTTGGCGCGGGCACACCCGGGCCACGCGTTGAGTCACAACTCAAAGAACAAGGCTATGTGTTGGGGCACTTCCCGCAGTCGTGGGAGCTGTCTACGGTGGGAGGCTGGGTGGCGAGTCGTTCTTCCGGGCAGCAGTCGCTGCGCTATGGTCGTATCGAACAGATGTTTGCCGGATGTACCATGGAGACACCGCGCGGGCAACTGGTCATCAAGGATATTCCCGCGTCGTCTGCGGGTCCTGATCTGCGTGAAGTGGTGATGGGCAGTGAAGGGCGTATTGGCGCGATTACCGAGGTGAAGGTACGTGTCACGCCATTACCTGAGCACGAGTCTTTCCATGTCGGTTTTGTGCCGGATTGGGAGTCTGGCTTAAAGATGGTGCGGGAACTGGCGCAGGGCAAGGTGCAGTTGTCGCTGATGCGCCTCTCTAATGCCGATGAAACCGAATCGCATCTGTCACTGGGGGGGGATCATCCACTGTTTAAAGCTTATGACCGTTTCTTGAGCTTCAAAAAATGCCGCAATGGCGATCGCTGTATGTTTACTTTTGGCGTGACGGGCAGCAAACGCCAAGCGCGCTTTGCACTGGCTGAGGCGAAGCTTGCGATCGATCACGCAGGCGGTACTTATATCGCCAGCAGCTTTATGGGCGGCATCTGGGAGCACTCACGCTTCCGTTCGCCGTATTTCCGTAATGGACTGTGGGAACATGGCTATTCGGTCGATACCTTCGAGACCTGTATCAACTGGGACAAGGTCAATGCCTGTATGAATGCGATGGAGCAGGCGATTAAAGACGCAAGCGATGGTCAACCGGTACAGGTCTTCAGTCATCTGTCTCATATGTATGGACAGGGTTGCAGCATCTATACCACCTATATCTTCAAAAATTCAGACAACTATGCCGCGCTACTGACCCGCTGGCAGAAATACAAGCAGGCAGCGGGCGATGCCATCGCACAGGCAGGCGGCACAGCCAGCCATCAACATGGCATCGGACGTGATCATGCGCCGTGGCTCAACGTTGAAAAAGGCGCTGAAGGCATGGCGCTCCTGCATAGCATCGTCAACCATTTTGATCCAAAGCAGCAATTAAATCCCGGCTGTTTGCTGATTGATGAGTCTTGATCGTCAATCAGTCAGATTGGGTTGTGTTTCTTTTCTTTGAATATATTGCTTGAGTGAGTGTGGATTATGCTGGGTCATCGGCAACCGTTGGGTAACTTGAACAAAGTCACGTGGGATCTTGTGGTGATTGGCGGTGGCATCACGGGCGCGGGCATCCTGCTTGAGGCAGCGCGCTTGGGTAAAAAAGTCTTGCTGCTTGAACAACAAGACTTTGCATGGGGTACATCGAGCCGTTCCTCCAAGATGGTGCATGGTGGTTTGCGCTATATCGCCCAAGGCGACATTACCCTGACCAAGCATTCGCTGACTGAGCGTGAGCGACTCTTGACGGAGCTACCGCATATGGTGGTGCGTTTTCCGTATATTTTTCCGATTCGCCAAGGCAGTTTTCCCGGTCGCCTAGCGATGGAAGCGGTATTGACTGTCTATGACAAACTAGCAGGCATCTCGGATCACAACTGGATTCCACGCGACAAGCTACTGGCAAAATATCCGGGCTTAAACGCGACTGGGCTAAAAGGCGGTATGCGTTATACCGATGCCTTGGTGGATGATGTGCGATTAGTAATGCGTGTACTGCATGAGGCGGTGCTGGAAGGCGGTACGGCGAATCACTATAGCGAAGTTAAAAGTATCACGAAAAGCACGAGTGGCTTTACGCTGCGTGTCGAAGACAAGATCAGTGGTGAGGTACTGGATATCCATGCTGCACAAGTGGTCAATGCCACGGGGGCATGGGCGGATTTGCTGTCTGCCGACATCGCCAAAGTGCGTCCACAGCGCGGCAGCCATATCTTTATTCCCGAAAATAAGTTACCAGTTCAGGACTGCCTCACGGTCATGCATCCCGATGATGGGCGTCCGGTATTTATTTATCCTTGGAAGGGGCAGACTTGCATCGGCACGACCGATCTGGATCACCGCGACGCGATTAATCTGGAGCCGCACTGTACCGCTGTCGAGATTGATTATTTGCTGAAAGTGGCGAATCAGCAGTTTGTGTCGGCATCGATCACGCGTGAGGATATCATTTCCACCATTGCGGGTGTCCGTCCGATTATTGCGTCAGGCAAGGGCAGTGATCCGTCCAAAGAGCGGCGTGATCATCTGGTATGGAGCGCCAAGAACGGTGTGGTGTCCGTCTCTGGCGGCAAACTCACCACCTTCCGCTTGATTGCGCTGGATGTGCTGTCGGCTTTGGGCTGGCTGGACAGTAAAGCACTTAAGAATGCACAAAATAATACCAAGCTGCGCTGCTTTAATCACCGGATTGAAGACCCCGATCACCTCAATGCGCCTCTGGTCAAAGTTGCGACGGGCGCGGCGCTCTTGAATCAGGTGACGTGGATCTTACAAAACGAGATGGTGCAGCATCTGGATGATCTCATGCTGCGTCGTTTGCGTGCGGGGAATCTGTTGGTAGATGGCGGCAGTGAAGTGCTCGCTCAGATCAAACCGCTATGCCTTGAGCATCTGGCTTGGGACGAGGCGCACTGGCAGGCTGAGGTGACACGCTATCAAGAGATCATCCGCCGCAGTTATGCAGTGCTGTAAGTGATCCCGCAGCAATGACAATCCCTATGAATCAGGAATAATAAGAAATGTCACAAGATTTATTTCTCGCGCTCGACCAAGGCACGCAAAGTGTCCGAGCGATGCTGTTTGATCTCGATGGGCAATTGGTGGCCAAGTCACAGCAATACATCGAACCCTACTTCGCTGCGCAGCCGAATTGGGCAGAGCAGGAGGCAGGCTATTTTTGGGAGAATCTATCCCTAGCCTGTCAGGGGCTGTGGACTGCACATCCTGAACTTAAATCACGGGTGGTCGCGGTGTCGCTGGCCTGTCAGCGCGCGACTATGCTCTGTCTGGATGAGGACTTACAACCGCTTCGTCCCGCCACAATCTGGCTGGATTCACGGCGTACCGAGCATTATCCCCATTTGCCACTCTGGCTAAAGGCCGGTATTAAGTTCGCTGGACAAGAGCCGATCATCCATCAGTTTCAGTCCAAAGCCGAGTGTAACTGGTTGGCGGCGGACTATCGGGATGTCTGGTCGAAGACCAAGCACTTTGTTCAGCTCTCCGGCTATCTCACACTCAAGCTCACTGATCAACTGAATGATGCCGTGGCATCGCAAATCGGTTATATCCCTTTTGACTATAAGCGCCAGCAATGGGCCGCGCCGTCGGATCTCAAGTGGCGAGCGCTTACGCTTAAGCGCCATCAACTGCCGCCGCTGGTACAGGCCGCTGAACCTCTAGGTATCATCAGTCGTGAGGCGGCGCGTGACACGGGCATTCCTGAAGGGTTAACCCTATATGCTGCGGGTGCAGACAAGGCCTGTGAGGTGCTGGGTGCCGGGGCGATCACGCCGGATGTCGGCTGCTTAAGCTATGGCACCACCGCAACCTTTAACACGGGCAATAGCCGCTATGTTGAGCCATTGCCATTCCTGCCTGCGTATCCCGCTGCCGTACCGCATACCTATAATTCCGAGATCATGGTCTTTCGTGGTTATTGGATGGTCAATTGGTTTAAACGTGAGTTTGCGGCGCAAGAAGTGCTACAAGCCAAGGCACAAGGCATTGAGCCGGAATTGCTGTTTGATGATCTACTCCGCCAGTCACCGCCCGGTGCCATGGGCTTGATACTGCAACCCTTCTGGTCACCCGGGGTCAAGTTTCCCGGACCCGAGGCGAAAGGGTCGATCATTGGCTTTGGCGATGTGCATACCCGTGCGCATCTGTATCGTGCCATCATCGAAGGGATCGGCTATGCATTACGCCAAGGCAAAGACATGCTGGAGAAACGCAATGGCCGACCCATTACCAGTCTGAAAGTGGCTGGGGGCGGCTCACAAAGTAACGAAGTGATGCAGATCACTGCCAATATCTTTGGCATGCATGCCGAGCGTCCGCATACTTTTGAGACCTCGGGGCTTGGGGCAGCGATCAATGCGGCAGTGGGTGCGGGCTACTATAAGAGTCATGCCGATGCGGTGGCGGTCATGTGTCATCGCGGCGATGTGTTTACCCCAGAGGCGGGGAGTGTGGAACTGTATGACCAGCTCTATAAGCAGGTCTATAGCAAAATCTATCCGCAGCTTCAGCCCCTGTATCGCTCAATCCGTCAGATCACGGGTTATCCGAAGTAGGTCTGTGTTTTGTCCAATAAAAAAAGCCTCTATTCAGAGGCTTTTTTTATGACTTAAGGGCGAGTGATTATCCGAGTAAATCGGCTGGTACGTTACCGCCATTGGCAGCCACTTGTTGCAGCACGGTTTTATGCAGCCACATGTTCATTTGTGCAGAATCGTCCATCAGGTTGGCAGGGCAATTTAACTCGGCAGCGAGCTTCTTGCGTTCATCATAGCTGCTGTCGATACCGAGTAGTTTCATCAGATCTACAATCGACTCACGCCAGTTGAGTTCCTGACTACTTGCGGCGGCAAGACCATCCAGTTTGGAGACTACGTCCACTTCACTCATGGCCACGGGTGCAACTGGTGCCGGTGCCGCAGCAGGTGCGGCATCTGCTGGAGCCGCTGGTGCAGGCGCAGGCGCTGCGGCAGGCGTAGCATCATCATGGCCAAAACCTAGTTTGTTCAATATCGTGTTAAAAATTCCCATTTGCCCTATCCCTTAATCATTGAAAAACGTTTTTATAGATAACCAATGCAGAAAATCTGCGAAGTGATCTTAGCGTATTTCAGGATTGGCGCATTGTAGTGATTTTATAAATGGTCGTTTGGAAATGATTAACGCTGTTAATTTGTCAGGATTAGCTGGTTTCTCTGGCGATATGAACGCCAAGTAGACGATACAAAGTTCTACTGGAAGAATGCTTTGTAACATCACACACTCAAATAATATTAGAGGGTCTTTGAATCATATGAACAAAATAAAGAAAACCAAATCAATTTTTCAACGCGGTATGGTGTTGTTTTTCATCAGCATGATTTCTACCATAAGTCTGGCAAAGGAAAAAGCATTCATTCCGGAATGGACTGCTATAGGCAAAGCCACTTTTAACAACGGTATTAATTTGCCGATGTATGGCATTTCAGTAGAGAACCCAATGGATGTAGGTGTACTGAATGACTTTTCAGATTGTCATAAGGTATCGAAAACATGCACATTTGCTTTCTCGATTCCTGACGCGCAGAAGGATCAGTTGCAGCTTGTCGAAATTCCAGATACCGGCGTTACACTGGTTCCACGGGAGTGGCGTGAGGTTTATGCTGGGGTGGGCGTAGATGGCTCTACTTCATTCGTTTTTTATTCCCAGAAGGATCGAAAGAACTTATCAACGAGTCAGCTTGCTCATTATAACGCAGGCGCTTGTGTGGGATGTGCTTATGGTGCTGCTGCACAATATTTCGACAATGCAATTCGTTTGGCTAAGGAAAACGACTTTCTGATTGAGCCGCGTCCGAAAGGTTTACACCTGATCAAAGTGAATGCCAAAAAAGTGATTTTTAGCCGCGCTGTAAATGCGACGATGGAAATGAATGGTGTGGCCTATTTTGATCCTGATAGCGACGAACCCTATTCTGTCACGACAGTTACCCTGCCGAAGACCGAGCGTGCATTGGCTTCAACACTCTTGAACTTTTCCGCGCGAAAATGATGAGCATGGGTGCGTTTTATCGCTCAAAACACATCCGGATAGTCTGTATACACCACAAAGCTACTGCCGCGACAGAAGCTCGCCAGCGTGAGCCCCGCTTGCTTGGCCATGCGAATCGCCATGGTGGTGGGTGCGGAGATACTGGCCAGTAAAGCAATATTCAACTGCGCGCATTTGCGGATCAGCTCGTAGCTGGCGCGACTGGTCATGACGATAAAGCCGGCACTGACATCCAATTGCTGCTGCGCCAGATAGCCCAGCAGTTTATCCAGTGCGTTATGGCGCCCGACATCTTCAAACAGCGCCACGATATTGCCACCCACCACCCACGCTGCTGCATGCGCACCGCCCGTGACTTTGGTGATCTCCTGCTGCGTTTCCAGCTTGGAGACAGCATCGGGAATTTGATTCAACCAGTCTGCTTTTGCCTCGGTCGTGACCCGTGGCAGTGCGGTATGAAACTGCTGCAAGCTCTCGATGCCACATAGCCCGCATCCCGTCCGTCCCACCATCATCCGCCGATGTTCTTTCAATGCTGCAAAGGCACTGGAGGCGATGGTCATGTCAATCTGGACGCCCAGTTCCGTCTGCTGTATATCCAGCGAGTACAACGCTTTGAGGTCGGGGATGATGCCTTCGGACAGACTAAAGCCCATGGCAAAGACATCCAGATCGGTGGGTGTGGTCATCATCACGGCATGGGAGATACCGTTGTAGACCAGTGCGACTGGCGTCTCACGCACCACATGATCCAGCACGCGGGTGAACTCACCGTTCTTAAAGCGGTGCACCGCCAGCACGTCAATGCCTTCGGCAAAGGGTGATAATGGCTGAGCAGGCCGTGCGTCGTCGGTATGACGACGCGTAAACGGCGTGATGGCGTCATGGTTATCCATGGACAGCCTCTGGATCAACCGGCAGCGCAAGGTTAAAGTGCTCAGGGGCTTTACCTGCATGCAGAATCACGGGGATGCTCTTGGAGGCCGGGATCATGGCGCGTTCGTCACGACTGCTGAGCGCTACCAGTGGATTGGTCTCTGGATAGTACGCGCCCAGACTGCCACGCGGAATGTCATAGGGTACGATACGGAAGCTTTCCACCACGCGTTTGACCTGATCGGGGAAGATACTTTCGATATCGATCCATTGATCCGCCACAAAGCCAGCTTCCTTGATGTCGTCCTTGTTCATAAACAAGACACGGCGCTGACCAAACACCCCGCGATAGCGGTCATCCAGTCCATAAATCGTCGTGTTGTATTGATCATGCGAGCGCATGGTCATCAGGGTGTAGAGTTGACCTTTGTGCTGTCCCTTATACTGCGCGGCATAGGCATATTCTTTATCGGCATAGACCTCATCGATCGGCTTGATGAAGAAACCGGCTTTGCCTGTTTTGGTATGCCAATCGTGCTCATTGGCAGGATGCTGCAAGTGGAATCCACCCGGTGGATAGACGCGGGCATTGAAGTCGTGGAACTCGTCAAATACCTCGGCAATCGCATCACGGATACGGTCATAGCTTTCGATATACCAGCGCCACTTGATCGGGCTATCCGGCAATACCGCCTCGGCCAAACGCGCAATAATATCGGGCTCAGAGAGCAGGTTGGGTGAGGCGGGTGCGTTCTTGCCAGCGGACAGATGGACATTGCTCATCGAGTCTTCTACCGAGATTGCTTGCGGACCATGCAACTGCTCATCAATCTCCGTGCGTCCCAGACAGGGGAGAATCAGTGCTTCTTCTTTGCCCAAGATCAGATGACTGCGATTGAGTTTGGTCGCCACATGCGCGGTCAGGGTGCAACGGCGCAGCGCTTCAAAGGTGACTGGCGTATCGGGAGTCGCAACCGCAAAGTTGCCACCCAAGGCAAAGAAGACTTTGACATCGCCTTTTAGCATGCCTTCGATGGTCTCAAGCACCCCCATGCCGTTTTCACGGGGCGACTTCATATTGAAGACGCGATCCAGACTATCCAGCAGTTTAGGGGATGGGCGCTCATGGATACCCATGGTGCGGTCACCCTGCACATTACTATGGCCACGAACCGGACAGGCACCTGCACCGGGACGACCAATATGACCGCGCGCGAGCAGCAGGTTGGCTAGCATTTGTACATTGGCGACGCCATTGCGGTTTTGGGTGATACCCATGCCCCAGCAGAAGATCACGCGTTCTGCATCACAGAACATCTTCGCCAGTGACTTTAATTCATCCGGTTTCAAGCCCGTTTGTTCGTGGATGCTTGCCCATGAGGTTTGATCGACTTGATCGATCATCGCCTCAAAGCCATCGGTATTCATATCGATAAAGGCATGGTCGAACAGGGAGGGTTCGCCTGCCGCCAGTGCTTTTTGATCCCACTCACGCAGATGCTTCATCATGCCCATCAGCACCGCATAGTCCCCGCCGACTTTAGGCTGGAAGTAATTGCTGCTGATGCGCGTGCTGCCGTTGGTCATCATCTCGATCGGGCTTTGCGGGTCTTGGAAACGTTCCAGACCGCGTTCTTTGAGGGGGTTGATCGAAATGATTCGTGCACCGCGTTTGGAGACTTCACGCAGCGTACTCAGCATGCGCGGATGGTTGGTGCCGGGATTCTGCCCGAAGATAAAGACCGCATCCGCCAGTTCAAAGTCATCCAGCGTGACTGTGCCTTTGCCTAGACCTAGCGACTCTGCCAGCCCTACGCTAGTGGTCTCATGGCACATGTTCGAGCAATCGGGGAAGTTATTGGTACCAAAGTTGCGCACAAAGAGCTGATAGAGGAAAGCCGCTTCGTTGCTAGCGCGCCCCGAGGTGTAGAACGCAGCTTGGTTGGGGTTGTCGAGCGCATGCAGATGACGAGCGATGATGCTGAATGCTTCTTCCCACGAGATCGGCACATAGCGGTCGGTTGCAGCATCGTAACGCATCGGATCGGTGAGGCGGCCTTGTTGTTCAAGGAAGTAGTCACTTTGTTCCGATAGCCAACTGACGGTACGCTCGGCAAAGAATTCCGGAGGAACGCGCTTACTGGTCGCTTCAAAGGCAATCGCCTTGGCGCCATTTTCACAGAAGTTAAACGCATGGGCATGTTTCTTTTCAGGCCATGCACAGCCCGGGCAGTCGAAGCCGGTCGGCTGATTGATATTGAGCAGGGTAATGGCGCCTTTGGCCATGATCCCCTGTTGGGTCAGATTACGCGCCACGCTGAGTAGTGCGCCCCAACCTGCTGCGGGATGGGTATAGTTGGTGATTCTGGCGTGGCCGATATTGGGCTGCACGTTTACGGGATTTTCGTCTACTTTATCGTCCATTTCCTTAATCCTCTCATCGAAGTGCCTACATGTCTCACATGGTTCTAGAGTACTCCCGCTTGCATCAGAGTGCCATGCTCAGAAAACACCATATGGTTTAACAGTTGTATCTCTACTTTATCGGCGTGTACATATCTCGTCTAATCGTTTGATTTGAATGCTTGATAACTACAGGTTATCAACAACAGATCATCAAAGTCCAGGCAGCAGCAACTCATCCAAGATCACTTGAATATCGAGACTGGCCGCAAGCCGCCAAGCTGCTTTGGATAAGGCCGACTGATTATCACGGCGTAGTCTGACCAGACAGATATCCTCAGTGCGCTCGGGGGTGATCGGGTGGATGCGTAGTCCTGCTCGGGCGTATTGGGTGGGGAGTGCGCTCAAGGGCAGCACCGTATAGCTGCGACCGCTTAAGGCTTCGGTCAGCAGGATATCGATGGAGTTGGTTTCCAGCACCACATGTGCGGTGGATTCAAAGGTCTTAAAAATATGGTCCAGCGTCTGGCGGTTCTGCATATCCTGACCCAGTAGGCTTAAGGGGAGTTCTGCGACTTCCGCCCAGTTGAGCTCGTGTGGCAGCGAAGTCTGCGCGCTGGCGATCAGCACAAAGCGCTCAGAAAACAGCGGCAGTACATCAAACGTCTCGTCCATCACCGAGCGGTCATAGAGCAGGGCAAGATCAAGCTCTTGCTCCTTAAGGCGCTTTAAGATGGCAGGCGTACTTAAAGACAGGATCTCCAGCGTCAACTGCGGAATCGACTGTCGATACTCGGCGCAGAGCAGGGTGGCAGCATGGATGGCAGTCGGTATGCCGCCGATGGTGAGATGCCCTTTGGGGATAGTGCGCATGAGGTCGGCTTCTTCGCGCAGGCCATGCAGCGAGTGCAGCATCTCTCGCGCCCAACTGATGACCCGCTCGCCTTCAGGCGTGATGCCTTGAAAGGTACGGCTGCGCTTGACGATGGTGATGCCCAGCTCTTGTTCCAGCTCGCGAATGCCGTTGGACAAGGCGGGCTGTGAAACATGGCAACTCTCGGCAGCGCGACCAAAGTGGCGATGGGTGTCCAATGCGATGAGATAGTTCAGTTGACGCATGAACATGGGCGGGGTCTCTTCCTGACGATGATCAGTCCGAGTTTACCCTGATTTTGCATAGATAGGGATTGATTTGGCAGGGCTTTTGGCTAAGTGATAGCGCCTCGGCGATATGAATCATCCTGAGGCATTGCCGAGGCTTTAGATCCGTTATTTCTGAATCAATTTAACCTGCTTAAGCGCTTGAAACAGTTGCTCTTCATCGGCGCGGCTTAAATTGGGTTGTTTGAGACTCTGCATGAAATCATGCTGCTGGAGATGATCAATGCGCATGCCCGCAGCAAGCAAAACATGGATCTGCGTGATGATTTTGGTGGAGAGCGCGGCAACATCGGCACGCACCACATCAAGTGGTCGAGGTTGCCAACTGGTCTCAGGCACAGCCTGCCAGTCAGCCAGGTAACGGTATTCAATCGCCTTGGCGGCACTCATCTGTGCAGTGATAAAGGGCTTGATCGACTCTGGATCTAGGCCTTCCGCTTGCGCTTGCACCACCGCTGCATCCAGCACTTTCTGCTCTTGGGCACTGTCTTCGATGGCGAGGTGATTAGCCGCTTTATAGCCGGCTACATCCTTCATATAGGATAGACGCTGATTCATCAGTGTGGTCAGATCGGTGATATTAGCCGCATGACTATCTACCGCAGTCAGCAGCAAGGCAGCGGTCATTGTTGCGGTGAGCAGTGTTTTATTCATGCGTATGATCCAGAAGATATCAGTGCGGTTGAGGCAGGAGGTCGCTGGCGAGTTTCTCGGCCATGATGCGCTCCACCGTATCCACAATCACTTGCGTGGTGCGATCAATCTCAATATTCAGGGGACTGTCTGCCTGCTTGTCTTCAAACACCGTAGCGCGACGGGTTTCGGGGATCAGGCAGACTTCAAACCAGCCCTCTGTTTTGTTCACTTCGGAAATGGTCAGACTGGCGCCATTGATGGCGATATAGCCCTTGGCAAAAATATAGCGCAGCCAAGTCTGTGGCACGTTAATACGGATCGCGTAGTTGGCTTCGACCTGACGCACCTGATTGACCGTCGTACAGAAATCGATATGCCCAGACAGCACATGGCCACCAATCTCGGCGCCTTCTTTGGAGGCGCGTTCGGCATTGACACGGCTGCCTTGGGTGTATAAACCCAGTGTGGTGACATCCAGACTCTGCTGCATCACATCAAAGGTAGCGCGAGTCGGTGTCACGACTTCGGTGACCGTTAGACAGGTGCCATCGATGGAAACACTAGCGCCAATCTCTAAATCCGTGCAGAATCCGGCGGGGAACTCAATATCAAAGGTACGAATCCCTTCAAAATCACGAATTCCGTCTATGGTTGCGACGGCTTTGATGATGCCAGTGAACATATCGTTCGCTCCAGATGTTTTGCGGTTTAATGTAACGCGTCTTGATGTATGGCTGATGCGGCATCATATACATCATAAGGACGATGAGGAAGGAGAGTATCTATCATGATGGATGAGATTTAAAGCCACAGTTTGATATCAGGATGGTGTCAGTGTGTGGTGTTTATGAGCGCAATGTTTGATGAAATGTACAAAATTTTGCCAACCAGTTCTCATTGTGCTAGGCTTTATGAACGATAAAGGAGCGTTGTAAATGGACATTACAGCATCAAAAGTTTCGGCTGCAAAAAAAAGGTTAAAAAGTACTGATAGCGATAGTCGCTATAGCGATGCCATGGTTTTGAAAGAACAAGGAAAGCTTGAAGAAGCCGCAGAGATTCTACTCTCCGCCTGTATCACCCCATCCATTTTTCATGGTCACTACCAACAGCTATTCATCATTTGGCGCGCGTTTAATAAACGTGATCTCAAAGAGGGTCAATATCGCCAAGTCATTGACCGTATCCGCAATATGATTCAGTTGAATGATGAAATGATTGAATGTATGAGTAGCTACTGGAGTCAACACTTCCATGAAGAGGTCTCTGCTGAATACTTCGACCTGTATAGCAATGTGCTCATCTATGATGCCAACGCCCTGCTCAAAGCAGCAGAAGCCATCAATGACGTCGATAATCTGAAATTGGCGGTCAAACTCATCAATGGCTATATGGCGAAGAAGGCATCGAAGCCGAAGTCGTCTTAAGCCACCGCGTTTATCTTTAAACTGATTTGATTCACTTGCGAAGTCGGGCTATAAAAAGCCCGAGCAGGGTGGGTGTTGCCCATATGTTGAAGAAGGGGATTTACTCTCTCAGGCGTTAGCCTCTTAAGTGCGTTATTCAGCCTGTCCTCCGCCTATAGTTTTATTATAAGGCCGCCTTTGCGCGAGTCAACAATTCTCTCACCAAAACACGCTCAAAATCCATTCAAGATCAGGTTTTTAAATCATCACATTTGCGGTATTTCTACTCACCTTGATTCCGCTTCGATTGAGAAGCTCAGAGAGGTGATGTATGACTGAACATGCCGTGATCATTGTTGGCGGAGGACCTACCGGTTTGGTGCTGGCAGGTGAACTCGCTTTGGCAGGTGTGGATGTCGCGATTGTCGAGCGCCGCGCCAATCAGGAGTTGGCAGGCTCGCGCGCTGGGGGTCTGCATGCGCGCACCTTAGAGATTTTTGACCAGCGTGGCATCGTGGATCGCTTCCTTGAGGAAGGCAAGATCGCGCAGACAGCCGTATTCGGCGGGGTGTCCTTGGATCTCAGTCAGTTCCCGACCCGGCACCCCTATGGACTTGGGTTGTGGCAAAAGCATATTGAACGCATCTTGGCGGATTGGGTGGCTGAGCTGCCCGTGACCTTCTATCGCAACCGTGAGGTGAGCGACTTTACACAGGACGACAGCAGCGTGAGCGTCACGCTGTCTGACGGTCAGTCGCTACGTGCTGAGTATCTTGTCGGCTGCGATGGTGGACGGAGTCTGATTCGTAAGATCGCAGGCATCGACTTCCCCGGGTGGGACCCGACGGTCAGTTGTCTGATTGCTGAGGTCGAGATGACGGGGAAGCCAGAGCTGGGCATCCATCGTACCGCCTTGGGCATACATTCCTTCGGTAAGGAGAAGTACGAGATTCAGGATGGCAAGGTGGTCTTTCTGGATGAAGGACCGTTTCGGGTGATGGTGACTGAAGCCGAAATCGGCGATAAGACTGAACCGACCTTAAGTGATCTTAGACTCGCGTTGATTGCGGTATGCGGTACCGACTACGGCGCGCATAGCCCCACATGGATTTCTCGATTTACCGACATGACTCGGCAAGCGGCAACCTATCGCGACAGACGGGTGCTGCTGGCTGGCGATGCGGCGCATGTGCATGCCCCGGACGGAGGTCAAGGCATGAATACTGGGGTGCAAGATGCGGTCAATCTGGGCTGGAAGCTGGCTCAGGTGGTCAAAGGCATATCGCAAGATGATCTACTGGATACGTACCATGCCGAGCGCCATCCTATAGGTGCGCGAGTGCTGCGCAATACCATGGCCTTGGTCGCGCTACGCCGTCAGGATGAGCGCACCAAAGCGGTGGGTGAGACTATCGTCGAGCTACTAAGCATGGATGAACCGCGTAAACGTTTTGCCGCGATGATGTCTGGTCTGGGCATCCATTATGATCTTGATGATCATCTTGGCGAAGGGCATCCCCTGCTGGGGCGTCGTATGCCCGATCTAGATTTGACCACTGCAACAGGTGGGCTTCGCGTCTACAGCTTGTTGCATAGTGCACGGCCTGTCTTGCTTAACTTTGGCAAGCCCGACAACCTCGACATCACCTCTTGGGCAGATCGGGTGCAACGTTTCGATGTTGAATACACTGGGCTTTGGGAGCTACCAGCACTGGGGCAAGTCGCAGCGCCCTCTGCCGTACTCATCCGACCCGACGGCTATGTCGCTTGGGTGGGAGACGGCACGGATAGCGGATTACATGCTGCGTTAGAAAAGTGGTTTGGCTCAGCCGCATAAGGCGGTGGGCTGACGCGCAGTCATCACGATGGTGCTGCGCTAGGGGCGATTGACCAAAAACACCCCTGTAATCGCCAACAATCCACCGACGATTAGACTCGGGGTGAGCTGCTCACCGAGCAAGAGCCAACCCAGCAATACCCCAAAGACCGGCACCAGATTATTGAAGATCACGGTCTTTGCTGCGCCGATGCGTGAGACGCCTTGGTAATACCAGACAAACCCCACTGCCGTACCAAACACGCCCAAGTAAAACAGCCCAGCAAAAACCTTCAGGTTAATGTGCTCCACATGCAGCCTCGGCAACTCTGGAATCGCGCAGAGTGCCAGCAACAACGTACCCCACAGCGCAGCAAGTAAAGTGGTGAGCAGTGGCGACAACTCGCGTAGCAGTTTGCGTCCGCGCAAGGTGTAGATCGCCCATGCACTGACCGCGACAATCATCGACAGCTCACCGGCACCAAAGGAGCCAGCAAGCTGGGTCAGATCACCATGTGTCACCACTACCAGTACCCCGACCAAGGCCAGCGCTACCCCAAACCAGCGCGTGAGCGTGATGCGATCGCCAAAGAACACCGCCGCCAGTATCAGCGTCACCACCGGATTGAGCGCGATAAACAAGGACGTGCGACTGGCTGGCATATACTTTAAGGCATTAAAAAAACAGATGTTATAGAGCATGATGCCCGTCAGCCCCAGCACAAATGTGCCTGCCCACTGTGCCCGTGTGACGCGCTTCAGTACGGACAGCCCTTCGGTCAGATGCAATGCAATGAGCAGTGCCAGTGTGGCAAAGACAAAGCGAATACACCCCGCAGTCGCAGGCGGTAACTCTGCCGAAATCACCCGCCCTGCAATAAACGTCCCACCCCAAAAAAACGGGACGGCCGTCAAACGTAGATAAAGACCGAGGAGTGGGTAGCGGCTGGTGGTTGTGGCAGGTAGGGTCATGTGCGGGGTGCCTTGTGCGGTTCGGCTATAAAAATAGACACAAACTTGGACTATTTGGTCACTTTAATCTTCTCATGGATTGCGCCTAAAAACACATGCGCACATGAGATTAAATGACGGGCTAAAATCATAATGATCCGCCATAAAAAAAGAGGCATCGATTCAATGCCCCTTTTATCGTACTACCGCTTGATTCGAGTCAGACCTTTAACCCCAATCCACGGCAAACCTTAGTGTTTGATTAACTCAATATCCGCGCCTTTACGCTTAGGATCGATGAGGATCTTGGCGTGCTGCTCAGGATCACGCAGGGCGCCAAAGGCATTGGTCACGCCTTCCAGACCCACCACACCGGTGATCAGTGGTGTGACGTTGACTTGACCTTCCGCAATCATATGCAGCGTATCGCGGAACTCCAGTGGGGTATAACCCAACACAAACTGAATCTCCAGTTCTTTGTTAATCGCCAGTGCAGGTTCAATCTTGTCGCTCTGCATACACACGCCCACTCCGACTATACGCGAGAACAGCGGCGCGCCTTCGATCAGTTGTTGCAGTACGCCGGGTACACCCACGCACTCAAAGATCACCGGACGCTTCGGCAGTGCACCGAGTTTGTCCGCTACGCGCCAAGCGTGCCACCATGGTAGCGGTACGGCCTGAATCTTTTCAAACAAGCCCATACCAAAGTTAATGGCTTCCGAGACACCGCCCAGCAGACCAAATTCTTTCCAGTCTTTAAACGGTGATTCGTGCTTTGGATCAATCACGATATCGGCACCGCACTGCACTGCAAGTTTACGGCGGTTTGGGGAGAAGTCGCTGGCAACCACAGTTTTAACCCCAGCGGCTTTGAGCATCAGGATCACACCCAGACCCACAGGACCACAGCCAATCACGATGGCGGGTTCACTGGTTTTGATCCGGCTACGGCGCACCGCATGCAGGGCAACCGCCATTGGCTCAGTCATCGCTGCACTGTCTACGTCCAGACCATTCGGCACTTCAAACATCAGGCTCGACTGCACCAGTACTTGCTCGGCATAGCCCCCAGAAGCATTGGGAGATAGACCGGTAGATTGGTAGCCGATGTCGCCTACTTTCAGGAGTGGCATAGCGCAGACCAAAGTATCTTGTTTGAGTTTACGGCGGGTCTTTGGGCCGTAGTCCAGAATCTTGCCGCAGAACTCATGACCCATTACGAATTCATCAGAAGCTTTGGCAATGCCGTTGAACCCAACACGTGAGGCGAGGTTATGCATATGATCACAGTGGTGCTGCATGTGCAGGTCAGAGCCACAAATCCCGCAGCGCACGACTTCTAGCAGTACATGGCCTTTGGTCGGGACGAGTGCAGGGCGATCCGCCACACGAAGTTCACTGTTTTGACAGAGTACTGATTTCATATGAAGCCTTCCTTTTTTAGTTTTTTAGACATCGCCTAGAGGGTGGGTGGGTGCCAGAGGCAGGTGGTTTTGAGTGGGGGATTATGGCATTTTTTTAGGAGGGATGCTGATATAGCCTTAAGTGTAGGCAGTTCTTCTTGATATCTTCCTCTAACTTGATTCTTCTTTTTAGATATCAAGCTAAGCGGATTTTATAGTGATAATTAATATTTAAAAACAATATTTTAGTGCTATTTGACTTTATGTTTTTCACATTTAAATCTTCAGGGTGATCTATATTTATAGATTTCCAAAATTCCTATTTTGATGTCTTTGTATGGTTGGAATCCGTTTTTTCATCTTTTTCTTTTGGGACTTGCATTTCTTTTTGTAGTTTAGATACATGCTCTAGAAGTTGAACGATCCGCTCTAACTTAGCAGCTGCGCCATGCACGAATATGGAGAAAAACTGGAATATCATTATTATGAGAACTAATCCAACGATAAGTTCATGGAAGTTATTGCCGATGATTAAAATTTTATGTGTTTTAGGATCAGGTAGTTTATCAATTATTAGAATAGCAGTAACCAGAAGACTGGGGAAAAAACCCAATTTATCAATTGGACCACACACGACGGCGACTCTTTTTTCTATATGAGCTCTTTCATGCGCTATTTCTATTTTGACAAGATCAATATCTTCTCGAGGAAAGTTCAATAACGCAGGAATAAATTTCATATCTATTCGAGTGGTAATATTTGCATTTTCTAGAAAAACTTTAGATGGTTGACTAATGAATTTTAGGATATCTTTTCGTTCAAAGACAATTTCTAAAATTTGTGCGGCAATAATTAAAAGTTCACTGATGAGTAAGCATATCAACGCAAAAAGTTGTAGGTATATATTTTCACTTAAGATAAGTGAAAGGCCTCCAGCTATGATTGCTGCTACAAATGTAGCTAACGCACCGTATAGACATCGAAGATACAGCTCCTTTTTTTTATAGTTGGCTCTTTTTATTAATTTTTTTGGATATTGATCCAATTGATTTAATATATGAAAAATTTCTTTACGATGCTTGTGATTCATAGATTTCCTTAACGTCCCTTGTCGAAAAAATCGTGCCCATGAGTTTAACTTCCTAATCAAAAGCTTGATAGATGATTTGCATAGGTGCGTGTACACATTTGGGAAAGCTGCCTCTAATCCTCCATCGACTCCCCCAACTTCTTCTTAATCGCATCTATGGCAAGCCTCACCAAAGTCGGCGGTTGCCCCTTATAGGCATATACCGCATACACGGGCGCATACTCACACACATAGTCCGGAAAGACCTGCACCAGTTCACCACTTTGCTCATAGGGGTGAAAGACAAAATCAGGGATAAAGGCAAAGCCACAACCCGCCCGCACCATCGCCACCACCGCAAGCAATGAATTACAGTTGCGGTTGGCAGTAAAGGACAGCTTGACCACCTCTTGCGTTTGTTTATGCTTAAGCGCATGGGTAATCTGCGTGCCCTGCCAGCTATTCGCCACATAATCCACCTTCTGCATGGACAGGTGCGCCGCCAGCATTTGCTCAGGTGAAATATTGTGTTTTTTCAGGTATTCAGGGCTGGCGCAGAGCACATCATTGAAACCGCCAATTTTCTTTTGCTTGTATTCACTCGACGGCATTTTGCCAACGCGGATCGCGAGATCGATTTTATCCTCGATCAGATTGGCGCGATTATCATTGCCCATCAAAAACGGCGTGATGCCTTCATGCTCACTCACCAAGTCGCCAATTGCAGGTGCCACGATCGGGCCGATGAGCGCATGTGGCGCGCTGATGCGGAGCGTGCCGAGTGCCAATTGCTGATGATCCCGTGCCTCTTGCCAAGCCTGAGAGAGGACATCATGCATCTCGCGGCAGCGTTTATAGAACTGCTGTCCGGTCGAGGTCAGGGATTGCTGACGGGTACTGCGGGTAAGCAGAGTTAAGCCCAGCTCACTTTCCAGCGTCTTTAAATGCAGGCTGACCACCGACTTGGAAGTCCCCAGCCGTGCCGCTGCGCCGCTGATACTGCCGGCTTCCACGATTTCCACAAAATACAGCATATGACGGATATGTTTGTCCATATTGTTCTGGTCTCACGAACACTGTGTTCTCGTATTATATGCTGATCAGGGTAAAAAATTCAGTTATTGTGATGCCTTAATAAGTTATATGGCATCACAGGGATTTTAAGGAAAGACACATGAGCGACTCATTTAACTTTCCTATTTATTTTAAAAGAACCCTGCTGACAGATGCGGTGGTCAAAAGCGTAGATATTACCCGCTATGCGGTCAAACATGGTCATCCCGACAAGCATAAAGTCGCGCTGAGTACCGATGCAGGCATGTGCTTCATCGAGCAAGGTGTGTCGAACTGGGCGATTGATCATGATTCGCTGCAAGGCATGGTGCCGTGGGAGGAAGATATTCCACCGATGGTGCGTGTCCGAGCGCTCTGGTATACCGCGACTGATGCACTGCGCGCGGATATCCGTGTGGTTTCCGGTGGCAATGCCAATGTGTTTGGCGGTATGGGGGCTTTACTGGTTCCCGATGGTTTTGCGATTCCGACCGTGATGGCAAGTCCTGAGAACGTAAAGTTCTATGGTCTTGAGCTGATCGAGAATAAAAAGCCATTCACCGTGCGCTCTGAAAAAGTGGATATCGTCATGATGAAATATGACTATACCGCTTTTTATAAAAAAGAATATTTAATGCAAGAGCAGGGTGGCGGTGGCATGTTTTTGGAAACGCATGAGTTTCCGCACATCCATATTCCGCTCACCAAAGACTGCGGTGGCTATATTGTGATTGGTCGCCATTTAGAAGCGGATTTGTATTGCTTTACGGCCTATCAGATTCCATTTGGATATGGCCTGTATACCCCGTCCAATACCATACATGGGGATGGCACGTTGGTTGGTGAATTTGGTCTGACGGTTGCAGACTCCGGCATGATTTCTGCCGATACAATATTGATCTATAACGAAAATACCTTGCAGATGGCGCAGGATATCGTGCCAGATTGGATTAAAGATTGATTTAAAATGATTCGCTTGAATCGTTGAACATGTTCGCTGGGGAAAATGTGGACGCTAGAAACCACATCAGAACACACAAGAGGTATTCCTCTGAAGTTTAGGTCTGCTCGAAATTGATAGTCATGATATCAATCATCAAGCAGTCTTGATCTGACAGAGTGGGAGCAGTGGCTTATTCGTGAGCATATTGTTCTTTAGGTTTTATTGCTCAGGGAGTCCATCTCTTGAGCAATAAAAGCCCGCCTTCGGGCGGTTTAGTGTCTATAAAATTTGGGACGGTTGTCCCTATCTAATCTGGTAGGGGGTTTATAGACACATTTTTTAATTATAAAAAAATCTGCTGCTCACATTAAAAGGAAAACTCCCTCAAGTGATTGAGGGAGTTTTTCACTTTTGGGGATAGCCCAGCGCTCAGTATGACCTCACACACAGCACACCACTGCAGGGCATTTTTTCTGAGATCTTCTACACATCTTCTGCTGCACCCTCCTTTACCTGACCTTGGGATCGCCACATGACCTGAGTGTGATAGTCTTTTTTTTATCCAAATGGTGAATAATTTAATTTGAATAGTATTATGCTTTCATTGTAATGTTAGACACATCATAGGCACATTTAATTGGTGTTTAATGATTCATTTCAATTGACTATAAAAGGATTTAAATCATGGCTAAATTGGATTTATCACCGCTGCAAACCTTAGATGGTTTTATGGTTGGCGCTATTGTGGATTCAACCAGTGGATTGAGCTTGGCGGATATTGGAAGCGGGATAGATTTGGAACTGGCTGCGGCGGGCAATACGGAAGTGATTCGTGCCAAACGCAAAGTGGCTGGTGCGTTGAAGCTCAATGACAGCATCGATGACATCCTGATTACTTTGGGCCGTCAGTATCATTTGATTCGTCCGCTGGAAAAGAATCAGGATTTGTTTCTGTATGTGGTTCTAGACCGTTCAAAATCCAATCTGGCGATGGCGCGTCACACCTTGAAGTCTTTTGAAAAAGAGCTGGATTTCGCTTAATCCCTTCTTTAAAACATGACTAAACGAACACGAACCGCTGCGGCCGTTCGTGTTTTTTTTTGCTTTTTTTTCTTGATGATGTACAGGGGATTTTGGGGTCGTAGGGCTTGTCGCGAGTGGCGCTTGCTGCTTATTCGTTGGGCTCTGAGTTGGCCGCTTGTTTACCGTAGCTCACGCCGTGGGTTTTGAGGTAGTCGCGGATTAATTGACGCACCACTTGAGAGGGGGTCAAGTCTTGCGAGGTGCATAGCGATTCAAAGGCTTGTTTCTTGACCGGATCAATCAATACAGTAAGGCGTGCGGTTTTATTTTCCAAAATGATTTAACTCCAATATTATAATTAAATGATAATCAAATTATAACAAGGGCACAAACATAATTTAATCACGTCCCAGAATGCCACGTCCGAGGTAGCTCGTCAATTGAGTGTGGTGGGGAGTTGTAATCGAGTCTATTCCAGATGCGATTACCTGTGAGAGAGTCTCTTCTTTTACAAACTACTGTTTAAAGGCTTGCTGGGCTTGAGTTTGATAATGGAGCCTTAAATGTTTGTCATAAAAAGGATTATTGTACTGAGCGGTTCGTAATACATCGACTAAAATTATTTTTTAAAAATCAATTTATGGATATAGAACAAAAAAACGGAGTGTGATTTAATCAGCGTGTAAGCAATACGATTTGCTTACTCACATGGAAGTTTTTATTTTTATAATAGGGTGTTATATGTCAAAGATATCATTGAACGGATTGTCTGCAACTGATGGTTTTGTGGCTGCAGCGTTAGTGGATACTGAAAGTGGTCTGGCGCTGGCGACCTTGGGTACGGGGATCGATCTGGAGTTGGCAGCAGCAGGTAATACCGAAGTGGTTCGCGCTAAACGCAAAGTGGCTGGTGCGCTGAAGCTCAATGACAAGATTGAAGATATTCTGATTACCTTGAGTAAGCAGTATCATTTGATTCGTCCGCTGGATCGCAATGAAAATCTGTTTTTGTACGTTGTTCTGGATCGCAACAAATCGAATCTGGCGATGGCGCGTCATGAACTGAAATCATTCGAAAAAGAGCTGGATTTCTCTTAATCCCTTTCATTAAAAATACATGTTTTTCAAGCCGTGGGTCATGTTGATCCGCGGCTTCGCTCTATTAAAAAAAAAATTATATTAATAAGGTTTTTCGAGTGAGGCATGGTACATGGGGAGCGCTCATCGTTTTTTTAATGTGTCTATCGTGGGGTTAAGTGTAGGCACAACCGTGTTGATACGGAATTGTTTAACTCAGATTGTTCCAGATGTCTTTGAGCTGGCTTGGGTTAATCTCATTGATACGAATGTTCATCTTCTAATCGTCAATAGCGTGTCCGTAGATTCACCGCACGTCTTTAATCTATTGGGTCAGCGTAATCTTCCGATGCTGAAGGTTTCTGCGGAGATAGGACGCGAAGGTTCACTGCAAAACGATACCTTGTATTTGCCCGTCGATGATCTGTCGAGTTTGCAGGATTGGCTGTTTCAGCATGTGCCGTTGTTGTCCTCACTCACTGCTGGCGAGCTATTACAGCAAGCGCCAGCGGCGTTGACTAACCAGCATGTGGATTTTTCGCTGTTTGAGCGGATGCATGATCGTCAGGCTGGACCCATCAAGTTGAGTCGTGCGGATGGGCTGATTGGCGTGATCAACCCACAAAAAGAACAGATATTTTTGTCCAAGTCTTTACAGTCCATCAAACAAGTTGATCACACGTGGAGTTCGACTTACTCGACCAATCGCGATAGCCGTGAAATCGACCCAACACCGTATGACTTACGGCAATGGATATGGCAAATCCTATGGGGTTCTAGCCAGCCTTTGACCTTGGCGGGCAGTGAGGACTATATCCGGCTCAAGTTCTGGCCTCAGCCGGGACTGCAAGACCGACGTGATATTTTGCGGATGGCGGCCTGCTTTGAAGGTGGGGCCCGGGTATGTGAGGTGGCGGGGAAAAATAGTCTGCCGCTAACGCTGGTTCAGCATTTTGCTTCGTCATTGATTGCGGCAAATCTGGCTGAGCAGATCTTGGCAGAAGCGGTGGTAAAACGCGACGCAGGCGAAGGCGGATTCTCTGGACTCAAATCGCTTTTTTCTAAGCTTAGAGACCGACTGGGGCTGTAAATCATGATGCAGCAACGCTATAAAATTGTGTTTAGCGGTCCAATGGGGGCAGGCAAGTCACAGGCCATCAGTAGTATCTCTGAAACCGCGGTATTTGCCACGGAGGTTCTCAATACGGATCAAGATGCTCACCAGAAAATGTTGACCACGGTCGGCATTGATTATGGTGAGATTACATTGGATGATCAGACCAAAATTGCGCTGTTCGGTACGCCGGGGCAGGAGCGCTTTCAATTCATTTGGCCGATTGTGTCGCAAGGGGCTTTAAGTGTGATCATTCTGATTGATCATACGGCCTACAATCCTCTGGAAGATCTGGCGATTTATTTAGGGGAGTTTAGCGCGCGAATACCGCATGTGGTGATCGGGGTCACGCATGTGGACGGTATGCCTGAACGCCCCATGTCGATTTATCGGGATTGGCTGACGGAGCAGGGGCTAAGCTACCCATTGTTTGCGATTGATGCACGTAAAAGGGAGGATGTGTTGTTGTTGATTGAGTCGATCATTGCATCTTTTGAAGCAAAGATAAGCATGTCATCTTAATATTTAAGTTTGATCAATTGGTCAAATTTAGATCTTGGTGGCAACAAGGTTGTTTGTCGTCGTGGTTATAATGCAGCTGTATTGATTTGACAGTCTTTTTCTGTGGCATTCAAAAGATAACTTGCTGACGATTAACCTGCTTATCTTCCTCAACGATATTCGATAAGGATACCCGGTGAGGATAGGCTCAATGTGTGATGTCTAAGTAGAAACAGGGAAAGGAAGAACAGAGGATGACTGCCATGGATCAATTTCAGTCGTTTCAACGCAGGTTATAGCCATCGGAAGAAAGAGAGTGGCTGTTTTTATCATGCAAGAATCTTTGTTCTGCCAGTTATTTACGGAAGTGTTGGGGGAGGGATGCCATGAGTGCAGTTCTTAAGGCACAGAGTATGAAACACGATGACCATGAGGTCGTGAGTGTGTTCAAGCGGCAAGGAATGCCGCTCAGTGTGAAATTGGTCGAAATGCTGAATGAGCATTTTCTCCATCAAAGTGAGCGGCGGGGCTGTGGTTATACACAGGCCACCCGCGTATTAGCTGAATACATTAATTTGCCCAGATCGCTGCTTGAGTTTGATGATCTCAAGCTGTTTGAAGATGCAACGATGAAGTCGCTACGCGAAGTCATGGTGCACGCTCATTCAAACGGACTGGTGCTGGACAGCTGGCGCAATCTGGATATCAATCCCAATGTGCGGGAGTATTTGCAGCAACATGATCCTGCTAGCGCTCCGTTTGCTCAAGCGCTGCAGGAGCAGGTCGAGTGGCAGCATCAGTTACGCCATATACATGCACAGGTGAAGCTTGAGGAAAGTCTGCTGATTGTTGCGGTGATTCAAGACATTATTTTGCCGCCTGAGCAAACCGATGGACTGACTGATTTGCCCGTGCTCTTGGAGCGTCCCAAAGTGGGCTCTTGCCCCATGGCTGAAAAGTTCTTCTTGGAAATTGCCTATTATCGGGTAGCGCGGCGTGGCTTGGTGAATGTATTTGTCGATGCAAATAATCGACCTTTACTGATTGAAAAGATTAATATGGGGGATGACCACTCCTGTATTAGTCTGGAAACGCTACTGGTGAATGGTGTACGCGTCCCCCCAGGCAGCTCGTTTGCCGTGGCGTATGATGACGAGCGGGTGAGCAAGCAGAAGGCTAAAGGTTTAGCGGGTTTTATCATGCCCGTGTCCGAGATTGAGGGCTTTTGGTTCTTGCGCCTGACAACACTGGTGGTCTCTCCGCAAAACCGCAAGCGTGCGTTTAGTACCCATTTTGACCAGCAAGTTGAAAAAGGTTTATTCAGTCCCGATGTGGCGACCCTCTCTCAATTGAAAGAAGTGGCTTCGCGACAAGTCACAGGCGCCTAGCATGAACGTATCAAATTAAGGAATCTTGAGTGTGATTAAGGCCTGTTTTTCTTCGCGCTATTTTGCAGAAACGCATACCAACAGTATGGAAAAATTGCAATTTGTTGCACAAGCGATTGTTGAGCAGTCTTTGGCGCAGCTGGTTGAACCTGAGTTGATCGATCCGGATATCTTGCGGATGCTGCATGCGCCCAACTATGTCGATGCTTTTTTACAGGGCAAGGCGCCTTTAGCGCGGATGTCGGGTTTTAAGTGGTCGGAAGCGCTGCGTGATGCGGTGCTGGCAATACAGGGCGGTCAGCTCATGGCTGCCAAGATTGCTTTGGCTGAGGGGATTTCTGCCAATATTGCGCAGGGATTTCATCATGCGATGTATGAATACGGCGGCGGCTTTTGCACTTTTAATGGGATTGCGTTGGTCGCACAAGAGTTTCCGGATAAGCAGATCTTTGTGCTGGATTGTGATCAGCATGGTGGGGATGGTACTGCTGAATTTACACGCCGTTTGCCGAATTTGTTCAATTTCACCATCTATGGTTTGGCTTATGGTTGCCGCGACTATGAGCGGAGCATTGGGCGTCATATCCACCCCAAGGACGGTTCTTTTACGCTGTATGAGGCGGCTTTGCAGGAGGGGTTTGAGCTGATCCGTGCGCAGCGTCCAGATTTAGTGATTTACCAAGCGGGGATGGATTGTCATCAGGCCGATCCTTATGGATCATCATGGTTTGACTCAGCGGCAGTGTATAGACGGGATCGTCTGGTCTTTGAGTTTGCCAAGCGCGAGCAAATTCCGATTATGTTTGTTCTGGCGGGTGGTTATCAGGCACTGCCAGATCTGGTCAAACTCCATGTCAGTACCTTTCAGGCCGCGAATCAATTTTATTGAGGAGGTGCTGATTGTAGGTAGCGCAGCACAATCTGTGTTACTTCATCCACAAATTCAGCAGCCATTTCCCCAGTTAGCAGCTCCGGACGATTCAATACCGCAGAATGAGTGAGTGCCTCTACGGTATTGACCATGAGAAATGCAGCAAGGTCGAGATTGCGGATACCAATCTCGTGACGGTGAACTTCTAGATAACTGCGAATCAATGTTTGCGCATTGCGCACAAAAGTGTCGATATTTTCATGTCGCCCTGTCGGAGGGACTTCTTCGGCGAGGATGCGATGTAGATCTGGATCGATACGATGTGCCTCAATCGCTGCCACGACAAGTTCACGCACGCCAATTGCAATAGGGTGCTCGGCGACTTTTAGTAAGGCACTTCCGACGATCTGCGATAAAGCTTGCGTGTGGCGTTCAATCACGGCGGTGACTAATGCTTCTTTGCTGGGAAAGTACTGGTAAAGAGAGCCAATACTGACTCCGGCCACGGCTGCAATTTTATTGGTGCTTGTCCGATCATACCCCTCTTTACGCAAAACCAGCGCCGTTGCTTCAATCAGTGCATCGACAGTTAGTCGTGAGCGCTTTTGAGAGGCGATTTTGCGCGGATTCGTCTGGAGTCGGAGCGTCATAATTAGAGTGTCCTCATTAGGACTAAGAGTTGGTATCAAATATGAGTTATTGCTTATGTTATTGCTCAAATTATATACACAAATCATGATTTGGGAAAGCTTGTGGATCGTATCTATTGCATGAGCTGGGATGGGATGAATGAATACATTTGATAGAGATATAAGCCCTGTCGGCCAAGGATTAGCGAAATGTGAGCGGTTATTGTTGAGCATGCCTCTGCCCCATTGCTTTGACCTGTGAGCTACTGATCTCATAGGATTTATTCAGTGAGTCTTGCATGGTTTGAGCATGTTTAATGCGAGTATTTTATGTGAGCTATCACTTATATAATGGGTTCATTGCAGATTATGGACACCACCATGATGGCTATTGATTTTCATTCCCAACTCATCGCTCTCGGCACCGACAAGCGTGCTTCAACGCTCTCATGGAATATGTTGGCGCGAGTCGCGCCAGATTGGGTCGTTGGCATTGTGACTGCCGCTAATGATCAAGCCGTGCATGCAGAGATATGGGAGCGCCATCCTGCAGGCGACGAAATCCTGTATCTGATTGAGGGTCGTCTCTTACTGACCCTTTTGTTGGAGGATAAACAAGAAAAAAGTATCGATCTCCTTACAGGTCAGGTCTTTATCGTGCCGCAAGGCATATGGCATCGCATCCATGTGATTGAGCCAGCTCAATTACTCTTTGTTAAACCGCCAGTGGGCACTGAACATCGGTTTCACGCAGATTCCGAATCGTTGTATGGCGATGGCAAAGGGTTGTGAAAATTGAATATCCACCGTGCAGGAGGAGTTTAAGATGCGTCGAGTCAAAGCATTAGAACATTTGTTCCGCTACAAAGCAGAGGCAGACCGTGAGATTCTTGCTGCATTGGCATCTCTTGATCGCGCCGCGCCAGCGACAGAAATCGCGATCAGGACTTTGGCTCATGTATCTATCGTGGATCAGATATTTCTTGCTCACATGACGTGTGCGGGTCATGACTATACATCCGCTAACGCAACCGTGGCACCAACACTGGAAAAACTGTCTGATGAAATGCAAGCGACAGATAGCGAGCTGGTCGCATACGTCACTCAAGTAGATGATGGTCAATTAGCGGAGGTTATCGACTTTAATTTTGTCGATGGGGATCTGGGCCGCATGTCGCGTAGCGAGATGCTCATGCATCTGATTACCCATAGCAGCTATCATCGAGGCCAAGTTGGCTGGATGCTCACAATTAATGGTGTCACGCCACCTGCCGATGGTTTGACCCGCTATCTGCATGCTGCTGAGGCTGTTGTGCGACGTCGCGACACGACTCCCCAGCTCCTCGCACCCGATTTATTGGGCGAGAAGGGGAATGATGTAACGGTTAGGGCTTTATATCACGACACAGCGAAAGTAGAGCCGCTCGAGATTTCACGTTTGGAGGCTTTGACTGAGCGGATAAAAGACTCCGTCGCATCAGGCATCATATTAGGCAAAACGCTCAAGTTTAATCTCAAAGGTGATGGCTTTATTTTCATCGATGGGAAGGTGGTGAGTAATGAAGACAAGCAAGCAGATTTGACGCTCAGTGTTGGCATGGATGACCTGCGTGCCATCGGTCAAGGTAAACTTGCGCCGATGGCTGCAGTCCTTAGCGGACGTCTCCGCGTATCCGACATGGGCGTTGCTCTAGGATTGCAAAGCCAGATGAAAGCACTGTTTATCAACAGTGCAAGCTAGAGGGCGAACAAGTATTCAGCATCAATAAACTTGAATACTGAATTCATCACGCTTAACACAGATCACAGCGACCCAGAGTCATCACTCAAAAACAAAAAAGCAGGCACAAAGGTGGCCTGCTTTCTTTTGCTGATTTACATCAACCTTAAGAGGTTAAGGTTGCAATCGCCGCGTTGAATGTGGGGCTTGGGCGCATGACTGCATCCACTTTCGCCACATCCGGCAAATAATAACCGCCGATATCCGCAGGTGTGCCTTGTACAGCAGCCAGCTCATCGATGATCGCTTGCTCGTTCGCTGCGAGTTTCTCAGCCAGTGGCTTGAATTGGGCAGCCAATTCGGCATCATCTGTTTGTTCAGCCAACGCCTGCGCCCAGTATAGGGAGAGGTAGAAATGGCTACCACGGTTGTCGAGCTGGCCAGTCTTTGCGGAAGGGGTCTTGCTGTTGTCGAGCAGCTTGCCAGTCGCGGTATCCAGCGTCTTGGCAAGGATCTTGGCCCGAGCGTTGTTATTCTTGATGCCCAGTTCTTCCAAACTTACGGCAAGTGCCAAGAATTCACCCAGAGAGTCCCAGCGTAAGTGATTTTCTTCCACCAGTTGCTGGACGTGCTTAGGTGCCGAACCGCCAGCACCAGTCTCATACATACCACCACCAGCCATCAGCGGTACGATGGACAACATCTTGGCCGATGTACCCAGTTCCATGATCGGGAACAGGTCGGTCAAGTAATCTCGCAGGATGTTACCCGTGGCACTGATGGTATCTAGCCCACGAATCACACGCTCCAGCGTGTAACGCATCGCGCGAACCTGACTCATGATCTGGATGTCCAGACCTGTGGTATCGTGTTCTTTCAGGTACGTCCGCACTTTAGCGATCAACTGTGCTTCGTGGGGGCGGTAGGAATCCAACCAGAATACTACGGGCATGCCTGAGTTGCGTGCGCGCGTCACGGCAAGTTTGACCCAGTCGCGAATCGCAGCGTCTTTGGTCTGACACATCCGCCAGATGTCACCTGCTTCGACATCTTCACTCATCAGCACTTCACCGGTATTCAAGTCGGTGATGTTCGCGACGCCGTCTTCAGGGATCTCGAAGGTCTTGTCGTGCGAGCCGTATTCCTCAGCTTGCTGCGCCATCAAGCCTACGTTTGGCACTGTGCCCATGGTCGTCGGATCGAACGCACCATGCCATTTGCAGAAGTTGATCATTTCCTGATAGATGCGGGCAAAAGTCGATTCAGGCATCACGGCTTTCACATCCTTCAAGCGACCATCAGCACCCCACATCTTGCCGCCGTTGCGAATCGCAGCAGGCATCGAGGCATCGACAATCACGTCGTTGGGTGAGTGGAAGTTGGTGATGCCTTTTGCTGAATCAACCATGGCGAGTTTAGGGCGGTGCTCGTAGCAGGCGTGGATATCCTCTTTGATTTCGTCCTGCAAACTCTGTGGCAGCACGGCGATCTTGTTGTACAGATCCACCATCCCGTTGTTCACATTCACGCCTAATTCGTCAAACAGCTTGCCGTGTTTTGCAAACGCGTCTTTGTAGAAAATTCGGACACAGTGACCGAACACGATTGGGTGCGAGACCTTCATCATGGTGGCTTTCACATGCAGTGAGAACATCACGCCGGTTTTGTATGCATCTTCGATCTCTTGTTCATAGAAAGCCAACAAGGCTTTCTTGCTCATGAACATGGAGTCGATCACTTCTTTATCGAGTAGAGAGACCTTGGGTTTGAGCACGATGGTCTTACCACTCTTGGTGATTAGTTCCATCTTGACGTCGCGTGCACGATCCAGCGTCATGGATTTTTCGCCGTGATAAAAGTCACCCGAGTGCATATGCGATACGTGGGTACGCGAAGCCTGACTCCATTCCGCCATACTGTGCGGATGCTTGCGGGCGTAGTTTTTGACCGCTGCCGGTGCGCGGCGGTCAGAGTTGCCTTCACGCAGTACGGGATTTACGGCGCTGCCGATGCACTTGTTATAGCGTGCGCGAATGTCTTTTTCTTCGTCGGTCTGCGGGTTTTCGGGGTAATCGGGAATCTTGTAGCCTTTGGCTTGCAATTCTTTGATCGCCGCTTTGAGCTGTGACACCGAGGCACTGATGTTGGGCAGTTTGATGATATTGGCTTCAGGCGAAAGTGTGAGCTTACCGAGTGCATCTAGGGTATCGGGTACGCGTTGTGCCTCGGTCAGTGCGCCAGGGAACTGACCCAGAATACGAGTCGCTACAGAGATGTCGCTGGTCGTCACATCGATACCAGCCGGTGCTGTAAAGGCCTGCACGATGGGCAGGAATGATGCAGTAGCTAGGCGAGGCGCCTCGTCGGTCAGTGTGTAGATGATTGTGGGTTGCTGATTACTCATCTCGTCGTCTCGCGGTTGGTGGGTGGAACAAACGCGCCTGATCTGGGATTAGTGCGCGATTTTTTTCAGATCCTTCTATACGGCTTTTGTGGTATGCACTCAGCAAAAGCCTCATGATGGGTTGTCTACGCGTGCAACTGAATGTCATTTCGATGGAGATCATATCCATGATCCAAGTCAGTCCCATGTCATGGTAAGAAAAGATTTACCAAAAAGTAGACATGTGTTGCGCAGGCGACATAGTTTACCTTATGGGTGGGGTGGAATAGTGGCTTATACATAGTGAGTGTCTAAATGGCGACATCACGAAAATTTATGGTGGGTGGCGTTTATTGCTACGAAGCCTAGCAACGGACCTTCGCGGAGAGTGTACTAAACCCCAATAGGACGTTACGCCACCCGATGTCCATGGAGATATCAAAAAGCGACAACTGATCGTGCTGTCGCTTTTTGGGGCTAACTCAATGAATGGCCGACCATCACCAGAGTTTCAGTTTGATCCGCCCTCTTTCGGGCAGATCAAGTTAGCGCAGATCAAAACGATCCAGATTCATCACTTTGACCCATGCCGCAGTGAAGTCCGTGACAAATCGAGCTTTGGCATCCGTACTGGCATAGACCTCAGCGAGGGAGCGCAGCACGGCGTTGGAACCAAAGACCAGATCATTGCGTGTGGCGGTGTACTTCACGGCACCCGTTTTGCGGTCTCTTCCGGCAAAGATTTCCGTCGTTGCATCAACGGGTTGCCATTGGGTATCCATATCCAGCAGATGAACGAAAAAGTCATTGGAAAGAGCGCCGACTTGATCAGTGAAGACGCCATGTGCGCTGCCGTCAAAATTCGCCCCAAGGACACGCAAACCACCGATCAGAACCGTAAGCTCCGGTGCGGTCAGGGTGAGTAGCTGTGCTTTGTCGATCAGCAGCGCCTCGGTACTCGCATCGACATTGCTGTTTTTGTAGTTGCGGAATCCATCTGCATGGGGTTCCAAAAAGGCAAAGGACTCAACATCAGTCTGCGATTGCAGCGCATCGACGCGACCCGGTGCAAATGGCACATGAATCTCGATACCGGCTGCTTTGGCGGCTTGCTCCACACCGACCACACCTGCCAGCACGATAATGTCAGCCAGTGAGGCTTTGCCAGTGGATTGCTGGATGCCTTTGAGACGCTCCAGTGCGGGAATAGCATTCTGATTGACTACCCAATCTTTTTGCGGTGCCAGTGCCAGACGTGCACCATTGGCGCCGCCGCGTTTATCACCGCCGCGGAAGGTCGAGGCGGACGCCCATGCCACCGAGACCAACTCCGATACGCTTAAACCCGATGCGGCAATCTTCTCTTTCAATTCTGCGATATCGGCGCTCGTTGGGGAGTAGATGGGTGCTGGCAGCGGATCTTGCCAGAGCAAATCTTCTTTCGGCACTTCAGGACCGAGATAGCGCGCTTTAGGGCCCATATCACGATGGGTCAGCTTAAACCAAGCGCGCGAGAATGCTTCGGCAAAGGCCTGAGGGTTCTCGTGGAAGCGCTTGGAAATCTTGCCGAATTCAGGGTCAAAGCGCAGCGTCAGATCCGTGGTCAGCATGGTGGGTTTGTGGAATTTACCGGGAATATGCGCATCGGGGATGATGTCCGGCGCATCTTTGGCGATCCATTGCTTGGCACCTGCGGGAGAGGTGGTCAGTTCCCATTCGAACTTGAATAGATTTTCAAAGAAATTGTTACTCCAGAGCGCGGGTGTTTTGGTCCACGTGACTTCAAGACCACTGGAAATGGTGTCTTTACCATGCCCTTGACCAAAACTGCTGATCCAGCCCAAGCCTTGTGCCTCAAGCGGCGCGCCTTCTGGTTCTGGACCTTTATACTCTTCGGGTCCAGCACCATGGGTTTTCCCAAAAGTATGACCTCCGGCAATCAGGGCGACGGTTTCTTCGTCGTCCATTGCCATATTGCCAAAGGTGATGCGGATGTCGTGGGCTGCAGCGAGGAAGTCACCGCTGGCATTTGGACCTTCCGGATTGACATAAATCAGACCCATATGGGTCGCAGCGATATTGTCGTCGAGTTCACGTGCGCCATGGAAGCGTTTGTCGTCACCCATCCATGCGGTTTCTGCGCCAAAGTTGACGTCGTTGTCTGGTTCCCACGTATCTTCACGACCACCGGCAAAGCCGAACGTGCGGAATCCCATCGACTCCAGTGCCACATTACCCGTCAGGAGAATCAGGTCAGCCCAAGAAATCTTCTGGCCGTATTTTTGTTTGATCGGCCACAGCAAGCGACGCGATTTATCGATATTGACGTTATCAGGCCAGCTATTGAGCGGGGCAAAGCGCTGTTGTCCACGTCCACCACCGCCACGTCCATCCTGCGCACGGTAGGTCCCCGCACTGTGCCAAGCCATACGGATAAACTGCGGGCCGTAGTGACCAAAGTCCGCAGGCCACCAGTCTTGAGAGTCGGTCATGAGTTTGACCAGATCTGCTTTTAGGGCGTGGTAATCCAGCGTTTTGAATTGCTCGGCGTAATCAAATTTTTCACCCAGTGGGTTGGATTTTTCCGAATGCTGACTGAGCAGATCTACGCGCAGTTGCTTGGGCCACCAGTCCCGGTTTGTTGTGCCGGTACCAGCGGTATGAAAAGGGCATTTGGATGCAGTGGACATGTCTTTCTCCGTGAATGTTGATGACGCTGCTCTAGCCACAAAAGTTCAACCACTCACCAAGCCCGTTGCCTGTACGGACGAGGGATTATGGCTTGTCACCAGAATGTATAGAACGAATCCTATTGCTTTGCTGATCATTGATTAGTGACGTTATTCCAACGTCCCATCATCAGTAATTTGCGGAGAGAGTTCTGTTAGGAAATCGTTAATAGGTCTCATTTTTTGGAGGAAGATTGAATACTTATTGATACTCGAGGTAGCCGACGTAAGACGACCCGACGCACTCGAAGCCCATCCGGCGGTACAGTGCGACCGCGGGCTCGTTGTCGATGTCGACGATCAAGTGGGCGGTGCGACCAGCAGTGACAATCCGATCAACCGCGAATTCTAATACGCGCTCAGCGAAACCCCGCCGACGGTACGCGGGGAAAGTATAGGTCCCACCGATAGAGACCATTCGATCAGTTTCGATCCCAAAGCGAACGACCGAAACGATCTGTCCGTCGGTATCAACCACAGCAACCTTTTCCTGTGCGACAAGTGTCTCCCAGTTCGGTGCATCATCGACGGAGCGCTCCTCATTGTACTGGTGCTGATACTCAACAAGGCGGGCAATGTCCGACGCTATCGCCATGCGTCCACTCGCTTGCGGGAAGCGGCGCGCCGAGACCATCACCCATTGGTCGTACTCTCGTACGAAGTGCGCCCGTGGTACTACTTTACTACGCAACAGATCACGCCCCATCGAGCTGGTCACGATCCGGCATGGCCTAAGGTCCAATATTGCGGGAAAGAGCGCTCCGGCTGCGGAGGCATCTTCTGGCAGCCAGAAGCAGGTGCCGCCCGTGAGTGCCACCGCGACGCCAAGGAGCGCGTCCGGCGCTTTTGAATCGTACAAGCGCAAGAGGTGCCACTTGGCATTGATGGCACGCGTCTGCTCAAGGAAGACAGTGGCACCAATGGCGTGATGAAACCGGGCGTCAAGCCACCCAGAGATGAGCTGATCCTCATGCAGATCGACTGGAGGTCCCGTTACGATCATGTGTTTGTTGAAGTCTTTCTGCTCGATCTCGTTTTCCATTATTTATGCTGTGTCACTGATTTGAAAAAGTGTAGCCTCAAAGTAATTAAAGCCCTAAGGAGGGCTTTAATTTTATTGGATGACTGCTAATCTATCGTCTTACGCGCTTCAGCTTTACCAGCTCAACGCCCAACTAGTCTATAATACTCAGTTCTAAGCAAGTTATTTTTTTTTCAAGTAAACAAGAATTCTATTCTCTTGGTAAGGTATTCCTATATATTCTTTTCGCGAAGAATAGTTAGGAATAATCTTGATTGCTCCACCATTCATATTAATAAGTCTTGAGACAAGATTCATTCCTAAGCCAGTACCAGCTTTCCCTGTTTTTTTTGAGAATTGACCCGAATACCCTTCACTAAAAATAAGCTCTAGCTCATTTTCTTCGATTGCAAGGCTTTCCATAGTAAAGTCAATTGTTACATAGATATCATCTTCATGAATTTTAATATTTAATTGAGAATTATGTAGAATATATTTGACGGAGTTTTCAATTATATGATACAGAACAACACTTACAGACTCATAGTCAAATATAGCAGTTAGTTGACTTTGTTGCACATCAACATTCACAGTCTTATCTGTAAATTCAGGGAAAAATAAGTAAAGAGTATTCATTAATACTTTATGTACATTATGTTTCCTTTCAGATAGTTGAGGAGCCGACTCATATAGTTTTTTAAATACTGAAAATTCTGTTTTTATTGCAGTATTATTTTTAGCAATTCTGAGTAAACTTCTTGCACAAGCTTTGGTATTCTTTTTTATAGCATTGTCAACGACGTCAATCTGTGGAGGGCCACTGTTAGTGATAGCTAAAGTATCTTGAGAAACAAGATTATAAATTTCCTGAATGTTGTGTGCATTCAGGGATGTTAAATTATGCAGTAGTCTTGCGGTATCGCTATTTACTTTATCAGAAACTTCTTCCTTTAATGTGATTAGGTATTCAATTGTTTCAGCGACGGCGGATATCTTTGTTTTGAATGTATTTGAACTTCGAATATAGTCCTCTACATCAGTTACGGCATATATTTTTCCATAAGCAGTTTTTAACGTTCCGGCCCTGACTTTCTTTCCATTAATTGTGAATATCTCAGATGGTTTAGTTAATGTTGATACTAATTCTTGATAGTGACTGTCTATATTTGAGCATATTAAAATATCATTTATATCTAATAATTTAAATTTAATATCCATTTTTTGCAATTTCAGCACTATATTCCTCCACCAGTTGTTGAAATTCGTATGGATCGGCATTCTTTGCTAAGAAAGAATCAACATTACGTAGGGCCTTATGGAATCGATCACCTTTTGTTTCCGCAGAATATATGACTGTCTTCTTAAGAGGATATTTTCTTTTCAGAGCATCCGCTAGCCCTAACCCTTCATCCTCAAAGCCAAGCAAGTGACCAACACCTTGTATGTCCACGAAGAATATATGAGCATTCCTAACATCATCGCAATCAAGGGAGCGTACATCTTTTATCGTTGAAGTATGTAGCCATCCGCTATTTTTTAGAATTTGAACTACTTTGAATTTACTATCATCATCAATAAATAAAATCTTTGTTAAGTTCTTTTGGGCATCTAATGATGTCATATGACTATCCTCAGGAATATTTCCTATAGGTGGACTCGAGGAGTTAGAGTTGTTTATTATTATAGAATTGTTTTGTACAGGGCTTTGCGTAAGTTGTGTTGAGCTTTGACCCTCTTGTGTTGCTAGAGGCCCATTTGGACGCTTCCATTTTTTGTAAACAATAAAAGAAATTATGGATCCAATGAATGTTAATGTTGCTATAACCCATTCTGCGTTGTTCTTAAAAATATCAAAATAATCCATACTTTACGCTACTTGTAATTTTATTTCTTGAAAAGATAATTCTTTTTTATTTATAAAAGTGATAAATGATTCAATCATTTATCACTTTTAAGCCAACCTTACCAGCTCAACGCCCCACCAGTCTGATACTCAGTCACACGCGTTTCAAAGAAGTTCTTCTCTTTACGCAGGTCCATCATTTCAGACATCCAGCCGAATGGGTTAGTCACGCCAGCGTATTGCTCTGGCAAGCCTAATTGGTTCAGACGACGGTTAGCGATGAACTTCAAGTACTCTTCCATCATCGCCGCATTCATACCGAGTACACCGCGTGGCATAGTGTCACGTGCGTATTCGATCTCGATGGTCGCGCCTTCCAGAATCATCTGGATGATTTCTTGCTGGAACTCTGGCGTCCACAGATGTGGGTTTTCGTTTTTGATCTGATTGATCACATCGATACCGAAGTTCAGGTGCATCGACTCATCACGCAGGATGTATTGGAACTGTTCAGCGACACCGCCCATCTTGTTGCGACGACCCATCGATAGAATCTGAGTAAAGCCGCAATAGAAGAAGATACCTTCAAGGACACAGTAGAATGCGATCAGGTTGCGCAGCAAACGTTGGTCGTTTTCTGGGGTGCCCGTGTGGAAGGTTGGGTCGGAGAGGCTTTGGGTGTATTTCAGCGCCCAAGTGGCTTTCTTCGCGACGCTTGGCACTTCGCGGTACATGTTGAACACTTCGCCTTCGTCCATGCCCAAAGACTGGATACAGTACTGGTAGGCGTGGGTATGGATCGCTTCTTCAAAGGCTTGGCGCAGTAGGTACTGGCGGCACTCTGGGTTGGTGATGTGGCGATACAGTGCCAGCACGAGGTTGTTGGCAACGAGTGAGTCAGCAGTTGAGAAGAAACCGAGTGAGCGCATGACGATGGTACGTTCATCGGGGGTCAGTCCGTTTTCAGACTTCCACAGCGCGATGTCGGCGGTCATGTTCACTTCTTGCGGCATCCAGTGGTTGGCACAGCCGTCCAGATACTTCTGCCATGCCCACTCGTATTTAAACGGCACGAGCTGGTTTAAGTCAGCGCGGCAGTTGATCATGCGTTTGTCGTCGACTTGAATGCGCTGTGCGCCCATTTCCAAGTCTTCAAGTCCGGCAGCAACGTCGAGGTGCTCTACAGCATGTTGAGCGCGCTCAGCGGCACTGGCGTCAGCAGCGAGAGTTGGGGCTGGAGAGGATGGAGCAGCAGCCACAACCGGCTTTGGCTCTGGTGATGACGGCGCAGGTTGGCTCTCAGGTTGCGGCGGATTTGCTGGTTGCGGTAGAGTCGCAGTTGCCGTGCCGCCATTCTCTTCTTCATCATCATTGAAGTCATCCCAGCTTAAAATTGACATGTTGTATTCCTCATTGTGCATTCAAATATTGCGTGTACATAATCTTGGGGTGCGAGGCAGTTGGTCTCGCGGCTTAACGCTTGAATCAAGCGGAAAATCTATTTGTTATTCAAGCCACTATTATACATTATTGGCGTGGTACATCTGGTTTTACATCGTTCTGAAACTTGTGAATAACCCATATTTTAGCAACAAAAATTGAGCGTCTATAGAACGGAAGTGTTCAATAAACGTGCAATATCGGTAATGGGGCAGATCTAAAGCTTCGCTTGTTGTTGCGTGTCGCGTATTAGATTGTTGCTACTTAAACGATTGCGGTGTTGCTTAAGTTGCTGCTTAATTACTTGGTGTGGATGGCGTAGCAGGGATAGTTTTTCATTCCATTTCCAAACTATTCCAAGGATGCGGCTCAAGGTTCAATTCCAAGGCTTCTATCCTGATATTCCCATCTCATCGGGAGATATCCTGCTACGTTTTCCGGTCTTTCTTTTAAAACGTTTTGACACTTTTTTGAAAAATATTTCATGCTCTCCCGCCGATTGCGGAAGAGATGCTGCGTCGCTCAATTAAGAGTAGCTGCGTCCAGTTGCACTTTGACCATCAGCAACCAATTCGCTGGGATCAAAGAATTCATCGAGTACGTTGATGCCGCGTACTTGGTCAGCGCGGAGGCTCAGTTTGTGCTCTCCAGCATGTTGACCTTCTGGTTGACCTTCAAAGTCCCAGAAGTGTAGGCGCTCAGCACCGCTCTCAGTCGCACTAGCCGCATTTGAGCCTTCATCTAAACCTGCACTCATACCGTAGTCGATAGGCGCGCAAACTTTGACGAGGAAGCGTTTTTGCTCTTGTGAGTAAAAAATCACTTTGACGCGTTTTTTCTCACGGATTGCATCAACAAACTCTTTTTTTGCGGTTTTAGTGTTCATAGCAGCCACCTCATTTGTTGTCGTATCAGGTTATCTTGTGCAGGCTCCATGCCTGTACAGTCCTACTGGTTACATCATACATCGGGCTTTTCATACAGCGTGTTGATTGCGATTGTCGGACAATCGCTGATCAATTTTCTATACGAACCTCTACTATAAATAGCAGAGATTCGGCAACTAGTGAAGTGTAAAAATGAACTAAATTGTTAACCTATTGGCACGCTTCACAATCTGGGTTATCAATCGAGCAGGCCAGTGGTACTGGGGCTGCTTGAGAGAATGCGTCATCGCTCGAAATGCCCGATACTGGTGCAGTTGGCGTCGCCACAGGCGCTGCAACAGGAGCCACTAACGTCGGTGTTTTCGAGCTAACCGCGTTCAGCGTGCTGGTGCTGATCGTTGATTTCTCGGCTGAGGTCGCACTCAAGGCACGGAGGTAATACGTGGTTTTCAGGCCGCGTAACCATGCCATTTTGTAAGTGGTATCCAGCTTCTTACCGTTAGCGCCGGCGATGTACAAGTTCAGCGATTGCGCTTGGTCAATCCACTTCTGACGACGGCTTGCTGCATCCACCATCCAGCGTGGTTCAACTTCAAACGCGGTTGCAAACAGGGCTTTCAAGTCATCCGGTACACGGCCAATTTGTTGGACAGAACCTTCGTAGTGTTTCAGGTCATTAACCATCACCACATCCCACAGACCACGGGCTTTCAAAGCACGGACGAGGTACGGGTTGATCACGGTGAATTCACCGGACAGGTTCGACTTCACATACAGGTTTTGATACGTCGGTTCGATCGACTGTGCCACGCCGCAAATGTTGGAGATGGTTGCGGTTGGTGCAATCGCCATCACGTTACTATTGCGCATGCCGTTCTTTTGCACTTTGGCACGTAGGGTTGCCCAGTCAAGGGTTTGGCTACGGTCGACTTCAAACATACGGTCTGGGCGTGATTTTGCCACGATTTCAAGTGAATCGATGGGCAGGATGCCTTGATCCCACAGTGAACCTTTAAAGCTGCTGTATGCACCACGTTCCACTGCCAAGTCACTGGAGGTGCTGATCGCGTAGTAGCTGATCACTTCCATTGAGGTGTCGGCGAACTGAACCGCTGCTTCTGAGCCGTAAGCCAGACCCAATTCGTACAGTGCGTCCTGGAAGCCCATGATGCCCATACCGATTGGACGATGCTTCAAGTTCGAGTTCTTGGCTTGTGGCACAGCGTAGTAGTTAATGTCGATGACATTGTCCAGCATACGGATTGCCGTTTTTACGGTTTGTGCCAGTTTGTCGTGGTCGAGCTTGCCATTGGTAATGTGCTGAACCAAGTTGATCGAGCCCAAGTTACACACCGCGATTTCATCAGCGCTGGTATTGAGAGTGATCTCGGTACACAGGTTCGAGGAGTGCACTACGCCAACGTGCTGCTGCGGTGAACGCAGGTTACACACGTCTTTGAAGGTGATCCATGGATGGCCTGTTTCAAATAGCATCGACAGCATTTTGCGCCATAGGTCTTGTGCACGGACTTTCTTGAAGGGCTTGATCGCGCCTTCTTGAGTCAGTTGCTCGTATTCGCTATAACGTTTCGCAAACGCTACGCCAGTCAGGTCATGCAGATCAGGCACGTTGGATGGCGAGAACAGCGTCCAGTCACCATCTTCGATCACACGTTGCATGAATAAGTCAGGGACCCAGTTCGCGGTGTTCATGTCTGGGGTACGGCGACGGTCATCACCCGTGTTTTTACGCAGATCTAAAAACTCTTCGATGTCCAAGTGCCACGTTTCAAGGTACGCACAGACTGCGCCTTTACGTTTGCCGCCTTGGTTGACCGCAACAGCGGTGTCATTCGCGACTTTCAGGAAAGGCACAACACCTTGAGATTTACCGTTGGTACCTTTGATGTAGGCATTCAATGAACGTACTGGCGTCCAGTCGTTACCCAAACCGCCTGCCCATTTGGACAGCATCGCGTTGTCTTGGATCGCACCATAGATGCCATGCAGGTCATCCGGCACAGTGGTCAGGTAGCATGAAGACAACTGTGGACGTAAGGTACCAGCGTTGAACAGGGTCGGTGTGGACGCCATGTAGTCAAAGCTGGACAGAAGGTTGTAGAACTCGATCGCACGTTCTTCGCGGTTCTCTTCTTGGATCGCCAGACCCATAGAGACGCGCATGAAGAACAATTGTGGCAATTCAAAGCGCACGTCGTTGCTGTGCAGGAAGTAGCGGTCGTATAGAGTTTGCAGACCGAGGTAGGTGAACTGAGCACCGCGCTCTGGTTTGATCGCTGCTTTCAATACGTCGAGGTTAAACTTGAGCAGTTCTGGAGAAACCAGTTCCAGTTCAACCGCACGTTTCAGGTAGACTTCCAGCGCTTCGCCTTCTGGGGTATCCAGTGGCAGACCCAAGAAACCTAGACCTTCTTTCAACAGGTCTTCACGCAGTAGGCGTGCAGTGACGTAGGTGTAGTTGGGTTCGGATTCGATGCGGGTACGCGTCGCCAGAATCATGGTGGTCGCGACATCATCTTCACGCACGCCGTCGTAGAGGTTCTTGATGGTTTCATCAATCACGTCTTGTACGTCGATGCCTTCCAGACCTTGTGCAGCGAACTGCATGGTGCGCTCAAGTTTGGCGAGGTCGAGTGGTTTGCGTACGCCATCAGCATCGATGACATTTAATGTTGGATGAGGCTTCACTTTTAATGAGTCACGCACTTTGGCGCGTTGTTCACGGTAGATCACGTAGTCACGTGCGACTTTATGTTCGCCAGTACGCATCAAGGCCAGTTCAACTTGGTCTTGGATCTCTTCGATATGGACAGTACCACCTGAAGGCATGCGGCGCTTAAAGGTGCCCATAACCATGTCGGTCAGGTGTTGGACGCGTTCAAACACACGGCTTGAGCCGGAGGCTTCTTTGCCTTCAACCGCGAGGAATGCTTTGGTGATCGCAACGCTGATCTTCTCGGCATCAAACGGAGCGACAGTGCCGCCGCGCTTGATGACGCGCAGTTGTCCGGGTGCAGCCGCGACACTGGTCGTGTCTAGTGCGGTGTTGGTGGCAATGTTCATGTTTGCTCCTTGCGGGATCTCAAAATGGATGAATAAAAAAATAGTGTTCAATAACTTTTATTAAGTGCTCTGTACGCGATCACATCAGTGGTCGCTAGGAGCCCGTCACAGCGGGTTTTGCCCGGACTTTTGCATAAACTTTCGCACTGTTTATGTGCGGAAGTGCGTCCATCAATTCGCCACTTTATAGGGCATGCACCGCGCTGTGATCACCATTGTCGCGCAATGGTTTAAATATTGTGCAAAACACAACTTATAGTGTGTGCCTTGTAGCCTAGGCACAAGATACGGTTTTTTTTGTCAGACTGCAAGTGTATTCGTCAGATAAAATATAGGGGATTTATGGGGGTAATTCTGTGGATAACCCTGTGCAAAATCCCTTAACTATTGGCTTTGCAGCGGGTTCTTCCTGTGGATTATTTTGTTTTTCAAATATGAAATATTTTTGACAAAATGTTTCTGAATTGTGAGCGGGGTGGTGGGGGATTTTATCGGTTTTTGTCCGGCGTTTGCCATGGGGAGATGATCGTTTGATCATGGGATAAGCAGGGCATCCATAGATGCCCTGAAGTTTACCTGATTAAAGCCCCAATTGACTTAAGTCAAAGCTAGGGTCAAGCCCTTGCTGATGGACCGTCGGCAGCGCATCCAGATTGAATGCCGGGATGTCGCGACTGTAGAGTAAGGTGCTGTTGGTGGTGGAGACTTGTGGATATCCTGTCGCTGACTTATAGAGTTCGACCTTGGTCGGACTCAGTTTTGCATCAACATTGAACGAGAAGTAATTTAGCGTTGCACTGTTGGTGATGGCGGCTGATGGGATCAGCACCAGTTTCGTGGAGCCATTGGCAAAAGTGACTTTGGCATAATACACGGCGCCTGTGTAGAAGCTTGATAGATTCGGATTGGTCGGATCAGGCAAGTCAAACAAGTTACCATAGTTCGCCGCGTTTGCAGGATAGATTTGGGTGGTGCCATTGCTGCTATCGCTGGTCAGTGAACCGATGATGGTCACGACAGGTACACCGAGCACTGTGGGGTTGAGTGCGCCAGCTGCCAGTGGGACTGGGGTGTAGCTTGCAGTGGTTTTATCCCATTTGGCGAGGATAGGTTTGCCTGCTTGAGTGGTCAAGGTCGGAGTATTATCCAGCCATTTTTGCATTTTTTGGGATTGATAAGCGGTGAATTGTGGGTAGCAGGTAATGATGTTACCCGCTTCTCCACCGTTCATAGGATCACGTTTACCAACCAATTGCCCCGGATAAGGCGAGCTTAAGCTGGTCACTGGGCCTGTGCTATCGACACGATACCATGTGCGGAATTGGTTACGAGTCGAGTCATAACCCCATGGGTTTTGTGGGCCATTTACGCCATCATAAGGATATTCGCTGCTGATTTGCCACCGTGCCGATGCCCCAGTGTCGAAATGATCTAGTGACAGGGAGTGACCGAGTTCATGAATATATTCATTACCACATTCAGAATCTTTGCCTGACCATGTTGTTGACCAGCCATATCTTCCGCCAGCCATCCCAAAAGTACTTGTAATGTCTTTGGTTTGACCACTTTTGCTGTCGATAAACCAGCCGCGGCTCATCCATGTGCCGACGCTATATGGAGAGGTATCTTCAGCCGTATCCAGAATCAAGCCGCGACCTGTATTCGCCATGCTAGCGCGACCTGCGAGCCGTTTGATAAAGCCATAGATTTGATCAATGTTTCCACCATCACTGTACAGTGTGGCACTGCCTGTATATTTCTTTGGAGCAAGTGTTCCGGTCTTGATCACGGCGTAATCGAGATCGACAGTTGGATAGTCGAAGTAGTTCAGGTGGGAGAGCGGGACTGAGGCAAAGAAATCTTGTGACATTTCGCCGACTTCTGCACCGACATAGTTACTGGGTATCTTTGCGCCCCAGAGTAAATAAGCAGTGCGACCAATATCAAAGTCAGCAGGACGAGACCAGCTTTTTGGCGTGGCGTCTAAAGTGACGCCGCTACGGGCAGTGGATTCGATCAGGAATTTAAGGGGAGGTCTGACCAGTTCCCCCGGGATTGTGATACTCCACGCTTGAGTACTGTAGGGTGCAAGGGGTTTGGTGGTTAAACCGCTTTCCAGAATCGAGGGCAGATTTGCGGGAACATCGAGTGGTTGGGTGCCCAGTACTGTGCCGTGTGCATCTTGGATGATCAGGTTAAAGGATTCATCAGCCGCAAGGGGATAGTCGGGTGTAAAGAGAATCAGAGTTTGGCGTCCGATAGTCGGGACAGGGGCTAATAACGTTCCGCCAGTTTGTTGCACCACGTGGGTTTGGGCGTATTCAATTTTTCCTGTTGGGGCGCTGGTCGTGTCAAGTGCTGCGGTCGCTGCCTTGAGTCCAGTGGCTGAAGCGGATGAGCTGACAGGAGAACTTGAATCATTTGAACCACATCCAGTGAGCAGGATACTGCTGATGGCTGCACTGAGGGCGAGTTTAGAGAGTCCATTCGTCTTCACGTGATAATCCTTTAAGGGTGAGAGGAGATTCGATATTAGACCAAATGGTAAAAAATGTGTATGCGAATTTTCAGATAAGTATTATATAAAAAATAGATATGTGGATTGAGGCTGGGATGGGTTAGTCGAGTGTTTATAGGGAGGTTTTTTCGGATTTATTGTCTTGGCCAGATGCGGTCACTATGCATCTGGCGTTGGAGTAAACTTATGATTTGATCAGATTCACTACCACTTTGCCTTTAGCTCGTCCTTGTTCTACATAGGCGAGTGCTTCCGCGATCGACTCAAAAGCAAAGACCCGATCCACCACAGGGCGAATCACACCCTGATCAATGAGCTCGGTAATCTGACCTAACTGTGCGCCGTTCGCTTTCATAAACAGAAATGAATAGCTGATGTTCTGACGGCGGGCTTTCTTGCGAATACTAAAGCTTAAAAGGTAAGCGGCGATTTTCACAACCCAGTTGGCATGAATGTCTTTGGCAAATTGTGGATCCGGTGCGCCTGCAATGCTGATCAGTTTACCGCCGGGCTTCAGTACCTTTAAAGACTGCTCAAGCGTCTTGCCGCCTTGGGTGTCCAGAACGACATCATAATCATGCAGGACATTTTCAAAAGCCGTGGTCTTGTAGTTCACCACGATATCGGCCCCCAGTTTCTTTACCCAGTCGACATTGGCGGTGCCGGTTGTGGTGGCGACCGTTGCCCCCAGATGCTTGGCAAGTTGAATAGCAAACGTGCCAACACCGCCTGAACCAGCGTGGATAAGGATCTTTTGACCTTTCTTGAGTTGGGCTTTTTCGACGAGTGCTTGCCACGCAGTTAGACCCACTAAGGGAATTGAGGCGGCGTCATTCATGGTTAGCGTTTTGGGTTTTAGGGCCAGCGCAGTTTCACGCACGGCAATCAATTCGGCAAATGTGCCGATACGATCATCATCGGGACGTGCATAGACTTCATCGCCGACGATAAAGCGTGTGACTTTAGCGCCGACTTGAACGACTGTACCCGCCAGATCATTGCCCAGGATCAGCGGTAGCCGATAGGGCAGGATCAGTTTAAATGCGCCCTCTCGGATCTTGAGATCTAAGGGGTTGATGCTGGTGGCGTGGATTTTGACGAGGACATCGTACGCACCCACGATAGGTGCGGGCGTCTCGCTAATCCGACCGACAGCGGACTTGCCATAACGATCAATGATAAAGGCTTTCATATTATTTTTCTCCGCAATCTCATTCTATTCGTTAGTGCTGTGACACCGAACTGAGTTTGAGATCTTTACGCAATCCCGCATCGAGTACACCCGCTGGGGCAAAGCGGCGCAGTAATTTTAGGCGGCCGGCTGTGCTGCCTGCGGTATAGCGCTGCTTGGGGTGGTCGCTCTGCGCGACTTTAAGGACGGTATTGGCCACGACGAGTGGTGCGTCTGCGGTTTGCAGTATTTCTTTCATGCGCAGATCAACTGCGGTGCGGATGGCTTGGTATTCAATCAGTTTCTCATCGGGCGCAAGCAGGTTGGCATCAAACCCAGTCTTGGTATAGGCCGGTTCAACGACTGAAACCCGAATTCCCCAAGTGCGGAGTTCATGATCAAGCGACTCGGAGTAGCCTTCGACCGCATGCTTGGTTGCGGCGTAGAGTGCCATATAAGGCATGGGCAGGAAGCCGAGTACGGAACCGATATTGATGATGCGACCGCTCTTTTGCTTGCGCATGTGTGGAACGACTGCGCGTGTCATGCGCACAATGCCAAAGAAATTGGTATCAAATATGGCCTGTGCCTGTGCAATCGAGCTTTCTTCCGCGCCAGCAGGCGCAACGCCAAAGCCTGCGTTATTCACCAGCAGGTCAATGCGGCCGTGCAAGCGGATGACTTCATTAATGGCTGCTTGAACCGATTCTTCGCTGGTAACGTCGAGTGCGAGCATTTCAAAAGGGCGTTTGCCCGACGCTGTACCGCGTCGACTCGTACCATATACGGTGTAACCCGCTTTGGCTAAAACTTCTGCGGTTATTTCGCCGATTCCGGATGATGCACCGGTCACGATTGCAATTTTACTGTTCATCATTGGTGTCCTATCGAGGTGATGGGGAGGAGTCCCATGGGCTGATCCTTAAGATAACACAAAATATGATGATCATCATATTTTTATGTAAACGAATTGAAACCGTTCATTCATGCTTTTGCAATAAGCGACTAGGGCATGGTTAGAGAGTCGGGTGTTAAGTGCTTCAGACTGGCTTTTAGGAGGTTGCTGGATAGCTTGGGATCATCAACCGCACGTGCCAGCAGTAGGGTGCCGACCATTGCCGCCACGGTAAACAGGGCTTCTTCATGCGCTGCAGGTTGTCCCCAGTCCGGAGACTGACGCGCCACCAGATCGATCATGGCTTTGATATGGCGTGTGGCGGCGTGACGAACCTCATCCGCCTGACGTGGCATCTCTGAACCCAGCGCAGCAATGGGGCAGCCGAATTCGATGCTTTGCATGTGCGCCTCTGAAAGATAGGCTTGTAGCATTGCTGCCAGCGCCTGACCGGACGGTGCACTGGCGGCGATACTTGCTGCTAAGGCGACTGAATCCGCTCCAGCATGATCCGCGGCCTCAGCCAATAATGCTTCGCGCGAATCAAAGTGGGCATAGAACCCCCCGTGGGTGAGTCCTGCTTGCTTCATGATGTCAGCGATGCCAGTGCCGTCATAGCCACTCTTGCGGATTGCGTGCGAGGTGACCTCGACGATCCGGTCGTGTGAGAGTTTCTTTTTGCTGATTTTGTCTGAATGTGATTTTTTCATGATGATCATCATATTCTAGTTGGGCGGAAAATACCAGTGGACGAAGGCGAGTGATGTGTTGGACAGAGGTCTGATGAGGAGGCCTTGGGCAAACGAGCACCTGACGCAGTCCACCGTGATCAATTGATGTCTTAATTAAGCGTGCCGATTTAAGCATTCCGCGTGCCAAATGCTGTAAAAATGTGCAACATTGCCATCCGCCAAAATTAAAAAATAATTGATGGAATGTAACTGTCTCCACAATTGCTCGGACAAATTTGTGCGATTGGTCGGTTTTTACAAAGGGATATTGTGCAAAATATTTAAGTGATTAATTATCTGTTTTAATTGGTGTTTATTAAATTATTCTAGGTGAATTTAATGACGAAATACGCGTGCTGAATGGTGCTTTTTGAAATGTAACCAATAGTGCAGATTGTGCTGTTTACACGTTTCATGGATGTATCAGTTTCGTGAAGGACATCTCGTTTACATTGTAAACGGCGATGGATTACTGCATGATTTGAAACATGAACTGCAAGGGGCGTGCGACGATCACACCGATCAGCTACCCAGATCTCCTTGCAGTCGAACGGGATATGATTGAAACATTCACACAGTATTGAAGTTTGGAAAATATAGCCATATAAGGCTTGGAGAGATGTAATGACGCAAGAAGAAAAATTGCCACGTATCTTGATTGTAGAAGATGACGAACGTTTGGCCACATTGACACAAGATTATCTGATTCGTAATGGTTTGGAAGTCGGTGTAGAGACTGATGGTCATCGTGCGATCCGCCGCATCGTTGCTGAGCAACCTGATCTGGTGGTGTTGGATGTGATGTTGCCAGGTGCGGATGGTCTGACCGTTTGCCGTGAAGTGCGTCCTCATTATAACCACCCGATTCTGATGTTGACTGCACGTACCGATGACATGGACCAAGTACTGGGTCTGGAAATGGGTGCAGATGACTATGTGGCTAAACCCGTACAACCACGCGTATTACTAGCGCGTATCCGTGCCTTGCTGCGTCGTACAGATAAAGTCATCGAAGAAGATGTTGCTCAGCGTTTAGAGTTTGATGATCTGGTGATCGATAATGGTGGTCGTTCGGTGACTCTGGCAGGCGAGCCTGTAGACTTTACCAGCGCAGAATATGACTTGCTGTGGCTACTGGCTTCTAATGCAGGTCGTATCCTGTCCCGTGAAGACATCTTTGAACGTCTACGCGGTATTGAGTACGATGGTCAGGATCGTTCGATTGACGTGCGTATTTCACGTATCCGTCCAAAAATTGGCGATGATCCTGAAAATCCAAAACGCATCAAGACTGTACGCAGTAAAGGCTATCTCTTCGTTAAAGAGTCGATTGCTGCGTAATCCGGTTCTGACGGACCGCGAACAGCGTCACACGAGGGCAGGATCATTCCTGCCTTTGTCATTTATACAGATTCCTTAATCGCTTAAACTACGGTTTTATATTTCATTCGAAGCAATTCATCTCACCTGATGCACGGGCGATGGATTGATAGGCTTTAGTCATGGATAAGCTGCGCTACAGTATTTTTCTAAAAATCTACGCGGGACTGCTGTTGGTCTGTGCGCTGGTGGGTCTGTTTGCCTATGTATTGGTAGACGAGGTCAACGCCTATCGCATAGACAAGTATCGCGAGACGATGGCGTCTGGTGCGTTTTATATCATTGCCCAAGGGGTAGCGCGTCAGCCGGACGTTAAGGCGATGCAGGACTGGCTGGATGATGCCTCGCTTTTGCTCAATCAACAGCTCACGGTTGTTGATAGCGCACAGGTGCTGATGACGCTCAGTCGCCATGAAAATCAGCAAGTACAAGCGGGTAAGTCGGTGGTGCGCTATGAATCGGGTGCGCCGTCGATGTCCGGCCAACCCAGTGAGTCTTATGCAGACATCTATACGGCGATTCCCGGTCGTGATGTGATGCTACACGCCCATGTGGATCGGGTCAGTGAGCAGCAGATTCGTGCCTTGGGTGTTTTCTTGCTGGAAGACCTGACCCACTATGTCGGTCATGAGCAAGAGCGGTTGAATGAGTTGAACAAGCATCTACCGTTCCGCTTGTCTTTGAAAAAGATAACCGATCTAAACCTCGATGAAGATCAGCGCGAGCGGATCCTGCGCAAAGATGTAGTGCCGGTGTATCGTGATACGGGCACCAGTCGCAATCCCACCCTGCGTATTCTGGGCCCGATTAACACCGCGGATGGTTCGCAGGTGCTGGAGATTGGTCCGATTGCGCTGTTTAATGCGATGCCATTTCGGTTGGTTGCGATTGTTACCATATCCAGTTTGGTACTGATCCTGCTGGGTGTTTATGCGCTGATCTGGCCGCTGGATCGCAAGCTGCGCATGGTGCAAAAGGGCGTGATCCAAGTGCGTTCGGGTGATTTCTCGGCGCGTGTGCCAGTGCTGGGTCAGGATGAGGTGAGCCACTTGGCGATGACCTTTAACAATATGACTGAGCACATTCAGCGTTTGATCGAAGCGCAGCGTGAACTGACGAGGGCGGTATCGCATGAATTGCGTACCCCTGTGGCGCGGATTCGCTTCGGGGTGGATATGCTGGCGGACACTGACGATGTCGATTCACGCTGGGATCAGCAGGAAAAGATTGATAAAGACATCGAAGAGCTCAATAAGCTGATTGATGAGATTCTGACTTACGCCACGCTTGAGCAGGGCACGCCCTCTTTAAATGTCGAATCGATCCCGCTGTATGAGATCGTACGTCAAGTGGGTGAAGAAACCCGTGCGCTTGGCAAGCCGACCATCATTGAGGTCTATGAGCCGAATCAATCGGATGTGGCATTGGCTGATCGTCGTTATCTGCATCGGGTGCTACAGAACTTTGCCGGTAATGCGATGCGCTATGCCAACAGCAAGATTCGGATCAGTTCGGGGATTGATGGTAAGGGCGATAAGCGCTATGCCTTTATCTGTGTCGAAGATGACGGCGCGGGGATTCCCGAGAAAGATCGCGCCAAGGTTTTCCAGCCGTTTGCACGTTTGGATGATAGCCGCACGCGGGCATCAGGGGGTTATGGTCTGGGGTTATCGATTGTGGCCAAGATTGCCTTCTGGTTTGGCGGCGTCGCTCATGTGGATCAGAGTCCCGACTTGGGAGGGGCACGCTTTATGATGGTGTGGCCGGTGAAGATGAAGTAAGTCTGATCACTTGTAGACATAAAAAAACCACTGCTTGCAGTGGTTTTTTTTATGGGTGTGCACCGCTCAATGATTCACTTGCTTCAACTGTGTCTCGGTATAGCGCGCGCCGACATGAGGGTAGGTTGCCAGAATTTCGTCAATGGTCTTAAGATCACTGGCAGATAGCTCAAAGTCTACGGCACCGGCATTCTCGACTAAACGATTGATTTTTCGTGTTCCGGGGATGGGGATGATGCCATCACCTTGCGCCAGTACCCATGCGAGGGCAAGCTGTGCAGCGGTGGCTTTTTTTTGCTGGGCGAAGGCCGCAAAAGCAGAGGCGAGCGCCTGATTATTCTTCAGATTATCCCCTTGGTAGCGCGGCAGCATTTTTCTAAAGTCACTGTCTTCAAGCTGATCCACATTGAGGGCATTAGTGACCAGACCGCGTGCCAGTGGCGAGTACGGTACCAAGGAGATTCCCAGTTCACGCGTGGTGTTTAAAATCTCACCTTCGATGTCGCGGGATAATAAGGAGTATTCTGACTGTAAGGCGGCGATGGGATGGATCGCATGGGCTTTTCGGATCGATTCTGGAGAGGCTTCGCTTAGACCTAAGTAGCGGACCTTACCGGCTTTGACCAGATCGGCCATTGCACCGACGGTGTCCTCGACGGGCACATTGGGGTCGATGCGGTGAGCATAGTAGAGGTCGATGACATCGGTCTTCAGGCGTTTAAGGCTGTTTTCAACTGCAACACGTATCCACGCAGGTGAGCCATCAACATAGGTGTCTTTGGAGTTGCTGTGCTGGGCGAGATCGCCCTTAAAACGAAAACCAAACTTGGTGGCGAGAAAGACCTTGTCACGGTTACTTTGCAGGACTTGCGCTAGGAGTTCTTCATTGGCCCCGTTGCCATACATATCAGCGGTATCCCAGAAGTTGATTCCAAGATCGAGTGCCTTATGCAGCGTATCCATGCTTTGTTGATCATCGGAGCTGCCGTAAGCGAAGCTCATGCCCATGCAACCGAGGCCGATGGCGGATAGCTTCTCACCAGTTTGACCGAGTTCTCTATATTTCATGACCGTATCCTTTTTTGAGATGATGAAAGACTATGCGGTGAGTCTGTGGGTCAAAAAAAGTATAGGAAACTTCGGGCTTAAGACACGTATAACATTCAAACCAATTCTTATAAAATTCAAACAAGGTTCAGCGCATTATGCGGTGCAGGCCTCGCGGAAGTTTTTCGGAGAGAGTCCGGCATTTTTCTTAAAAAAGTTGGTGAAGTAGGCGGGGTATTCAAAGCCTAGGCTATAAGCAACTTCGGAGATGTTCCAATTGGTGAATTGCAGGAGTGCTTTGGCTTCATCGGTGATGCGGCGACTGATGTGTTCTGAGGTGGTTTTGCCAGTGGCTTCTTTCACCGCGCGATTGAGATGGTTGACATGTACCGATAGGCCATAGGCAAAGTCATTGGCAGTTTTAAGCTTGAGGTGGTACTCCGGTGAGTCTATCGGAAACTGTCGTTCAAGCAGTTCAAAGAATAAATGACAGATGCGGCTTGATGCATTGCCATGCTTTTCAAACTTTATCGGCGGATTCACTTTCAGGGCTTCATGCACAATCAGATGCAGGTAGCTACGCAGCATGTCGTATTTATGCGCATACTCTGAAGCGATCTCAGTATTCATTTTTTTGAAAATAGTCGATATTTCATGAACCTGCTCGTCATTCAAAAACAGGATGGGATTGCCGTCTACTTTAAACAGCGGCGACTCATGCAGGAAGCCTTGGCGGGATTCTTGGCTGATAAAGCTTTCCGTAAACAGGCAAAACCAGCCATCTTGATCGGATGAGGCGGTTTCCCAAGCGTAAGGCACCATGGGGTTGGAAAACAATAATGCAGGACGATCAACCTTGATCCAGCGATTGGCATAATGCAGTTCGCCAACACCCAAGATTAATGAAATCTTATAGTAGTCGCGTCGGCTATAGGGGGTTAGAAACGAGCAGGCGTCCCGCTTAAAGACATTGAAATGACCAAAAGAGGTCAGGTTGATTGACTCAGGGTTATTCTTGGTGAGTGCAAAGCGATGATAGAAATCGTGGAGGGTTTCCATAAGATAGACCTGAAGGCGTTAAGCCAAGGGATGGTGATTCAATTATAGAAATCAAATAATGGTGCCTTATTTATAGGCTGTTTTTTTTGTGGGGTCAAATGCAGAAGATGGTGTGATTGGTTTTGTCCGCATGAGATAACCCTGTTGCAAGGGTCATGTTTGACAGGACATCCACGAGGGCTCATTGATATGATTTTTATGCCCAAGCATGCATAAACTCGACCGTTTTTATAGCGAATTCTGAATACTGCATGACATCAGTTATCCGATAAGGTCACGCTATCATGTTCAAAGATCATTCTATGACATCCACACTGGTCTCCACGGAAACGTTTACAGATCGCTTGCAGCGTGGAGATGTGAAAAATGCCACATTGGATGAGATTTTCCACTACGTTTATCTGTTTTTTCGGCATGTGTTGATGAGTTTGATGATGCTTGGAACGTTCTTGTGGCTGATGGTTACGGTCGTCGCGATTGCTGATCTGTAGTATGGGGTCACTCTCTGCATGTCGAGCTCCCCAGTCCGACGAGAAGCTGACTCAATACCTCCTCAATCAAAAGAGAATACAGGCAAGGCGTTAAAAAACCACTGCTCGCAATCGCGGCAGTGGTTTTTTATGTCTGAGCGATTACGCCTGACATGCTATAACGTAACGAAAAATAGAGAACTTTAGCGAAAAGCGCCAATAAATGTAAGTATATGCTTACAAAATAACCATATATGTAAGCAATTTCATACAAAAATGACAGATTTATGACATGGCCTCGATGAGATCTCCACAATTCATCATCAAAAGCCATTTGCGAAACCCTTTAGCCTCATAGCGATCAATCTAATCTTCTTCTTTTTTTGAAACCTTGAGGTTAACGGGATGTTATCTGCACGATTACAGATGAAAGATATTTTGAAGGACTCACTCTCGGGTCTGGTGGTGTTTTTGGTGGCACTGCCTTTGTGTTTGGGCATTGCTCATGCCTCTGGCGCACCGATTCTATCCGGCATCATTGCTGGCGTGATCGGCGGTATTGTAGTGGGTGCACTTAGCGGCTCCCACATCAGCGTGTCGGGACCTGCCGCAGGTCTGACCGCGATTATTCTGGCGCAGCTCGATAAGCTGCACGGCAACTACGAGGCGTTTCTCTTCACCATGATCCTTGCCGGGATTTTGCAGTTGGTGTTTAGTGCGCTGAAGCTCGGCTTCTTTGCCAACTATATTCCCAGCAATGTGATTCGTGGGCTACTGGCAGCGATCGGTATTATTTTGATCCTGACCCAGTTGCCGCATCTGGTGGGCTATAGCAAGTCGATCAATACCGACAATATCAGTTTTGTGCAAAGCGATGGGTCGAATACCTTTACCGCACTGCTGTCACTCAATATTAATTTGGGTGCAGCGCTGATCGGGTTCCTGTGTATTGCCACGATTCTGCTGTGGGATAAGACGCGCTTAAAGAAAACCATGATTCCCTCCGCGCTGGTTGCGGTGGTGTTGGGTGCGGGTCTGAATTCGATTTTTATTGCGCTGGGTTCACCGCTGGCGATTGTGCCATCGCATCTGATTAACCTGCCGGATGTGATGAATCACCCCGAAGGCATCTTCTTGTTTCCTGACTTTAGCTATTGGAACGATCCGGTGATCTATACCGGTGCGATTACCTTGGCGATTGTGGCTTCACTGGAGACGCTCTTAAATCTGGAAGCATCGGAGAAGATCGATCCATTCAAACGTGCGGCATCCCCGAATCGTGAATTGTTTGCGCAAGGGACAGGGAATACGCTGTCGGGTTTTCTGGGCGGCATGCCGATCACATCCGTGATTGTGCGTAGTTCAGTCAATGCTAGTTCGGGTGCGCGGACACGCTTCTCGGCGATCTTTCATGGCTTTTTGCTCATCATTGCGGTATTGGCGCTGCCGAGCCTGATCAATACCATCCCGCTGTCGGCTTTGGCGGCGATCCTGATTTTGACCGGTTTTAAACTGGCGAGTCCGGCGCTGTTTTATCAAATGTACAGTGAGGGCTGGAAGCAGTTCTGGCCATTTGTGGTCACGGTTGTGGCGATTATCTTCACCGATCTGTTGGTCGGGATCATCATCGGTCTAGTGATCAGCATGGGCTTCATCCTGCATAGCAACTTGCGCCGTGGGGTACATACCATCAAGGAGCATCATCTTGGTGGTGATGTGACGCGTTTGCAGTTGGGTTCGCAGGTGAGTTTTTTGAATCGTGCGGCATTGTCATCGTCTTTAAACGGTCTGCCGAATCACGCCAATGTGATCATTGATGCGAGCATCACGGATTATATCGATCCTGATATCTATCAACTCATCATTGATTTCCGTGATCAGGAAGCGGTGATGCGCCATATCAATGTCAGTCTGATCGGCTTTAAAAAGCATTACAGCGAGATGGAAGATCAGGTGCAGCATGTCGATGTCAGTACCCGGGAAGTGCAAACGCAGCTCACCCCTGCACAAGTGCTGACGATCTTAAAAGAAGGCAATCAGCGCTTTGTTAAAGGCGAGCGCCTGCACCGAGACATGGCGCATCAGGTCAGCGCTACTTCGAGCGGACAGCATCCGATTGCCGCTGTGCTGGGCTGTATGGATTCACGTTCACCGACGGAGCTGATCTTTGACTTGGGTGTGGGTGACATCTTCAGTATGCGCATCGCTGGCAATATCGCAGGGCAAAAGGTACTCGGCTCCATGGAGTTCGCCTGTAACCTGAAGGGTAGCAAGCTGCTGGTGGTGCTGGGTCATACCGACTGTGGCGCGGTGACTGCGGCCTGCAAGATGGCATATCAAAACGTCGATGTGGCACAGTCCAAAGAAGCGCCGCACATCAAATACATCATTGGTCCGATCATGCAGGCAGTACAGCAGGAGCGGGTGGTTGATGGTGATGATGGCGTCACGACTGACTTCGTCAACCGTGTGGCGATTCGTAATGTGCAAAATACCATGAACTTTATTCGTAGCAACAGTGATGTGTTGCGCGGCATGATTGAGCGTGGCGAGGTGGCGTTGGTCGGTGCGATCTATGACGTGGGCAGTGGTGAGGTGACCTTCTTTGAAGAAACCGCGGAGATCACCCAGATCCACAAGCCGGCGTTGTTGCCTGCCTAATGTCCTGATGCAGAGGCCCTCTTTTTATCCTTAAGAGGAGGGCTATCGATCGCTGTTGAGGGCTTCACTGTCGCATCGTGTGCAGTCGTTTTGAACGTTGCAAAGATAATGTAAAGCCGTCAACAGTGTCGATTAATTTAAGATTATATGGCTTGCCAGTATCAATTTTAATTTAATGCGGAATTGGATAATATTTTTAAGGAATGCTGATTGTGCAAAATGATTTATTTGCGCAGTAGGTAGGCTATTTTTAAATAAAAATAAATGAATAATAAATAATAAAAAAGTATTGTTTTATATTAAATATTTAATTTCAATTAAACCCATAATGTTTGCTCATCTGTAATCTCATATACCCTATATTGTCGATTTAGATATATAAAACAAACCGAATATACGCGTTATTAATAATTCGGGTTTATATGTGTATTTTTTATATATGAATGGTGTGTTTTGTCATTATGCTGTCATATATCCCTTAGAGTAGATCTTGTTGTATCGGAGCTGATCTGACGCGATTAAGGTTATGAGGTCGTGATGACCGATTGAATTTAAGTGCCGTACAGCTTGGCATTGTTGTTGAGACTATTATTAGGATGCATCATGAAACATTTTTCGTTGAAAGTATTATTAGGCGTGGTGGTTGGGCTGGTTGCAAGTGTGAATGTACAGGCGGAAGAGGGGAAAGTGATCCCGGGTGTGGCGGGAATTACCTTGTCATGTGAAGGCTCGACAGGCGGTGCCTGTGAAGCCAATGTGATCAAGCCAGTAGAGGGCGTGCACTATAACTATCATTGGCAAGGCCGCGATGTCAGCTTAAAGCCAATCGCCGGTACCAATAAGGCACAAGTCGCCTGCTTGAGCAAAAACCGCTCGGGTACACTGACGGTGCATGTGCAAACTACCGATGGTCCATATAGCAAGCAAGTGCTGAAGGCTGACTCAGCCAATACATTCGCGACGATCCCAATCCACTGCCAAGTGAATCCGAATCCAGCGCTGAGTCCGATCCCACAGGGCTAAGTCTGATGTGTCGGTTGGCTGGAGATGGCGGGCGTTAAACCCGCGTCCACAAGCTATTGTTGTCATGTCAAAAAAACCACTGCTTGCAGTGGTTTTCTGGTTTTTATAAGAATGCTGTTTGACTGGTAATGGTGGCGATACGTGGATTGCCATTATCACCGCTGAGGCTGATCTTTAGGTTGTTCAACTGGCCTGCCTTGTTGCCGAAGAGCACACGGCTTTCATTGTCCTGTAAGGTCACGACAGCCACGCCATTGACAATATTGGCGGTTAGATTTTTGATCTCGTAGTGATCATTAGATGCAAAGTGCCATGTGGCTTTCAACTGCTGGAGGTAGTCGGCTTTGCTCAAGCTAAAGGTTTGCGCAGGAGCGGCCTGTATCCACAGCACTTTGATAACCACATGATCATCGATCATCCGGCTCACGGTTGTCAGATCATGTTGCTGTATGGCTTGATAGAAAGTGGCGATGAAGCGGGCGGCGGTATCGGGCTTAATCTCTTCGGCATGCGTTTGACTTGATAAGGCACATGCTGCCAGTAGGGACATGAGACTTTTTTTCATGATTGCTCCTGAATGACACTGTGTGACATGTCGTTGGGATGAACGCGATGGTCGTGATAGAGACGCCATACCCATTGCCCCACCAGATGGGCACGCAATTCGGCACGTTGTTGCTGGGCTAAATGCGGTATTCGATGATCTGACCATGGGCTGTTGTTTGGACCAATCAAGGGTGCCAGCATGCTGGCCGCCGTGAGATCGGCGAGGGTAAAGTGATCGCCAACGAGATAACGATCTGCGCGCCCCTGCAAGAGTTGCTCGATCTGTTGCAGGGCGCTTTGAATATACAGCCAAGACTTGGCAACCCTCGGTTCATAGATCTTGAACGTATGTCGAATCATCAGTCTGAGTAGTGGCCTGCTGTATGCAGCCAACATTTGCTGCCAGCGTGTGTAACCCGTGAAGCCGAAGAAGATATCGCTGACTTCAGGGCTGTCGATAGCCATGCTCCAGCAATAGCGCCGCACATGATCGCCCAGCGTATCGAACGCATCCTCAAGTGTGAGCACTTGTTGTCTGGCAATGGGGTCACTGGGCAATAGCGGTGATTCAGGGTAATGGTGTTCAAGGTAAAGTGCGATCGTTGTCGAATCTCCCACGATTTGTCGTTCATCGCGGAGTATGGGCAGGCAACGCTGACCTGCCAGACACCAAGCCATGAACGCATGTGGACCCGGCAGCAAGTCGCGGCAAGTATAATTCAGTCCTTTGGCATCCAGATTCCAGCGGGTTTTCTCGCAGTAGAGCGAGAGTGGGAATTGGTAGAGCACGCGCTTACTCTTGTCCATCACTGCACTCCGATTGTTCTGGCTCTACACGGCAGCGAATTTTTTTCATCAGCGTCATCATCTTGGGATCGTAGATGCCTTTTTGCGTCATGCTGATGCGGGCTTGGCGCATCATTTCTCGGTATTTGGGTGCATCGCCATCGGGTGGTGGGAAGAAAAATAGAATGTCATCTTCGGCGCTACGGATGGTTTTAAGCGTGGGATCAAATAGGCTATAGAAATACGCGCGTGATTGCTGACCAAAGCCTGCCGGAAATTTTTCAGGGTGGATCACCATCTGGAAAGTGAGCTGCGCCACAGGCATTTTTAAGACGGCACCCGTGCTGCCTACACCTTTGTACAGTTCCAGTGGCAGATAAGCCACGGCTGGGGATGCGGCAGCATCGACCTGACCATTATTGAATTTTCCGGCAAAGGTAGTGACGTCACTGGCAACCGCTTGGGCACCGATGCGTTCTGCCATCACCAGTTGTGCTTTGTCATCGTCGAGCACAGCCATCTTGCGACCGGCCATTTTTGCCACGCTATTGATCCGGCGATCACGCAGAAAAATATAAGCGGCGCCAAGGGGCATTAGACCCGCCACTTCGTAGTTACCAGCGGTCATCAGCTTACTGGCTTCGGGGCGCGTTAAAGTATTGATCAGCAATTTCAATTGCGGATAGTCGGGTAACCCTCCAATCGAGTCGATGCTGCCCGTAAAGGCGTTGAACTGACGGGCACGGATACCCGTGAGTAACACGGCATCACATTGTCCTACTTTGAAGTCTTCCGCTGCCACGCGCTCTGCGACATAGGAGCGGATGGTGATATTGGCACCCCACGCCTTGGCCTGTGCGGCGTAATCGCGCATGGCCAGCGCCAGCGGTCCTTGCGCGCCGACCATGTCAAAAACACAGAAGGTTTGCGCCTGTGCAGAGCCTACTGTAAGCAAGCACATGATGAGTAGGGAACATCCGATTTTCATGCTCATCTTCCCTTGAGAGTAGAGTGGATGTTTTTTAGGCTAGCAGATGCAATTTAAATATTCAACATGTTGAATAGTAAATTTGATGAATATAATAAAGTGCGAAAATTCGTATGGCCCGATTCATTGGGTTGTCGATGCGGCTCATATTTACTGTTTAAATCACTGGACATGACCGAAACCCTCGAATGAGGGTGGCTATCGATCGAATTCGTATTGGGGCAGGGAGGTTTTTTTTAGTTGTCTGGATTGCTGCGTTGAATCACTTGCGTGAAGACTTGCGCATCAGCAGGTGTGATTTCGAGCCACTTTTGCTTTTGCAAAAAGACATCGACTTCCTTCGCCCATTCCAGCCAGCGTTCGATTTGGCCGATCCCGTGCTTTAGCGTCAGGTACACCCCTTCAAATTTTTCCAGAACGGTGGGAGGCAGTGATTGGAAAACAGCCTGCATGCGGTAAACATCGGTCAGTGTTTTCTGATACGCCAATTTGTGCTGCTCGAATTCCTGGACAAAGACATTGCGATCTAGCAAGTGGATCGAAGCCAGCTTGACTAGAAGGGCGCTATTGATATGCGGTAGCTTTAGCGGTGCGGCAAGCCAATCCTGCATGGCTTCATAGCCTTTGGGATTGAGCTGGTAGACCTTACGTGGTGGACGTGGAGCATTCTCGACGACTTCGCAGTCAATCAGACCGTCGGTGTGGAGCTTGGCAAGGTCGCGGTAGATCTGCTGGAAGCTGGCATTCCATAGATAACCATAAGTGTGCTGAAAGCCTTTGACAATGTCATAGCCGCTAGCGGCACCTGTGCCGAGATAGACGAGCAGGACGTGACGTAATGACATGGCAGACCTCCGATGCAAAGAATGATGCTACCATCCATTCGTCAGATTTAATATTCAACATGTTGAATATATAAAATGCATTTGCTAACCTGAAAATCTCCTTTTCTAACCGTAATGGTGCTGCCATGGATGCTTATGCTGAAATCTCCGCCTTATTTGACCCTGATCAGCTGAACCCGCATCTCGCCACCAGCCCACTGCCGGGTTTGTCGCGCACATCATGGTTATGGGCGATGCCACTGGCACCGTGGCTTGCGCAGGGTGATCCGCTTGCGGAAGGCGTGGTGACCGAACTGCGTGCGCGTCAATTACCACTCAGTCGTCCGCTGCCTGCGATTCGACAACTGGCAAGTGAGGGTAATGCGGTCTGCCGTGATTTTTTGGCGGATATGGAGGCAGTGCCGGAGTGGGTGGATTTTGATTTGATGCGGCGCGGCGGCAAGATGGCATACCGCCACTTCCCGCAGTTGATGATCGCGCTGATACACGGCGGGTTGATGACGACGTTTGCTAGTGCAGACTCGGCGCGGATTCTTGCAGGCACGGGGCGTTTGGAGCAGAACGTGGTCCGGCGGTTGTTTGAGTCCTCGACCTTGTTCTTTGGCGTGCTGGATACTGAGGCACTGAGACCCGGCGGTGCGGCATGGGAAATCTGTTTACGCGTGCGGCTGATGCATGCCATGGTGCGGATGCGTCTGGTGTCCACGGGCGGTTGGCAAGTGATTCATGGTCAGCCAATCAACCAATTGCATACTGCCGCCGGACCTCTGTTCTTTGGTGAGATGGTGTTGGAGCGGCTGCAGTCACTTGGCGCCAGCATCCAGCCCGATGAGTATGAGGGCTACTATCTGATCTGGCGTTATGTGACGCGCTTACTCGGCGTACCACGTGGACTACTGGGTGAGACTGTGGAGGAGCAAAAGGCGATCGATGCACGAATCTTACCGCTGTGCTTTAGCCCTGATGACAACTCCCGTTTACTGGCAGAGGTGCTGCTGACGGGCCTGAAAAAACTGCCAGATGCAGAGCGGGTGCCGCGATCTGTACATGAGGTATTGGCGCGGCGGATGTTGGGGGATGACAAGGCCGATGCGATGGGTATTCCGCGCCATCCCATCGGGGCATGGCTTGCAGGTGTGTTTGTACTGGGACTGCGATTGTATAGCTGGATGCTGTGGATACCCGCTGTGGCACGTCGTGCCGAATCCTTTGGCAAGCATTATGTGAATAATATGGTCAAGCGTGGGCTTGCTGGGGTGGCGGCGGATTACCAGCCGCATTGAATAACCATTCTTAAAATGACAGCCTGCAGAGTTTACGGGCTGTCGTTTTTGATGAGAGATGAGGGCGACTTAGCGAATATTCGCCAGCACGCTGACATTGGCGTTTAACACGCGTGCATTGTCTTCCTTGGTGGTCGTGCCCATTGGGATGGCTTGGGTCACACCATTGACCACCGTTGGATAGGTGACATTGGGGTTTGACCAGTAACCGAGACGGGTACAACCGCTAGGGCAAGAAGCCGGATAGGCCATGATCGTGCGCCATGCGCTGGCATAGTGATAGCCATGTCCATAGGCATATGGGGTTTTGGTTGGGTCGGAACCTGTGTCGTGGCGCGCACCAAAGATATGACCGAGTTCATGCGCAAAGGAGTGGTTACCGACGGCGCAGCTATCTTGTACTACGACAAAATCATTGGTCGTGTTTGCACCACCGATGGTGGCGGCGATACCGCAGGAATCCAGCCCGCTTTTATTGACGATAAGGACGTTGACATCTGCAAGGCTGCTGCTGATCAGAGCATGGACATCGTCCATATAGCCATCGGTTTTTCCCTTGAAGTCATTGAGGATGGATTGCGAGGAGGTAGCATTTTCGGTGTATGTGACTTGAGTCGTTTTGACTAGATTGAGTTTCGCGTTAACAGCGCTATTGGTATAACTTTGATTGGCGTCATCAACCGCTAACTGAATATGCGCAAGCAAGGCATCGGTATCGGCATAGAGCGATAGCACCGCAGGTGTATAAGCAACGAGGACATCGATCACGGGTGTGGCTGCCGCAGCCGTGACCGTGGCTTTGGGCTTGGCGCTGTTTAAGGTGGCTTGGGTGATGGGGCGCAGCACGTCGGAGAATAGCGGGTTGATGGCAGGCGTGCTGTCAAACCCCAGTGGCTCATCGCGCGGGTATTTGGATTGATCGATTTCGACAAGGGCATGCAGACCACTGCCGAGAGATTTCAATTGATAGACTTTGCCTGCTTTATGAATGATTCCTTCGACCGCATCGCCGTGCACGCTGAGCAGGGCATAGCCTTCCTTGGTGGTCCCGAACCATGAGTAATCGCTGGCACTGCGTTTATTGATCTTTTTACGGGTGGCCACTTCGGTATCGGTGCTGCTCAGATTCAAATCCAGACTGGCTTGATCAAGCGTGGCGGTGTTGATGTTGACGAGGCTGTAGCCTTTGGTGGTGGCGTTGCCTTGGATACGGCTCAGTTGTTTGGACTGAATGCTGGCCCCTGCTGTCAGACCCTGCCGCGCTTGCGTCAATAGATCTGGAGAGACTGGGCTAAACAGGGGGGCCGCGTAGACGGAAGTCATAGTTGCTGAGGACAGGACGATGCCTGCGATCATCTTGGATAAGAGTTTCATGCGTTATAAATCCTATGCTTTTAAAATATGGATATAGACGTATCGTCGCCAGATACGGTTAAAAAATAATGCAGCTTAAAACGTTGTTTCTATCGATCTTTCTATCTTTGTTTCTATAGTCATGCAGCGTTCGGCATGGAATAAATCATGCCGTGCTTGATAGTAGCGTAAATTTTAAACATGTAAATAGTTAAGTAAAATCCGTGTTTTGAATTTACCTTTTGGTATGTATATGTAAAATATGAGTTTAATTTTGAGTATGTGGATCGTCATATATCGATATGAAAAAGAATCAGAAATTTTGAATAGTGGGGGCATCAGGCCGCGAGACCGTATTTAACGGGGGATTAAGACATTGGGTTGAGGCACTATGCTTTGCATCTATGACCTCTCTGCCCATACCCTTACTCTGTTGCTTTCCTGCAACCATCCCTTGATCTTTAAACCCTGCAAACACACTATAAATCTATCCCCTTTGAGCGTTTTCGTCTGTGAATCGGGCTTCTCAAAGACAAAAAATATGAATATAAAAAGACAGGAGAATGACCATGAGCAGTTCACGGATTAACCTCGGCAAGGCATCGCAAGAGATGTATCAGGGTGTGGCTCAGCTCGACAATCTGGTAACGCAGCAACTCGAACAAGCGGGGATCAAAGAGGGCTTTGCCCATCTGCTCCGTTTGCGTGCGTCTCAACTCAATCAGTGCGCTTACTGCGTGCGGTTGCATGGTAAAGATGCCGAAGACAGCGGTGAGAGTCGTGATCGGATTAATGTGCTGCCGGCATGGCGTGAGACGGGATATTTTACGGTGAAGGAGCGTGCGGCTTTGGCGCTGATCGAGGCGGTGACCCTGATCTCTGTGGGGCAGGTACCTGATGCGGTCTATGATGAGGCGGCGAATGTGCTGTCGCAAGCGGAAGTGGCGGCCATTGAATGGTTGGGTGTGGTAATTAATGCGTGGAACAGAATTGCAATTTCGAGTCGTTATCCGGTCAAACCTTGATTGCCAGTGTTCAATAACCAAAGCCCCCTCATTCGATGAGAGGGTTTTGTTTTGCGAGTGGCTATGCGTGGAGATTCTGCGTGACCGTATTAAAACGTATAGGTCAGCTTGCCGTAGTAGTAACCGCCATTAATGCCAATCGGTGAAAAGCTCGGTAGATCCCGTCCGGCTAAGAAGCTGCCTTGAGCTTGTTCAATCGCGAGTAATTCACCATTCACTTTGTTGGGATATTGATTAAAGAGATTATTCGCCCCGATTGCTACGGTAACCGATGGGGTTAGACGATTGGCGACTTCCAAGTCGGTGATGAACTTGGTTGAAATCGTGGACTTGTAAAAGGTTTGTCCATCGGGTGCCGCTGAGTATTCTGAAGACGGTCCGTAAATGGACTCCCGTAGACTGACTGTCCAAGGGCCATTGCGATAGAGGGCGCCTAAGTTGACACGGTACTTGGGCGTTGCGGTTTCAAGGTCAGATATGGCCGCTTGGTCGAGCAAACGTTGCGGTGCGAGTTGACTGGGGATCTGGTTGATTTTGACCACATCGGTGGTGTTGTAACTGGCGGCAACCGACCAATCGACACGGCCATAATCCTGATAGTCACTGGCATAGTTAAACACCAGCTCGGCTCCCTTGGTTCGCGTATCGACCGCATTGGAGAAGATACTGATCCCGGTCTTGGTTACACTGGGGTCGAGAATATTGCCATTGGCAATGATCGCGCTCCGTACTGCAGGCGAATTTATAGCGTAGCCTGAACCATTGAGCGTGCCACTGTTGACGATGCGATCTCGGATATCAATCTGATAGGCATCTAAAGTAATAGTGGCTTTCGGAATTGGTTTAAACACAAAGCCGACACTGTAGTTTTGCGATTTTTCTGGTTTCAAACCATTGATGCCGATGAGCGAGGCTGCCGGTGCGTTCGGGGGGAGTTGCACCGTGGCGGAGTCTGGCCTGACGTTGGTGGCGGAGTAGTATTCTTCCGCTAAAGTCGGTGCGCGAAAACCGTTGCTGACGGTACCACGGATGGCAAACTCGGGCACAAAGTCATAGCGTGCAGTGAGTTTGCCCACGCGTGTACTGCCAAAGTCACTGTATTTTTCATAACGTCCCGCCAGATCAACTTTAAGCTTCTCCAAGGGATTAGCCGCAAGATCGACGTAGAGGGAGGTATTGTTGCGACTATGATTACCTGCATCAGTGGCTAAAAAACCCGGGAAGGCTTGCGAGCCTTCTTTGTAGGTTGATGCGGGATCACCTTGACCTATGGCATAGGTGTCTTTGCGATATTCAGTGCCGAACGCCAAATTGATTGGCTTGGCCAAGCCAATATCAAATTCACGACTGACGTCTAGATTGGTCGTCCATTGAGTCGTTTTGAATTTGCCGACATGGAATTCGGTCGGGGTTGTGCCGGTATCTTGGTAGAGGGAGATATTGGCGGTATTGATGTTGCCCAGTTCATCGCTATCACTGCCGTATGTGGTGGAGAGATCCCAGTGCCATTTATTCCAGAGCAGACCTTTGATCCCTGTGGTTAAAGCGAAGTCTTTTTCGTCGATGGTTTCGCTCGGCACAAAGCCATTGGGATACAGAGCAGGTAGGGCATTGGGTAGGCGGTAGATTTCATAGGCGTTAGAGGTCTTTTCCCCATATGTACCAAAGCCATAGAGCTGAAGATCTTCGTTTAGATCAATGCCCGCATTGACCGAAAACAGATTGAGATGGTATGCCGCATCACCCACCACGGGGCTTAGGTTGGGGTAGCCGGGGATGCTGGTGAGGTGGGGTATAGCGGCAATATTGGCAGGACTGGTGATGCGCGGATCGATGCTGCTGCGTACGCTGTGTCCATGAAATTTGGTTTCTGCCGTCACGTTGATAAAGCTCGAATCAGTCGGCGCAAAGCCTGCATTGACAGAGGCATCTGCAGTCTTGCCGCCGCCATCGATGTATTGTCCACCCGTGGTTGAAACACTGCCACCACTGGCATCTTTTTTGAGGATGATATTGACCACCCCTGCAATCGCATCAGTGCCGTATTGCGCTGCGGCACCGTCTTGCAGAATTTCAATATGGTCAATGGATGCGATGGGGATCAGGCTTAAATCTGTAGCCGCAGCGCCATTAAAGGGGCCATTAAAGGGATTACCATCCACAGCCAGATTGGCATTGGTATGGCGACGTTTGCCATTGATCAGCACCAACGTGTCATTGGGATTCAATCCACGTAACTGTGCGGCGAGGGTCAGGCTTGCCGTATCCCCGCCTGCTGCTTGAGCCGTAAAGGAAGGCACATTTTGCGCGAGTGCTTGGACCAGATCGGGTTGACCTGTGCGTTTGAGAGTCGCCGCATCCAGTACAGTGATTGGCGATGCACTGTCCACGGCTTTTAAGCCGCTGACTCGGCGTACGCCCGTGACGACTACCGCTTCAACAGGATTCTCGCGGCTATCGCTTGGTGCAGCCGTGGTGGTAGAGGTCGCTGCTGTGCTGGATTGCGTCTCGGCATATACGACGCCTGATTGCAGCGCGAGGATGATCGTGCCGACAGATATAGAGAGGGGCAATGGGATGGCTGGTCGCGTGTGCATTGATCTTTGCAACACTGTTTTTTGGGTGGTGAGCGGTGTCTGGCGTAGAGATACCCCATCATTTCTACGGAAAGCGTTAAACATAAATCGAAACCCTAAGCGTCTAAAAAAAGAAAAGTGCTGAATATTTACCGTTTAGTAAAAAAATTAACTCAAATCTATTCTTGATTAAATCGCCAGTGCAGGCAAACACGTATTTTTGATAACGTTATCTGTGACGTGGGGATGCTGTATACATTTGCAGCCTGTGGTGGATAGGCATGAGCTTCTGCATTGGTCTAAACGCTTTTTGCGCGATGTACTTTTCAATTGTTATACATAAAATTTTAAAACCGCATTAAGTTTCCTTTATAAACATTGTTATAGATAAACCATGCTGTCCAATTTTTATAGAGAATTACTCTGGATGACAACCACTTTACCCACGGGGGTTCGCTCAAGGAACCTGACGATTGATTTTTTACGCGGCATCTCGATTTTAGTGGTGCTCTTGCATCACTTTAATATTCCCTATCGCATCTCTGATACCTTCCTGAACTTCCATATTTTCGGCTTTCCGCTGCTCCGAGCCATTGCCCGAAATGGTAACTATGGGGTCACGATGTTCTTTGTGATTTCAGGATTTCTGATTACCTCGCATGCGATCAAGCGCTGGCACAGTCTGGATCGGGTGCATATCTGGTCTTTCTACGGCATGCGCATCGCCAGAATCATCCCAAGCTTGCTGTTGCTGCTGGTCATCGTCAATGGCTTGAGCTTGCTTGAGTTGAAACCCTTTTTGAATGATGACTATAACGGCGCACCTTTCTCTTATGCAGTGGTGAACTTTGCATCGCTCACCTTCTGGATGAATGTGCTGATCATCAAGTATGGCTGGGTCAACTATGCGCTTGGGGTGCTGTGGTCGTTGTCGGTGGAAGAGGTGTTTTATCTAAGCTTCCCGATAGCCTGTTTGTTTTTAAGGAAGTCGAAATATCTGATTTTGTTTTGGCTGGTGTTTATCATCATCGGGCCGATCTATCGTTCCTTTCATCAGGATGGTGATAGCGAAGCCTATCTGTATGCCTATTTCTCTAGCTTTGACGGCATTGCGATTGGCTGCTGCGCGGCGGTACTGGCGAATACGCTTGCGGTTAAGCGAATCGTGTTTAATCCTGCTATCAGCAAAGTCATCCAGATTGTCACGATCATCACCATGGTGGTGTTTTATTTGTACGCGTCCATTGGTGCTAACAACATCTGGGGCGTGACCTTCATGTCGTTCTGCACGGCGATTCTGCTGGTGGCTAGCGTTTTGAAAAACGGCAGTGTAAAAAGTGATGATCTGTTGCCTGTCGCTAAGCAGAATATCATCGCGCGTGCCATCCGGAGTCTGGGTAAACGCAGCTATGAACTCTACCTATTTCATCTGGTGATCTTGGGATTGATCAAGGTGTTCTATCCACCAGCGTCAGTGGTGGGTAATGAGAAGATTCTGCTGCTGGTGGTCTTTGCGGTAGGTAGCCTGATTCTCAGCTATGCGATTGCCCGACTGTATTCCGATCCGCTCAACCGCTACTTTAGAAAGAAGCTGATGCGGAAGGAAAAAGGCGAGCAGATTGTGGAGTTTCGGTGAGGGTGGGTTTCGGGTGTTGGTCAATGTATTACCTAGTCTTCATCCCCCAAAGAGAAGGGCATTCTTGTATTTAAGCAGGTTTAACCGGATTCGCCATTTGCAAATACCCCACCACCATCTGCGTCAAGCCTTCCACGATCTCCTGTTCCTTCATCATGTTCTGCGGGGCGGTCATGTATTGAGTCATGGTGAACAAGGTGCTATTCACAATAATAAAGAAACGCACGTGCAGGTTCTCGATCGGGTATTTCTGATAGAACTTCAGGAAATAAATACGTCCAAAATCCAGTGAGTAATTCTGCATGGTGTCGATCATCTTCTGGATCGGCAGACGATGCCAATTGCGTGCGATCTCCAAGTACAGCCCATCTTCTTGCCTAAACAGGCCGAAGCCAAACAGGATCGACTCATGCACGATGTGGGCAAGATCGTCGGAGTCCAGACGAGTGATGAGCTGTTGCAAGTTCAAGATCATCTCTCGGGTCTTTTGTTCAAGCAGGGCTTCGATCAGCGCTTGTTTATCATCAAAGTACTGATATAGCGAGCCAACGCTGACGCCTGCAACCTCGGCGATCTTGGGCGTGGTCACGCCTTCCAGACCATACTTGGTGACACAACGGGCGGTGGCTTCGATCAGGGTCTCGACCATCTGTTGGGAGCGTTCTTGTCTGGGACGTTTGCGCATATGGGGATGCTCACTGCTTGTGTATGAGTCGGCGATGCTTATTGGCGAATACTTTATATGAATTGAATGCGAATTGAATGCGAATATATATTCGTATTATTGTCGGTGGAATGCAACCTTTACTGGATGAATCGCATGACTGCTTCACTCGATATCAGCAATTCACGCCCGCATCGCGCCAAGTCTTTTGCGCAGACCCAGCAAACGCCGTTCAGTTTTAGACTGTTTCAGCCGGTGATCGGTCGGGATCTCAAACCCAGTTATAGAGAATATCGCGCGCTGATTTCCGGCTTGTCGCAAGGGGATCAGATCATGGATGACTTCGTCGAATGGATGTTTAGCAATAGTCCTAAAGTGGGCAAGCAGCAGTTTGATCAAGCGCTGCATCAGGGTATTCATACGGTTAAGGATTGTCCAGAATCGCTTAAACGCTTGTTTAAGCATGTTGAGCACACGCCTGAATGGTTTGATCAGACACTGATTGATGATGCACTCGCGTTTATCCATGGCACGGGCACCTATGCCAATCATGTGCTGCGTGATGCGGCGTTGATGGGGGGCTATTTGCTGTCGGGTTTTAATCAGGCACTGGTGATGACGGGTGCGCTGAATAAAGGCGCGTCAAAACGGGTAGGTGAGACCTATAAGTGGTGGATTGATTGTACGGAGCCGCAAGGATTACAGCGTTTTGGGGTGGGCTTTAAATCAACGCTGCATGTGCGTTTCATTCATGCGCTGGTGCGTCGTAATCTCGCCAAAAGTGAAAAATGGGATAGCGATGAATGGGGATTGCCGATCTGCCAGGTGGATATGGCCGCGACCAATTTAGCGTTTTCGGTGGTGTTTCTATCCGGACTTCGGGCGCTAGGGATCTTTGCAACGCCGCATGAGTCGAAGGCGGTGATGCACTTATGGCGCTATGTCGGTTGGTTGATGGGGGTGGATGAGCAGTGGCTGTTGGCCAGTGAGCGCGAGAGTATTGCCTTGCTTTATCACACCACCCTGACCCAGTCGGCACCCGATTGGACGAGTCAAGAGTTGGGCAAGGCGCTGTCGATTGAACCGTTAAGTCGCCATTACGCGAATCTGGAGTCGGTACGCCGACTGTATGCCTACCACAAGCATTTAAGCGTCAGTCGTTATTTCTTAGGCCAGAAAAAAATGCAGCAGTTGGGGTTACCCAAGCAAACGCTTCCGTGGTTTCCACTGATTACCGCACCGATCAATGTGGTCAGTTATACCGCGCAGCGTCTGGTCCCGACGATCCATTCAGCACTCCAGCAGCGCGGACGGCAAGCGCAGCTCGATATGCTGGCACAGTTTGGGGAGCATGGACACGGGACGATTCAACCCGATAAGCATCATCCGGCACATGTCTAGGAGCGAAGTGCTCAAACAGTGACTTATGCGGTCAGCGTGATGTCATTGTGAATCAGACCAACGATATGAAAGACTCGAAGGAGTCAAATGGACTCTATAAGGAATATGCAAAGATGACGACCCAACTAGAAAGCCTGCGTGGAAAGACCCTGTTTATTACCGGAGGTAGTCGCGGGATTGGACGTGCGATTGCACTGCGTGCGGCAGCCGATGGCGCCAATGTGGTGATCGCGGCCAAGACGGCGGTCGAGAGTGACAAGCTGGTGGGTAGCGTCTATAGCGTGGCGGAGGAAGTCGTTGCGGCAGGGGGCAAAGCGCTGCCGCTTATCGTTGATGTCCGTGATGCCGATCAAGTGATCGCGGCAATGGCACAAGCGGCAGAACACTTCGGTGGCATCGATATTCTGGTTAATAACGCAGGAGCGATTAACCTAATGGGTGTTGAACATACCTCCCTGAAAAAATACGACCTGATCCAGACCATCAATCATCGCGCGACCTTTATCTGTGCGCAAGCCGCGCTGCCTTATCTGAAGAAATCCACCAACGCGCATATCTTAAGTCTGTCGCCACCGGTGAATATGGCACCGCATTGGCTTAAGCCTTTCTCGCCCTATGCCTTGTCAAAATACGGCATGACGATTCTGACTTTAGGGATGGCGGAGGAGTTCCGTGACTATGGCATCTCGTGCAATACGCTGTGGCCTGCAACCTATATCGCCACTGCTGCGGTGGCAGTGAATCTGGGCGGGGAGAACACCCTGCTGGTTAGCCGTAAGCCTGAAATCATGGCTGATGCGGCCCATGCCATTTTTGCCAGCCCGAAGGGTACGGTCACGGGTCATGCTTTTACCGATGAGGAGTCTTTGGCTCGCATTGGGGTGACGGATTTGACCCATTATGCCTGCTCACCGGACCATCTCGATAAGCTGCAAAAGGACTTTTTCTTGGATTAAATCTTTAAAGTCCTGCGCCAGCATGCAGATCGGTTGTGACGTCCAACAATAAATGTGGTTTTTGATGATCAACATAAAAAGAGGATGCAAGGATGAAAGCGAATCAACGGGTGTGTGTGATTGGTGCAGGTCCCAGCGGGATTACTGCGGCGAAGAATTGTTTGGAGGCGGGGCTGCCAGTCGTCGTCTTTGAGAAGAATGACAAGGTGGGTGGCAACTGGGTGTTTAATTCAAAGACCGGACACTCCAGCGTCTATGAGAATACCCATATTATCAGCTCGAAAGTCTGGTCGGAATATGAAGACTATCCGATGCCGGAGGATTACCCAGACTATCCCAAGCACTCGCAACTACAAGCCTACTTCGAGTCCTATGCCAAGCACTTTGGCGTCTATGATGAGATTCGCTTTCATCATACCGTGCAGCATGTCAGTCGTTTGCCAAACGGCAATTGGCAAGTGGAGTTTCTGGATGCGAATGGTCAGAAGCATCAAGAGACGTTTACCGCACTGATGGTCAGCAATGGTCATCACTGGGACCCGAAATATCCTGAGTTTAAGGGTAAGTTCACTGGCAAGATGATGCACTCGCATGACTTTAAAGGCGTGACTGAAGAGTGGCGTGGCAAGGAGGTGCTGGTGATTGGCGGCGGCAACTCGGCGTGTGATGTGGCGGTGGAGTCAGCACGGATTGCAGGCGCGGTAAAGCTGTCGATGCGTAGTCCACAGTGGTTTGTGCCCAAGTTTATCTTTGGTCAACCGACTGATGTGTTTGCCGCACGGAGTAAATGGTTGCCTAGACGTATACGCCAGCATTCGCTTAAAGCCGTACTGACGCTGATGCAAGGGTCTTATAAAAAGTATGGTTTGCCAGAGAATACCTGCTTGCCGCTCGAGAATCATCCGACGGCAAATTCTGATCTGCTCGACTTTATCCGTCATGGTCGCATCAAGCCGCGCCCCGGGATCAAGAGTCTAGACGGTGGGGTGGTGGAGTTTACCGATGGTACGCGCGAACGCTTTGATATCATCTGCGCTTGCACGGGATTCTGGACCACGTTTCCGTTCTTTGACGAGTCGATGATCAATTTTAAACATGTCGAGAAGGTGCCGCTGTATCGCAAGATGATGCATGCCGACTATCCCAACTTGTATTTCATTGGACTGTTTCAGCCGATTGGTTGTATCTGGCCTTTGGCAGACTATCAGGCGAAGCTGGCGTGTCAGGAGATATTGGGTAACTACCAGCGTCCTTATGATATGCACGCGGCGATTCAGCATGAGATTGATCATCCGCACTTTAAGTTTGAAGGCGGTCAACGCCATGCGGTTGAGGTGGACTATCACGGACATCGCAATGATCTCAAAGCCGAGTTGAAGAAGGTCGGGATTGATATTGGAGAAGCGCCTGAAGGCGTGAAGAAAAACTACAAGAAGTTTCCCTCGAAGTATCAGCCGAAGGGACCTGCGAAAGCCAAGCCGAAGTTATCGTTGACGGCTTGAGCTAAGGACTGCTGTTTTCAAAGAGGATGCTATGCGTAGTCTTGGTGCAAGGTTGTCGTATACGGTTTTATGCTAAATAAAAAGTGGGTTTAGGCGATTTTCGCCTGCCCCACAGGATGATAAGCCCGATTAAAATAAACCAAGCCTTGATCGTGTTGATTTTGTTGAATCGCGACAATACGGCAAATAAAAATAGCATGGGTTCCGACTTCTTGAATTTGCTCAATCTGACAATCAAAACTCACCAGAGAATCCTCTAACACGGGTGCGCCAGTTTTTAATGCTGTCCAAACACCATATTCAAACCGCTCTTCAGAACTCAATTTGGACGAAAATACGTTGGAAATATGCTGATGGTGCGCGCCTAACACATTCACGGTTAAAATTTTATTTTCTATAAAATGGATATGTGACCGAGACGCTTTATTCATACAAACCAACAATGTCGGCGGGGTATCCGTGACACTGCACACGGCAGATGCAGTAAATCCATAACGGCCAGAAATTCCAGCCGTGGTAATGACATTGACCGCACCTGTTAACAAAGACATTGCATTTTTAAAGTCTGTTACTTCAACCATTATGTTGTTCCTCAGTTGAACCGATGCTATGTCTTCATTGCGCACGGGGTTACGGGACTGATCATGAATATCCAATCAAACGGGCAACCCTTTGCTCATTTCAATATCGGTTAGTATGAGTTCGAGAGCTCTCTTCGAACGATTTCTGCACCTGCACTTAACGCATTGAGCTTGCCCCTTGCGACGGCACGAGGTAGCGGAGCCATGCCGCAGTTGGTACACGGATAGAGCTTGTCAGCATCGACAAACTGAAGCGCTTTGCGTAGGGTGTTGGCGACTTCTTCAGGGGTTTCAATCGCATGGTTTGCCACATCAATGGCCCCGACCATGACTTTTTTACCGCGAATGAGTTCAATCAGATCCATGGGAACATGCGAGTTGTGACATTCCAGCGAGATGATATCGATACTGGATTTTTGCAGTTTGGGGAAGGCTTCTTCATATTGCCGCCACTCTGAACCCAGTGTCTTTTTCCAATCTGTATTGGCTTTAATGCCGTAACCATAGCAAATATGAACAGCCGTTTCGCATTGAAGACCTTCAATGGCCCTTTCTAAGGTGGCGACCCCCCAATCATTCACCTCATCAAAGAAAACGTTAAATGCCGGCTCATCAAATTGGATGATATCAACACCAGCAGCCTCTAATTCTAGGGCTTCTTGATTGAGAATTTTGGCAAATTCCCAAGCGAGTTTTTCGCGACTTTTATAGTGGTTATCATAAAGTGTATCAATCATCGTCATTGGACCCGGCAGGGCCCATTTAATCGGTTGATTGGTTTGCTGACGTAAAAACTTGGCGTCCTCCACAAAAACGGGCTTTTGGCGAGTCACAGCGCCAACGACTGTCGGTACGCTCGCATCATAGCGATCACGAATTCTAACGGTCTCACGTTTCTCAAAATCAACGCCATCAAGATGCTCAATAAACGTGGTGACAAAATGTTGGCGGGTTTGCTCACCATCACTGACAATATCAATCCCTGCATGGAGTTGCTCTTGCAAGGACAAACGTAAAGCATCTTGTTTGCCGTCAACGAGTTCCTCATCTTGCAATTTCCACGGGGACCACAGTGTCTCCGGTTGTGCAAGCCAAGAGGGTTTCGGTAAGCTGCCAGCAGTTGATGTGGGTAGTAATTTTTTCATAATAGATGACCTGATAACCGTGTGTTTTTGATGAGTCAAAGCGTGTAATGAGCGGACCACTGCTCAAGAATGGCTTGGTAGGGTTTGATAAATTGCTCTTCAACAAACTTGCCCTGCTCAATCGCCAGTTGGCTACGTTCTTCTCGATCGTAAACAATGCGCGTTAATGAATAATCCTGATGCTTTAGGCTGGGTTGGTAGGATTTTCCTGCCGCAGAATTCGCATTGTAGATCTCAGGTCGGTAAATCTTTTGGAAGGTATCCATCGTGCTGATGGTACTGATCAGCTCAAGATTGGTGTAATCACCCAGCAAATCGCCGACAAAGTAGAAAGCCAAAGGCGCAACACTATTCGGCGGCATGAAATAGCGAACCTTTAAGCCCATTTTTTTGAAATATTCATCCGTTAAAGAATATTCATCTTGCAGGTATTCAACACCCAATACAGGATGCTGATTTTCAGTGCGATGATAGGTCTTACTACTCGAAACACTTAGACATATCACGGGTGGTTTTTTAAAGTGTTCTTTGTAAGCATTTGAATTGATGAAATACTTAAAGAGCTTCCCATGCAGATCGCCAAAATTATCTGGCGTGCTAAATTCGGGCTGATTCTTGGTATGTTCTAGCAGCAATACACTAAAATCATAATCGCGCACGTAAGAGGAGAAATTATTCCCGACAATACCGTCAATGCGTTCATTGGTTTTTCGATCAAGAATTTTCGTTTTCAAAATTTCAATCAAAGGGATGGCAGGGCCACTGCTTTTGGCATCAATATTCATCTCAACCGAAACGATTTCAAGTTCGACCGTATAACGGTCGCCTTTGGGGTTATCCCAATGCGCCAAGGCATTGAAACGATTGTCAATCATCCGTAAAGTGTTGCGCAAGTTTTCTTGGCGACTCTGTCCTCTCGCCAAATTCGCAAAGTTGGTTGTGATCCGCGTATTCTCTGAGGGATGATAGTTTTCATCGAAACAAATGCTTTTGATCGTGAATGTGAACTCGTTACTCATGATGATCTGGTACCCTAATTTCTGAGATAAAACCTGAATTTATTTCATGCTCTTTTCTGGACTTTTCAATTTTCGTTACTGATCTTTCCAGCCAATAGCATTCCCAGTCTTTTCTGATGTATGCCTAACGATACAGTTCAGAATCAACGATGATGTTGTCTAGAGTGAAGAGCATGGTGAATTCTATACTCGAACAGGATCATGAATAAAACGATATTATTTCAAAAAAAGATGAATGAAATTCACTATTGAGTGTTCTGTCTCATTTCAGAAGAAAAGGGAGGAAAGTGAGCGACGTCTTCTTTGGCAAGTTAAGTCAGTGAAATCAACCTGAAGTGGTCGAGAGAGATCACTGATATTTCTTAGTGCTTTTAAATTGCTATTAAAATCCATCTAGTCAATATATACATATCTTTTTTAAAGATTAATTTATCTTATAAAAATATTTTTCAACAAAATTAAAAGGCATACCATTCTTTGAGTTGTCGTCTTTTTTGAATTCAAACAGATCGCACGATTTTTTCATTATTCAAAATTGGGTGTCTTCAATTGGATTGGCAGTACATTGAACAGGTGAGCCCGCAATTTGCCAAAGCCCTGTGGATGACACTACAGATTTCTGTGCTCAGTATCATCTTGGCGATGGTCGTGGGGCTGGTGTGCAGTGTCCTGATCACCTATCGCGTGCGGGTGCTGGATCGACTGGCGAAGATCTATATCGAGCTGTCGCGCAATACACCGCTCCTTATTCAGCTTTTCTTCCTCTATTACGGCTTGCCCAAGATCGGCATCCGTATCGATGGTTTTGCCTGCGGGGTGATTGGTCTCACTTTTTTGGGTGGCAGTTATATGGCCGAGGCATTCCGAGCGGGATTACAGTCAGTTGCCAAAGGCCAGATTGATTCAGCCAAAAGTATTGGCTTAACGCCTGCACAAATCTTCCGATATGTGATTTTTCCGCAAGCCTTGACGGTGTCGATTCCTGCAATCGGTGCCAACTGTTTATTTCTGATCAAGGAAAGCTCGGTGGTGAGTGCCATTGCCGTGGTGGAGCTACTGTTTGTTACCAAGGATGTGATCGGTATGGATTACAAAACCTCTGAAGCGTTAGCGTTGCTCATCACGGCATATCTAATCATTTTGTTGCCAGTATCTCTCTTCACGCGCTTCCTTGAGCATCGTAGTCGGCGAGGCCTGCATGGGGTTTGACTATTTATTTCAGGCGGGACATCTGGAACGGTTACTGGCGGGTCTGTGGGTCACGGCGCGCATTGCATTTATTTCGGTGTTCTTTTCCGCGATCTTAGGGACATTGCTTGGCGTGATTATGACCTCCAAGTCTCGTGTGGTTAGGCTTGCTTGCCAATTATATTTAGAAGCCATGCGCATTATTCCGATCCTCGTGCTGTTGTTTATTTTCTACTTTGGTCTGGCGACATGGCTGGATTGGCAACTATCGGCAAGCGGGGTGTGTATCGTGGTATTTGTGCTGTGGGGCACGGCGGAGATGGGTGATCTGGTGCGTGCGGCGATAACTTCGATTGATCGCCATCAGCGCGATTCGGCGTATGCGATCGGGCTAACTCAGCGCCAAGCTTTGCTATATGTGGTGTTTCCACAGAGTTTAAAGCGGGTTACGCCGGGTGCGATCAATCTGTTTACACGCATGGTCAAGACCAGTTCGCTAGCAGCGCTGATTGGCGTGGTGGAGGTAATCAAGGTTGGGCAGCAGATTATTGAAAACTCATTGCTCACGGTACCGAGTGCATCGCTGTGGATTTATGGCTTTATTTTTATCTTGTACTTCCTGATTTGTTATCCCTTGTCGCTATTGGCGACGCATTTAGAACGTGTCTGGGAGTAGCGTGTGGCGTTGTTATCGATTCAGCAATTGCAGAAGTACTATTCAAGCAAACATACCCAAAGCCATGTTTTGCAAGGAATTGATCTTGATGTGAAAAAAGGCGAGGTCATCGTGATTCTGGGCCCGTCGGGCTGTGGTAAGAGCACTTTGCTGCGCTGCATTAATGGCTTGGAGCCGATTGAAGGTGGGGAGATTCGCTTAGCAGATTCAGGCGTGCTGGGTCAGGATATCCCGTGGACAGATGTACGGCAAAAGATCGGCATGGTGTTTCAGAACTATGAGTTATTTGGTCACTTAACCGTGATCGACAACATTTTGCTGGGGCCGCTCAAGGTGCAGAAAAGACAGCGCGCCGAGGCGGAGCAAGCTGCGGATGCACTACTCAAGCGTGTGGGGCTGTTCGACCGCAAGCATGATTATCCGCGTCAACTGTCGGGTGGGCAGAAACAGCGCATCGCGATTGTGCGGGCGCTGGCGATGAATCCTGAGGTGATTTTGCTGGATGAGATCACTGCGGCGCTTGATCCTGAGATGGTGCGTGAGGTGCTGGATGTGGTGCTGCGGCTTGCAAAAGAGGGCATGACCATGCTGATCGTGACCCACGAGATGTCGTTTGCACGCAACGTGGCGGATCGGGTGGTGTTTATGGATCATGGCAAGATCGTTGAGTCAGCAAGCCCCGATCATTTCTTTGACAATCCCAGTACTGAGCGGGCACGTGCGTTTTTAAATATTTTGGCGTATTAATTTTTCGGATTGAATCCATATCATAAGGTGAAATGAACCATGCATATCTTTACGGCAAACACGATCAAATCGCTCTGTGCGGTCTCTGCCTTAAGCTTGCTTGTGGCGTGTAGCAAGAGTCCTTCACCGGATCAGGCGGCAGGTAGCGATGCTTCAAGCCGCACCCCGTCCAGCATCGAACAGATCAAGAAAAATGGGGTGATACGTATCGGGGTCTTTAGCGATAAAGCGCCGTTTGGCTATATTGATGCACAAGGCAAGAGCCAAGGTTTTGATGTCGAGATTGCCAAGCACGTGGCGAAGGATTTACTCGGAGATGAAAGCAAAGTCCAGTTTGTGCTGACGGAAGCTGCGAACCGCGTCGAGTATCTCAAAGCCAATAAGGTGGATATCATCTTTGCCAATTTTACGATTACCCCGGAGCGCAAAGAAGCAGTGGATTTTGCCAAGCCTTATCTGAAAGTGGCGCTGGGGGTGGTGTCACCCAAGAGCCATCCGATTACTGATATTACGCAATTGAAAGATCAAACTTTGCTGGTCAACAAAGGCACCACGGCCGATGCGTTCTTTACCAAAAAATATCCCGACATCAAGCTGCAAAAGTATGAGCAAAACACCGAAACTTTCGATGCACTGAAAGACGGTCGCGGTGTGGCGCTGGCACATGACAATCTACTGGTGCTGGCATGGGCCAAAGCGAATCCCAACTATACCGTTGGGATCCCGAATCTGGGTGAGCAGGACTTGATTGCACCAGCCGTGAAAAAGGGCAATAAGGAGCTGCTGGATTGGCTGAATAGTGATCTGGACAAGCTGTCCAAGGACGGCGCGATCCGTGAGGCTTATGAGAAGACCTTAAAACCGGTGTATGGCGATAGCATTAATCCTAAAGATTTATTGGTGGAATGACCCTAAGATTGATCAAGGCTGAATCCATAGGCTCTCTTGAACTGAGGTTCAGTCTGACTCTTTAAATGATGTGACCTATAGGAATGACTATGCTGTATAGACCTCTCGGCAAGACTGACACCCCGGTCAGTATCATTACCCTCGGCACCATGACTTGGGGCGAGCAGAATACCGAAAACGAAGCACATGTACAGTTGGATCTGGCGGTGGATCATGGGGTTAACCTGATCGATGCCGCTGAGATGTATCCGGTGCCACCGCGACCCGAAACCCAAGGTCTGACCGAAACTTACCTCGGCACTTGGCTTAAAAAATCCGGCAACCGTGAGAAGGTGCTGGTTGCCACTAAAGCGGTTGGACCGTCGCTCAAACTGATCCAAGCCGCACATATACGCGGTGGCAAGACCCGTCACGACCGTCCGAATCTGGAAGCAGCACTGCATGACAGCTTAAAGCGTCTACAAACCGATTATGTTGATCTCTATCAACTGCATTGGCCAGATCGTACGACTAATCATTTTGGCGTACTAGGCTATGAACATGTGGCGGATGAAGACGCGGTGCCGATAGAAGAGACCTTGTCGATTCTGGATGGCTTCGTCAAAGCCGGAAAAATCCGTCATATCGGGCTATCCAATGAGACGCCATGGGGTGTGAATCAGTTCGTCAATATCGCAGAGCGTACCGGACTGTCTCGTGTGGTGAGTATCCAGAATCCCTACAACCTGCTGAATCGCACCTTTGAAATTGGTAATGCTGAGGTAGCGATCCGTGATCAGGTGGGGCTCTTGGCCTACTCACCGCTGGCGTTTGGCGCGCTGACGGGCAAGTACTTAAACGGTGCTAGACCTGAAGGGGCGCGCTTGTCACGCTGGGAGCGATTTAAGCGTTATAACGGCGTCATCCCTGAGCAGGCAATTGCCGCCTATGTGCAGCTTGCACGTGATCATGGTCTGGACCCCGCGCAGTTGGCGCTGGCGTATGTGAACACCCGCCCATTCCTCACCAGTAATATCATCGGGGCGACGACTTTGGAGCAGCTCAAAGCGAACTTGGCGAGTGTGGAGGTCAAGTTGTCCGATGAGGTGCTGACGGGGATTGAGCAGATTCATTTGGCGCATCCGAATCCCTGTCCTTAAGTGCGATTAGTCGAAGTTGCATCATGTCGTGATAGACATGTATGAGACGTTTATCTGGTTAATTTTTATTTTAGCCCGACCCGAGTAACCCTATGGTCGGGTTTTCTTTGTTGTGTGACCGGGTTGGCGGTCTGAAGTTTACAATGTACGAAACGTGATTTAAGTCTCTTTAATCAGTAGCATACGATAAAAATAAATTGATTATTTGCTGTGAAAGTTATTTATCCAAACTCATTTTTTCCCTACACTAAAAAAGAGCCGAAGTGATCTCCATAGGATGTGTTTTGATCCAATCGGCTTTGACGTAGGCCGTTTTCCTATTCATCAGTATCAAGTATAAGGACATCAATCGATGAGAACATTTTTTTCACGCAGTTTACTGGTGCTGGCTGTCGCGGCGACGACGGTCTATGCCGCAACCACCTTGTCACCGAATCAGAATAATCAGAGCGGCACGATTCCCAGTGGTTATGATGACCTGATTTTTCAACTGAGTAATGGCAATTGGGTGCCAAACCTGACACTGCCGCTCACTGCAAAAGACGGCGCTAAACTCAGCATTACCTCTTCAGCAGGCTATGACAGTCAACTGGATGCAACGCGTTCTGATGTCCCTGTAGCGCAGATTACGGTGAAAGCCGGCAATACCTTTAATTTTATTTTCAGTTTGGCTTCAGGCAAGTGGCAGTTACAGAGCAAAGTCTATACGCCGAATGCGAATGGTGCGGTGATGCCTGTTCCAGCCACGACGGACTTCCTGTCAACGTATAAACTGGCGGATGCCAACTGGGTGCCTGAAGTGACATTACCTGCGTCGGCTGTCGATGGGCAGTTTGTCAGTGTGCAATCCACTGCGACTTGGGCAAGCAAGATTAATACCCAGAATGTGTTATTCCCGAGCAGCTTCACGGTCAAAACAGGTGATCGCTATTATTTCCGCTATGTCGCTGCTTTAAGTCAGTGGGTGCCAGAGTCCTCGCCGACACGCGTGATCAGCCCAGCGGCTTTGGGGAGCCAGACCGCCAGTACCATCACCTCACCGATCAATGAGGTGACATTGACCGATACCGACCTCATGGCTGCGATCAGTTTGCCTGCCAGTGCCAATGATCGCGATCAGGTGATCGTGAAGTCAGCGACAGATCGTGTGGTGCATATCAACAATGCGCATACCAATACGCTGGCGACCCTGAATGTGAAACGCGGTGATCAGTATACCTTCCGCTATATCGCGGATAAGGCGTACTGGATTGTGCAGTCATCTCCAACCCCATTGTTTCAGTTGAAGGATGTGCCATCAGGTCAACTACCTGCTACGGCGACTCCAGTGACTGAAGTGAAGGCGGCGGATGCCAATTGGCAACCCACCCTACAGTTGCCGTTGACTGCCCAAGAGGGTGATCGTGTGATCCTACGCAGCACAGCAACCTACAGCGTCAATGTGGTGTCAGGTTCATTGGCAGAGCGTGTCTATACGGGTGAGAACGTGCGCTTCATCTACAATGCGCAGCATCAATGGCAACGTGAGACGCGTCTGATCACCATGCTGTTGACCTACAACAGCGCGGTATTGACTACTCTGGGAGACAGTGCGGCGAAGCTGAAGATGATCGAGTCGCTACGCCTTGCTAATGAGGGTGCTGAAAACAGCCATTTAAACTACTATGTAAAACAGGTCGGCGGCTTATTCCAGCGTGATCTCGTCGTTCCGGATCAAGATCTGCTGACGGCACTGTCCGTTGCCAAGTCTGATGCGGCGATTCTGAATGAGCGTAAACGGGTTAAAGCGGATGCCGTAGCTTACTTTGGTCGTGAGAGCATTTCTGCATGTGGCTGGGCGAATGTCTATGCTGATGTCCGCAGCATGTATACCGCCAACGATCTGGGCTGCGGTGTGACCGTGATGCGTCATGAGTTTGGTCACAACATGGGCTCAAACCACAATACAACCCATGAAGAAGCCGTTGCGACCCATTACTTGGGTTATGGCTTTGCTCATCCGCTCGGCAGTACGATTATGGGCGGCAACAGTTTGCCGTATTACTCAAGCCCTGATGTCTATAGCCCGCAGTACGGTGTGCGCCTCGGTGTGGCGAATGAGGTAGATGCCTCACAAGTGTTGAATGGTCACTCTGCGGCAGTCTCTGATTTTCATAATCAGTTGACCTATTCCTTCTAAGGATGCCTGACGGGTCGGATACCGCTCATGATTGCAAGATATCCAGCAATCATGGGTCGGTAGACGATCCTCTTCTTTTTTTGATAGTGCGACATTAAACGTATAAACCACCGTATACCCTTATCGCCTAGATCGCTTGGATAAAACACCATCATGACTTCTAAACAGATGAAGCGGCTCATTCTCATTCTGATCGTGCTTGTCATCATCACCATCGCTTTAGTCTGGGGATTCAAACCGAATTTAAGTGGGGAGAGTACCGTATCGACTTCTGTTGCAGCCTCTGGCATGCCTATGAATCAGTCGCAGTCTGCCACACACACTGCGATCACCGCGAAACGACAAACCAGTGCTGAACTGCTCAAAGCCAGTCAACAGCGTCGCCCGCAGTATCGCTTCGATGCGCAGCGTTTAGCCGAAGCCCTACATCAGCAAGTGATCATGCAGCGCAGCGATGCCAAAACAGTTGTTCAGCATTTTGCGTTGTTAAACGACACGCAGTTGAAAGATGGACGATCTTTTGTACAGTACGATCCGTATACCATTGAAGGTAAATTTGTCGGCGACCATATCAAGATTGATATTCCAAACACCGGGCGCTCTTACGATGGGACGATCACGGATGTTGAGAAGGTCGATGACGATATTGTCCGCTGGCGTGGGGATCTGGATGGTGTGAATGGGCAGATGTCGAACTTTACCGTGACCCAGACCATGAAGGATCAGTACGCGATTGCGGTCTTTCATACCCCGACAGGCGAGTACATCATGGAAAGCAAAAATGGCTATGGTTGGGTGACCACCGGTTCAGCAGAGACGCTGAATGATGAGATGAAAGAACACGCACATTGATCAGTGATACCAAGGGCGACCCTTCATCGGTCGCCTTGGTGGGCGCATAGCGTTCAGGAGGCATAGCCCAAGGTCTGCAACACCACATGTCCAATCAGAAAACCCATCACCACGGTGCCACCAATCAGTCCTGACCATTGGCTAAGCCAGCGGTTCAGGCGGTTTTGCGGGATGTCGTCAAAGTCGTTCATGCGAAGCACTCCTTGGTGTGTTGTTGATGTTGTTCAAAATCATGGATGCGTTGTAGCGTCTGTGCGGCATGCGCAGTAATGTGGTGGCGCAGCATGATGAGGTCAGTAGCTTTAAACGTGGCTTTGCAATTCGCGCTAGCGACATGGGTGACATAGGCGGTGAGGCGTGTCACACGATGAATCGAAGCAATCCGGCAGGTGTTTAGTCCTGTCATACGGTTGTGGCGGACTTGGTAGCGCTGCCCCAAGTGCTCAATGTCAGAGATGCGGATATAGTGATTGAGGATTTTCATTCGTCTACTCCTGATGTTGAATTGCTCTGCATGAAGTCGTCGTATTCGTTTTCCTGTGTGGTACTGATGGTGGCTGTCAGCCCTATCATCCATGCTTCTTTAGCCTCGATGATTTGTCCTGTGCGCCAGTGCACGACTGCGTAGCCTGCGCAGTCCTCAAGAGAGCGCTGTAAGCAGATCGTCTGGGAATTTTGTTCACTCATCGGATCGAAGTACCAAGTGGTTAAATCCACTTGCGTAAGCCTTGGAAATGCATTCATAATTTCCTCTCTAGCGTATCTACCTACAAGGGACACCTAGAGCCGCCCCCTCTGTTTTGACGGACAGAGGGGGCGTTTTTGTTTGTGCGATGATATTGGTCTCTAGACAATAAGTTTACTAAAGGAAACTTAAAAGGTCAAGAAATAGTTTCTTGTGGGAAACTTAAATAAAATGGAGATGCTTGCTCGAAAAGGCTAGTGTGCGGATGAACGCGCACTTTAGTTTGCGGTTACTCAACCACTGAGGATCGTGATCAGTGAATATTGCCCGTTCATGCCATTGATCGGTGCTTTATCTGCACGTGTAATGAAATTGCAATTTTTAGGTTAAATAATAACCACCCCAAAATGCGAAGAATGCTTGAGGTGTGTGATGGCTAACTTCAAACTCCCGATCCCTACGCTCTCATGTCCACAGTGTGGCAGTTCTGCTTTTCACCAAGGGCGCTGTGCTGCGTGTCATTACTCGACACCGATTGCGATCAAACAACGCAGGCTAAAGATTGCCGAGCAATTAAGAGATGAGAAGTCCAAACTGGCGCATTATCAAAAAGCGATGATGTGATGGCAACAGACGGTCTTCAAACCGAAGTCTGCAGACGATCGGTATTGGGTTGTTTGTGTTTTACCGCTTAGAGAATTTCAGGCAAAAAAAAGCCCCTTTGCTGGGGGCAGGTTCAAGCACTTGTGGCATGCTGGACCAAAATGCCGGGATTTTTAAATCGGCAAAGTAATTGTATCAATATAACGTTAACTAATTCACATTTATAACTATTATTTTGACTATTTGATCAAATATAGTTCGATTTATTCGTTTTATGGTGTGCTCGGCGCCAAATGCATGAGAAGGGCTTAAGCAGAGCAAGAGCCCTACTTATGCTCAATGACTGTTTGGATTGTTGGGCAGGCGAAACCACTTCATCATTCTCAAACGTGAAAGAGTGAATGTCTGTTCAAAGCAAATGTTTGAATGGTTTGCTATTTTTGATCATTATCTAATTCTGCCTCGCCACTGGCCACCCAACCATAGCCATTTTTACTTTCCATAATGAATTCACCTTGCGGTGTGTGAAAGACGGCGATCGCATATTGATCCTTCATGGTTTGGGTCACGGTGAAGTTCGACATCTGCCCGTTTACACCATCCAGATCCCCACGCCAGCGCACGATATCATCATCCACTTGCTCGACATCGGTCATTTTGCCGTCATAGGATTTTCCAGTATTAGGGATGTCGATTTTGATGTGATCTCCGACAAACTTTGCTTCGACAATATAAGGATCGTATTGCACAAAGCGACGCCCATCTTTTTGCTGCTTTTCGTTTAGGAGCGGAAAATGTTGTGCAACGGTTTGTGCATCACTGTTTTGCATAATCTTTTGTTGATTTGCGGCTGTGGCTAGACGGTTCTCATCCAGATGAAACTGACTCCGGCGCTGTTGACTGGCTTTAAGCAGGTCACTAAAAGAGCGTTTAGCATTGGTGGGTTCTACTGAAGATGGAGTGCCCGTCGTTGCTGCTACTGATGATGTCGTCGTAGATTGGTTTAATGTTTCGGCGTGGTTTGAGGTGGGTTTAAAGATCACGATTAAAATTGCGATGATGATCGCCAACGCGCTGATCAGAATTAAAAGCTTAATCTTTTTAGAAGCCATAGTTTAAATATTGCATGAGAAAGGCGGTCTGGACTACCAGACGGGATTGAGGACAGTTGCGGCACATGATTGCTTGGAGGGGCAATCATGTGTCACATAGCGGTTACTGGTGTTATGGCAGGGTATAGGTCAACTGATTATGAAAGTTAGATACTGTTTCTGAGCGTTCATTGAATACTCTTGAGGCATCTACTTGGTTCTCAATACCCAGACGCACACCATATTGCGGACTATATATATTCGGACTTGAGTAAAAGGGCAGGCTATTACCACCCATGATCGTACTTCCCAGCGGGTGAGCAAAGCCATAGGCCAAATAATGGCTCGCCGCCGATTCTTCTAGGGGAGCATTGTGGTGTGAGCCTAGGATATGACCAAACTCATGGCGTAAGACAGTCGCGGGTTCTAATAAATTCGCTGCGATATAGGCCGACTTTGCGTCAGCCCGTGTATAAGCCCACCCACCGCCAGATTCTGTGCCGAAGTATGAGGTGACGTCGGCCTTAACGCGTTGACGCTCATTGTAAATGGTCGCATCGTTTTTCTCGATTCCAAGCGCGGTGTTCAGCTGGTGGTCCGATACGGATAAGTCACGCTGAAAGAGTTCGCCGACTTGTTTAACATAGTAATTCAAACGATTGTTTTCAGACGCTTCATTGGTGAGGCGAAACTCTTCCAGCATTTTAAGTTTGGCAGCAGTTTCACCGAGCGCCGTCAATGTCGCGCCATTGTAGGTCAGGAGCAGGGTGATAATGCGTGTTTCGCGCTGCCATTGATGTTGCGCGGTATAGATGAAACGCACATTTTCACCCGTATTGACTTTTTCAGAGAGTTGGCTGGACACCACATTCACTGATTCTGGCGCGGTGTTACGAAGTACCACGCGATCGCCTTCTTGTGCTTGTAGGGGGAGCTGCAAGGTGGATTGCCAGTTGCTATCAGCGGCCTTGACTTCAGTAAGGGGCGCGGTTGGTGTGGGCAGTTGACCTTGCGCTACATCTTTGAGTTGGAATGTTCGGGTGGGTGCCGATTGTACGATCCAGTAGTTTTTATCCGCAATATAGCGAAACTCATACTGATCACCACGTTTAACGTTTAAGGTTGCCGATGTATTGGTGTGAGCATTGTTAATCTGCACATTTTGATCGGTTGCTGATTTGATGATCACCTGATCACGATCATTGGCACTGACGGGAAGGTTAATTTCGCCGGAGTCCTGATCGGTAACGGTGACTTCATTGATCGGAGCGGTCAGCGTTGTTGCCGTCTGATTTGCCAGTGCGGCTGGGCTGAGTTTGCGGATTGGAGTCAACTCGGGCACCCATTGACTTAAAGCAGTCACATAGCGGAAATAGTAGCGATCGCCTGTTTTGACTGTAAAGCTACTCGGGAACAAGACGTTCTGTGGATTAATCTTGCTTGCCCAAGTTGCAGACGATTGCACACTGACAAACTGTCCGTCTGCTGCCGATGCAGGTAGGGTGACGAGAGGAACCCAGTTGGCATCTGCCAGCTTATAGGTGGATAGAACATCCTTGCTGGTAGGGACAGGTATCACCGCACCATTGGTATTTGGCGTGTAGACTGTACTCTCTACCTGCCATTTTCCTAAAGACTGACTAAAAGTGAAATTAACAGTACTGCCTGCTTTGACCTTAATCTGCGCCACAGGGAGATCTGAACGCGTCGTATCAATTTGGCTCTCATAACTTGCTGATGATGTGATGGCAAGTTTGGCACCATCTTTGGCCGTGAGGGGCAGCGTTATATTGGGTACCCAATTGCCGTCGCCGAGCTGGAAAATGAGGTCGTCATAACCACTGGGAATTTGGCCCCCATTACCGTTGTTGGTATTCGGCGTTAAGGTTGTTGCCGCAAACACCATGGTGGTGAAGCAGCCTGTTGCGAGTGCGGTAAACGCAAATTTTTTCATTTGACCGTCCGGTAAAAAATAATATGTAGTCGTACAGTACCTAATGCGTTGTTGTATTGAAAGTAACGATTAATCAGCATTAAGTTCTCTAAAAGTGAATAGGTAGACAGGTCGGTCTTGTTGTTATTTTTATGAGACGGGTGGTGAGTTGATTTTTTAATCATAAACTTGATTCAAAAGGCGTTTTTTCATCATTTGTTACCATTTGGTTTTTATGATTCTTTGAATTAAATTTATTTTTTAGGGTATGGTGTAGGGGTGTCTCTGGCCTGAGAGGTGCTTATTCTCTACGCCTATGATGATTCTGATTTTGGGTCACTCTATCGATTTGGTCCCGTTATTTTTTAAAGAAGTTGTATTAGTCATTGGTGTGATTCGGGCAATTTGTTTATTTAAAGTGATTATTAATTGCCATTAAATTCTTTAAAGTGAATATATGAAGATCAATCAACTCCAGTTATTTTGTTCTGTGGTCGAAGAAGGAACCATCAAGGCAGCTGCTGATAAGAACTTTTGTGTACCGTCGAATATCACGACGCGGATTCAAGAGCTTGAGGATGAGCTTGGCGTTCAATTATTTACCCGGGAAAAAAATCGCTTATATGTGACGCCCAAAGGGCGGCTGCTCTATCAGAGTGCACAGCGTATTTTTAAAGATTGGGCCGATACCGAAAAGCTGGTTCAGGAGAAGGGTGGCGGTGCACTGCGCGTCGGCTGTCTCGACGTGGCGTTAATCAGTCATCTGCCGGCGAAGGTCGCCCGTTATCGACAACTGAAAAAGCATATCTCCCTTGAATTAATCCGTGGACCGACATTGGCTTTGGAAAAAAGGGTCATCTACCATGAGTTGGATATGGCCATTACCGATGGCCCGATTGAGCACCCGTTACTGGATTGCCGATTTGCCTTTCGTGAGTCATTGGTGCTGATTACGCCTAAAGAGATTACCCAGTTTTCCCCCGACATCTTGAGTGATTATGATTTCCTGTCCTTTAGTGATGATAGTCTGTATCGGATCAAAGCCTTGGAGTGGCTCGCTAGTCATCAGAAGCAACCAAAAAAAATACTGGAAATGAATTACTTCGCGGTGATTTTAGCCTGTGTCGAAGCGGGAACCGGCATTTCGTGTTTTCCGCTGTCCTTGATCGAAAAAAGTGTTTTTAGTCAGCAATATAACGTCAATATTCATCATATTCCCGAGCTTGCGACGGTGGATTTATATTTTATCTGGAAGAAGAATCAGTTGAATGCTGAGATCGAAGATTTCATGGATATTATTATTGCCGAACCTGATCCTACTGAGCAGGTGTTGTGTACCTTGTGAGACTGGAATCGGCATAAAAAAAAGCTCACAGCGAGGGGAGCGTGTGAGCGAATTCTTGCCCCCAATAGGTAGGAAGATGGACAAGACATCTTCTTTTTACCATTAAAAATGTGAACTGGTTATCATTTTTAATGAATTGTTACGTTTTGGATAAACATATATCGTTTTAAGCGGATACCGCGATTTAAGTGGTTGCCATATTGGCTTTGATCTGTGCAATGCACTCCGGAAACAAGCGGCTAATCCGGGTTAGATCGCGAATCATGGCGATTTGTGGCCATGTAGCCTGCTCGCCGAGACGAATATAGTGCGCAAGTCTTTCGGGTGTTGGGTTGGTGACGACTTTGAGGTAAGCAGCGGGCTGAAATGGGAACTGGATATTGATGTCTCCCAGATAGCTTTGTGCAGCGATGGCATGGGCGTGACTCAGCAGCGGACTCAGCGGGGTTTTGTTAAAGATATGGCGACCGATGTCCAGCAGTTCGGCACTGCCAACGTGGATGACCGAGGACAGCACTTGTTTGCCCAGCGCTCGCACACCACGATGATTGCGATGGGTAATAAACGGAATGATATGGGGGTTGGCTTGGCTAATGATGGTCTGATTGACGTTATGCAGGCGGGCCAAGCGCTCACGCGGGAGATCGCCATGCACGGAGCCGTCTATCCAAGTTTCAGTACTCATATAGGGGATTTTGCGCCCATCCTTACCCCGTGCATATAAGGTGACTGGCGGATAGAGCAGCGGCACGGCACACGACGCAAGCACGGCGTATTCTACCAGCACATCGGGTGCAGTCAGGTAGTTGAGTACGCGCGGTTTTTGGTGGGTGCGGGTTGGGGAGACACTGATATTCAGTACCCGTCCGCTCTTGGCATAGGCTTCGGCAAAGGTGACACTGCCGACGTTAACACGGATATGTTCAAGCAATTGCTGTTCATCCATGGCGCTGTGCTGTTTGCGCATGGCCTGTGGCCGCCGCCAGCGCAGAGCATCGCGATGGATCTCATAGACTTGAGTTTTAAAGAACTCGGCCAGTTCCTCATCCGTGCGATTGCACATCCCGGCGGCGATGATCGCGCCCATACTGGAACCGACCAACACCTTGGGCAGAAGATTCTGCTCAAACAGCGCTTTGACCACCCCCAGATGATAAATCCCAAACGTCGCACCGCCGCTTAGCATCAATGCGGGGCAGCCGTAGATTCGTGCAGCTTGTTCAAACAGGGCTAGCTTCTGCTGTTCAGACATTTGGGGAATGGGTTGCTCGGACAAGCTACGCATCACGTGCTCCACTTCGTCCAGATATTCGCTGACAATCTGTTTAGTCCCTGAACGGGCATAGAGATACAGTTCGGGATTATTCAACTCGCCCAGATGACGATACACGCTCTCTTGCAGCAAGGTCGCAAGGCCACCCAAATCTTGATGCTCAATCATCGAACGCATCTGCTGGATATGCTCACGCATCAAGCGCTCATGGCAAAACGCGGAGGCATCGCTACTGCGCCAATCCATTAATCCATCTCGCGTATCTAATTCTTGGGCTATGCCGAGCCATTCCTGATAGCTGCTGGCATGGGCAAGTGCCTGATCCAGTTCACGGCGTTTGGGGTGTAGCGGCATGTGGATGTCCTGTGGGATTAACCGTGGCGTTGATGGTCAAGTCGTCAAACCTGGGCTGAGTTTAGCAAGCGCAGATGTCAAAGCAAGCGGGTTTTAAAGGGACACTAATGCTGCATGTTGTCGCATGACCGCTGCCCACCAATCGAGGCAATGATCGGGCACGGCGTGCTCAGATCGGTGTGCTCGCATTCATGCAGCAATTCAGTCAGTACGGTTTCCATACGCTGTAGGTCGCTGATCTTGGTGCGAATCTGCGTCAGGCGTGCAGCGGTAATGGACTGGATGGATTCCCGCTGATTGCCATGTAATGACAATAAATCGGAAATTTCATCCAGACTAAAGCCAAGCTCTTGCGCGCGTTTAATAAAGCGAATGCGTTCGATCAACGCGACTGGATATTGACGATAGCCCTCTGTTTTCTCAGGGGTGGGTAGCAGGTCGCGGCTTTGATAATAGCGAATGGTTTCGATGCCGACATGAGCGGCTTTGGCCAGTTTGCCGATGGTGGTGGTTTGCATAGGATGATTTCCAAACAAAGGCTTGACTCTGGGGTTAACTACAGGGTTTAGGCTAGCACAGTTGATTCATTTTGGATATCGCTATGACGCATTCTCCCGATGCCGCACCAGAGGCAAAACCCGCTTTAGAGACTGAACCCCGGTCGTGTTGTGGGGGCAAAGCCCATTCAGTTGTGGTGCCAGTGCAAGGGCAGGATGTAGATCAGGTGCAGTATGATGTGCATGGTCATGAAGATCATCACGACCATCATCATGACCACCAGCCCAAGGGCGCTGCACCCGTTGCGTCTTCGTGCTGCGGCGGCGGTGCGGGATCGCAAGACACGATCTCAGCCAGTGAGCTTGACCCCGTCTGCGGCATGACGGTGAGTCCTGATTCGCCGCATCAGTATGTCTATCAGGATCACCGCTATCATTTTTGCAGTGGTCATTGCTTACAGAAATTTAAGGCGACTCCTGAGCAGTATTTGGCAGGGCCCCCCGCGAAGTCGGCAACCTTTACACCTGTGGCAGGCACGGTTTATACCTGTCCGATGCACCCTGAAATTCGGCAGGATCATCCGGGCGCGTGTCCGAAATGCGGCATGGCATTGGAACCGGAAATGCCGAGTCTTGACGACGAAGAGTCGCATGAGTTGGTCGATTTTCGTCGTCGTTTTTGGTGGACGCTGCCGCTGACTCTGGTGGTGTTTGTTTTGGCGATGTTTGGCGATATGGTCGATGTGATCAATCCGCTGCTGCGGCACTGGGTCGAGTTTGTGTTGGCGACGCCAGTCGTACTCTGGGCGGGTTTGCCGTTCTTTGTGCGCGGGGTGCAGTCGATTATCCATCGCAGCCCCAATATGTGGACGCTGATCAGTATCGGCACAGGTGCGGCTTACTTGTATAGCGTGGTGGCGATCTTGGCGCCGCAAGTGTTTCCGATGGCGTTCAAGATGATGGACGGTCATGTCGCCGTCTACTTTGAGGCGGCGGCAGTGATCATTAGTCTAACCCTGCTCGGGCAATTGCTGGAGCTTAAAGCACGCTCACAAACCTCTGCGGCGATCAAGTCGCTGTTGGGTCTAACCCCCAAAACTGCACGCCGCATTCTGGCTGATGGGCAGGAGGAGGATGTGCCGCTGGATCAGGTACAGGTTGGCGATCTGCTGCGGGTACGCCCCGGTGAGCAGGTGCCGGTTGATGGCGTTGTGGTGAGTGGCGGAGGCAGTATTGATGAGTCGATGATTACCGGAGAGCCTGTGCCTGTGCATAAGCAAACGGGAGATCGGGTGGTGGGCGCGACACAGAATCAGACCGGTGCGCTGACCATCCGTGCTGAGCGGGTGGGTGCAGAGACGTTGCTGGCGCAGATCGTGCAGATGGTGGCCGAAGCGCAGCGCTCCAAAGCGCCGATGCAGCGTATGGCGGATCGGGTTGCGGGTTATTTTGTGGTGACGGTGGTGGCGGTTGCGCTGATCACGTTCTTGGCGTGGGGGGTGTTTGGCGGCGAATCGGGTTGGGTCTATGGGCTATTGAATGCAGTGGCGGTGCTGATCATTGCTTGTCCTTGTGCATTGGGTTTGGCCACGCCAATGTCAATCATGGTGGCGACGGGACGCTCGGCGAAGCAGGGCATTCTGTTTCGTGATGCCAGCGCGATTGAGTCGCTGCGCACAGTGGATACCTTGATCGTGGATAAAACCGGAACGTTGACCGAAGGGCGTCCGCGTTTTGATCAGGTTGTGGCGGCAGAGGGTTATCGGGATGCACAGGTGTTGCAGTGGGCGGCAAGTCTGGATCAGGGCAGTGAACATCCCTTAGCGGTGGCGATTGTGCAGGCGGCGACTGCGCAGCAACTGCCTTTGGCGGAGGTTGTGCACTTTGATTCATTGACCGGACTTGGGGTGAAAGGTGAGATTGCGGGGCAGCTTTATTACTTGGGCAATGCCACGCTGATGCACCAACAACAGATTGAGGTACAGTCGCTTGAGTCACGGGCAGAAACGCTGCGCGCACAAGGGGCGAGCGTGATGTATTTGGCGACGGAGACTCAGTTGCTAGGGATTCTGTCAGTGAGTGACCCGATCAAAGTGACGAGCAGAGATGCACTCGCTGCGCTGGCAAAATCCCACATCAACGTCATCATGGCAACAGGGGACGGGCAGGCAACGGCGCAGTATGTGGCAGGGCAATTGGGTATTACGCAGTTCTACGGCGAGGTGCGTCCAGAAGACAAGCTGGCGCTGGTGAAAAAGCTGCAAGCTGCGGGGCAGGTGGTGGCGATGGCAGGTGATGGCATCAATGATGCGCCTGCCTTGGCTCAGGCGAATGTCGGGATTGCGATGGGTACGGGTACGGATGTTGCCGTGAATAGCGCGCAGGTGACGCTGATCAAGGGCGATCTACGCGGCATTGCGATTGCTCGCGCGATTTCACAGGCCACGGTCGATAATATGAAGCAGAATTTGGGCTTTGCCTTCTTGTACAACATACTCGGAATTCCGCTAGCGGCGGGGATATTGTTTCCCATTACTGGTTGGTTACTCTCACCGATGATTGCGGCGCTGGCGATGAGTTTAAGTTCGGCATCAGTAATCAGTAATGCACTGCGGCTGCGTGGTCAAGCGTTAACGTCTTAGTACGGTGTTGCGTAACAGGGGAAGCGTTGATTCGCCTTCAGCATAAAGCGAGTCTACAGCGTTGTTTCTCATTCACTGAAGTGCTTAGCGTTATGCCTTGACGATCATGCAAGCGAGTTCTACATTGATCTGAGCCGCATTGATATTTCTAGGGAGTAGGTCATGGAAGAAGTTCTGATTGTGGGTGCTGGCCCAACCGGTCTGACGCTGGCACTGTGGCTCACAAAACAGGGTGTCAACGTTCGGATTATTGATAAAAGTACAGGGCCCGGAGAGACATCGCGGGCCATGGCGGTGCATGCACGTACCCTCGAGCTCTATCGCCAGCTTGATCTGACCGATGCTGTCATCGCCGCTGGACATAAAAATCCTGCGGTCAATATGTGGGTACGTGGCAAACACAAGGCGCAGCTCTCCTTAGGCGACGCCGGTGCGGATATTTCACCGTATCCGTTCGTGCTCGTCTACCCGCAGGATCAACACGAACGTCTGCTGGTGGAGCGCTTAAGTCTACTCGGGGTGACGGTCGAAAGGAGCGTAGAGTGCCTTGCCATTGAGGATAAGGGCGATGGTGTGAGTGCACGTTTGCGTCTGCCTGACGGCAGCGAGCAGATCTGCACGGCGCGTTATCTGGCGGGCTGTGATGGCGCGCGATCCACAATCCGGCATGCGCTGGGTAGCGACTTTGCAGGCGGGACGTATCAGCATGTGTTTTATGTGGCGGATGTCGAGGTAGAGGGCTTGGAACCTGCTGGTGAATTGCACGTTGCTTTTGACAAGGGCGACTTTGTGCTGTTGATGTCCTATGGTCATGGCAATCAATATCGACTGATTGGCACCGTCAAAGATGAGCGCGCGGAACATGCTGAGAAGCTGGTGTTTGATGATGTGAGTAATGATGCGATTCGTGGTTTGGGGATTCAGATCACCAAGGTCAATTGGTTCTCGACCTACCATGTCCACCACCGCGTCGCATCCAATTTCCGTGAGGGGCGTGTCTTTTTACTGGGTGATGCCGCGCACGTGCATAGTCCGGTGGGCGGGCAAGGGATGAATACGGGGATTCATGATGCCATCAATCTGGCGTGGAAGCTGGCGGCGGCTTTGAAAGCGCAAGCGTCTGGTGGTGTTGATCGTGGTGTGGAGAGCGGCTTGGAGAATAGCCTACTCGATAGCTATGGTATCGAACGCCGTGCCTTTGCATTGCGGCTGGTCAATACCACAGACCGGGTGTTTACCGTGGTCACTGCGGAAAGTCATTTGGCCGATTTTGTGAAGGACCATATTGCACAGCTGATCATGAACACGGCATCCAAAATTGGGAGCGCGCGTGAGCTGATGTTTCGGCTGGTTTCGCAGACCATGATGAACTATCACGAGAGTCCTTTGAGCGAAGGCAAAGCGGGCGCAGTTCAAGGCGGTGACCGCTTGCCGTGGGTCGCCTTAGAAGGGTCTGACAACTATGCGTCCTTGTCGCATATCGGCTGGCAAGTTCATGTCTATGGCACGGTGACGCCCGAGATCTACGCGTGGTGCGAACTGCACGGTGTGCCCTTGCATCTGTTTGATTGGACAGAGGAGCATGACAAAGCCGGTTTGACCGAGGATGCGCTTTACTTGCTGCGACCCGATACGTTTGTGGCCTTGGTCGATCCGCAAGCATCGACAACTACGTTGAGCCACTATTTTTCCTCTAGGAATTATGCGGTGAGTTAAATCAGGTGTTGAACGGCTCATGGGGCTGCGGTGTCTAGACGCCGCTGAGCTTCCCACAGTCACCGCTATGGATTTTTGCCAATCTGCGTGCAGCATCCAAATTTTGTGATATGAAGTAGGGTGTTTAGGTGAGGGTACTCACATGCAGCCTTGTTATCCCATTGAAGTTATTTGAAGTCATCGAAAAAAGGTAAGGTATGAGTCATCAACTTTCAAGACGTCAGTTTGTGCAAGGCGTCGCTGTCACAGGCATTGCTGTGAGTACGGGCGTCTGGGCCAAGTCTGAACGGGCGGCTGCGCTGATTGGCGATGTGCCGCATCTTCAAGGCAATAGCTTTGACTTGATTGTGGATGAAGCCAGCGTCAACTATACGGGCAAAACGCGTATGGCGACGGTGGTCAATGGCAGTCTGCCAGCACCGATCCTGCACTTTAAGGAAGGTGAGACGGTCACAATTCGTGTGACCAATCGCCTGAATGAACCCACGTCGATTCATTGGCATGGTTTGCTGTTGCCTTATCAGATGGACGGTGTGCCCGGCATCAGCTTTGAGGGGATTCCTCCCAATACCACCTTTACCTATCAGTTTCCGATTCTGCAAAGCGGCACCTACTGGTATCACTCCCACTCGGGCTTTCAGGAGCAAACGGGTCTGATGGGAGCGATTGTGATTGAGCCCCGTGAGGGTGAGACGATCAAGGTGGATCGTGATCATGTGATTCTGCTCTCAGACTGGACCGATGCCGATCCGATGGGGCTGATCAGCAAACTCAAGATGGAGTCGGGTTTTGATAACTATCAGCAGCCGACTGCCGTGCAGTTCTTTGCTGATGTGCGTAAACATGGCTGGTCCAAAGCCGTGGCAGATCGCAAGATGTGGAACCAGATGCGCATGATGCCGACAGACTTCACGGATCTGTCTGCCCATACTTATACCTACCTGATGAATGGCAGCAATCCGGCGTCGAATTGGACGGGGCTGTTTAAGAGGGGTGACAAGGTACGGCTGCGCTTTATCAATGGCAGTGCGCAGACCATCTTTGATATCCGTATTCCCGGTTTGAAACTCACCGTGATCGGCAGTGATGGGCAGTTGGTTGATCCCGTGACGGTGGATGAGTTTCGCATAGGGGTCGCGGAAACCTATGATGTGCTGGTTGAGCCTGCGGAAGATGCCTATACCATTTTTGCCCAGAACATCGACCGCTCGGGTTATGCCTGCGGCACGCTGGCGGTGCGGGCGGGATTAAAGGCGCCGATTCCTGCGCTGGATAAAATCCAGTGGCTGAGTCATGCCGATATGATGGGGGATATGTGGGGTTCGGCAACTTCGAATAAAGCCATGGCGCGCCATGCCAGTACCGAATATGGTTCCAGCACGGATATGCATGTCGATATGCCGCGTACTAATCTTGATGATGCGGGCGTCAATTTGCGTGGCAATGGTCGTCGTGTGCTGACCTATGCCGATCTACACTCGATTGGATTGGCAAAATCAGAACAGATCGAACCGACGCGCGAGATCGAGATGCATCTGACGGGCAATATGGAGCGCTATATCTGGGGCTTTGATGGACTGACCTTTCATGAGTCGAAGCCGGTGCGGCTGGGCAAAGGCGAACGGGTGCGGATATCGTTGGTCAATGACACGATGATGAATCATCCGATGCATCTGCATGGGATGTGGAGTGATCTGCGTGCGCCTAGCGGCGACTTCCAAGTACGTAAACACACGATCATTGTGCAGCCGGCGCAGAAGATTTCCTTTGATGTGACGGGCGAGGCGGGGCGCTGGGCATGGCATTGTCACTTGCTCTACCACATGGAGTCGGGGATGTTTCGTGAAGTGGTGGTGGACTGACTTATGAATACAATTGCAAATAAGACCACTGCTAAGATCACGAAGAGCATGACGACGATGACCCACCAGACTTCCCATCGCATTCTGCCCAAGTTGCTGACTCTAAGCCTCAGTATGCTGAGTGTTTCCGTCTGGGCGGCGGGCATGGATCATAGCCAGATGGATATGAGTCATATGGATATGTCGATGCCGGGCATGGACATGAGTGCGCCCGCTCAAGTCAAGCCAGTGCTTAAAAAGCCTGCCAGCAAAAAAATGCCCCCTAGCAAAGCCAAGACTTCCGGTCATGTCGAAGCCCATGTTCACAAACACGAGGTTCATGCTGCGCCTGAAGCTAAACCTGCGATGGATATGTCGAAGATGGATCATGGCAGCATGGATATGAGTGGTGATATGGACATGTCCGATATGGATATGGCGCATGAGCAAAAGCCAAAGTCTGCAACATCTAAGGCTGAACCCTCGACGCATGATATGGCGCATATGGACATGTCTAAAGATCACGGTGCTGACGATATGAAGGGCATGGACATGGGCGGCATGGCGATGCCAGCGACCGTTCACGGTACGATGGATCATGCTGATCATAGCCAGATGAATATGAGTGGCATGGGCGGTATGCGTATGGGCTCCATGCAAGGTGGCTCAGCCCCTGCTGATGCGCGTAGTCCAGACTACTCGCAAGGGCGTGACTTTGGGCCGATTGCTCCGCCACATATGATGGGCGCGGGCACCATGGCCAATTTGTTGATCAATCAACTGGAAGTGGGACACGATTTTAGACAAGATCATGACAAGACCATTACCAACTACGATGTCGATGCATGGGTCGGCACGGATTGGAACCGCTTAGCGCTCAAAGCCGAAGGGTCAACCTCCAACGGTGATCTGGAGGATGCCCGTACTGAGCTGCTGTGGCGACGTCCAGTCGGTGTCTTTTGGAATAGCGAGTTAGGCGTGCGTCAAGACAGCGGTGCGGGCAAAGATCGCACGTGGCTGGCGCTCGGGCTACAAGGGATTTCTCCCTACTGGGTGGATTTAAGCGGTACGGTATATGTGGGTGACTCGGGACGCGCGGCACTGCGTCTTGAAGCAACCTATGACTGGCGCATTACGCAGCGTTTGATCTTGCAGCCCACGCTTGAGACCAATATTTATAGCAAGAATGATCCTGCACGGGATATCGGTCAAGGGGTGAGTGACCTGCAAGCGGGTCTGCGGCTGCGCTATGACATTACCCGTGAGTTTGCGCCGTATGTCGGGGTGCAGACGGAGCAGCGCTATGACAAGACTGCGGCGTATGCGCGTGCGAAAGGCGAGTCGGCCAGTCAGACCATGGCTGTGGCTGGGGTGAGGCTGTGGTTTTGAGTGAGGTGTGAAAAAATGCCCGTGCGTTTGGCGGCATGGGCATTGATGATATGAAAGAGTTTGATTCACGTTGTCATCTATTTTAGATAGGCGTGATTCAAACTCTGATGAGATACTGGCTTATTGCCAAGTGGGCTGACTACCCACATAGTGATAAAGGCTCAAGTCATTGAAGCTACCAAAACCAGTGGTGGCATCCCAGCCTTTTTTGGCCGCGAAGCTGGGGTAACCTGTATAGCCGTTATTGCCGGTTGTGACATCGTGCAGACCGGCGGTGGTGGCGGTTGGGAAGTATTTATAGAAATTGGTAATCGGGAAGCCCAGTGCATTGTTGTGACCACTTTCGATTCGTGACCAGAGACCGACAAAGATCGGAGAAGCAAGGCTGGTACCGCCGACGCCATACTGGCTACCATGGTAATAGATGATCGCGCCTGAAGCGCCTGAGGCATCAAAGGCTATATCTGGAATTGCACGATAGGTACTGCCAGTCAAACTGCTGGGCTGCCATGAAGGCGCAGGTTCGTAAGCACTGTTACCACCGCCTGTGGACCAGATCCGGTTTGCACCTAGGTTTTGATCCCATGATAAACCTTCATTCCAAGTGGTTTCGCTGGCATAGGTGGTTGCGCCGATGGTGGAGAGTTCAGTACCCCCTACCGAGACGACATAGGGAGAAGTGGCAGGAAGAGAGACAGAAGTATGGCTGACGGGTGCGCCACCTGCGTCTTCATAGGCGCCCGCATCACCCGCAGATGCCGAGAAGGTAATGCCTTGCAAGACACCTTGCTTAAAAATCACATTTTCAGCATTGCGATAGGTTTCATCTCCTTCCGGTTCACCAAAGGACATGTTGACCACTTTGACTTTGTTGTCGGTCACGACTTTGTTCATAGCCAGTAAGATATTGTTGTTGGTCGGGATGTCAGAGGCATTATAAAAAATGATGCCTTTGACCAGACCGCCAGATGCCCCGACGATGGCCTGACTGTCAAGCTGCCATTCTAGATCGTTGACGGTGTGGGATGCGGTGCCAACATTGACGACGGTGACTGGGATTTGTGCCAGATTATGTTGAGTGGTGAGCAGGTTAAGGTCGGCTGCAACGTCATCGACATTACCCCAAGAGATCACGCCCACCGTGGTGCGCCAGGCTTGGTACAGATAGTTTGGGGTATTACCATAAATGATGCCGAAGTCCAATGGATCATGCAGTCCAACCACTGGCGTGGTGGTGTTGGGTTTGATGACATCGGCTGCGACTTGGCTTGCAGATGCTTTAGCGACAGCAGCATTGGAAACAACGTGATGGTAGGTGTGTGCGGTGACTGCGGTTTGTAGACCGAGTACACCATCGACGATATTGCTCAGTGATTTAGGAACTTGAGCATCGCTGGTATTGACATACACATTGCGGCCAGCTTTTTGGTAGCCTTTGAGCGTGGTGTTAAAGGCGTTTTTGACACCCGCTGCAGTTCCTGTTGCTGTGATAAATAAGCGGTTCGGCGAAACGGTGATGTCGCTATAGCCCGCCTTGCGTAAGTGTGCGATGACTTTGGCGATGTCTTGCTGGGTGGCGCCGTAGTTGTTGGCAAACTGTTCTGGGGTCAGGAACTGACGGGCTCCACCAGATTGAGTAAAGGCGACTTGTTGGTCGAGTTGGGCTTCATTATGAGGTTTGAGCGCAACAGTGATGGAGACTTTTTCGGTGATGGCAGTTGCTGTGCTTGTGGGTTTGGCATCCCCTGCAACTCTGGCGATGCTTGATTCGTGGAAAGCCTTGGTCTTGGTGGAGACCCAAGGTTCTGCGCTCGCTGAAGCGTGTGCTGCAAGTGTGGTGAGCGCAAAGGATAATGCAGTAAGAACAAATGCCACTCGGCGAACTTGGGTGTGGCTTTGATGTTTTAAACGATCCATATTCTTCTCCAAATTATAAAGGGGGATTTATCTTTAAACATTATCATGAGTGAAATTGCTAAAGATGAGCCGACCTTACGACAAATAAAATAATAAAGGAAGAAAATGGATTTTGAGGTTGTAGTGATAAATTAAAAATAATGAGAACTGATTATCTAAAGCTAAATATATTGATTTTTAAGATTGAATACACGTTATCACTATTTACAATGTAAAGAGTGACTTTAAACACACAATATTATATTAAGCATATGTTTTAATGTAACTATTTTTTTATTTAACATTAATTTACAAATATTATGATCTTCCTAGTTTTAGGCGTTGAACAAATGGTGTGGAGTGAATGTTCTAAATCGCATTGAGTGATTTTTATATTATGATGATGAATTTAGTGGCTGATGATTAACTGAAGTTAAATGATTTTTTTGCGAAATATATAATAATGACTATGTGTATTGTATGTATTTTATGTGGAGATAATATGTAGGATTAATTTAAATGAAGAATAAGGATTTTGCTTTAAGTGTTACCTCAGCGTTAATGGTATGACGACATGAGTATATGCGTCTGGGTCTTATTGCACAGCAGCTTGGCTTCCCGCTATGATCAACCCATAACAAACAATAATATCTAGAAGGATTTCTCTTTGAACACATTCCACAAATCCGCAATGCCTATGGCAGCAAGCCTGCTCTTAGCCGCGCTGCTCTCTTCATGTGCAAAACAACCGGTTACGGTGCCTGTACCCGTGGTGGGACCGCTACCGAGTTCGTATATTTCTTTAAATAACAATCTGTTTATCAAAGTGCCTACCGATAATATGCAGACTGATCAATTCGGGGCGTATACCTTTGTCTTGATGCGCGCCAAGGATTTGAAGAGCTTGACCCGTGATCAGAAGAATCGTTTGCAAGTGCTTACCGATGGGATTGAAGATCCTTTTGTGGTGGACTCCAATCAAGCGGTCGGTCGCAATAAACCTGCGAATCTGAACTTGTTTTGTATCCCCAGCCGTGAGGATGGCAAGGAAGAAGATCCTAAAGAGCTGTTGAAGCGCTACAGTCGCGATGGCCGAGAGCGGGCGATCAATATCGCACGTTATGACTTTAAGTATTCCAATCTGATGCTGCAGAGTATCAGCCGTCATGTCTCCTCAGAAGTGATCAAGGATGCGCTGCGTCAAAAGTCCGGTCCTTTCTTGGTGACGACCTTAAAACCGACGGGGCTGGCGGATCAGGATCCGATCCTGTTTGCCGATTTATCTGACTCGACGTCGGAGACCATCAAGGGCTTGGTGGAGTCCTATCGCGCATTTATTTTTAAAAATAACGTCAATACCGCACAACAAGACTATTTTATTTCTTTCATGACCACAGTGACTGCAGGTATGGAAAGTCGGATTTTGACACCGGATCGCTGGGTGCTGCCTGAGGGAGGCACCGAGGGTGTGGAGCGGAAGCGTTAATCGCAAATGACATGAAGCATGAGTTAAACTCATGCTTCGTGAATCAAGCCTTACTCACGATTTTTCATCGCGGTAATTTCTTGTAGATCCAAATCATTCTCCAGCGCATGCAATACCTCATCGTGGATTTGACCTGAGCGATGCAGCTTGAGCAATTCGGCGCGGCCAGCGGCGACCGCTGCCAGAATCACATCATAATGCGCCGCTTGCTGGTCGCTGAAGGTTTCTGGTGCTTGGCTATAGCGTTCGGTAATGTTGGTGCGGTAGGTGTACTGTTCAAGCAACCGCGTATGGATGAGCACGCCTGCCTCATCGTACGCCAGTGCTTCAACGACGGCGAGCTGTGCGGCTTCCAGACGATACATGGCCTGCGCTGCGGTCAGCAACCCGCTGGGATGCGGATCGTCTTTCAGCTTGAGAAGTTGGATCACCAGCCCAATGGTGCTGCCTTGGATGAGTACGGTAAACAAAATCACTGCAAACGCCGACAGCAAGATCAAGTCACGACCCGGCATGTTCTCTGGTAGCGTCAGGGCAATGGCGATGGTCACCACGCCGCGCATGCCTGCCCAACTGAGTAGAAAGGAGGAGGCGGGTGAGGCGGGTCTGACTGACTTGCCAGATAGCCGCCCGATGCCAGCGCGCAAGTAGTCGGTGGCATAGACCCAGACAAAGCGCGAGACAATCACTGCGACGATGACACCGATGATCGGGTAGAGCATAGTATCCAGCAGGCTGCTCATGCTGTGATTGTCTAGATTGCCAATGACATCGCGTAGTGACAAACCGATCAGAATAAAGACCAAGGCTTCAAAGGTGGTGATCATCACGCGCCAAAAAGCACCGCCCTGTACACGAATTTCGGCAGAAAGGATATCGTGCTGATACCAACCGATGATGATGCCGCAGGTGACGGTTGAGATGACACCTGACACATGGAGTGCTTCACCGCAGATGTACGCTGCCCAAGTAATGAGGAAGAAAGCCATAATCACTAGGGTCGACAGCTTGATCCATCTGAAGATCATGACAAAGCAATAGCCGATTATGCCGCCTACAAAGACTCCGCCAAGCGCCAACCCCAGAAAGGAAATGCTGGCCTCTTGGAGGCTGAAGGTGCCGGTCAATGCCGCAGCCACGGCGAAGCGGAATAGTACAAGGCCCGTTGCATCATTGAGTAGGCTTTCGCCTTCTAACAGTACCATGAGGCGTCTTGGCAATTTAACCGTACCGAGCACGGCTTTGGCTGCTACGGCATCTGGCGGAGAAACCACGGCCCCGAGTGCAAAACACGCTGCCCACGGTAAGGAAGGAATAATCCAGTGCACGACCATACCGACCGCAAAGGTGGTGAAGATGACCGCTCCCAAAGCCAGCCACAAGATGCCACCGATGTTTTTCTTAAAATCCGCCCAGACCGTGAAGTACGCGCCATCACTCAGGAGGGGGGGTAAAAAGACGATCAGGACCAGTTCTGGGTCAATATGAAAGGAGGGGATGCCAGGCAAGAAAGCAATCGCAATGCCGCCAAGCAGCAGCGCGGCAGATGAGGGGAGCTTTAAGCGTCGGGCAATCAGTTCCAGCCCCAATACCGCGACCAGTAAGAGCAAAATAAATTTAAAGGTTTCGACTGAGGTCATGGAAGGCCTGTATAAAACAATGGGTTATTGATAGAAATTGTAGACGAGTTGGCAGTTTTTGTGGGAGATGAATGCGAGTAAACGCGTGGAGAAACGCTTTTTTTAAGCCTACAACAAAGACTTTAAGCGTTTAGCACAAGTTTTTCGGACGATTGAGTCTGGTTATGGAATGCGTTTTATAGAATCATAGTCCAAGACTATAGATGACAAAGTAACGAGCGAAGCCTCATGAATGCTACTACCCAACTTGCGACGTTAAAGCCGCAGTCAGAACAGACACCGAAGCATAAAGATCCTAAACGTTATTTGTGGTTACTTAGCCCAGCGCTACCATTAATTGGTTTAGCCGCCGCGACAGGCTATGCCATTGCCCCTAAAAAACTACGTGCTGTGGCCGCTCTTGGTCCTGTGATGTTGCATGGCGTCATTCCATTTATCGATAAGATAGTCGGTGCCGATGCAGAAAATCATCCAGAAGAAGCGATTAAACAGTTAGAGCAAGACCCTTATTATATGCGCATCGTCAAAGCGTATATCCCTTTGCAATATCTGACCACCATTGTGGGTGCTTACGCTGCCAGCCGTAAAGGCACGCCTTTGATCGACCAGATTGTGCTGGGCATGTCTGTGGGTGCGGTCAATGGTATCGCACTGAATACGGCACATGAATTAAGCCATAAGTCTGAAAAAACTTATCACTACTTATCCCACTTGGCATTGTTGCCAACGGGTTATATTCATTTCCGTATTGAACACCCTTACGGCCATCACAAACGTGTTGCCACCCCTGAAGATCCAGCATCTTCACAAATGGGTGAGACTTTCTGGCAATTTTGGCCACGTACCGTCATCGGTAGCTTTAAATCCGCCATTGAGATCGAAAAAGCACGTCTGAAGCGTCGTGGCAAAGGCTGGTGGTCACTCGATAATGAGCTCCTGCAAGGCTGGGCGATGGCTGGTGCATTCCATGCAACGATGATTGCGGTATTTGGTCGTCGGGTTATCCCATTTATGGCTACGCAAGCCGTATATGGCTTTACCTTGTTTGAAGTGATCAACTACCTTGAACATTATGGCTTGAAGCGTCAAAAGCTGGACAATGGTAAATATGAACGCACCATGCCTGAGCATAGCTGGAATAATAACAGCATGGTCACCAACCTGTTCCTCTACCAGTTGCAACGTCACTCGGATCACCATGCTTATCCAACACGTTCATTCCAGGCATTGCGTCATTTCGAAGATGTTCCTCAGTTGCCCGCAGGTTATGCATCATTGCTATTACCCGCGATTATTCCTGGCTGGTGGTTCAAGCTCATGGATCAACGTGTGGTGGACAACTATAAAGGCGATTTGAATAAAGCCAATGTCCATGTAAAAGCACGTGCTCGCTTATTTGCTAAATATGGTGTTGTCGATAAGCAGTTAGAAGAAGTCGAGTCATAATTTGTCAGTGTTGTGCGCATGAAGATACCCACCGAAAGGTGGGTATTTTTTTTGCATTTTAAACGTCAGCGTCGTAATACAGGGCAGTATCGGTAGAGGAGCAATGGGTGGCAGCCATACCCGTTTGGGAAAAAGAGGTATGCGAAAATTTAAACCAAGCTGTAATCAGTTTAGGTGATTTACATATATGCTCAATAGAATAATCCTGATAATCTACGGTTAGTGCCATGTTATTTATAGCATTTCTTTGAGAAACCTACATAAGGAAATTCCAGATGTCTGATTTAGTTCTCACCACGTTTGATTGGGTGCCCGATATGCCGCGCGGCTTTGTACGTGACATTCGCGTGCGCTGGGCATTGGAGGAAGCTGGATTACCCTATAGCGTTAAAAGTGTGCCTTTTCAGGAGCGTGGTCCTCAGCATCTGGCGCATCAACCTTTTGGGCAAGTGCCGTGGTTACTTGATGGCGACCTGTCCATTTTTGAGACTGGGGCGATTCTGTTTCATCTGGGTGAACTGAGCACCAAGTTGTTGCCGACAGAGCCTCATGCGCGTAGCGATGTTCTGGAGTGGCTCTTTGCCGCACTGAATTCGGTTGAGATGGCCAGTCAGCCTTGGTCCATGCTCAAGTTTTCCGATGCGTCCTTTGATACACCGGAACTGCAAAAGCTGGAAGCGTTTCTTAACTCTCGCTTACTGCATATGGAGTCGGTTCTGGCTAAGCGCGAGTGGCTGGCGGGGTCATTTTCGATAGCGGATATACTGATGGCGGACGTGCTCCGCTTGGTGGATAAATTTGGTGGTTTAGCCCAATATCCCGCCTGTCGTGATTATGTTGCCCGTGCGATAGCGCGCCCCGCATTCCAAAAAGCCTATGCGGATCAGATGGCGTACTTTGCTGCGGCGGATTAACGATTGTTGAGGTTAGGGTGCAATACGCTGGGCTTATTGCACCTGATCTGAACGATTGAATCGCATTAACCAAAGAAGCGAGCCAGCGCTGCAAAGATGGATTGACCTCTAGGATCTTCTGGCGGTGGGATCAGGCTACTCAGGAAGCCTGCAACGCTGGATAGCGTGACGCCTGCCGCTTCAAGTTGGCGAAACGCTGCTTGTTCTGTTCGATCACTCAAGCCGCCACTCACATCTGTGAGCAGATAGACATCGTAGCCGAGTCGTCGTGCACCAAGCGCAGTTTGAAGTACTGCTAGTTCGCTCGCAACGCCTCCAATCGCAATGACTGAGCGCTTGTGGTTTGCGATGGTTTGCTGGCTTGCTACATCGTCAAAGACGCCAGGTGTCGTGCGAACGACAATGGTCTGTGAGCTTAGTTCGTCGATGAGGGCGGGTGCTGTATCGGGTTGAAGCGGAACAGCCGATGTGAAAATCGGGATATCCAGTACCTTAGCACCTTCGGTGAGAACCGACACGGCGCGTTTGAGATTGGCTTCAGGGTTTGTTTTATTCGCGGCAGCCAAAATCGGTGGTTGTAGATCGGCTAAAACGATAAGGACGTTATCGGGATTCAGTTTGTCCAGCGTACTCATGGTATCTCCAATAGTTGCGATTAAGAGGGAAGTGAGGCTAATTTTTAAATCCAATTAGCGTCGTGACCAAGTCGAGCTTTCTTTGATGTCATTGATCACTGCGTTGAGCCGTATAGATATCAGAAAGTACAGAGTCAAAGGGCGTAAAAGAAGGAGAAATGGCTATCGTTGAACGAATGACCAGACCTTCTGAAGGGTGGCAACATCCTTATATTTATTCGATTATGTCCACTGTTATCGCAGGCGTAAATAGCGTTAGTTAGGGAATGAGTATGGCTATTGTAGCTGTACTCTAATCTTTTCTCTCCACCCCTTGAAACTTCGAATTCGAAATAATCGTTTGGCGTAGCACGTTATCAATCGTGGTTTCCAGATTATCCGTGAGCTTCTCCACTAGCCCATCCACTACCAAGTGACTCAGCCCATGGGTGATGCTCCATGCTTGCAGTACAGCGGTTGCCACGATAGGGTCGTCATCTGATCGATCAAGCACGAGAGCCACGCGCTTGCGCAGTCCGTAGTAAGCCAATTCCATGACTTCACTGATTTCAGGGTCTTGCTGCTTAGAGGCGAAGCTACTGAACATGAGTTTAAACAGCGCAGGCTGCTTCTTGGCAAAATGGACATAGGCGCGACCCGTGGCAAAGAATGCTTTGCGGTGGTCGGGTTCGGCGAGGAATGCCAAGGTTTGCGCGGCAGTAAAGCGGCGGAAACCTTCTGCGGCGATGGCGATTAATAGCGCTTCTTTATTGGCGAAGTGGCGATAGGTCGCGGTTGCGGAGACGCCGACTTGCCGTGCAAGCTCACGGAGGTTTAATTCTTTGCCCGTTTCTGAGGCGAGTTCCAGATGTGCCAAGCCCGCTTCAACCAATGCCATTCGTAGATTGCCGTGGTGATAGGCGGCGCTGTTTACAATTTTATCGTCCATGGGTGTTTTATTCGATGTTGACAACGTTAACATTTCACTGCAAGATATAGAAATCATCATACACCTTCCACAACGTTTAAGCATGGATATGCTTTACGCATGCTGTTGTCACGTCTATCGATTTTCATCATTTAAGGTTTTTTATGTCAAGAATCAGTGATTTATTGCGTCCAAGTCGTAAGCAGCGCTTATTGGGTCAAGTGGTTGTGGTGACCGGGGCGGGTTCAGGGTTTGGGCGTGAAGCATCGCTGTTGTTTGCTAGCCTTGGTGCAAATGTGGTGGCGGTGGATATTAATCTGCCTGCTGCTGAAGAAACCGCACAACTGGCACGTGCTTTAGGTATAAAAGCCGATGCGCACAAGGTGGATGTCGGCAATGTAGAGCAGATGGAAGCACTTGCGACATGGGTCGCAGAAGTCTACGGCGCACCCGATGTAATCATTAATAACGCGGGTATTGGCATGGCGGGTTCGTTCTTGGAGACCACCGTACAAGACTGGAATCGGGTGATGAACGTCAATCTGTGGGGCGTGATTCATGGTTCGCGTCTGTTTGCCAAGCAGATGGTCGCGGCGAAGAAAGCCGGTCACATCGTCAATGTGGCGTCGATGGCAGCGTTTACGCCGTCACGTACTACGGCGGCGTATTCCACGACCAAAGCGGCGGTGCGCATGTTTAGCGATTGCATCCGCGGTGAGCTTGCCGATTACAGCATTGGGGTCAGTACGATTTGTCCAGGATTTTCAACGACAGGAATTGTGAATAACACACGCTTTGCGGGTCTGTCTGAAGCAGAGCAAGCCAAGACCCGTGCTAAAGCCAATAAGCTGTATAGCTTACGCAGTTTGCCGCCGCGTGTGATTGCCGAAGCGATTTTGCATGCGGTGGAACATAACGAGCCTGAAGTCCCTGTGGGCTTTGAGGCAACGGGCATGCGTTTACTCGGTCGTATTTCACCCGGATTTTCGCGTCTGTTTGCCCGTCTGGATATTACGCCTTAATTCATTCTTCGTCCTTCAACAGGAGAGCATCATGGGAATCATGTTTAAAGGGATGCGCAAGATTGTGTCAAGTTCGCCGCACCATCTGATCCCGCGTAAAGTAAAATTTGATTGGCACGCAACGCCGATAGACTGGATCAAGGGCGAGCCTTTTGCCAGTCATTTTATCAATGCGATTCATCTGATGTTCCCCGCGGGTGAGCTGTGGATGTGCCGTATGATCAATCGTGCCATCCCGTATCTTGACGATCCCAAACTGATCGAAGATGCACGGGCTTTTATCCGTCAGGAAGCCATGCATGCGCGCTCGCACAGCAGTGCGGTGGATGAACATTTGAAAGCCTATGGACTGTATCCAGACGAATATCAGCAGCGGGTGAACAAGCTGTTTGAAGAGATTCTGATGGATGAGCCGTTTGGCGTGCGTTTGCCTAAACCTTTGCAAAAAGAGTGGCTGATTTTCCGCTTGGGCTGTATGGCGGTGTTTGAACATATCGCTTGTGTGCTGGGGCAATATGCGCTGGATCATGAGAAATGGGAAGAAGTTGCTGATCCGGTGATGCTGGATCTGCTGCGCTGGCATGGCGCGGAAGAAGTTGAGCATCGCAGTGTGGTGTTTGATATTTACCACGGCGTGGGCGGTGGCTATGTCGGGCGCTATATGTGCACAGGATTGGTACTGGCTGCGGTCACGGTACTCTGGACGCAAGGGGCGACTGAGATTTTGCGCAAGCATCCGGATATCAAGGTTGATCCGAGCATTGCCCATGGGTGGTTTAGTCAGCAATGGCGCCGTGCGACCAGTCTGGGTTTATTGCCGACACTGCCGTGGGTTGCAGGCAAAATGCTGGGTTACTTCTCACCGTTTTACAACCCGATCCACGAAGGCTCAACCGAGCAGGCGCTGGCTTATCTAGAGACTTCGGTTGGTTATCTTGCCACGCAAAAACCCGTACCTGCTGCTGTGCCGTTTGTTGATCAAACCGTACAGGCTTAAGGCGGTTGGGCTACCGATTCAATGCGGTAGCCCTGATCGTATCCGTTCCAAACATTCATTTAAAAAACCAATAATGAGTAAGCTATGAGTCAGCGTGCGTTTGATATCGTTTTATTCGGGGCGACCGGTTTTACGGGCGTATTGACGGCCGAGTATCTCGCCCAGCATGCGCCTAAAGGCATGCGTTGGGCGCTGGCGGGGCGTAATATTGCCAAGCTTGAAGACGTTCGCGCACGTGTCGTCGCGATCAATCCTGCTTATAAAGATTTGCCAATTCTGTCTGCGGATACCTCAGATGCGGCATCACTCAAAGCCTTGGCAGAATCGACCAAGGTGGTGATTACCACGGCAGGTCCGTTTGTCAGTTATGGCGGCGATGCGATGGTTGGGGCGTGTGCTACGGCGGGTACGCATTACTGTGATATCACGGGTGAGCCTGAATTCAAGGATCAATCGTGGCTCAACTGGCATGAGACGGCGGTCAAGACGGGTGCCAAGATCGTGCATTCGTGTGGAGTGGATAGTATTCCGCATGATCTCGGTGTGTTCTTTACCGTGCAGCAATTGCCTAAAGATGTGCCGCTGCGTATTGAGGGGATTGTCGGCGGGGATGCGCGTCCATCAGGTGGTACTTACCATACGATCGTCACGGCAATGTCGCGTTTGTATCCTCTGGCGAAGTCATACTTCCAGCGTCATGCACGTGAAGCGAAGGCGGAAAAGCGCCGTATTGGCATGACTTTGCCGCTGCTCCGTTATAGTCGTGATTTGAAAAGTTGGGTACTGCCGTTTCCGACCATTGATCCGCAGATCGTCAAGCACAGTGCCAATGCATTGGCTTCTTATGGCCCCGATTTTCGTTATGGGCACTTTATGGAAGTGAAGCACTTGCATACGGTGGTGGCGATGATGGGTGGACTGACGGGCATTATTGCTTTGGCGCAGACACCAATGACCAAGCGTTTCTTACTATCACTCAACAAACCGGGTGATGGTCCATCGCCTGAGGTGCGCGCCAAGTCATGGTTCCGTGTGCTGTTCACTGGCACTGGTGGCGGTAAGACGGTGGTGACTGAAGTGCGCGGTGGTGATCCGGGCTATGATGAAACCGCAAAAATGCTGGCAGAGTCGGCGATGTGTCTGGCGTTTGATGATTTGCCAGCGCTGGGTGGACAACTCACAACGGCTGTGGCGATGGGTGAGCCGCTCTTGGCGCGTTTGCAAGCAGCGGGCTTGAGCTTTAAAGTGATTGCGCGTTTTTAAAGGGTTTTCAAACATATTTATATTCTGGGTGCAGGATTCGATCCCTTTGCCCAGTTTTTTTGTTTGCGATTCTAGCGCCTTGTCTTAGCTGCCTGCCATTACTTCACTTTATGGAAAAGTCTGATCCATAAGATTGGTATTATCAAAACAACGAGCCGATCTTAAGCTTCTGAGAACCACAACTCAGAGTAAAAAATCATGACAGCATTATTTTCCCCACAGCGTCGAATCGTTATTTTAGGTGGCGGTTATGCCGGACTCACAGTTGCACAGCGCCTGAGTAAGCAAAAACCTGATGCTCAAATCACATTGATTGATGCCAAGCCCGCTTTTGAAGAGCGTATACGCTTACACCAAATTGCCGCTGGACAAACGCTGGACAGTTTTTCATATTCAGCATTTCTAAGTCCACTCGGGGTTGATTTCATTCAAGCCTATATCACGGCAATCGATCCTGACAGCCAAAACGTGAGTTTAGAATACGCCACGGGAACGGGAGGGAATATCGCTTACGATTATCTGGTTTATGCGCTGGGTAGTTTTATGAATGTGGATCAGGTATCCGGTGTGAGAGAGTTTGCTCATGCCTTTGATTCAGTTGAGGTCGCAAAAAAACTCTATTCGACACTTCGTGAATCACCCAATGCCCAGGTTTTGGTCGTTGGAGGTGGCCTCACAGGGATAGAGACAGCTTGTGAATTGGCGGAATGTTTGCCTGATTTGCGGGTCACCTTGGCAACGTCCGAGCCATTTCGCGCAAGCCGCACACCGGGTGGTTTTTCTGAGAAAACGGTTCAATATCTGCATGAAGGACTTGAGCGCAGAAAAGTGCGATTGCAAACTGGCAAGCGCATTGTTCAACTTAAGGCAGGGGAGGCGATGATGAGTGATGGTACTCAGATGGCCTTTGATGCGTGTGTCTGGACCAGTGGTTTTAAGCCTTCGCCACTCGCTGCAAAGGCAGGGATACGAGTCAATGACCATGGGCAAATTGAAGTTGATGAGAGTTTACGTTCACTGAGTCATCCGAACATTGTTGCCGTAGGGGATGCCGCAAGCGCCAGTTCAGAGAGTGCGGGTTCGTGTCGTATGGGCAGTGCAACCGCTTTGGCCATGGCACCAACAGGTGCGAAAACGATTCTCGCTTTGCTTATGAACAAAACGCCGCCCTCGTTTCGATTTGTCTACTTGTTTCGCAATATTTGCCTTGGGCGTGAGGATGGTATTATCCAGTTTGTTGATCGTCGTGATATACCTCGGGAAATTGTCTGGACTGGCACAGCCGCAGCAAAATGGAAGGAGTTTGTTTGTCAGACTACGCTATCCATGATTGGGCTTACGTCTTCTGGAACGTTACCACTCCTTCCACCACTGCGGACACTGCCACAATTGATGCAGGGTATGCGGCAATATGCTTGAACCTTCTGGTACGGTTGACACTCATAAAAAATCGACATTACTTTTGTCGGTTTTTTTATAGACAGCCATCTTGTCGCTACTGTTTGGCGGTCGACTCAGCATCATTAAATATAAAATCGATAAATAACCGAAGTGCCGCAGGCGGATGCTTATGGCTTGAGTAGACCATATAGATTCCCCCACCATCATGATAATACGTTGGAATCAGATTTATAAGGCGACCTGCTGCCAGATCGTCAGAAATAAGATGATCAGGGACTAGTGCCATGCCGATACCTGCCCGAGCACCCTCCACAAGGGCACCCATGCCATTGACTGTTAACCGTGCATGCACATGGATCAGGGTCTGTCCCTCTGGACCCGTTAACGGCCAAACGGCCCAGCCTTCTTTGCTGCGTAAAGCCAGACAAGGGTAATTGGTCAGTGCATCCACGTGTTCAGGCAACCCATAGGTCTCAACGAATGAGGGACTGGCAACGACATGCAGGTGACTTGAGATCAAGCGTCGCGCCACGACATTCTCATCATGTATTGGACCCGCACGGAATGCCACGTCGATTCCGGTTGAAAATAAATCGATCTGATCGTCGGAGAGTACGACTTCCAGAGTGATCATTGGATAGGTTTCAAGAAACCGTGCTAGAAGCTGACTGGTGCGTGTGGACATAAAGTCGATGGGTGCTGTCACACGCAGATGGCCACGGGGTTCCTCCGCTTGTGCCTCGGTCTGTAGCCACCATGATTCCAATTCTTGCATGGCGGGCTCGGCACGATCAAGCAGCGTGCGACCAACCGTGGTCAGGCTTAATTTGCGGGTAGTGCGCTGCAAAAGGCGTACTCCGAGGGTTTCTTCCAAGCGTTGTACTTGACGGCTCAGGCGGTTGGTGGGAACGCCAAGCCTGCGAGCGGCTGCTGAAAATCCACCTGCTTGAACCACAGCCAGCAGCACTCGTATGCCATTCAGGTCGATTTCTGATTCTTTCATTTTTTATTCTGCTGAGTGGGGATGTCGTAGATATTCTTCACGGGCTTGAATTACTGCGATACAAAAGGGTTTGGTCGTATTGCCTGCATTACTGCCTGCGTTTTGGGGCTTTAGTGAGCATAAATCACATCAATATACTGGGCAAGTCCGGTTGGGTGTGACTCATAGATCAATAGTCTCATAAAAAACGCCCATGCGATGGGCTGCATGGGCTAAAAAGGGAACTTTTAAAAATCAATGCATTTACAGCAAAACCCTAGGGTTTGATGTTTGAGTCATGCATGGTTTCAAACGTCTGGGCGCGGAGGCGCTGTTCAGGGGTGCTGAAGGTTTGATTACGCAGGGCGGTGATGGCGTTTTGTTGACTCACTGGGTCGCTGTAGCTCGCTTTGATTTGCTCGCGGGCGCTGAGATAGCCATCCACTTGTTGCTGCCAACTGGCATTGTCCACGTCGAGTTGATCGAGGCGTCCAGCGGCGGCGCTTCCGACCAGACTTTCACGCATTTGGTGGAGCTCTTCTGCTGAGCCGCCACGCGCTTTGATGTCTTTGGTCAGTTGTTGCAGCTCGGCGTATTGCATGAGCGGACGGACGCTGTCGGCAAGTGTGGGGGGCAGATGGTCGATCAGCCCTGCAATCTTCGCCGCTTTTTGTTCAGCGGTTAAACTCTTATCCGCATTAATCCGCATCTGATCAATCGTGTATTGGTCATAGGCTTCTTCATTACCAAAAAACACCGTAGCCTCAGCAAGGGTAAAGAATTGCATGCGCAGATTTTTTTGTGCAGACACAATCACCTGTAAGGAATCTGGGGTCATAGTTTTAGACTGTGGACCAGATTGGGTTCTGGCGTGCATATAGGCGATGTATTGATCCAGCAGTTTGAGCGCATAAGGCAGTGCAGTAGGAGGCAATGTACTGGTGAGATACAGGCGAATGTCTGCAATGAGCTGTGCTTCGGTTTTTTCGCCAAGACTTGAGAGGAAATAATCAAAGCAGTTGCGAATGCCGATGGTCAGAACCAATTGGCCTTGTGCATCCACTTGTAGCGGGCAGTCAATTTGGGTGCCTTGCAATGAAGGCGCAAGCGTGGGCAATGGGCCGTGGGCTTTAAGTGGCGATTGGGCTCGCAGCGTCGGGGCGTTGGCTGCTGTTTGCGCTGGCGTGACGACTGGGGTGTTACTGGTGGCGGTGGTCGATGCTGTGGGTTTAAGCAGCCAGATTGCTGAGACGGCAAGGAGGCAGATGAGGATCGTCAACACGACGAATATTTTCTTTTGTTTTGCTGAAAAAGGCATTGTTGAACATTCCATGTTTTTATCGGGTACTGGATCAGTAATGAACCATGCGGCTTGATGATAAGCCAAGAAGGACAGCATTGCTGTCCTTCTTTTTATCGCTCGTGAAATACGGCTTGAAGCAATTATAGACCCGCAGTTTTCAAGCGATTGGCTTGCAGACGGAACAGGGTCACTGGACTGGTGGTGAACGGACTGATCAGACCGGCCACTTGGTTCACTTCATCAAAGTGATTTTGATAGTAGTCATCGCGAATCACTTGACCCAAGTGGCTGGAGCAGCGGGGTACTAGACCATCGCTTGCACCGGGGATCAGGAGGCTGGTCGCGCCGACCAAATAGTCCGCCGGATTGAGGACATTGGTCCACACCGCTGTACCGCCCCATGAATAATAGCGTATGCCATTTGCAACGGCTGCGCCTTGGTCGCACTGATTGGTCGGTACGCCTTGTGGGAATTTGGCGTTGAATGCTGCGGAGCCTTTAGAAGTCAGCGAGCTCAGCCCCGCCAGAGAATCTTGCGAATAGTATTGACCCGAAGAGACGCCCACGATGGTAAAGAATGCATTAACCCCCGCAGAGATCACGGGTGCAAGGATCGGCCCGACAGGACTGTTGACCAAGCTTTGAACAGTGTCGGCAACTGGTGAGCCAAAGGTGACGCCAGCGACAGCGGTCACGGAGGCGACTTTAGTCGGTAGTAATCCAGCTACATAACGCACGGATGGGCCGCCATGACTATGACCGATCAGGTTGACTTTGGCTGCGCCAGTGATCGCCAGAATCTGCTGGACTTGGTTGAGCAGTTGTTCGCCGCGCACTTCTGAGGAGTTGAAAGAGGCTTCTTGCGAAACGAAGACACTGGCGCCGTTTGCGGTCAGATTCTCAGGAATGCCATACCAATAGTTATAGATCCCTGCGATGGATGAGAATCCACCCATGCCGTTGGCAAAAACAATCGGGTACTTGGTCTGCGCGTAGGTCGATGTCACGGTTTGACTGCCGCCGGTACGACAGCCTGCGGTGCTACAGAGTTGAAAGGTTGCGGTGGTTGCTGAGGCTAAGCTGGTGACGGCCAGACCGCCAGTGATCAGCAGAGCAGAGAGGGTGAGTTTCATAGTATATCCTTATGATGCTTCGTGTTATTCGGGGCTTTACGCGCCCGTGTCATCGTGACTATTTTGACGTGAAGTCAACCAGATAGTGATGTATGTCACCTATTTTGCCATCTGGTGTTTATTTATTAAGCGCGGTCATTATATTTGCCAGACGGGGTGAGTCTGTGAGATGCTTAGCGGTCAAAATTACTATCATTTTCGGCCAAATCGGATGGCGCTAGATAATATCGATAAAGACCAGGATTGGTTATATCAACCCGTGGTGCATGTCTCCTATGCCCAGACCGTACTTCGCATTGCCGAGGAGCGGGGGTTACCACGTTCATTGATTCGCGACGTCGGGCTGAGTGAAACCGAGCTGAATGACCCGATTGGCTTGATTGCGCCGATGACCTATGCATGGCTTGCTGCGCTGATTATTGAGCGGGTGGGCAATCATGGTCTGGGTTTTGAAGTGGGGCTGCGGCTGCCGCCGACTGCACATGGCAGTCTGGGTTATGCACTGGTGTGCAGCGGGACTTTGCGTGAGGTGGTGACGTTACTCAAGCGCTTTTGGCATATCCGCGAACGCACGCTGCAATTTCATTTTTTTGAGCAGGATGGCTGGGGCGTGATGCATTTCTATGCGCTGACACCGTATCCTGAGACCTTGCGGATTGTTCATTTTGATTGTTTGATGGCGATCTTCTATCGTGCCATTACGCTGCTACTGGGTGATAACAATATTCAAGGCGAGCTTTGGCTGGATTATCCTGAGCAGGATTACTATCCGCAATATCGCGACCAGTTTCCGCCGATTCGTTACGACATGCCCGCTTCCCAACTGCGCTTTCCTGCTGAACTGCTCGACCGTCCTTTGCCGATGTCCAATCCTGCCGCGTTGCAAATGGCGATTACCCAGTGTGAGCGGGAAAGTGTGCTGATGGGTGGTCAGCGCGAGGACTTCATGAGCAGTGTCTATGAGCTGATAATCTTGAGTGAGGGTAGTTATCCAACTCAAGAGGATCTCGCGGCGAAATTGCATACCTCGGTACGCACGCTGCGCCGCCGTCTGCAAACGCATGGCACGAGTTATCGTGAGCTGCTCGAGAGTGCGCGGCAGCGCGACGCCTTGAATCTTTTGGAGAGTACTTCACTCAGCATTCAGACCATTGCTGGGTTGTTGGGCTATCTTAATCCTGCCAATTTCACGCGGGCGTTTAGTGGGTGGATGGGGCAGTCGCCGCGTGAGTATCGTGCCAATCGTGAGCGTATATAAGGCGGGTGCTCTTGCTGACCGACTGGTTAAATGTCGGGTAACGATGTGTATCTCGCGCTGGATTGTGCTGAGGATCGTCGTTTAGAATCGAACGCATAGTGTGACCTACATGGTTTTGATCTGCTTAAGACATAAGGCTGACAGGAGGTTGATCGCCATGAATAACACCTTAGCAATTGCGCCAGACAGTACGGCGGTTCGCGTGGCCTTGTGGCGCGCACTGCATGCAGAAGTTGATGCAGCGCCCCATGTGATCGGCGATGAGATCGGGATCAAGCTAGTGGCACCAGAGGATTGCTGGCGCGAGCGACCAGACATGCACCCCGAATTTACCAAAGTCTTTCGTGCATCGGTTGTTGCGCGCGCCCGATTTATCGAGGATTCGGTTGAGGCACTGGCACAGCAGGGCATTCATCAGTACGTGATTCTGGGTGCGGGACTGGATACCTTTGCGCAGCGTCGTCCGAGTCTGGCCGCCAATCTGCAAGTCTATGAGGTGGATCAACCCGGGCATCAGGCGTGGAAGCAAAAACGGCTAGTTGAGGCAGGGTATGGCATCCCCGATTGGCAGCATTTTGTGCCGGTGGATTTTGAGGCGGGGGATTCGTGGATTGAGCAATTGGTGGCTGCGGGCTTTGATGTGAACCAACCCGCGGTGATTGCTTCCACTGGCGTCAGCATGTATCTGACCCGTGAGGCGATTGTGGCGATGTTCCGTCAGATTGCCACGCTGGCACCCAAGACCTGCTTTATCATGACCTTTTTGCTGCCGATCGAGATGGCTGATCCTGAGGTGCAGTTTGGTTTAAGGCGTGCCGAAAGTGGCGCGAAGGCCAGTGGTACGCCTTTTATCAGTTACTTTACGCCAGAGCAGATGATTGCGCTGGTGAATGAGGTTGGCTTTAGCCATGTGGAGCATGTGTCCGCAAACCAATTGGCTGAGAAGTACTTTGCCAATCGCAGCGATGGACTACGCCCGCCGACGAATTCGGAAGAGATTATTGTGGTGACGGTGTGAGGGGTGGAGCAGTAATGATGACAATCTACGTCTCACCTTTAGCAGACTAAAGGTGAGCATGTGGGCTAGTGTGTGAATTATTATTGATTTTCAGACATCGCTTTGATGTACTCATTGTATTTCTGTTGATAGTCATCTGTATCATGAGAGTCATATTTGTAGCCTAGCGCATTAGTTTTACTTTCATAGGCCTTAAACGCGGCCATATATTCATGATATTTTTGTCGGGCGACAGGGTCTAGGGTCATGCCATTAGCATTCAAATCTTTATTATATTCCTCAAGCGTATTTGATGCATAAGCTTGACAGTAGCCGTAAGAGAATCTACTTTTCCAATTTTCTTTTACATATCCATTAATCTGCTTAAATAAGAGCGCTGTTTGTGGCTGATCTTTAGCTGTGCATGCTAGATACGCATAATGGTTAATATTCCAGTCAGATGGGTATTTCGCAATAATACCGTTGAGCCCTACCTTCATCCGTGCCCAATCAAGCTTAGTGTCTTTAACCCAATTGAAACGACCATTAGCGGCTTCACCTTCTATCCCCCAGTAGATACGTGCATAGAGCTCATCGCCATCTTTTTGCTTGGTTTTCTCAGCAGCAAAATTGGCTAAATGATCCAGCGCATCAAAGCTGCCGCCCCACATCGGTAAATAATGTGTGAGAGCACTATAATAAATTCCATAATATTCTGGAAACTTTGTTGCTGCCTCGTTCAGTAAAGATTGATAGCTTGCTTCATCCTTATCTGTGACTAGAGCAGTTTGTAATGATACAACATACCATTGTGGATCAGATGCAGATAGTTTTTTGATTGACTTTAAGTATTGTTGAGACGATAGAGCGTATTGCTGGAAGGGTTTCCAATCCATTTTCCCTACGTTATCGCTGGTGGCATACCCTCGATACGCCCAGCCATGCTCCAATAAAAGTTTAGCATATGCAATCCTAGGTGCTGGTGATGTTGGAAATTGCACCATCCATTTCTTCAAAGATTTTTCGTCGTCATCCCAGACTTTAAATTTTGGAGGCACTTGGTAGATATTTGACCATAAGCCATTATAAAATTCTTCATCAAGGGCATTGATGCCGCTTCCAGTTCTGACATCATTATCTTTAATGTGGTGATATATTTTCTCAAGTTCGGCATAGTTGCCTTGAATAAATAGATCCTCCACGTGCTGACGAGCGGTCTGCCTGTCTTGCAGTTCTCCTGCGCAAGCTATTGTGCAGTTGAATGCGAATAGGGCTCCTAGTGTTAAATATTTTATCATGTTGAATATACTCTAATTTAAATTTATCGATTCAAAGTGAAAGGGTAGTGTCAAAATCATTTGCCTGTCTGGTGAAGAACTTACTCTGATTTCTAAGAGCTTCCTCTAAACGCATTAAGAACCATCTTTAAGCTGAAGTGAAAAACCGATTACTGATTCGTCATTAAAGCCTGCAAGTATTCGTTATAGGTATTATGCATGGCATCCGACTCATGGGTTTCTAGTATGTAAGCGGGCGATGATCTGAGTTTATCGAGATTTGCTTTTGCAGCGTCTTCGTATGTATTCCATTTCTCTTGTAATGCTGGACTAAGTCGTTGTGAAGCAAAAGAGGCGCAAGCCTTATAAAATTTAAAGGACGGCCAATTTTCTTTCGAGTAACCCTTAACTCGCTTAAATAATTCTGCTGTCTTAGCTTGGTCGAGTGCGGTACAAGACAGGTAGGCGTAATGGGCTGTATTCCAGTCATCTGGATATTGAGAGAGGATCGCATCCAACCCTATTTTCATCCGATACCAATCCGCCAAGGTTTCATAAAAGAATGAAGTTCCCTGATATTTAGGCTGAGCTTCAATGGCTGAATATATCCGTGCATACATTATTTCGCCTGGTAGACGATCCCAAGGTGATGAGTTCATGACAACGCCAGTATGAACCAAATTGTCGAGAACACCTTTTGCCTCACTGCTTTGCATGAGCCGAGGTATGCCAACCATATAAATATGGTCATAGGCTGGGTACTTATTGGTTGCTTTAAAAAAAAGCGTAGCATTATCAGCCCAATTCATTTCCTCATCGTCTGCCACTTTGAGCGCGACAACATACCAGTGCGGATCAGTGTCGGCTAAGGCTTGTGTCGATGTCAGATATTGTTGCGCGTGATTGACATAGTCATGATAGAGATGCCAGTACTCTTCAGTCGCATGACGCAGATCGCCTTTACCAAGATAAGACAGGGCATGATGATCTAGTAATTCTGCATAGGCAATTTGTGGAGCCGCAGATGTAGGAGACTGGATCATCCATTTTTTGAAGGCTTTCTCATCCTGTGACCACGTCTTGCTGTTTGGTTTAGCATTTTTTTGATTGAAGGATAGACCAGCATAGAACTCTACATCTAATGCATATTCACCATTGGATGTACGAACTTTATCTGTGTTGTCGTGCTGGTAGATTCTGTCGAGCTCTGCGTAATTGCCTTGAGCCAGAAGATCATGGATGTGCTTTTGCACCTGCAGTCGACCTTGGACTTCTCCTGCGAAGGCGCTTGAACAGCAGAGCGTGAATAAGGTCCACAAAATAAATTTTCTCATCACGCTGTCCTAAAAATGAGATTATTGTGGTGACGATGTGAGGTTTGTTAACCCATCTTTAAATTCTCAAGGTTACAACACAATTCCTTCATATAGCTAGCGAATGGAATTCAAAATGTTAGAAAAATTCACAGAATGGGTAAATGAAATTGCGGTCCAGATTAAGCAACAAAACTTTGATGTCGAAGTCACATCTGTAGTAAATTATTTTACGAAAATGAGTATTGATTCCGACCATTTTGTTTCAGAAATTGTGTACTGGAGTCAGGCTGATCAATACGTTGCAGAGATTATTGATGTCAGCGCTGGTCAGACTATTTTTAATAGAAGTGGGGATTTTAAGAAAGATGAGTCTTTCTCAATTTTCTTTTCAGATTTCTTCAGTGAAATGAATATCACAATCGAGTGAAGCATAGTGATCACTCCCTATGCTCCTTTGCTTTTCCTTAAACCCCTCAAGGCTTCAGCAAAATCTTCCCAGTTCGATTCGCCCGATAATTGGCATTGACTGCATCCTTAATCTGTTCGAATTTAAAAATCTCTTCGGTTTGTAAACTGAGCTGACCTTTGGCGACCCATTGGATTATGGTGGTAATCACGCGTTTTTGTTCAGGGGTGCCGAGGGCTGCGAAAATCTTACCGCCCCAGAATCCTTTGACCACAATGTTTTTAAAGATGATCAGGCTGCTGTGCAGTTGCATCGGCTGACCCGACATGGAGCCAAAGGTAATCAATTGGCCATTTTCAGTGAGTAATGACTGAATGTCTTGGCTGGCTGTGCCGCCAACCGAGTCGATACCGACTTGCAGGGGATGATCGGCAATCAATGCTTTGACGGCTTTTTTCCAGTCTGGTGCATCGGTGGTGATGACATGCTTGGCACCCAATTGTTTAAGGGCATCCGCGCTGGATGCACTACGCACCAGATTGATGACGTTAAAACCTTGGATCTGAGAAATCTGTTCAACCAGTCGTCCTACGGCACCATTGGCGCCATTTTGAATAATCCATTGTCCAGACTGCACGTTGGCAAATTCGAGCAATAGCAAGGCGCTCATCGGCATCGCCAGCAATTGCGCGGCGGTGGCATCATCAATGGTATCAGGAATCGGCACGACGATTGCGGCAGGGGCGATAAAGTATTCTGCCCATGTACCGGGATTTGAGGCGACGACGCGCTGGCCGACCTGCAGATGCTTGATGTCTTGACCGACCGCATCGATGATACCCACAGCTTCAGTGCCCGCTTGAGCGGGGAGTGTGGGCTTAAAGCCGTAATTACCGGAGATGGTAACCAAGTCATGATTATGGATGGTGGCGAGCAGGGTTTTAATCCGCACTTCATTGCCTTTGGGTTCGGGCAGGGCGATGTCTGAGACTTCGAGGACTTCACTGGGTTTGCCAAATGTGGCGTAGGTGATTGCACGCATATCCATAATCCTTTGTGATACGGGTTTACCTTAACGATGATCTATCTTACAAGGATAGATGCAGAGCCCGTGTTTTAAATGGGTGTCTATATTGAGGGGTGTTGTACGCGCTGTAAAATGATCATTGTGCATGGTCGGTTATGCAGCGGGTTCATGGTTTTTGAGTGGGAAGGTAAGCTCAGATCGGCTTGGTTTTGAGATGTTCTGCTGTGATGTGAACTGCTATGATCGAGCGCTTGGGGTGGGTTATGTCAACGAACGAGTGCGATGTATGAGGAAGCGGTTTAGCGGTGTGCTACTGGTGGCATGGATGGGGATGCAAAGCGCCGCCGCCTGCGAAACCCTGCTGCCGCAATTTACCTATCGCTATGATGACACCGCGCAAAAAACCTATGCCATTAATGGCTACAACGAACAGGCGATTCAACTCAACCGAGGTTATAAAGAGGTGGTTCAGCAAACCAGTGCGGATCGTGTGCTGCGCTTTGGCTCGGATGGTATACATGCCTATTTCTTTGAAAAGCCAATCATCGGGGCGAGTGATTACGCGTCCTTAACGCCGATCTTAAATGGCAGCATGGCGGAGAGTCATCGCTATGGTTGGCGCTATTATCAGGATCGCACTGCCTACTATGCGGCAGAGGATACGGGTAGCCAAGTGGTGTTGCATCGGCTGGCACCGCGTAAGTCGGAAGCGCAGCGCTTGGCGCAGGGGGTTTTGATCGTGGGTGATCAGGCGTTTTCCGAGCAGCAGAAATTGCCGTTTAAAGGGAGCCACTTTGCCACTCAGCATGTGCAGGAAGATTTCTATCTGATCTCGGATGGCAAGACAACCTATGCGCCAACTGCTCTGGCGCATAACGAAGTGGATGAATGGCAGACGTGGTACGGTCAACTCGGTTGGGTCAAGATTGCTAATCTGCCGATACTTACGATCTTGGGCAGTATCGAGAATATCCACTTTGAGTGTGGGGAAACGCACTATCTGTATGATGTGATCTATGACTTGCAAGGCAAGATTGCGGTCAACCAAAACCTAACCAGCATTGCCAGCCCCACTTATATCAGTCCACCTGCAAAGTCCACGAGTGCGGCTGTGAGCGGCTCTACCCTTGATCCTTTTAACCTCAAGACCTCGCGCGCTAAGACTTCTCGTTTAGAGACGGCTGCTCCGAGTCCATCACGTCCGAGTCGATTTACCGATCCCTTTACTAGTCCACCAACGCCTTCAACGCCCAGCCCATCGGCGAGCGCCCCAACCAGTCCAGCGCCAAGCGCGGCATCTACGACCCCAACCAGCAATGCGGCTACAGGTCGTGATGAGCTGTTGTTTAACTTTACGCCGTACTTGTTTCGCTACCGTTTGATTCCCACCATCATGGCGGAGCAGGCGGGCATCGCACTGAAACCAGAGGTGCAAAGTGCGCTGTATTCAGACCGCTATCAGTTGTTTCTGGGTGGGCATGAGTATGAGCTAAAGGGCTATTAAGTAAGGGAGCGGTTAGCCCATTACCCGATAATCCACTTCAAAATACTCTTCAACCACCAGTTCTTCGGCGATGTTATACAGCGCCACGCGCACCGCTTCGACGCGACATGGTCCGCCGAGTGAGAACTCGCGCTTGATGGTTCCACGTCCTTTTAACAATCCACTGGATGGCTCGTAGCGTCCGGGCACGACCAGATCGGTCTCGGGGGTGACGTAGGCATGTAAGCCTTTTTGCGATTCAATGTCATAGTCGAGGGTCACGGTGATGGTGCCGTTGACGGGAACCTCGCGTGTATAGCTGGGTGCAAAGGCAATGCCGGTAATGCGTGAGGCGCGTCCGTCGCCTTGAAGGTGGGCAAGTTTGGGGTTGGGGAGCACGGTGTAGTTGACCGGAATCTCGCACTCATACAAGGGTTGGTTGTCATCGGTTTCGACCACGACGATTAGATTTTTGAGCGTGCCGGGTGTGGTTGGGCTGATCCAGCGGGTGACTTTGCCTTTGCCGGATTTAAAGCCAAAAGGGATCGACATGGCACGGTCGGTGGAGGCGTAATTGCAGGGCACGTCTTCGTCACAGCCTTGTACCCACAAGGCAAAGGTTTGCGAACGTGGCGCGCTGCATTCGTAGCGCAGGGTGATATTGATCTTTTCGGCAACGTGGATGGTGCTGCCACTGGGCGGAGACATGGATTCGATGCGGACAAAGGTTTTGATGTCGCGGATGTCCTGATCTTTATTTCGAGATTCGTACCACTTATAAAACACGTAATAGCTGGCAGCAGCAACTGCCATAGAGACAATGATAGACATCGAGATTCCTTTCTTGATTGTGTATAGTCCTTGGCAAATTGTAGCAAAAAGAAATCGGGAATGCCTGATTTTGAAAGATTAATTTTTAATGAATAGGCGCTGGGGTGGGTTGACTGTAGGCGTGGATGGACGGATTCGGTGTGGCTGCGCAAGCCGAGTCACAGCAGGGGATGAGTTGGACTGAATAGCAAAAAATGGTATGTTTTTTGCTGATTAATGTGCAGTAGTTCGGATTTATTTCATACACCTTTTGGGACGACCCAAAGCGATACGGTGAAACTTGCTTGGACGACCAAGCTCATTTTGAGTTCATTCAAATGAGTATTGATATTTCAACCGCGTCAGCGACGCAGCTCCCTTTCGACCATATTCCCCTCATCGACATCCAAGCCCTCTATGGCGATGATCCGATTGCCCGCCAGCAGGTTGCGGATCAACTCGGTCATGCGGCGCATCATGTCGGCTTCTTCTATATCACCGGACATCAACTGAGCAAGGCGTTACAAGCGGCACTGCTTGCCCAGACCAAGGCGTTTTTTGCTTTAAGCCTTGAGGAGAAGATGCAGTATTACGCTGGCAAGTTTGGCATCAAGCATCGAGGCTATGTACCAGAAGGCGAGGAGGTGATTGATCCCACCCGTAAACCCGACCGCAAGGAAGCCTTTGACCTCAGTTGGGACCTGCCGGAAGACGATCCCGATGTGCTGGCGGGTAAGCCGATGCATGGCTCGAATGTGTGGGCGGATTTGCCCGATTTTAAACAGGATGTTGGTGCGTATTATGACGAGGTGATTGCGCTCGGGCGGGTGTTGCTACGTGGTTTTGAGTTGGCGCTGGGACTGGAGGTGGATACTTTAAATCGCTTGGTCACCAAACCGACTTCGCAATTGCGCTTGCTGCATTATCCCTATGATGAGACGGTGGTGGATGTGCAAGGCATCGGTGCGCATACCGATATGGAGCTGTTTACCATTTTGCTGCCGACTGCGCCCGGCCTTGAGGTGATGAATTCTGCAGGGCAGTGGATTGATGCACCGCCGATTGAAGGGGCGTTTGTGGTTAATATTGGCGATATGACGGAAGCCTTAAGTGGTGGGCGCTTTGTGGCGACCTCGCATCGGGTGCGTAAGGTGGCTGAGGAGCGCTATTCCTTCCCGCTGTTTTTTGCCTGTGATTATGATGTGCAAATCGAGCCACTGCCGCAGTTCCGCACACCGGAAACCGTCGCCAAGTATCCGCCTTTGATTGCAGGCGAGCATTTATTCAGTGTGTCGAGTGATGGCTTTGCCTATATCAAGAAGATGAAAGAAGCGGGTACACTGACCTTTCACAGTTCGACTCGCAAATTTGGCCAGCATCGGCAAACGATGTGAGCGCGGTGATTTCTATGGCGAGCGACTCTCATAACCCGCAAGTCCCTACATCTTTTTTGGACATCGAGCAACATGGGCTTAAGACGCTGCATGTGCCTGGCTTTGTCGATTTTATGGCGGCAGAAGCAGATGCCATCTGGGCGACCAATCAGGATCGGGTGGAGAAATATAGGCTCGGGTCAGACACGCCAATTGCCAGCGTAGCGGTACCTGCACCTGTGGGGGTGATGGTTACGGCATTTGGCTCTCTGTGGGTGGCGAGTCACACTGATCAGGCCATCTATCGTGTGAGCCTTGCGGAGATGTGCGTCGAAGCGGTGATCCCGACAGGGCTTGCGGATGCCTCGCAGGTCGCAGTGGCAGGGAGAGTGATCAATGGCACGGGGGAGCTGAGTATCGCGGCGGGTGCGGGATCAATCTGGGTGGTGAGTGATGTGGCAGGTGTGCTGTCGCGCATAGATCCCCAGAGTAATACGGTGATCGCCCAGATTGCGATCGCGCCTTTTTCTTATAACGTTGCCTTTGGTCATGATGCGCTGTGGGTGTCCAATCCAAAGCAGGGAGGTGTGCAGCGTATTGATCCGATCAGCAATCACGTGGTGGCGACCATCGCGGTGGGGGAGATTCCGTGGTTTATCGCAGCGGGTGAGGGGGCGGTGTGGAGCTTGAATCAGGGCGATGGCACGGTGAGCCGGATTGACCCCCAAACCCATGAGGTGATCCCCATTTCGCTTCCGATTGAGGCCGCAGGGGATGGTGGTGATTTAACCACGGGCGGTGGTCAGGTGTGGGTGAGAACCACGGGTGTACTGCTGATGGCGATTGATCCGCACAGCCTTGAGATTACCAAGACTTATGGTCCCTCCGCAGGGGTCGGCAGTGGCGGGGTGATGGTAGCGGGCGATCATGTCTGGGTGACTGCACATGATATTGATCGGGTGTGGGTGCTGAATACTCGGTAAGTCATCTTTATGGAGTTTGCCCAAACAACCGAACACAATCCGGTGGGTTGTTGGGGGAGTCGATCTGAACAGCAAACGACGCTCGATATTTTTTGGGCACAGGATGCTCAGTGGAGCTCAGGAAGTCCCTTTTGTATAAAAAATTAGCTTTAACACTGTGACAAAGTGTGCATTATAAAAACTATTATATATATTATCGGACAAATAGTTGTTAAAAAAAGACATGGATAGCATGTTTATTTATTTTTTATATAAAAACCATATGAATCTCTGGTTATCTATGTGTGAATTATTATGTGTGACAAATTGTAAAGGTTGAAAAGTCGCGTTAATTTATAATTTTTCATATATAAAACAGTTATTTATTGATGTTATTGTTGGTTGATAACTGGTCTATACCAAGTATAAGTATGTCGTGTATATCTTGAATTGATGTGTACTTTTCTGAAATTTTTATGTGGCTGATATATACATTTTATATCTCTAATCGATATACTCGATTTGCCTCTATATCAATTTAATTCTAATAATTGATCGGTATGATGACGTGGAGGAAAAAATGCCCATAATCTGGAGGATTTTATGCATCAATTTGCACCGCAAGTCCTTACCCAGGCTGTGCTCGTAGCATCCCTCTCAACAGTATTATCCATGACTGTTTTGTCATCATTTTCAGCGCAGGCAACTGAAAGTTGAATCAACGGGTTTAACCAGCTTTGATATTTCCAAACGCAATGCTTTGTATTCAAACGCATTCTTATTTTTGTAAGTCATTTATTGTATTTAGGGTCAGTGAGTCATCGACATAAGTCGCTTTCATCACCTTGATCCATCGCTTTAAAAGCACTGTTCTCCCCAGCAGTGCTTTTTTTTTAAATTAATTTATACCAATTGGTCAAATATGGTCTGAGTTTTGCTTAATTTTATCTGGGACAAACCAGTTTTACAAAAAAAACTGGTCTGAAAAAATATCAGATATATTAAGTAAGGGTCATGACTATGCTTCAATTCAGAAAACTGTCGCCATTGATGATCGCGATACTGCTGGTGGGATGCGGTGAAGGTGGGGACAGTGCGTCAAATCCTTCGTCACTGGTGAGCGGTGCAGCCAAGCAAATCACGGCGGGTGCTGCGGTGGTCAACGCTGCGGCTGCTGTACCCGCCGGTCTGTATATCAGTGAGGTGGCAGGTAACTTCCGTAAGGATAAAGATTACGATGCAGGGACGTCAAAGAATAGCGTGGCGTGGGTCGAGCTGTATAACAAACAAAATGTGTCGGTGAATCTCAAAGATTATGTGCTGCGTACGGGTGGGCTAAAAGCCAGCGATCCAACGGTCACCAGTGCATCCGTGAATTATGTTCTACCGAATGTGGTGATCCCCGCCAATGGCTATGTGGTGATTGCGGGTAAAAAATCGAATTTTCTGTTGAATTCGACGGTCAATAGCGCAAGCCAAGTGATTTATATCAAGGATGCAACCAATACCTATTTGCCGTATTGGGATAATGCTTCGGGCTTTATTGAACTGCAAGCGGCTAAAACGACCACGACTGCGGCGAAGACGGTTGATTTTGTGCGCTTTGGTTCCAGTGCAACTGCGCCTTTAACGGCAGGCGCTTGGGTAGGCAGTAACGTTCCTGCTTTTGCCACTCCTGCGGCAGGCTATGTGGGCAGTCAGTCTTTAGACCCACTGGATACCCATGAGCAATCGATTGTCCGTCTGACCAATGCTTTTGCAGCATCGAAAACGAGCGCGGATTGGACACAGGTTAACTTCCCAACCTCGGGTGGACCCAATGATGTCGCGGCCGGTGTGGTAGACAGTGACCATGACGGTATCCCCGATAGTGCCAAAGTGGCAGGCGGTACGTATGCAGGCTTGGATCTCTATACGCTAGGTGCGCGTCCGGGTCAGCAGGATATGTTTATACAGCTGGATTACATGGGTAATGATTCGAGTGTGACGACACAGGATTCCGCGCGTCAATTGCAAGAAAGTGCGATCACCAAAATGGTCAATGCCTTTAGTCCGCATCAGGTCGCAGTGCATTTTGATGTGGGCAACTTATTTGCCGCGAATATTGATGCGAGCCATTATAACCTCGATGGTCTCAGTCATCAGCGCGCTTTTAACAAGTGTGCGCAAATGACCAATACCACTGATTATCAAAGAACATCTGTGGATGCAGGTTGTACGTCGCTCTATCAATATTACACGCAAAATGTCGATCCACGCCGGAGAGCTTTTTTCCGCTATGGCATGATCGCGTCTTCGCAGCAGTCGAATGGTAAAGCGGGGTCTTCTGGCGTGTCTGAGTTGCCGGGCAATAAAGTGCTGGTCACGCTGGGTGGCTTCCTCGCAAACAATCTGAGTGCGGCAGGTAAGTTGATGCGTATTAACTGGCAAGCGGCGACACTGATGCATGAGTTCGGGCATAGCTTAAGTTTGATGCATGGTGGTGATGAGTTGGCGGTCAATTTTAAGCCTAACTATTTGAGTATCATGAACTATTTGTATCAACTTTCAGGCGTGCCGACCAACTTTACCGGCGACGATGCCATAGAGCGCTATTATTCACGTCAAAATTGGTATAACGGCGTAGAGGTGCCGAATAACAGTGTGCCTGGGACAACCTACGCTGCATATACCTATAGTCAAAGTCTGATTCCTCATGGACCAGCAACCAATGACTTTGTCATCGATTATTCCAGTGGCACCAGTGCAAATCTGGATGAAAGTGCGCTCAGTGAGGCGGACTATGTGGGACATGGCGCCGGGACGGATGCCAATGCCTATGGCGACTGGAATATGGATGCGGTGAAGCAAAATGCGACCTATTCGTACTCCCTGACTGGTCGGACAGATGATTTCGGCAATCCCTACTATGGCGTAATACATGACTTTAATGATTGGGGACATCTGGCTTTGGTCACGGGTAAGGACTATAGCGGATCGGTTAGTGGGAGCTTAGGGGTGAGCCTGAAGAGTGCAGTGGGCAAAAACAGACCTAAACCCGTCGTGAAGACCAGTCAAATCCAGCGTGAGGATGTGTTACCGCCGCAAGTCTTGGCGAATATGAAAGCGATCAGTGCGCAATAGGACGATCTTATCAGGTTATAAGCCTGTAGAAGTAAGTGCCTTTTCGCAGGGGCGTAATCAAAATGCCAACCTTGGGGTTGGTGTTTTGTGTTTTGCATCACACTACGTTCCATTGGGTAAAATATTTCATACCAAAAGGTCAAGAGTGGTCTGGGTTTTGCTAGTTACATTCGCGGACAGGTCAATTCACAGGGAAGTTGGCTTGCATGAATAATCACTTAATTTAGGGTCATAAATATGCAACAACGCATAACAATGCAACTGGGGAAAGTCACACCATTGATGTTAGCGATCATGTTGGTCGGGTGTGGGGAAGGTGGGGATAGCGCATCAGCACCGTCATCAATGGCGAGTTCTGCGGCGAAACAAACCACTGGTACTGCAGTAGTGAAAGCGGCACCAGCGGTGGTGCCTGCGGGACTATATATCAGTGAGGTGGCAGGCAATTTCCGTAAGGATAAAGATTACGATGCGGGCACGACCAACAATAGCGTGGCGTGGGTCGAGCTATATAACAACCAGAATGTAGCCGTGCGCTTGCAGGATTATGTGTTGCGTACCGGCGGTCTTAAATTAAATGATCCGACGTCAATCAGTCAGTCAGTGAGTTTTGCGCTACCAAAGGTGTCGATTCCTGCCCACGGTTATGTGGTGCTGGCGGGTCGAAAATCACCTGAGCTGAAAAACACTTACGTCAATGAAAACAGTAAGGTGGTGTATATCCTTGATTCCACCAAGACCTATTTGCCGTATTGGGATAATGCTTCGGGCTTCATTGAACTGCAATCGGTAAAGACGGCAACGGTTGCCGCAAAGACGCTAGACTTTGTCCGCTTTGGCAGCAGCACAACGTCACCATTGACGGCAGGCGCATGGTCGGGCGCCAATGTGCCAGCCTTTGCGACTCCAGCAGCCAATTATGTTGGCAGTCAATCCGTTGATCCATTGGATACTCATGATCAGTCGATTGTGCGTCTGACCAGTGCATTTAATGTCTCAAAGACCAAAGCGGATTGGACCTTGGTCAACTTTCCAACTTCAGGTGGCCCCAATGATGTGGCGGCAGGCGTAGTGGACAGTGATCATGACGGCATTCCCGATACCGCCAAAGTGGCTGGCGGTACTTTTGCTGGTTTAGACCTCTATACCATGGGCGCGCGTCCGGGACGTAAAGATATGTTTATTCAAGTGGACTATCTGGCGGCCAATCCAGCGACAGGAACCAAAGAGTCGGTGATTGTGCCCGCTGAGGCCGCACTGACTAAAATGGTTGATGCGTTCACGCCGCATCAGATTGCCGTGCACTTTGATGCCGGCACGATCTATTCTGCCAACGTGGATAGCGCACATTACAATCTGGAAGGCAAGAGCCACGAACGTCCTTTCTCCAGCTGTACGCAAGTCTCGGTGCCGAGTGCAGGCTGTAATACGTTGTTTAGTTACTATACGCAAAACGTCGATCCGCGTCGTCGCGCTTTCTTCCGCTATGCGATGTTTGCATCGTCGATTGCAGCGGATGGCAGTTCTTCATCTTCAGGGATTTCAGAATTACCGGGCAATAAAGTGCTGGTGACGCTGCATGGTTTCCTGACCGATCCTTTAAATGCCAATGGCCAGCAAATGCGCACCAATTTCCAAGCCGCAACCTTGATGCATGAAGTGGGTCATAGCTTGAGCTTAAGACATGGTGGGGATGAGCTGTATGTCAATTACAAACCCAACTATGTCAGTATCATGAACTATCTCTATCAGCTCTCTGGTGTGCCGACTTCGGGCACCAATAGTGATGCCGTAGAGCGCTACTATCTGCAACTCAATGATTATTATGGCATCGTTGTACCCAATACCAGTAATCCGGGAACGACCTATAACGCCTATTCGTACCCCTACACGGCACTCCCGCATGGCCCGACTACCAATACCTTTAAACTGGATTATTCGGATGGTTCAAGCAGTAATATGGATGAAGGTGCATTGAACGAAGGGTCGTATATCGGACGCGGTGCGGGGGTGGGTGCGGCGGTGTTTGGTGATTGGAATTATGATGGCGTGAGACAAAATGCCGCCTATCAGTATTCGATTACCGGCCAGACCGATAACTTTGGTAATCCGATCTATGCGGTGCTGCATGATTTCAATGATTGGGGTCATCTGGCATTGGTCACCGGTAAGAACTATAACTTGGTGGGCGTTGCGCAAAGTTATGGCATTGGCGGATATCAACCTCCGCTGGTGAAAACCAGTCGAGTGCAAACTGAAGACGCATTGCCAGCCCATGTTTTGGCGCACTTCAAGCAATTGAGTAGCCAATAAGAGGTGGCGTTATGGTGAATATGGCATGGCGAGGGATGGGCTTGCTGCTGCTGGGGCTGAGTTTTCAGGTTCCTGCGGCGGTATTGGATATCACCGGTGTGCCGACGCTCGATCAAGGTTCGGAGGAGGCGTTGGTTAAACGCTTCCAACGCACCGCGAAAGGCGACTTACGCTTTAAGCTGGATCAGCATGCGGTATGGATCAGTCCATGGCCGCAGCAGCTTCCGCAACGTTTGGCGCCGCAATACGTGAGCGCTCAAACGATGGTGCATCCTGCCGGACCGATTCAGCGTGTCACTTTTCGTAAGCCCAGCGAGTCTGCACCGTGGTTAATACTGACCGCAAACGGTGGGCTGGGCAGTCAGTTATTGCCCGGTCAGACACTGGGTAAGGTCTATGTGGATTATGTTTACCTCCTCAAACAACGCGTGCCTCTGCGCGTTGATCTGCATCAAGCCGTAATCCTGCGTGATGAGCAAACGCAGAATTGCTGGCAATTTATCTTACTGGGCACAGCGATGCCGCAAGGTCTGGCCAAAATGGAGTCTGAGCCGCGTGCGGATTGGGCGATGCGGCGGCTAGCGACGTGCCCGTCTAAAATAGCCTTCTAAAGCGCTTTCTTCGGCGCTTTTTTTTGGTGCCTTTGAACGGATGCGTCATACCGTTCGTCTATTGCATGCACAGTTTTGGTTCACTTAATGTTGACCATTTAGTCCATATAAGTTACCGTTTGGTTAATAATGAATGAAAAATGACAGTAGTGTTGTTTTTTTGAAAAGGTTTATACCAAAGGAGCGGTCATCGCAATGAAACAAAATCGGTTATCTCAATCACTTCGAGTGATCTTCACGGGCAGTGTGTCCGTGGGGTTAGGTTTAATGGCTGCGCATGCGTATGCAGAAGACGCCGTGCAGCGGGTAGAAGTGACAGGGTCATCGATTAAGGGCGTTGCGGCACAAAGTACCTCTCCCATTACCGTGATTAAAACCGCGGATCTTGCCAAGCTCGGCATCACCACCGCGTCTGAAGCATTAAGCTCAATTTCTGCAGTGCAAACCCAAATCACCGTCGCCAGCAACGTGGGCGGTACCGGTGGTGTGGGCGCTGCTGCTGACATGCGCGGTCTGGGCAGTAGCCATACGCTGGTTTTGCTTAATGGCCGCCGTATGCCGACCAGCCCGAATGATGGTGCAGCTGTTGATCTGAATATCATTCCGCTGGATGCCCTTGATCGCATCGAAGTGCTTAAGGACGGTGCATCGGCGATTTACGGTGCGGATGCGGTTGCTGGTGTAATCAACTTTATCACCAAGCGTTCTTATCAAGGTCTGATTGGTTCTGTAGAGGGCAGCGATCCGACCCATAGCGGTGGTGGCAGCTCAACCCATTTCAACTTGACTGGCGGTCATGGTGATCTCGACAGCGACGGCTATAACGTATTTGGTGTTGTGGATTTCCAACAACAACAACCGCTCAGTGCAATCGATCGCAGTTTCACCAGCCAAGGCGGTATCCGTCCTGATCTGGGTCTGGATTCGACCAGTGGTAACTCATTCCCAGCCAACGTGACCAGCAAGGTACCAAAAGTGTATGCCAATCCTTTTGGTGACACTTGTAAACCGCCTTTCTCCAATCCAACAGGGGATGGCACCTGCCGTTATAACTATCCTGCACTTGCGAACATTGTGCCGCAAAGCAAGCAGTTTAGCTTTTTGGGTAAAGGCACTCTGAAGCTGGATGAGAACAATAAGTTGGGTGTGGAATATATCCACGCGCAAAGTGAAGTGGGTAATACCTCTGCTGCGGATATTTCATGGGCTGGCACGACGATCAACGCTTCAAGCAAATACTATCCAGGCAATGGCATTACTCCAGGCATTGATGGTGTTACAGGTCAACCTTTGGCAGTGAACTTCCGTACCGTGGATGCAGGTGTGCGCCAAGACGAAAGCTATAACGTTGCTGATCGCTTGCTCTTCACCGCAGACGGCACGCAATATGGCTGGGACTATGACGGTGGTATCGCATTGAACCGTTCTACGGCGAAGAGCCGTGTAGTGGCTGGTTATTTGAATAGCGATTTGATCCAGCAAGCGGTGGAAAACGGTACGCTGAATCCCTTTGGTCCACAAGCGGCAGGCGACCCAGATGTCTATGCCGCTTCAGGCCTAAAAGGCACGTTTATCAATGCGAAATCGACTTCGGTCGGTGCTGACTTCAAAATCAGCCGTGAAATATTCCAATTGCCAGCCGGTGGTGTGGGCTTTGCGCTCGGAACCTCTTACCGTCATGAGAAGATGAGCTTTGATTACAACCGCGACATCACAGCGGTTAGTAATGGCTTGTCCCTGCAAGATGCCAATGGCAGAGAAGGCAGCCGTGACATCAGTGCGGTCTTTACTGAACTGCATGTACCAATCCTGAAAACCTTGGAAGCGCAATTCGCGGTGCGTTATGACCGTTATAGCGATGTCGGTGGCAGTACCAATCCGAAAGTGTCTTTCCGTTGGGAACCGATGAAAGAAGTGATGTTCCGTACCTCGTATAGCACGGGTTTCCGCGCACCGAGCTTATATGAACTGCACAGTGAAAACACCCGTGGCTTAACCGCTGGTAAGTACAGCGATCCAGTGCTCTGTCCAGGCGGCGTGGTTGCACCAAACGGCGTAGCGTCACGTGACTGTAAACAGCAGTTGTATCAATTGACCGGTGGTAATACCGATCTTAAGCCAGAGACTTCACGTTCATATGGTTTTGGTACGGTGATTCAGCCGGTTAAAGATGTCACGGTATCGATCGACTACTTTAATGTGCTGCTGAAGCATCAAGTGGATACGCTGTCAGAAGCGGATATTTTCAATGACTATGAAAAATATTCAGGCTTGTATGTCCGCAATCCCGATGGTTCATTGAACTATGTGACCAACACCAATTTCAACTTGGGCAACAGCCGTACTTCGGGTGTGGATTTCAGCTTTGACTGGCGCTTGCCAGAGACCCCAGTGGGTCGTTTTAACCTAAGTCTGGATGGTACTTTGGTACAAAGCTACAAGTATCAAACCGAAGAAAATGGTCCTTACGAGCAAAGAGCGGGTGTTTATGCTGGAACCAATCCGATCTCTCGCTGGCGCCATACTGCGGGTCTGAACTGGAAAAACGGGGATTGGAGCGCAGTGCTGCAACAAACCTTCCAAACGGGTTATAAGGATCAAAACCTGACCGGTACCGATGGTGCGGATGATCGCAGTGTAGGTTCTTATATGCGCTACAACCTGTCAGGTACGTATTCTGGATTTAAGAATGCAACGCTGACCTTGGGTGTGAAGAACTTGTTCAACAAGAACCCACCTGCAACCAATCAACAAGATCAGTTGCAAGTGGGCTACGATCCACGCTATACCGATCCGCTGGGTCGTGTGATCTTCTTACGTGGTACTTACAAGTTCATGTAAGGGCTGTAGAAGTCTGCCAATATAAAAAAATCGCCTGACGGAAGTTGGGCGATTTTTTTGGTTTTGAAGGTGGGTTCGCTGGCTTTTGTATCATGCGTGTGGATGAGCTTTAAGGTGTCTTTTGAGTAGTATCGCTGCGCTGGACATTGATGTTGGCGTACTCGGCTGGTGGGTGATCAGCGAGCCATGCGGCGGCGCGCAGCTTGGCGCGCTTGATTTGCGGCTTGGTCATGCGTGCGGCGAGAAATGACTTCGTGTCCTTGGCCATGGCGGTGAGTAGCAACATTCGGTCACCCGCTAAGGCGATGACGATGATGATTCTTGAGTAGGCTTCGACATAATCTTTGGGGAGGTCATGCCCTGTCGCGGTCATGTAGCTCAAATTATATTGCGCTGCCGCAACCCCTTGCTCGGCGGATTGGCGATACCAACGAATGGCTTCGGGGATGTTGACCTCTGTGCCTGAGCCACTTTTGTAAAGCAGCGCTAGAGCGAATTGGGACATCGGGTCCCCGCTTTCGGCGGCTTTTTTATACCAATTAAAAGCTTCAGTGGGGTTGGTTTCGGTGCCTTGACCCATGCGGTATATCTCTGCCACGGTAGCCATGGCATCGCGATCGCCTTGCTGCGCGGCTTGTAGAAAGTATTCATATGCGGTGGTCGGATTCGCTGCAACGCCTAAGCCGTCACGATAGCGATAGCCCAGATCACGCTGAGCATAGACATCGCCTTCGGAGGCGGCTTTTTGCAATGCTTGGATGGCCGCATCCTCCGTGGTGGTGATGGTTGATGCAGCAGCATTCATCCCCTGCGCGAATAAAAGGGCACATGCTATAACGCATGTATGCGCGAAACGGCGCTTGATCATGGGTATCTCAATAAAATAAAGTGGGTTAATCATGAGGTCGAATATGACATAAAAAGATATGTAAGTATCTAGGATTAATGCGTTTATTTTGTGGATATAGACGAATTGTTACCCCACAATCACCTCACCGTTTTGGAGTGTTACCCCATGCAAAAAAAACGTTCACGTCTACTGATGATCCTGATCAGTCTCTGTTTGACTGTTCTTAGCGTCGGTCGTGCCTCTGCCCAGAATCCACCTGAATGGACGGCACCATTTCCACCCTTCAAGATCGCAGGCAATCTCTACTATGTGGGCGGTAAAGACCTTGCAAGCTATCTCGTCACCACACCGCAAGGCAATATCCTGATTAATAGCAATCTGGAGGAAACCGTGCCGCAGATTCGCGCCAGTGTCGAGAAGCTGGGCTTTAAGTTTTCGGATATCAAAATCCTGCTGATCAGCCATGCACACCGTGATCATGATGCGGGGAGTAACCGAATCAAGACCCTGACGGGTGCGAAGTATGAGGTGATGGATGAGGATGTGTCGGTGGTGGAGTCGGGCGGTAAGACTGACTTTGCCTATGGCAATGATCCCACCACGCCAAAGTACGCCCCAACCCATGTGGATCGGGTGCTGCATGATGGTGATGTGGTGAAGCTTGGTGGTACGGAGCTCGTTGCGCATCTGACGCCCGGCCATACCAAGGGCTGCACCACATGGACGATGAAGGTGACTGAGGGAGGCAAGACTTATAACGTGGTGATCGTCGGTAGTACGGGGATTAATCCGGGTTATAACCTCGTGGATAGCAAAGTTTATCCGCAGATGGCGGCGGATTATGAAAAGACCTTTAGGGTGTTGAAGTCTTTACCTACCGATATTTTCCTTGGCGCGCATGGTGGCTACTTTGATCTGGAGGCGAAGTATCCGCGCTATCAGAAAGTTGGGTTTACGGCTTTTGTGGATCCGGTGGGGTATCAGCAGTTTGTGAAAGAGCGGGAGCTGGGGTTTCGGGAGGAGTTAGCGAAGCAGCGGGCGGGGCGGTGAGGTATTCGCTCAAGGGGCTGATATGCCTGAATCGTATTGAGTTCGATGCTGAGTATATTTGATCATGTTGAATTTAATTGGATCCACCCTCATCCCCTGAAAGTACCTCATTTTATTCCCATAACGGATGAACCCGATACCAGTGTCGTGGTGGGCTGATCATTCTGCCGTCAGTAGTCCAACCCATTTCTTAGCAGCCGCCAAGCATAACAACCCCCATTCGTTTTCTTATATTTGAATACCCTCTTTCCAACATGCCAAACACGCCTCATTTGAAAAAATGATTGACTTCTTCTGCTTTTAAATTTAACTTACTTTAAAGTAAGTTAATTAATTAAGGCGATATCCGGTATGGCTAGACCCAGAAAATTTGAAGGTGAGATCATCACCTTTGAAAAAATTCTTAACGCGGCGCGCTTAGAGTTTGCCGACCAAAGTCACGCCGCACGTCTTGAAGACATCGGAAAACGATGCGGCCTTACTCGCACTGCCATCCTTCATCACTTTGGATCCAAGAAAGTTCTACTCGATGCTGTCTTTGAGCAGGCGGTCAATAATGCAAGCGCTCGTGTTCTACGCGTGGCACAAGCCAATGAAGATAATTATGCTGAAACCATTCGTAGTATCGCCTTAGCACTGCGTCAACTCGAAAAGGATGAGCCAGGTACTTCCGCAGTGGTCGCACATGTGCTACTGACCAAACCCGTTGTTGAACCCCTTAAAAAGATTTTCCAAGACCTGTTGGGATTGATCACGCGGCTGGTCATAAAAGCAGGAGGAGGACAACATCATTCTCACGATCTTATCCGTGCAGCAATTGCCCACATATTCATGGGTGAACTAAACCGCCTAGCGCTAGGTACTCAGGCTCAAGACTATTGGGGCGAAGCTGATCCGCTCATGCCAATTCTCAATCATTTCTTCCAACTGCCAACTCTTTGAGAAAGACTATGAACACATTGAATACTGAAATCATGAATGCGGTTCCAATCAATGCAATGTTCGTTGATCGCAGTGGGCTGGTTGATGATCTACATGATCTCTATGCGCGCACCAAAGCCAAAATTGGCGATGAGGATATTCGTCATATTGAAAAAATAGATGCTTATTCAAAAGCGATTAAGGCGAGAAGTTTAGAGCTGTTGCAAAACGGAGAGTCAAAAAATGCATTTAAACATGGCGTGATTTTATACATGTTGCACAGCTTGCTCGAGTTTTCAGAGTTGGGGCACAACATTATGCACGGTGGCTACAACCACCTCGCCAATGCGGGTCAATATCATTCAGACAAATTTGAATGGAACTTTTTGATTGATCCTGAAGAATGGAAAACGATGCATCATCAAAACCATCATCCATTTACCAACATTGTAGGAAAGGACCATGATATCGGCTATTCCTTTATGCGTTTTTTCGCATCGCAATCTTGGTATGGACATCATGCGATACAACCAGCGTTTTTTGCGTTAGCGACATTCAGTAGTCTGCCCTTTACGATCTTTACGGCTACGTCTGCTGCACGCACCCAAGGGCGTAAAGTATTGAGTAAGGCAACTTTTACTAAAAGTATTGCACTGGTTAAAAAACATGCTTTAAAAAATTACATCAAAGAACCCTTAGCTGCTAAACCAAGCCGCTTACTCCACACTCTGTTTGGCAATTACCTTGGGGCAACATTGGGTTCGGATTTTGTTGCGTTCATTTTAGCATTGGAACACCATGCCCCAAATGTAAAGCTGTTCGCCGACACGGGAGATCATGAGACCGAAGAACAATATTTCATTCGCCAAATTTATGGAACGACTAACTTCACGCCGAGTCACCGGCTGAATGCATACTTTAAAAATATTCTAGATCAAGAGGTGTCATTTGCTAATCCACCTGATTTTGAGGTGTTTTACGGTGGGTTAACCACACACCTTGAACACCATTTATTTCCTGACCTACCGTGTAATCGTCAGCGTGAAATTGTGGGAGAAGTCAAAGCTATATTGGCGAAGTATGATCTCCCCTACAATACGATTGCATTTGAAGATTCTACAAAGCATATCATCAAGTCGATGTTTGAGTGGATGCCACCGATTGGCGACAGAGAAGTGGCTGATCCAATCAGTTTACTCCGTAAACCCAAAGAGCTGTTTCAGCGACTGAAAAATGGTTTTCAGTTTAAAACACCAGATATCTACACTTACTTCAAAGCTCCCAGATTTTATAATGTCCCTGCAAAAGTAGTGAGCACTCGTATTGAGGCGAATGGACAAGCCCTTTCAATCCACCTGCAAAAACCAGAGGGATGGGAAGAGGTTATCTGGGAAGCTGGTGCGTATCTTTCGGTGAGGTTTACGATTGATAACGTGGATTATGTCCGCCAATACAGCTTAACCTCTGATGCCAACTACTCACAAACGATGAACATTACCGTCAAGCGCGTTGATCATGGTCTGATCTCGAACCATATCAATGATCACGTCAAGGCAGGCGATATCGTTACCCTCATTGGACTGCCACAAAATGACAGTGGCTTTGTGGCTAATGACTCTGCGTTAGCGCCTGTCTATATTGCTGGTGGTGTTGGTATTACACCGATTATTAGCTTGATCGAAAAGCATGTTCATGAGAATCCGAATAAACCAGCAACCTTGCTCTATTTTAACCGCAACCCTCAATCCGTCATTTTTGAACCTGAATTGAAGAAATTGGCGAAACGTTCACAACTCAAAATATATTTCATTTGTGATCAACACACGGATGCATCAGTCGATATGATCGAAGGCCGACTTAGTTCTGATTTGCTAGAGGGGTTACTCGGGGATGTCGCTGCTTATAATTATTTTGTTTGTTCACCGCCGATCGTCATTCAATTAGCCAAGCAATATCTCACACAATTAGGTGTTCCTGCCGAACAGTTCCACCATGAAAGCTTTACGACCCCTGAAATCAAACGTGCTGTATCGGATGGGATGCAGTACACGATTATGCTGAGCAAAAGTAATCGACAAATTGTCATCGACAGTACGATTACTTTGTTAGAAGCCACTGAAAAAGCAGGATTGTCATTACCGTCAGGCTGTAAACGCGGTTTATGTAAAGCCTGTGTTTGTACGAAAACCAGTGGGCAAACACTGATGAATGATAAAATCAGCAGTCAAGAAAATAGCTCGATTACGTTGTGCAATAGCTTTGCAAAATCAGACATCGTCTTGGATATTTAAGCCCATTCAGATGACGACTTCCCTGATAAATTGATAGGACAGGAATGTATTTTATGACAATGAACATTACTCAACCCATTAAGACTGGGTTTCGCACAATTGATCAATTAGGCATTATGGAAATCATTTGGTATGCGGCACAGTTCAAAGCAATTGGTTCAGGGTCGAAAAAAAATTACTCGACGTAGAGCAAGTTAAGATATTTTTATGATTTGTTATAAGGTATTGGGCTTAGGGCTTCACCGTTAGTTTGGCGATGACTGTGGGATCTACATTACTCGAAACCATTGCACTATCCACTTGGACTTCTATGTTTTTATTGACGAAAGATCCATAGCTACTCATGCCCCATTGGTTACGATTGAGTAAAAAAGACGTACTGATTTTGATCGTCATCGTGTGTGTATTCGGATCAACCCATGGCGTGGATAAATTGACCTTAAACGCAAGAGGCTTGGTGATTCCAACCATGGTTAACTCACCTTGCACCATAGAGTGTGCAGGATCCACTTGAGTGATTTGGGTGGTTTTAAATGTCATTTCTGGATATTTTTCAACATTAAAAAATGAACTGCCCTTGAGCATGCCATCAGTCATGCTTGAACCTGTACTGGCACTATCTGCCTGTATCATAAACGTCAGTTCCAAATGAGCGGGATCAAACACATCCCCTTTAATCGCACCTGAAAATCGACTAAAGCTCCCTTCAGTCTGTATCAGCCCGCGGGTCTTAAAGTGAAAATGGGTTTGACTGGGGTCAATCTGCCAATCGGCAGCCAGCGCCGCTTGGGCAACACTGAATGCCAAAAATACACTGGCTGCTAACATTCTGTACTTTCTTTGATTCCGAATAGTCGTTTGCATGAGATGCATCCTCGTTATCGTTGTGTTTTTAAGACAAGTTCAATTTACATCTGACAATTGAAAAAATAGCCACCATCGAAATCATGCTCAATTTGCAAACGTTCTAATTTGATGGGTTAAACAAGATTTAATCCAAAACCAAAAACTTCTCAGTGGTATACGATTTTATAAACACCGATTTATGAATGGGGCAGATCAGCGCCTGTTGATTCACAATCCCATAGATTAAATAAGCATAGCTGCTGGACGCTGTGATCAGCGCCACAAAGTTCTTTTGCTGGTCTTGGGTGATGAGGATCTGATGACTCAAGGTCAGCACTTCCTCGGAGCGTTCGGTTTTACGGGCATCGACCTGAAAGCCTAACTGAGTAAAGACACGCTTGATATCCAGCATGCTGATCGGCCGAATACCCAGAGTCTCGTGGCTAAGCAAAGTACTAATCTTTTCGGCATCGACGGGGATGTTATATCTCACAGTGATTGCCGCCGCCATAATAAAGGCGATGCTTGCTGTATTGGAGTCCTGCGGATTGCGTTCGATCCGCGACAGCATCGTATGGATGTATGCGGGGTAGTTGGATTCTGGTGCCGCACAGCGCTCAAGCATCGAGCCTTGTGCGATCGGCATCATGCCAAGCAATGTAAAAAGGGCGATAAGTCCTTGGCGATAGGCCAGCGCGGAATGCTGTTTTAACAAAACTTGAGACTCCCATAGCAGTTTTGCACGGGAATCTGGCGGGTATTGACCGACGCCACAGGAATATTGCCCAGCACCAGACCCAGTCCCGCCGTCACAATGTCCACGTTGGCTTGGGAGGTGGTAATAAAGCCATTGGCGGGATCACCGATGTTGGCTTGCGGGGCAGATAACCACCAGCCTTTTTGCGCCATCAGTTGATCAGTGGTAATTGCGTTGCCGTTGGAGTTATAGCCTCTGGTCGCCACATTGCCATTGGCATCCAAACTTTGGGCTGTGGTGGGAAACGTTGATATCCCCAATGTGCCGACCTGCGGCCACAGAATGGCTTGGTTATTTAGTGAGAGTAGTAATCCTGAGTTTTTATTGCTGGAGACATTCAGGTTATGCATATCGATCAGGTTGATAGGACTATAGGTTGCACTGGCGGAAGCTATACTGATATTGATAAATGGCAAGAGCACGCTGAGTTGGGGCACAACCAACGTTATTTTCCCTAAGTCCACGCCCGTCATTCGACTGCCCGAAACGTATTGATAGTACGCGCCGGTTTGAACGTTATTAGCGGACTCTTGAGTCATCAGCGTACTGGGTAAGCTGGGCTGAGTGGGTGTCGCCTTGACATAGGCATTCCCTGTTGCGAGCGGGATACCCAATAAGGTAATCGCCAGTGGATTACGCAAATCTTGAACCAAGGCTTGAAATGACCCGCTTAATACATTGATCCCCGTTTCTCCTCCTGGACTACCGCCGACTGTGCCGGGTACATTGGGGGTGGGATTTTCACCGATAGATAGTGAGGCCTGTGCGCTCTGCGCCCCCAAGGCAATTCCGACCACTTGACGGTTGGCCAGTGAGGTTGGGTTCTTGATCGCAATTTGCAGGAAGGGGTTGCCCAGTGCGGCATCGGAGTCGGCATAAGTACCACTGGGCCCCGGTGTGGTGCCACTTAAACGGACGTGACTCAAATCAATATCACAGCCCGGACCATTGACGCCGCCGCAGCCGAGCTGGAGGTGTTCAATATTGGCATTGAGCGAAACGGTACCGTTGATCCCAAGGGTATAGAAACCGAGCCCACTGGCATTACCTGCTGCGGAAGGGTCGATATAGCTGGTATAGATCGGGGCTTGCCCTGTCACATCAGCAAGGTGCTGATCATCTAGTCCTGTGAGTTCTGCATGGCTGATCTGCCGAATTGATAGCAGAAGGAGTGCACCCATGAGAGTGGTGATTCGGCTCATGGGTTTTATTTTTAGGGTGGTCTTCATCGCCTGTCTACGCCGATGAATAACCACATTAGGACTCAACATAACAATTCCTTTCGCTACGGGTAAATTGAGATGAAATTGCATTAACGGTCCGATTGGATGGGCTTGATCTTGAACCAGATTGAATACATCGCAGGCAAGAACACGAGGGTTAGAATCGTGCCTGCAAACGTGCCGCCGATGAGCGTGTAGGCAAGCGTGCCCCAGAACACCGAATGGGTCAGAGGGATGAAGGCCAAGATCGCAGCGAGTGCAGTCAACACTACCGGTCTGGCACGCTGCACAGTTGCCTCGACAACCGCATGAAAGGGGTCCAATCCCGCCTCTTTGTTATGGTGAATCTGTCCGATTAAGATCAGGGTGTTGCGCATCAGGATGCCTGACAATGCAATCAGACCAACCAATGCATTAATGCCGAAGGGCTGCTGGAACAAAATCAGAGTGGGTACCACCCCGATCAGTCCAAGTGGGCTCGTCAGAAAGACCATAACCATCGCTGAGATCGAGCGCACCTGAAAGATGATGATGAGCAGTGTTACCGCCAGCATGATTGGAAACAGTGGCAACATGGCTTTCGTCGCTTTGGCTGATTCTTCGATAGATCCAGCCTCTTCGATGCGGTAGCCGCCCGGTAGCTTATCCATAATAGGCTTTAGCTGTTGAGTGATTGCGCTGGATACATCTGGTGGTTGCAAGCCATCGGCGATGTCACCCCGAACAGTGATCGTTGGTACCCGGTCACGTCGGCGTATGATCGGTTCTTCCATACGCACATCAACCGTGCCTACCTGTGATAACGGGATGCGTTGTCCGCTGGCACTGGTCAGCGTAAAGTCTGCGATCTTGGTTGGGTCGAGCCGGATATCACCTGCAGACCGGGCTATGACTTGCACCGTGCGAATGTCTTCGCGCACGGTAGTCAGTGGCACACCGCTCAGCAAGAACTGTAGTTGTTGCGCCACCGCGCTTGAAGATAACCCTAAGGCTTGTAGTCGATCCTGCTGTAAAGTGAAGTGCAACGTAGGCGTACGCGTACCCCAATCATTGTTAACTGTACGCATCATTGGACTGGCGTCCATGACCTGTTGTACTTCAGCCGCAATTTTGCGTAGCTTGTCTGGATCTGGCCCGGAGACACGGTAGGCAACAGGAAACGGTGAATAGGGACCAAATACGAGTTGGGTGACACGTATACGTGCCTCAGGGGCGAGGCCATCGGCGATCACCTTTCGCAAGCGGTTTTTCAACACATCACGCTCGTCTTGGTTGTCTGTGCGAACCACAATCTTTGCAAACGATGGATCGGGCAGTTCTGGCCCCATAGCCATGTAGAAGCGCGGCGCACCTTGACCAACATAGGCTGTGACAATCTTTGCTTCTTTCTGTTTAGCCAGCCATGCCTCCACCTTTGCTGAGGTGGCACTGGTCTGAGCGATTGATGTGCCATAAGGCATCTGCACTTCGACCAGCACTTCGGGACGGTCGGAGATCGGGAAGAATTGTTTCTTGACGACGGCCATGCCGAGTACAGCAACAATGAAAAGGCCGACGACTGCACCTGCGACTAACCACTTGCGTGCAATCACGCGCTTCAGTACTTCGCGAAAGCGGTTATAGCGTGGCGTATCGTAGAGGGCGTCATGACCGCCTTCGACCTTTTTTAGATCAGGCAGTAGTTTGAAACCCAGATAAGGTGTAAATACTACTGCGACAACCCATGACGTGATCAGTGCGATGCCGACAATCCAGAACATGTTGCTCGTGTATTCGCCAGCAGTGGAACGAGCGAAGCCATTGGGCATAAAACCGATAGCCGTGACCAACGTGCCCGAGAGCATTGGTGCCGCAGTATGGCTCCAAGCATACGCTGAAGCGGCTATACGGCTGTAACCCTCTTCCATCTTTACCACCATCATTTCGATGGCGATGATGGCATCATCTACAAGCAGGCCCAGCCCCAGAATGAGAGAACCCAACGTGATGCGGTCGAAATTTTTACCGGTTGCGGCCATTACCACAAAGACTGCCGCAAGGGTGAGCGGTACAGCTGCAGCGACCACGATGCCAACACGCCACCCCATGCTTACAAAGCACACCACCATGACCACTAGCAGCGCGGCGAAGAACTTGACCATGAATTCATTGACTGACGAACTGATATTGACGGATTGGTCAGTGACCTTGGTTAGCCCCATACCTTGCGGCATTTCGGCGTTAATGGTTCCCACTTCTTTATCTAGGGCCTTGCCGAGGTCGAGCCCGTTCCAACCATCGCGCATGACGATGCCAAGCAGCAGGGCTGGTTCGCCGTCGTTGCGAATCATAAAGGTTGCTGGATCTTCATAGCCGCGCTTGACCGTGGCAATGTCTGATAATTTCAATGTGCGGCCTTGCGCCACGATCGGCGTATCGCGGATCTTTTGTAACTCATCAAAAGCCCCGTCAAGGCGAATGAACACCTCCGGTCCCTTGGTTTCCACAGAGCCAGCCGGTGTTAGGACATTCTGACTATTAAGTGCGGCAAATACTTCTTGTGGGCTGACCCCTAGCGTTGCGAGTCGGTCATGCGAGAATTCGACAAATACGCGCTCGGACTGCTCTCCAACAATATTAACTTTCTTCACACCAGGCACATGTAGCAGCCGCTGACGTAACGACTCTGCGTCGCGTACAAGCAAACGCTGTGGTTCCCCCTTAGCCTTTAGGGCAAATAGGGCAAAGGTGACGTCTGCATATTCGTCATTGACCATCGGCCCAATAACGCCCGAAGGAAGATTATTGACTTCATCACTGACCTTCTTTCTGGCTTGATAAAATTCTCCCTGCACTTCTGCAGGTGGTGTGCTATCGAGCAAAGTCAACGTGGTGAAAGCCAAACCAGGTCTAGTGTAGGTCTCGGTACGGTCATACCAGCGCAATTCCTGCATGCGCTTTTCGATTTTTTCGGCAACTTGGTCTTGCATTTCCTGAGCGGTAGCACCTGGCCAAGCCGTGATGATGGTCATCACTTTGACCGTGAATGCTGGATCTTCCGCCCGCCCAAGTTTGAAGAAGGAAATAAGACCAGCCAACGAGATCAAGAAGATTAAAAATAAAGTGATAGAGCGTTCGCGTACGGCAAGTGCAGACAGATTAAAACGTCCTTCTTTCATTGTCCCACCCCCGATGCTACAGCGGCTTGGCTCGCCACCCGCACTTGCTCACCTTCGCGCAATAAGTGCGTACCGAGTGAGACAACGAGATCGCTTTGTTTGAGTGGTCCAGTGATATAAGCGCTATCATCATCCAAACGTTGAACCTTGACTGCATGCCAAGAAACCTTTGCTGGACTGCCTTCGACTATCCAGACTCCTGGCCCCTTGCCCGCGTCAAATAGAGAACCAATAGGGACGCGCAAAGCGTCCGTTTTTGCAGTATTTGCATCAGGAATCTGAATGGTAACGGTAGCTCCCAGTGGGGCGTTGGATAGCTCTCCATTAAGCACATAACGGGCTTCAAAGGTGCGCGTTTGTCGATCTGCGGCATCCGAAAGCTGTCTGAGTTTGGTCGAAACGGTAATACCTTCTTTGCCAAAGAGAGTGGCTTGACCAAATGAACCAATGGGAGGGCGTAAGGTTTCAGGCAATTGGATGATGGCTTCGCGGTTCCCAGCATGGGCTATACGAACTACGACCTGACCCGCACTGACAACTTGACCGGGTTCCGCAAGCGTTTCCATGATGATGCCATCGGTATCTGCCACCAACGTTGCATAGTGACTGGCATTGCGAGCAACTTCTGCCTGAGCTTCGGCCGCGCTGAGTTGAGCTTTGGCTGCATCTGCCGCAGCTTTGATCTGGTCGTAGGCTGAAGTTGATATTGCACCTGTTCCGCGCAGATCCCGGTAGCGAGCCTCATCCTCTGCTGTTTGCTTTGCTCGTGCTCGCGCGGCGGTGACTGCTTCTTGCTGAGCATTGGCTGTCAGTTTGAGATCTACAGGGTCGATGCGCATAAGCGGTTGCCCACGCTTAACGGCTTGCCCTGTATCCACCAGTCGCTCCAAAACCTTCCCAGAAACCCGAAAACCGAGATCGCTTTGTACTCGAGCGGCGACGATTCCGGTGAACGTGCGTGACGTAGCAACTGCTTCCTGAATGGTCGTTGTACGTACCAACGGCGCTTCGGTACGGGGATCGGATGGCGTTTTTTGGCCACAAGAGACCAACGCAAGAGGCAATGCAGATAGGGCAGCAGAGAAAACGAGACGGCGGAGCATAGAAATCCCATGTCAAACTTTATAGGATTTCCATTTTGATACTAGTGACCAATGTTGTCAATAGTCACTTCAATATTGAATCTTCTTTTATGGCGATAGGCTGCGGAGCACGAGACTTGAAAGTTGGGTTGGAGCGTCATCCATGGAGTCAAAATTGTGCTGCAAGAGCAGTGGATTAAGGTAGGGGCGCATGACCAAATATATCGCCATCACGGTCTCATCGAGCGGCGTCTTGCGCTCAAAATCTTCTTTCTCACGTCCCTGACGCAGGATATCCAGCAGTATTGCCTTGATGCGACCCTCATAGGCTCTTGCCGTTTCCCAGTTCTCGGTGGCTGCTGAGGCGGCTATGTCATAGAGCTTTCGATCTTCAAAGAACAAACGAAGACTGGACTCGACACCTGTTTTAAACATTCGGCGCAGTTTTTCTGGTGGGTGATCAGCACCCTCAATGGCTTTTGTGACATCCATTTCAATCTCACGCAGGCAATTGGCGCAAATGAGTTCACCAATGGCCTGTTTGGACTCGAAGAACTTGTAGATATAGGCTTTGGAAAAGCCGATGGCCTTGGCAAGGTCAGAGACGGTGGTCTTCTCGTAGCCGTACAAGCGAAAGTGCTCGGTAGCGGCAACAATGATTTGATCTCGGACATCGTGATCGACTGGGCCGCGGGCTGAACCCGGTGAAATGGTTACTTTGTTCATGTCTTACAGCTTACCTTTTTTATTTCATTTGCACAACGAGTGACTAATTTGTAATATAGTTACTCAGTATTTTATCTTTTCACTTCGCGGAAGATGCCCATGCCTATCAAACGCACTCCTCTGATGCTTGTTGTAACCAGTCTTTTAGCAGGTTGCGCTATTGGGCCGGATTACATTCGACCTACCATTTCTATGCCAGATCATTACTTAGGTCAAACTGCAATTGAGCAAAGGCATGCCAAAGCGGCCACTGACTTCAGTGCGTGGTGGGAAGGCTTTGGTGATCCACAACTCACGCGTTTTGTCATGCTTGCACTGGAGCAAAATCTGGATCTCGCACAGGCATCTGCTCGCATCACTCAAGCGCAAGCAGGGCTCGGCGCAGCAAATGCCGCACTTCTACCTTCCGGCAACGTCAACGCTCAAAGTACTCGAGCCTACCAGTCCGTTGAAACACCGTTGGGACAAGTTTTGAATTCGCAGCCTAATTTCGATCGCTACGGCAACGCATATGAAGCCAACCTTGGTGTAGGTTGGGAACTGGACGTTTTCGGTGGTGTGCGTCGTGGACGGGAAGCTGCACTTGCAGAATATCAGGCTTCGGAAGCTGGTGCTATGGCGACAAGACTAGCGGTGGCGGCACAGACTGCTGACATTTACATCAGCATACGAGGACTACAATCTCGCCTTGACGTTGCTCGCAGACAAGTGCAGACGCAACAAGAACTGCTCTCAATTATGAATCTTCTTTATGGTAAGGGACTGGCAGCTGAACTTCAAGTGAGACAGGCTGAGGGTGCGCTAGCCCAAGTGCGCGCTTCTGTACCAGTCCTCGAAGCAGGGTTGGATACGAGCATGAATGCACTTGACGTTATGTTAGGTAAACCACCCGGTAAATACCGAAAAGAGTTAGTGAATGTCGTTGCAATTCCAATTGCTCCGCAGATTGCATTGACTGGCTCGCCGGGGGATTTGCTCAGACGTCGGCCTGATCTGATCGTAGCGGAACGTCACCTGGCTGCCTCGAACGCTCGTATCGGTATGGCGATCGCTGAGTATTATCCGAAACTCTCCTTGAGTGGATTGATTGGCAGCGCGACATCGGTATCAAGCGGCAACCTGTTCACAGGTGGTGCAAGTCAGGCTGCCGGTGTGTTGGGTCTTCGCTGGCGCTTATTTGATTTCGGTCGCATCAATGCACAGATCAATTTAGCCAAGGGTCAGGAAGCTGAAGCGCTAGCCAGTTATCGGCTTGCCATGCTACGTGCAACAGAAGACGTAGAAAACGCGTTTTCGGCCTTGGTAAAACGCGAGGATCAGACCGATATCCTCACTCAGGGGGTGGATTCGCTCAGTCGAGCCAGAGGAGCCTCGTTTGTGGCATACCAGAAAGGCGTCGTAAGTTTTAGCGAAGTTTTACAAGCAGATGAGAACTTATTACGTGCGACTGATATGCGAGCGCAAGCGCAAACCGAATCTGCACGTGCGGCTGTCGCCGCATTCAAAGCGCTCGGTGGTGGTTGGACAACCCTGTAACGCTATACGGCCAGCAAGCAAATCGTTTGAAATTAGCTGGCTTGTACCCTCACTCATTAATAATGAGTGAGTAGACTCTCTGGTCAATAACAACGGTTCGCTACACTCTGTTATTTTTGACTTTATTTAAACATTCAATCAAGGATCGATCTCTCATGAGAATAAAGTCCCTCTCTGTTGCTATCGTTTTAGCGACCCTTCCTGCCACCAGTCTGTTTGCTGCTGCACTTGATCGCTCAGGCCAATCCATAAGTGTTTTTTTTTCAAAAAGGCAACTACGCTGAAGCTGGCCTTAGAGTGCTGGATCCGTCTGTGGAAGGTCGTGATACCAGTGGCAACGCCACAGGCGATATGGTCAATACTTACCGTTTTCCAGCGTTTGCACTGAAATTGCAACCGTTCGAACAGTTTTCTTTTGGATTGTTTTTTGATGAGCCATTTGGCGCTGATGCCAGTTACTCAGGCAACAGCAACTTTGTAGCCAAGCCAACGGATAAAGTGCTGGGCAGCTTGCCAATTACTATGAGTCAATTGGGTGCCCGTATTGATGGCGGTACACGTGTTACTGTACAGACTCGGGACTATACGGCACTTTTCGGTTATCAACCCACCGTAAACTTCAACATCTATGGTGGTGTGGTTTATCAGGAAGTAGAGGGGAAGATTGATTTAAGAGGCCCAGTTTACGGTTTATTCAATGGCTATGGCGCAAACATCAAGCGTAATAATGCCTATGGCTGGTTGGCCGGCGTTGCGTATGAAAAACCAGAAATCGCTTTGAAAGCGGCTATTACTTATCGCTCTGAAATCGAGCATGAAACGCAAATAGATGAAAATACGCCAGTGATTAGTGCGCTGCAAGCTGCCCCAATTGCACAGTTAGGCGGTATTCTGGCTTTGGTTCCAGCACAGCAACGTGCCGCAATTGCAGGTGCACTCAGTAAAGCAAGAGCGATCAACACTAATGCAAATGTCGATACCAAGATCACTACGCCACAGTCTGTGAATTTAGATTTTCAAACGGGCATCATGGCGGACACCGTGGCATTTGCCAACATCCGCTGGGTGAACTGGAAGAGCTTCTCGCTACGCCCTTATCAATTTGGTCAAGTGGCTGCCGCTGTATCGCCTCTGTTGGGTAAAGGTGGCTATACCGGTGGCTTTAACTTCATAGATTATGCTAAAGATCAATGGTCTACAGATGTCGGCATAGGTCGTAAGCTTAATGACCAATTTGCGGGTACTGTGTCTGTGGGTTGGGACAGTGGTACTGGCAACCCAAGCGCAATACTTGGTCCAACTGAAGGGTATTGGAACCTGGGCTTAGGTTTACGCTACACCCCTGTAAAAGATTGGGATGTATCACTTGGTGCAAAATACTACTGGGTGGGCGATGCCAAAGCTGAATCAGGTGCGCACTCTGTACCTGGCAACGAAGCTGCCAGCTATGCGGGTGACTTCAAAGACAGTCACGCGATTGCTTACGGCTTAAAAGTGGGTTATCACTTCTAAGACTGAATCTACGCGACTTATGAAATGGTATGTTTAAAAAACCACCCTCTACTCTAATATGGGTAATGCTAGTCAGTGCATAACTGACTGGTATTTTTGGGTATTGAGGATGTCTTCTTTTCATTACCTGAATAGCCAGCAAGATTCTAGACACCCATCCATCTGTTTGTGAAACATTTCATCGTCTACTGGTCAGCGCTGACCTTACCCAAAATCAGCAACAGACAGTATGAAACATGACTTCTGGAAGCCCGCAAAACTTGGGGATGCTCAGCTTACGGTTTCTCCGTTAGTTTTGCGATGACTTCTGGGTCTACATTATTCGAAACCATCGCACTATCCACTTGGACTTCTATGTTTTTATTGACGAAAGATCCATAGCTACTCATGCCCCATTGGTTCCGATCAAGTAGAAAAGACGTACTGGTTTTGATCGTCACTGTGTGCGTAATCGGATCAACTAATGGCGTAGATAAATTGACTTTAAACTCAATAGGCTTGGTGATACCAACCATGGTTAACTCACCGCGTACCTTAGAGTGCGCAGGATCTACTTGAGTGATTTGGGTGGTTTTAAAAGTCATTTCTGGATATTTTTCAACATTAAAAAAAGAACTGCCCTTGAGCATGCCATCAGTCATGCTTGAACCTGTACTGGCACTATCTGCCTGTATCGTAAACGTCAGTTCCAAATGAGCGGGATCAAACACATCCCCTTTAATCGCACCTGAAAATCGACTAAAGCTCCCTTCAGTCTGTATCAGCCCGCGGGTCTTAAAGTGAAAATGGGTTTGACTGGGGTCAATCTGCCAATCGGCAGCCAGCGCTGTCTGGACGGCACTGAATGTCAAACATACACCCGTTACTAACATTCTAATGAATGAGTACTTTCTTTGATCCCGAATGGTCGTCTGCATGAGATGCATCCTCGTTTTCGTTGTACTTTTCAGACTTTATAGCGTACTGCTGGCGCGGCGTTGCTAAAGCCAGCAGCCAGAATACCTCGGGTGTGCTCAAAGGCTTTTCATGCCGCTTGAAACGCCCGTGATGCGTGTGGTGGTCATCATGATTCTCCACGCGCTTTTAAATGAAGCATGGGGTAGTGCTCATAGTGACCCAAGCCATTTTTGATAATAGGATCTTCCGCTGTGAGCGCTGCGATGTCTTGGTCATCAGGAATTTGGTAGAGTGAAACCCCATAGCCGCCCGATGGATCCATCACGGGGCCGTGGGCAACAATCAGACCTTGGTCGAGGCGTTCATTGAGAAAAATGCCATGTTGCCTCATCCATTCCTGTTCATCGGGTGACAGGGTCGCCAGAAAATCCGCCCGTGGTGGAATATATTTGCAAAGGTAATATTTCATTAGGCAGTTTCCACACTTTTCAGAATTGAACTTTCAAACATTTTGGGCGCGTAGCTTTGCAGGAAAAGAATCATGCCTGTCATTTTTCCTACAGGATTGCTGAACTTAGGTTCTTTCGCGTTAATCAGCTTGGTAATCATATGGACCACGGCATCAGGTGCCTCCGCTTGATCAATTCCCTTTTGCGTTGCTGCATTGGCTTTTTTGCGATAAGTGTTGTAATCCGTGATACTGCCATTGGCTGCGGAGACAGCGTTGTGAGCAAGATTGGTCTTAAACCAAACCGGCTCAACCATGTTGACTTTGATGTTGAATTGGTCGAGTTCAAAACGTAAGGATTTAAAGTAACCCTGAACAGCGTGTTTGGAGGCCGAGTAAAAGGATAAATTCGGTGGTCCGATTAAACCTACGATAGAGCTAACAGTGATGATTTGGCCATGCTTTTGCGCCCTGAAATAGGGGAGTAAGGCATTGGTGACTTTGACGGTGCCCCAGAAGTTGGTTTCGAATTGCTGACGTCCCAAGTCGATGGGGGTTTCTTCGGCAATACCTGTGACCATATAGCCGGCATTATTGACCAATACATCTAGCTGTTTGGTGTGTTGGAATAATTCGGTCGTGAACGATTGGATGGAGTGGTCGTCGTCAATATTCAGACGTAGCAGTTTGAATGAGACTTTGCCTACGTATTTTTCGGGTTCACGACTGGTGCCGATGACATTGAAACCTTGCTGGTGAAGGGTGTTGGCAAGCAGCAGTCCAAAACCTGACGATGCACCGGTAATTAAAATGGTCTTTTTCATGTCTATAGTTCTCCAAAAGCAAAAGGGTTATTGATGGCATATCTGAGTAGCGGTGTTTTGCTCTTCAAAAATATGCGACCTGATAAGGTGTACTTTGCCTATGAATTGAGTTATTGGCACTCGCGGAACGCGCCAACGTAACGGCGGAACGCGCCAATATGACTTTTAGGATTTGGCGCGCTTTGCTATTGTGTTGGCATGATCTGCAACCTAGACTGAGTTCATGAAAACTGAATATAAACCTCCACTGAGTCGTCAGCGCAACTCTGTTTTGGAGTATGCCGTTTGGCCGGGCTGGCGTGTATTGATGCAAGATGCAGGTCTAGCAACATCGCCAGTGCTACGCCGTGCGCAGTTGCCAGCGGATTTGTTTACACGACAAAACGTGCGCTTGAACTCGATTGATTTCTCCAAACTGTGGGAGGCTATCGAAGCTGAGGCTGACGCCATTGATGCGGCTGTGCCAGCACCCTTACAAATTGCCAAAGTGATGTCATCAGACTGGTTTGATCCAGAGCTTTTCGCCGCGTTGTGCAGTGCCAATTTGGGCAGTGCGCTGGAACGGATCGCTAAATACGTGAAGTTGATTGCGCCAATGGTGATACAGGTCAAGCACACGCCTGCGCATACGACGGTGACGATCGATTTTCTTGACCACACACAGACGATGCCCAGTGTATTTCTGGTGTTTAAACTGGTGTTATTTGTCCAACTGGCACGACTGGCAACGCGCAGCCCTGTCCAGCCGCTACAGGTGAGTTGGCCCGTCTCTCCAAGCCTTGATATCGTTTCGGCTATTTACACGTCCTATTTTGGTATACCCGTGACCGATGCGCCATTAGCGACTTTGGTGTTTGCGGCTGCGGATATTGAGCGTCCTTTTTTGACTGAGAATCACAAGATGTGGTTGTTCTTTGAGCCTTCTTTGCGTCAACGTCTGGCTGATCTCGATCGGTCGGCGGGGATGGCCGAGCGTGTTCGGAGTACATTGCTTGAGGCCTTGCCAGCAGGCGAAGTCTCTATGCTGATGGTCAGTCGAAGGCTGGCGGTCAGTACGCGCACATTGCAGCGTCGGTTGCAGGATGAAGGAACAACTTTTCAGCAAATTTTAGATACGCTACGCGATTCTCTGGCACACCATTATTTACGCAATACTGAAATGTCGAGCGCCGAGATATCGTTTCTATTAGGCTTTGAGGATTCTAATTCTTTTGCTCGCGCGTTTCAGACATGGACGGGTAAAACCCCGCAAACCGTGCGATCCGAGAGGTAGAAAACGATTTATGATCAATCCATCGCTAGAAGTGGAAGAGGTCGTTAAGAGGCTCCATGAGAAAGAGCTGTATATTCATTCAGTGATTGAACTTGCCTTCACGATTAAACAGTTGGTGGATAATCAATCCATTGACTTCTCATCGCTAATTAGTCCGTCGGGTGGAAGCGATTGGGAGAATCTGGCAATGATGTTGCCTTATTTACCCAGAAATCTGGTCATTGCCCACCTAGACCCATTACTTGAGGGCTTCATGGACATCAATTGGCCAGGATCTCCAGTTTTGTATGGCTTTTTATCTGAAATGGATATTGATCCTTTGCACGCATCGTTTAGTCGCGTGTTAAAAAAAGCCATTGATTTGGATGATACGGAGTGGGTTTATTGGCTACTAGTGTTTATGAAAGATGAGCGCGTTAACTTGAAGGCTCATTTCTCTATGGAGATTGAGCAAGGTTGTGGGTATTTGAAAAGTCGAGGGATTGATTTTGAATAGTGAGTCAGTGTTTGTTATATACAGGCTGCTTTAAAGTGCTTCAGCTTACTGCTCCCTACATTTTTTCTCATAGCGGATGAAACCGATATCAGGATTGATATAAAAGCTGAAAACCCAGCTTTTATATTCGTGTATGGACTAGCGATGACCCACCCAATTGACTAATACGCCCCTCTATTCTTGTCTTAATTGCCATATTTTTGACCAACCGTTCTATGGTGTTAGTGCCATGCGCCTCAGTGATTGAGGTCATAAAAAATACAAAGTGAATTAAAAGAGCGAATCGATTTTGGCGTGTTCATCCAGAAAGTCGGTTTGGGTTGGAGAGATGGATCATGGATGTCATCGAGCATTTTAAACATCAGGGAACGCTTTTTTTCGCTTCGAACGTGAGCTACATGCTGCGATTCGCAGAACTTCGAGGCGCGACTGCAGAGCAGTTACTCGAAGAGGCTCGCTTAAAGGATGCCCAGAATTTTCTGAAAAATACCCAATTTAGAGTGGATGATATCGCGGTGAAGTTGGGGTATCAGAACAGTGCGAATTTTATCTGCGCTTTTTATCGCTGGACGGGCATTACCCCAAGTGAATATCGTAAATCTCTTGAACAGCCTAAGCATGCGTTTGACGCTAAATGACAGCACGAATGGCGTGATCGCGCATTATGTATTTTTTTTATTCTGATTAAAGTCACGATAGGCAGAATGAATCAATCTTGACTAGGGCTTTATGAGATGAATCAGAATGTTGATCTTTGAAGCCCCTATAGAAATATCCCGCAGTCACAATGGTATAAAACGACCGCATGGCGATGTGGTGGAGCTTGGAGGTACAGCTAGTCGCGCATCTGAAGTCCGGCCGTAGCAAGGGCTGTACCACGTGGACGATGAAGGTGAATGAGGCGGGCAAGACTTTAAAGTATCGTCGGCAGTACGGGGTTCAATCCGGGCTACAACCTCTTGGATAGCAACGTCTATCCACAAATTGCGGCGGATTATGAGAAGACCTTTAGTCTGCTGAAGTCTTTGCTTGCTGATATCTTCCTTGGGGCGCATGGTAGCTACTTTGATCTAGATATGAAGTATCCGGGGTTTCAGAAGGTGGGATTTACGGTATTTGTGGATTCGGTTGGGTATCAGAAGTTTGTGAAAGTGCGGCAGCAGGGGTTTCGAGAGTAGCTCAAAAAGCAGCGGGTGGTCCCGGTGATCCACCCCAATTGACTATACGCCCCTTCATTCTTGTCTTAATTACCATATTTTTGACCAACCGTTCTATGGTATTAGTGCCATGCGCCTCAGTGGTTGAGATCATAAAAAATACAATGTGAATTAAAAGTGCGAATCGACTTTTGCATGTTCATCCAGAAAGTCGGTTTGGGTTGGAGATATGTGTCATGGATGTCATTAGGCAATTTAAACATCAAGGAACGCTTTTTTCCGCTTCGAACCTAAGCTACATGCTGCGATTTGCAGAACTTCGAGGTGCGACCGCTGAGCAGTTGCTGGCGAATACAGGACTTGCGGTCACTGACCTTTATACCAATAATGCGCATATTCAGGTCTGGCAACATCTAGTTTTTCTGGATAATTTACGGCAAATCATCAGAGAATCCAGCCTTGCGATTGAGATTGGACTCGCCAGTAATCTGGCTAAAATTGGTCTATATGGCATGGGTCTGATGAGTAGTACCACCCTATGGGAGGCCGTTGAGTTTGGTCGTCGCTATATGAGGACGCAATATCCCTTCTTCGAAACCACGCTTGAAATCCAGAATGACACGGTTGTGATCACCCTCCATGAGATCTTTCCCTTAGAGCGCTTTCGGACTTTTATCGTTGAAAATTTTCTCATTGATGCGGCAGAAATTTATCGCTCTTTGATGCTGGGTGAGTATCGACCCACGAAATATCAGCACTTTGAATTGTATTTTGATTTTCCTGAACCCGATTATTTTGCAGCGTACAAGGAGCGTTTGCCCGAGCTGCACTTTAATCAGCCTGCCAACCAGTTTCGCTTTCCCGCCAAGATTCTCCAGCAGCCGATTCATACGGCGAATCCGGCATTGGTGCATTTTGCCACGACTCATTGTGAGCTAGAGATGGCGCGCTTAGGACTGTTCACCAACTGGATTGATCATGTTCGCGCCTTAGTCATTTGTCATGAGGGGGCTTATCCGAGTATCCAGAGTCTGGCTGATCAATTGTGCATGTCGGCTCGCACGCTGACTCGGAAGCTTACCGAGGTGGGTTTGAGTTTTTCAGAGTTACTCGAAGAGGCTCGCTTAAAGGATGCCCAGAATTTTCTGAAAAATACCCAATTTAGAATGGATGATATCGCGGTGAAGTTGGGGTATCAGAACAGTGCGAATTTTATCCGCGCTTTTTATCGCTGGACGGGCATTACCCCAAGTGAATATCGTAAATCTCTTGAACAGCCTAAGCATGCGTTTGACGCTAAATGACAGCACGAATGGCGCGATCGCGCATTATGTATTTTTTTTATTCTGATTAAAGTCACGATGGACTTAATGAATCAATCCTGACTAGGGCTTGATGAGATGAATCAGGATGTTGATCTATTAAGCATCTATAAAAATATCCCACAGTCACAATGGTATAACACGACCGCTGTGGGCCAACGTTTAATCAAGGATTGGCTTATGAAAAAAATATCTATGCGTTATGGCATGCTGGCTTCACTCGTGCTGAGCGCTTCAGGGGTAACCTGCGCGCATGCTGCCACCATCACTGATCCATTCTACAGCTATACCGACAGCAAACCCTTGGTATCCATTCCATTGGGCACTGTCCTTAAACAGCGTACTGTCACTTATCATCTCGTGGGCGTGCCGACTGCCGCGACTGCGGTACAGTTACTCTACCGGACGAATAATGCACAGCGACAACCTGTGGTCAATGTAACATCCATCATTTTACCCGCAAAGAGCAATGGCAAGGCTATTTCTTATCAGTCTGCTTATGATTCGTTGAATCCCAAAGATTCACCATCTCAGGTAATTGCTGGCGATAAAGACATTACCAAACTCATCAATCTCGGGCCCATTGTCTACAGTGGTGAGTCGATTCCACTCGCGGCGCTGGCTGCATTGGGATATACCATTATTGTACCCGATACTCAGGGCGTAACTGCTGATTTCGCCGCTGGCCCAGAATATGGCATGACCACTTTAGATTCAATCCGCGCAGTGCTCAACTTCGATGCCTCCACGGTTGGGATCAGCTCTGGCACCAAGATTGGGCTTACTGCTTCTAGCAAGGTCGCAATGATAGGCTACTCCGGTGGCGCAATTGGTACTGGATGGGCCGCCCAACTGGCGCCAACCTATGCACCCGAAGTCAATAAACAACTCGTGGGTGCTGCTTTTGGTGGGTATTTGATCGACCCGATCCATAATCTCGATTATGTGGATGGCAGTATCCTCTGGGGTGCCGTTGCGCCAGCGGCGTTGGTAGGTTTAAGTCGAGCATACGACTTGGATTTGACTCCTTATCTCAATGATAAGGGGCTCGCTGTTGCCAAGGATATCCAAGATCAATCTTTGGCCTATATCCTGCCGAGGTACTTGGGTCTGAAATTCTCATCAATTTTAAAACCAGAGTATGCAACGGCATGGAGCAATTATTTAAAAACTGGCACGATTGACAGTAGCTTTAAGACGATCATTGATGCGGCCAACACGGTAAACGCGGGAAGCTATGGGTCACCAACTATTCCGATTTATTACACGCAAGGTAGTGTGGGCGTGCTCAATGGCACCTTTAAACCTAATGCGGGTGATGGGGTCATGCTTGCAGAAGACGCACGTACGTTGGTACGGCAGTTCTGTAAGGATGGCACAAAGATTCAATACACCGAGGTACCCTTTGAGCACGCTGCTACTGCGGGAGTGTGGGCGGTAGGCATGTTGCCATGGCTGTATGATCGCTTTGAAGGCAAAAAAGCGCCGCCAAGTAATTGTAAATATATGAACTCACTGCTGGGTTCGTTGTTGTTGCCTGGTCGATCATTGGCACCCGTTGTCATTAAGTAACTGACACAAGTCTTATCGTGATCTGGGAAGTTGGTATCGTGAATGAAGATGCCGACTTCTTTTTTTTGTAGCTTAGCGGTCATTTATGACAGTAATGTGCAAAAAAAATTATAAAATTTAATTTTGGAAAATTCGATCAATTAGCCTTAATTTTCCCATACTAACAGTAGCGGTTTGGCTGAAGAGCGCTTATTGCGGATTTTTATCTCTCAGCACAAGGTATCTCGTGATTAAGCCAACCAATATGATGGCTAGATATTCGACGAGCAGGAATATTGACAGCGTGTGGGTATAAAATTTAATAAAAAATAAGATGATAAATGCAATGGTGACCCAAAGAGCAGTGAAAACTAATTGCTTATAAACATATGCATTCATGTTCGATCACCCCCCAAAGATTCAAAACAGTGATTTGGCTTTAGTTCACCAGCATACGAAGTGCTTAGTCAAATCACAATGCCGAGACGGTTTTCCCATCTCGGCATTTTTTTGACATTCAACCAACCGCGATCATGCTGCGTTTAGTTGGACTCAGTAAACTGAATGTATGGGCTCGCACCGCTCCCTACGGTACAGGTTGAACCCAGTGTCAGGTTGTTGGTTTCACCTGTGGTGCCAGAACGGGTTGATGGCGCAAGGCAGGTTGGTGCTGCAGTAGAGCCGTCGGTCAGCGCAAGTTTCACGGCAACGGTAGAGCCGGCATTAAACTGGGCTTGTGATCCGCCTGCGTTACCCACGACATTGTACTCGGCCTGTGTCCAGCCACTCGACATACCGGTTTTGCTATCCGCAACCGATGAGGAGTATGCCTGACCGCCATAGGTCACGGTGGCGATGTCGTTGCCATTTGCGGCAACTGAACCAGAGAAGCTGACATTGGCCATTTGGGTGATCGGCAGTTGTCCGTTATAGACCACAGTCGCTGGCGTGTTTTGTACGCAGTCTACGCCTGCTCCACCAAAGCCATTGGTACTATCTGGACCGGCATTGACGAAACCTGTAGGGCATTTGGATCTGGAGCTGGTGCCGTAGTCAAAGAGCCAGTACTCGACGAAAACTTCGGTTTTGTTGGTGAGTGTGCTGCTGGTCAGTGATGCTGGGGTGTTGGTAGACATCACGTACTGTACCCATGCCAAGCAATTGGTATAGCTGCCGCAAGCGGGGGTATGCGATATGTTGGTATTGAGCTGGAGGGTATATTCATTGGTGCCGATGATGCCGTCGCTTTCACCTGAGCCGAATGGGACATTTGCGCCTGTTTCGGAGGTGACGCCGGTTACGGATGGGAAGGTACCAACCACTTTGCTAAACACGTTGCCTGATGGGGTCTGGGCGACAAAGTCATAGCCATTGCCCGCAACCACCTGTTCGTTACTGCTCAGGGCTTGATTCGCACGCAGGGCTTTTAGGTGATCAATACTGAGTTTAGAGCGATAACCGGGTGCTGCGGCGCATGCCACTTTTTCCCATTTGGTGCTGGGGTAGGAGGCATGAAAACAGCCTTCGCCCTCAGGGACACTGAGTTGATGCATGTTGTCGCGCCAAGCGGCACGAGCTGGTGTTTCGACATCGGCGCCGAACTGCGCAGCAAAAGCAGAGGGTGCACTCGCGATAGCCAAAATTCCGGCGACTGTAGCGGTACGTAGATAGTTCCTCACATCATATTTCGGTTGTTTAAATTGCATGATTACTCCGTGTTTATCAAAAAAGTACATCAGAAAAAGGACATCAATACATTCACCAAACATTCATCAAGACATCCAGATCAAGTTCATCCAGAAAAACGCACCTGAATGACGCAATCACCAGATGAAACTATCCAATACTGCATGCAGTGGCTTTACCCCCTTTGGGTGCAATCAAAAAATCGATTGCGAAACGCTTGTATGACATGACTCTATTTAAACGGTATAACGCATCGCATATTGCAAGAGTTGAATAGTGTGATTAATGAAGCAACATATCTGCCAAAAAATAACCAACTGATGTGATTTGAATTTAATATATTAAAATTTGAATAACCTTGGGCGTGTACGCCTTTAATAATCGATGAAGGTGAATTGTGTTTGTTAATTTTTGAAGTGGAAGTAATCGGATTTATGCAGGTTTTTTTAGGTTTTTATAAAGGTGTTTTTTATGTTATATATCTAATTAATATAAAAATATATTTTGTGACATTGTTGATTTTGATTATAACTGATCTGATATACATAACTGGTTTATACCTAATTTTACGTAATCTACATCTAATATCCATAAAGCGACAATGTATTCTCCATAATGGAGTGATAGGTCAGGTTGGATGAATATTAATGATTCATGTGCTTATTTTAAGAGTATTGTGGTGTGGGTGATAATAAAAGCAGGTTTTGTTTTAAATAGAGCAGGGAAGTTTCTTCGTGTTATTTTTCTTTTTTCAATCATCTTTGATCTTGCTTCAGTCGTTCATTACATGGCTTTAAATTAAGATATAGTTCATTGATCATCAGGGTCTGATCGTAGGCGCTTGAGGGAATTGCGTGCGTGGCTGGGGGCAACAATGAAAATCACGATGGTTGTATTCGACGGGGTGCAGGCACTGGATGTCGCAGGACCGCTGGATGTGTTTGCAGAGGCGAATACATTTCTCACCGCTGATCAGCAGTATGAGATGACGGTGGTGGGGCTGCATGCTGGGATGGTGACGTGCTCGAATGGCATGGCGCTGCATGTGCCCAATGACTACTCGAGTCATCCTGAAAAATGCGATTTACTGCTGGTGGCGGGTGGCCCACAATTGCCCGGTTCGAAGCCTGACCATGCATTTTTGGCATGGCTGCAAGAGCAGGCTGCGCAGGCGGGGCGCTTTGGTTCGGTGTGTAATGGTGCGTTTCTATTGGGTCATGCGGGCTTGTTGGATGGGCGCGATGCGACGACGCATTGGAGTGATGCCAAGCTGCTGGCCGAGCAGTTTCCGCTGACGCGTGTGGTGCCGGACAAAATCTTTATTCGTGATGGGCGTATGTTTACTTCGGCGGGGGTCACGGCGGGGATTGATTTGTGCTTGTCGTTAGTCGCGGAAGACTGGGGGCATGAGCTGGCGGTGCGCGTGGCAAAGCGCTTGGTGGTGTATATCCGCCGCGATGGCGGGCAGTCGCAATATAGCCCGTATCAGGCGGCTGATCTGGAGGAGGTTTCGATAGTCGGCAAGGTACTGAAGTTTGTCACTGAGCATATCTCTGAGACGCTGTCGGTTGAGCAGATTGCGGATGCGGTGGGTGTGGGCAGGCGCACCTTTTCGCGGGTGTTTGCCAAGGATGCGCAGGTGACGCCATCGGTGTTTATTGAGCAGGTGCGGATTGATTTCGCAAGGAAGCTCTTGGAGGAAACAGATGTGCCGATGAAAACCATTGCCTACCGCTGTGGCTTCCACAGTGCCACGCATATGCGCATGATTTTCACACGGCGCTTAGGCGTGACACCGATGCAGTATCAACAGCGCTTCCATGCCACCGAGCATGCAGAGCACGCTTAAGCCTCAGCCTTGATCTGGGCGATGACCACCAGTTCGACCGTGGCATTGCCCGGCAGTTGGCTGTGCGAGAAGGCGGAGCGTGCATGACCGGCTTTGTCCCCTAAAACTGCGGCAAACAAATCCGAAGCCCCGTCAAGCACGGCGGGCTGACTATAGAATCCATCCGCACTACTCACATGTCCTTCGATCCGCACGATGTGATGCAGGCGCTCAAAGCCACCCAGATATTTGCAGATCTGAGCCAGTACGTTTAAGGCGGCGAGCTCTGCGGCGAGTTTTCCGTCTTCAACTGTGACCTGTTCACCGACGCGTCCGGTGTAGGCGATTTTGCCATCCTGAATGGGGAGTTGTCCTGAGATAAACAGCAAGTCGCCGGCTTGGCTCACTGCGGTGTAGTTGCCGAGGGGTGTTGGTGGGTTGGGGAGGCTTAAGCCGCGTGCTGCGAGTTTTTGTTCGATGGCTCGTGTTGTCATGATGTGTGCTCCTTGAGGAAGAGAGTGAGTTTCCAGGGGGGGCTCGACTGTAATGGGATGTCGTGAATGTGTAAATATCATCGAGCGCACTTGTTTTGATCCACGGTGTAATCAATCCAGTAAATCGCAGGAGGCTCTGGTCGGGAGGGAGGGGTGGTCGCTTCGTCGCTAATGTGGGTGGCTTCGATACGCGGTGTAATAAGTGAAATGCGTGGCGGTGGATGTATGCCATGAGAAGAGATTTGTATAGTCAAGTCATGGACTGACCAAGTCCGCAAGTTCCACTTCATCGCGGCGCGTCTGATGCAAGGTGTTTATGCGTGGAGAGGTTGATTGGTGCTTATTTCTTGGGAGTAGCTGACAATGAAGCTGATCTATGTGGGTGATCCGATGTGCTCGTGGTGCTATGGCTTTGGTAAGGAGCTGACGGCGTTGATCCGACGTACACCAGACTTGAGTCTGGAGATTGTGGTAGGCGGGGTACGTGCTGGTGCTACGGACGTGCTGGATGAAGTCGGTAAGCGTTTTCGACTTCAGCACTGGAATCGTGTAGAGGGTCTGAGCGGTTTACCGTTTAACCGTGATGCCTTTAAGGCTTTGGAGGGTTTTGTTTACGATACTGAGCCGGTGTGCCGGGCGGTGGTGACTGCGCGACATTTTATTCAGGATGGTGGCTTATTGGCGGTTTTTCGTGCGCTGCAAGACGGTTTTTATGCGCGCGGTGACGATACGACGCAGGGAGTGGTGTTGGCAAAGATTGCGACAGAGGCGCTGCAAACTGCTGGTCAGTCGGTCGGTGTGGATGAGTTTTTAGTGCGCTGGGCATCGGAAGAAATTCGTACGGAGACTGCCGCTGATTTTGTATGGGCACGATCTATCGGGGTTCAGTCCTTTCCGGCATTGTGGCTTGAGCAAGATGGTCGGTACTTTGTGGTATCGCCGGGTTATGCGAGCGTGACTGAACTGGAGCATCGGCTGAGCGAGCTTGAAGTTGAGCTTGCCTAGTCACTGTATAAGCCCCGTGCAAATGTCATGGTGCATGGGCGCTGAAGGAAGTCTAAGTATTATTGGAGTGGACATCATGCAAGACGTTAAAGCAATCACGGCCTTGATTGAACGTTATTTTGATGCGACGTATCGTGGTGATGTGGCATTGTTGCGCTCGGTATTTGATCCGCGTGCGCGCGTGATTGGTGAGATCAATGGTGTCCCATATGCCAAGCACATTGATGAGTATTTGGCGGGGGTTGCCGGTCGTCAGTCGCCTGAAGAGGTGGGCGATCCGGTCGTGATGACGCTACTGGCCTTGGATGTGCAGCATACGATTGCGATGGTCAAACTGCATGTACAAATGCTGGGTTTTAATTATTACAACTTTTTTTCTTTGGTTCGCCAGCAGAGGGCTTGGCGAGTGATGACCAAAACACTGACTCATCAGCCTTGAGGGCGGCTTGAGTGTCTGCGCGATAACAAAAAAGATGCAGCGTTGATTCATTCTAGGCACCTTTTTGTTTGCCTGATGCAACTGGTTTCTGGTGGGATATTCATGCACACTCGGCAGGAGTCAATACGGGTTTTGCGTGGACGAAGATAGGCGTGCATGCAAGGGAAATCATATGCAACGCAAATTTGATGATTTATTGCTGGGCAGTATCGAGCTGTTTTGTCTGGCGGCGGAGCATGGTAGCTTTACGCTTGCGGCCAATGCGGCGAGCGTGACTCCTGCTGCGGTGAGTCGCTCAGTAGCACGGCTGGAAGAGCGGCTAGGGGTGCGGCTGTTTGTCCGAACCACACGGCAGATTCGTTTGACCGATTCGGGGCAGCGCTACTATGAGCAGAGCCGGCAGGCGCTCCTACAGTTGGTCGATGCCGAGCGGGAGGTCACAGGGCAGCAGACGACTCCCGCTGGGGTGTTGAAGATTAGTATGCCTACACCCTATGGACACTATCGGGTGTTGCCTTTGCTGGCTGCTTTTCGTCGACAGTATCCGGATGTCCATATCGAAATTCATTTGAGCAATCGTAATATCGACTTTACCGAAGAGGGCGTTGATCTGGCGATACGTGGACGTGCACCTGTCGATTCGACGTTGATTGCACGCAAGCTGGAAGATGCTGAGCTGATTGTGGTCGCGACACCAGATTATCTGAAGCGTCAGGGAGTGCCGCGGACGCTCGAGGATCTTGAGGCGCATGATTGTATCCAGTTTGAACTGCCCAGCAATGGGCGCAATATTCCATGGTTGTTTAACCAAAAGGTCGATGGTCATGCCGTCGAGGTCGATCTGGTGACCCGTGGTGCTTATGTGACGTCGGGTGATGTGCTGGCTGGGGTGACGTTGGTGCAAAATGGCGCGGGGGTATTTCAGACGTATCGCTTTATCGTCGAGCAGGATTTGCGAGAGGGCAAGTTGGTTGAGGTGTTGACGGAGTTTGGTGGGCGCTCGCGTCCTTTTACCTTGCTGTATCCGCATAGCCGCTATCTGTCGTCGCGGGTGCGGGTTTTTGTTGATTTTCTGGTGGCGCATCTGGTGACTGCGGCCCAAAATCGTAAGCGCTAAGCCACTATATCGTTATGCATCAGTTGTCTTTTTAATGACGTTTTTTTGATGACTCAGCAATACCGACGTTGAGATCAGCATTGCTTTGCACAGCTTACATATAAATCGCTATCTCAGCTTAGTGCCCTGCGCTTTGGCCGCCATCGACATGCAGGATTTCACCTGTGACGAAGGGGGCGTTGTCCAGATAGACAATTGCATTGACGATGTCGCTCATCTCTCCCATATGACCGAGGGGGTGTAACCCTGCCAGCGCAGCATGTGTTTCCACGGCGTGCATTGGTGATTTGATGATACCCGGGGAGACAGCATTGGCGCGGATGCCTTTGTGGGCATACTCAATGGCGAGCGACTTGGTGGCGGCGCTGATCCCTCCTTTGCTGAGGGAAGCCAGTACCGAGGGTACGCCTTGGATCGCATGCTCGACCAGCGTGGTGGTGATGCTGACAATATGTCCATTGCCTTGGTTTTCCATGATGGAGACTGCGCGCTGGGTGATATAGAAAAAGCCGTTGAGATTGACGCTGCTGACTTGTGCATAGTCCTCGGCGGTATAGGCGGTGAAGGGCTTGGCGATAAAGATACCAGCATTATTTACGAGGGTGTCGATCCGACCGAAGTGTTTCATGGCGGCATCAATCACGCGCTGGGCGGTGTCTGGATCACCGATGTCGCCTGCGACCGTGACGAGGTCTGGGGTAGTTGAAGGTTGGATTGAGCGTGCGGTGGCGACCACACGGTAGCCGCGACTGAGGAAGGTTTTGACGGTTTCTGCACCGATGCCTTGTGATGCGCCGGTGATGATAATGACTTTGGATGTGTTCATGATCGTTCTCGCTATTTTATCTGTGATCAAAGGGTGGCGGTTTTGTCTTCAGATCCAATGATCTGCTGTGAGTAAAAGGTACGCCTTAGGAAGCGGGTGTTGAATACCCACCATGGACAAAGACTTGTGCGTGTAGAGAACAAATGGACATGAGAAAGCGGACCTATAATGAGACTCATACTTTTGACTAACCTTGAGGCGTAGAAAAAGGAGCGTATTCGATGAGTGAGGTCATTTTGTGTGGACATGTAAAGCGGCTACAGGTGGGTGAGGCGTTGCCTTTTGCGCGCGAGCAGACCAGTGCCATCAATAAATCGAGAGTGGATGCGGTCACGGTCACCAGCACTGGATTCGCCGGAGATGAGCAGGCGGACTCGTTCTTTCATGGCGGTCCGCTACAGGCCATCCATCAGATGCCGAGTAAGGTCTATGGGCTGATCAAGGAAGCGTTTCCTACGGTGATCATCTATGAGGGCATGCTCGGGGAAAATCTGATCGTGAGTGATATGGATGAAGATACGGTCTGTATCGGCGACGTATTTCAAATCGGGACGGTACAGGTTCAAGTGACGCGTCCGAGGCGTCCATGCTGGAAGATCGACAGTCAGTTGAACCATAGCGGGGTCGCCAAGTTTATGCAGGATCAGGGCTGTGTCGGTTGGTATTATCGCGTGCTGATGGTCGGCAATATGCAGATGGGTGATGAATGTATATTGCTTGAGCGGGACTATCCCGAGGCGACTTTAACCCGCTTATGGCAAATCTATAATGACAAAGGATTTAAAGATCGTGCCGAGATTGAATCTTGGCTGGTAAATCCTGCGCTGGAACATAGCTTCAAAGATGTGTTGAGGAAGCGTCTGCTATAGACTTCGATTTTTTTGTGTCATCAATAAAAAGATCAAGTGGCGAAGTCTGTAGACTCGCCCCCGGATCTTTTTGAAATGGTTTTAAGCCAAAACACTAAATTTTACGCCGAGAGCAATTTGCCATTGGCGAGGATCTGCAGCGTCTTGACCGCAAGTACGATAATCACGATGCTCAAGAATACCAGCAGTGCCCCTGCAAGCAAGGTGATGGGCCAAGTTTGGGCATAGGTGGCGTATTCCAGTGCGGCATTGACCAGTGCAGCGAGCGGAAAGCTGATTGCCCACCAACCGGGTATAAACGGCACACGGCTTTTAAACAATTTAACGCTGATGACGATAAATAGAAATAAGCCAAAGTAAAACAATAGCCCTGCAAACTGATCGACATGTTGGGTGAAATGAGTATACGCAAGGAAGCCAACCGGAAAAGGCGCCATCAGGATCATCATCGAGGGCAGCATGGGCGGTGCGATTTTTTCCTGATGAATCAGCCGTGAGGTGATCATGGTGAAGAAAACCAGCGCGAGTACCATGCCCACAGCCATGGAAAATAGGTTCAATTCATGCGCCCACGCCATGCTCATATGACCACCCGTGACCGGAATATCCAGCGTGCCGACACTGGGAATCAGCCAGACTGGCAAGGCGTGCGTGGCGTCGATCTTACCCTGTAGCAAGCGACTGACGATGATGAAGGCCAGCGCCAGCGCGGCGAGTGCACCTATGGTCCAGATGACTTCGGCGGCAAGTGTGCTGACTGGTGCAACCACGCTAGAGATCAGCAGGATGGCAATGGTCACGGTGCCAAAGAAGTTACCGGCGATAGGGTGGGTAAACTCACCGCGCACCACAGCGGGAAATCGCATGGCTTTAATGATATAAGACAGACTCAAGATCACGAAAACGACGACCGCAACCACACCAGTACTCTCAGCAGCCATTGGGCTTAAGCCGAATTGGTGACTCGCTTGGCGCAGCGCCAGCACCAATCCAGAGATCCCCATGACTGCCGCAAACAGGTTGATCGGCAGGTTCTTGATGGAGGTGGTCGATGGAGCGGATGGAAGATCCGCGATCTGTGCATGTGTCATTTTAGCGTTCCTCTTCACGTCTGGGTGTAACTGATTGGGTCGAATAGAAGGGGTGTTTAACGCCTTTTTTCGATCCGATCCAGTAAGGTGAGTATGAGGGATTGGGTGGGTGAGGAATGGCTTAACTACAACGGTAAAGGGACAGATAGGCGTTGTTTTGGGACATTTTTGGGGGGGGCAATCAACTAGTTACTAGCTAAGGAAGGCTAGGGTAAGGTGGATTTTAATCCATCAACGATATCTGAGATGATCTCAATTCGATGCTGAAAATTTTCATATAGGTTGATGCAATCTGCTTTGGCTTATTACACCCTAAGTTTGCTTGATAAGTTCGTTAATTTAACAAACCTAATCCATTTTTTTTTGGATATCCTCCAAATTCTCTAAAACATAATTTTATGCATTTATGTTATTTCAATATGACTATTTATTATTTGAGCGTTGTTGACCAAATGGTCTAAATTTGAGTGAGCAAAAAACACTCAATAAGAGTGCTGGTGAGGATTAAAATTTAGCTTCTAGTTTGTTAAAAATCTATATTCTCTTGAAAAGGAAATATGCCATGTTGTCACATAAACTGTTGATTGGATTAAGCACCGCAATGCTCTCTAGCATTTCAGTTGCGTCAGAATTGCCCCTTAAATTTTCTGCATCAGTAATTGTAGAAAATAATCTTCCTTATGCGGTAGATATAAGTATTCCTTCAGGAGAGTCTGCATCGATCAAACTAAAGAATGGCTTACGACTGGAGGTTAATAATTTAAACGTAGTTGGTCAATCTTCCCCATCAGTGAAACTTTACGATGATAACAGTGCAACACCAAGACTTATTCATAGTGCGAAGTCTGAAAGTTTGAAGTCCCCGAATAATTGGTCTGTATCTTATACAGTTTGTTCTGGTCATGCTCAGTTTAGTAGCCCTGCTCCAGCAGTGCCCTTATCTTGTCCGATGTGAACATTCGTCAATAGTATTTAAATAGTTAGTCAAAATAGGTGAGTGTTATGGCAGTTCACCTCAGACAATAAGCTATTCTGATCATGTGATAAATATTTCTTAAGTGAATGCTACTTGAGATTATTGCACCTTAAATTTGCTGAACCCACGATAAACTACAAAAAGAATCACGCTCCAGCCCAGCCTCCTTATGACGCAAATCACCGCAAAGCCATACACGTCTTATGCTATATTTTATCTATTCTCACCCTCCCGCTGCTGCTCAACGCTTTGAATAAAGAGACATTATGAAAACGCTTGCTTTTGTTCATCGCAACGATACCCGCTCTGCTGTGGGTGACTTTTCTCCGGTGGTTTCGGTCTTTTCGCATTATGAACTTGGCAATACGGTATCCCCCTTTCTATTGCTCGATCATATCGGTCCCGGTCGGTTAAAACCGTCATCACGCCGTCAGGGTGTCGATGACCACCCGCATCGTGGCTTTGAGACGGTGACGATCGTCTTTAAAGGGGAGATTGAGCATAAGGATTCCAAGGGCGGCGGCGGTATCATCGGGGCTGGTGATGTGCAATGGATGACTGCGGCACATGGCATTATCCATCAGGAGCTGTTTAGCGAAGCTTTTACGGCGCAAGGTGGTCCTTTTGAGATGATTCAACTCTGGGTCAATCTGCCTGCTCGCGACAAGCTAGGACCGCCACGCTATCAAGGTCTGGCTAGTGCCGATATCCCGACTGTGGAGCTGCCTGATGGGGTAGGGACTGTGCGCGTGATCGCAGGACAATTCAACGGTGTGACTGGCCCTGCCGAGACGCATACCCGTATGAATGTGCTGGATGTGCGGATGCGCGCGGCAAAGTCGGCCCTGTTTAATGCACAGGTGGGTGATACCGCGTTGGTTTATTTAATCTCGGGGCTTCTACAGTATGCGGATGCTGAGCCGATGGAAGCGGCGGGGCTTGCGGTGATGAGCAGCCATCATGCTGACTTTACGGTTGATACCCTTGAAGACAGTCACTTTCTTATTTTAACGGGAGAGCCTCTGAACGAACCGATTTATGGTCGTGGGCTGTTTATTATGAATACCTTTGAAGAAATCCTACAGGCTTTTGAAGATTCCAAGAATGGGCTGTTGGGTTAGGTTGTTATCTTTCCTACTTTTTATTTTAATCAAAAAGCATGATCAATGATGACTGTGGAAACGCGTAAGGTCTTTAAAGTGACATCCAAAGATATCGGCATTAGTGTGATGATCGCTGTGGTGGTTATGCTTATTGTTTATCACGTGTTAGGTCTCATGTTCGTAGGGACTGCGCGGATTAGCGTGATGATGATTTTGATCCTATTATACCTGTTGACATTCGTACCGTATTGGATGGAGCGGGTGATCATTACCCCACATGCGGTGATACAGGTTAAGTTGTTCGATAGAAAGTTGATTCCGATGGATTTGATCTTGAATGTTGAACGGGGCATGGGCAGCTCAGTTGGATTTGAAACATTGCTTCATGGGAGCTTCAATTTTTTGCTTTCTTTATTTTTGGGTACGGCTACGGGAGGAGGTAGCTCTGCTTTGTTGTTCAGAACGCGCGAAGAGTTAATTGAATTATCTGGCTTGCTCGTTGAAGGTCAGCTCGGTGAGATCCAAGAATATGTGATGGAAAATATGAAGACTTATTACCCTGAAAACTATGACGCGATGAAAATGGCAGAAGCACAGCGCGAACGTGAGGAGGTAAAAAAGTTTTGGAGCCAATGAGGTGTAAATGAGTGCTCGGCATGTGCTGGATGAGATTCTGGGGGATAGGTGGATGCATTTTGAGAGTTCTGAGTCGGGCGGTTCATGATGAAAACAAATTTTTGGACGGTTAAGAAGTTGTTCTTTTTAGGTTTGGGCTTATGGTTGCTGTTGGCTGGCGTTGGCGTATTGATTCAGCACCACCAAGAAATCCAAGCCAAAACACACTGGGACAAGGTGTCTGCAACGATAGTGTCTACCCATTCGACCAATGAGCATCATCGTAATGGGAGTAATACGCATTGTGACAGCATCAAAATCAGCTACGACTATAATCATCTGGTTTACCACACCCATTTGAATCCGACCTTTCCCTGTCACGACAGTGTAAGGGGTATAGATTATACCAATGATCTCAAGACACGCTTTCCTGATGGTTCGGCCATCTCTATTATCGTCAATCCTGTGAATCCTGCCGAAAACAGTGATTTGTCTTTTGCTGATACAGAGCCAAATTTCCTCTTCGATTTCTTCGGTTATGCCACGATTTTTTTGGGTTTGGTCTCTATCCTTGCTCTTTGGGCGAAAGACTCGCCTCAAGTCGGAAATAAAAAGTAATAGAGCTAGCTGCGAATAAATTTAAATCCATCAATAGCCTCTTAAAAAAGGTCTGTATTCCAAGGCGCGAATATATCCGTTTAGGTATTTTTCAATGCCTAATCAGTTTTTACATTTTTTTACGATTATTAGATTAAATAATTATTAGGGAAATATTCATATATTGTGAATGTGATTGTAAAAATGAGAATTGTTGGTCATTTATTTTGAGTTTTAAATAAATATAAAAAAGTGATTGATGTGTTTTATTTTAATATTATTTATTAGTTGTTGTTAATTATAAATATTTTGTTTTAAAAGCCCGTATTGAGTGAAAATTTAATAATAAAAATTTCCTATGCTATAAAAGCGATGCTGTTTTGTTGGTTTTTCTAATTCAGCGAATAAATACTCATTGGATTTAGAGGAACTATTATCTTATTAAAGGATGCATCGTATGAAAAAAGCATTGTCTTATACATTCGCACTCGCGCTTTTAACCTGTCAAACCAGCTTCGCTGTCACCCCAGCAGGTGGATGGACGCTTGCTAATGCGTCGCCAGACGTCAGAGATTACTTCTTTAGAGTTGATGTAGACCCTGGCGAGTACTACAACGATACCAACACGTATTCGCCTTCTTCGGTGTATTTTGCGCAATATGTAGTATTTCAGAATAGCCCGGGCGGCTATTTGGGTTTACAGCGCTCGGGTGGGCAGAAACGTGCGATTACGTCGATTTGGCAAGATAATGTGCCTGCAAATGCGCAATATTTTAATGCGGTAGGTGGTGCTATTCCTACGGTGGGCTGTAATGAGTTTGGCGCATGTACATCGCTGCAAGGCGGATATGATTGGCATGTGGGGCATGAATATCGTTTTAGGGTCGAACGGAGTCCTGTTAAAAGTACTGGCTGGTGGCAGATTACGCTTACTGATTTAACGTTGAATACGACTGATATTTTGGGCGAAATCGAAACGCCGCCAAGCTGGGGTGGTTTAACCAATGATCATCGTTTATTCCTCGAATATTTTTGGGGACCGTATCAGTGCGACACTTTGCGCCATGCCCATACCACCTATTTCCCACCACAAGGCAATTGGGGTAAGACCACGGTGGTTGCTTCAGCATATGGCGACAGTTATGACAATGCCAATGTGATGCCGTGTGCGGCAGGAATCAGAACCGCGGATATGACCCAAGCAGCGCTTGATTCGTCTTCTTCACTGACCGCTTCAAATACCGTGATCGGGGTGGGGAATAACTATCGGGGCATGTGGCAATGGCCCAATTCAACCTATAAAGCGGTGTCTGGGGTGATGTATACCGCCGATCCGAAAAGCGCTAAGCCGATTCTGTATAAAGCACTGCGCTCAGGGAGTTTAGGAGCATTTCCAGCAACAGGGACGTCTAATGCTGATTGGCAATATATTGGTTTAGGGTATCCGGTTATTAATGATCTTTATCATTCAGGGCGTCGTATCTTTGAATGGAATGAGCGTAATTCAGCAGCGGCTCAAGTCGGGGATATTTTTGTTTATAACAATCCTTATACCCAAGATACTGAATATTTCCGGTTGCTGAAAACGGGTGCTGGATATTATCCGATAGATAAATCGAGTAATGAATACTGGTCTTATATCGGGCGTCATTTTATTCAAAATGAACCTCTGAAGCAGCAAACTTATGGGGTATGGGGTAGTAATAATCGCTATGGCCGAGTGGGTACGGTTTATCAAAGCGGTAATATGCTCTTTAGATTAAAAACAGCGGCACAGTATTGGTACTTCCCGACGACCGCAGTCGATAATACATGGTGGCAGTTTATTGGCTTTACGCACTAAACAGATCCGCTTTGTATGGTGTGATGAAATGACCTCCTTATCGATAAGGAGGTCATTTCATTGAGCCTCTAGACAACAGTGAGCATACATAGATGAGTACCGACCTATAGACTAGAACGGTAGGTGTAGGGCGCTATCAATCGCACCGCCAATTTTATTGCCTTCATAAGCACCGACTATACCGCCAACTGTAGTACCGATGGTGCCACCCAGTGTGCCTAAGCCAGCACCAGCGATCGCCGTACCCACCACGGGAATTAGTGATCCTGCGATGGATCCGATCGCACCACCAATCGCGCCGCCGACCACACCGCCAGCCGCAGCGCCAACAACGCCACCCAGTGCCCCACCGATCCAGTTTCCTAAGTTGCCACCAGAAACGGCGTCTATTTCATAACGTGTAAGTTCTTGCATGTGTATCTCCTCATCGATAAAAAATGATGTTTACCAAGGTAGGTGCAGTAGGCTGTCAATCGCCCCACCAATTTTGTTGCCGGCAAAATCACCGACTTTGTCACCAACGGTCGTGCCGATGGTGGCACCTACACCTGCTCCTACGGCAGTGCCTAGAATGGGAATGATTGATCCGAAGACACCACCTGCGGTTCCGAGGGCTATCCCACCAATGGTTCCACCGATGAGTGATCCTGCGAAACCGCCGACCTCGGAGCCGAGATTGGCACCAGTGACTCTTTCAATTTCATACGTTGTCAGTTCTTGCATAACAATCTCCAAGGATTAAAAGAAGAAAAGCATTGAATGGATCATCGATAGATGAAGTACCACGAAATAGTTTCATGCAGATCAGGATGAGTACTCTGCATGAAATTACTGACCAAATGGTAAAATATCTATCAAGGTCGAAGTTACTTGAAGGATGTTTTTTTGAATGTTGTAGTTTTGTTAGAGGTTGAGAGGGATGATATGCGAATGTTTATAACAGGGTGCATTTGGTGAGGGTGAGCAATGGGTTTGAGTTGATTGAACGCTATGTTTACTGACTTCCTCTGGATCGGGAGTTATGCTTAACCCTTCCAGTGAAAAGTAATCATTAAGCCTACCTTTGATACCGCGGTATAAAACCATTTCTGAGAGACGTTTATGACCACGCTTTATTTTACAACGCCTGCGGGTAATCGATTGGCTTACTCTGCGTTTGGCCCAGTGGATGGACGACCGATCCTGTTTTTTCATGGCGGTGGTCAGACACGTCATGCATGGGGACGTGCTGGGGAGGTTGTGGGCGAGCTCGGGTGGCGAGCATGGGCGGTGGATTTACGTGGTCATGGGGATAGCGATTGGGTCGCAGGACACTATCAATCTGAGGACTTTACGGCTGATGCGCTCTCGATCATCAAAACATTGAAGCAAAAGCCGGTGATCGTCGGGGCATCTCTGGGTGGTCAAACGGCATTGCTGGCCAATGCGATTGAGGAGGTCTCTGCTGCGCTGGTGCTGGTGGATATTACACCGCGTGCTAATCCTGAAGGGATTAAGCGGATTTTAAATTTTATGACCGCGCATTTGGATGGCTTTGCGTCGCTGGATGAGGCAGGGGCAGCGGTGGCGGCTTATCAGCCGCATCGTAGTCAGCGTGCTAATAGTGATTCATTGACGAGGAATTTGCGCCGCCATGCGGATGGGCGCTGGTATTGGCATTGGGACCCCAACATGTTGCGCGGTGTGATTGAGCAGCGACAACTGCAAGGTCCGCATCATGATGAGGCGCATAGCGAGCGTCTGTATCAGGTGATTGAGCAATTGACGCAGCCGATTTTGCTGGTACGGGGGAGTGAGAGTGATGTGGTGAGTCGAGACAATCTCGATGAGTTTAAACGCCGTATCCCGCATGCCCGTGTGGTGGATGTGAGCGGTGCAGGTCACATGGTGGCTGGTGATCAGAATGATGTTTTTCTGGATGCGGTGTTAGGGTTTTTGAAGGAGGTTTGAGGGCGTAGTATGTATCACTATCGGTTGTTCTGGCATTATTTCTGATCCTGATGACATCATTCGATAAAGACGACACCCATCTTCATCCCAAAGCGCCCTAAGACACGATTTAGCGTGTCGAGGGTCGGATTATCAAAACCATCCTCAAGTTTTTGCAGGGTTTTTTCGCTGACTTTGCAGAACTTTGACATTTCTTTGAGTGTCAGGTGCAGTTCGCTACGGATATAAGTGACAATCTGAGCAATCGTCCAGTCTGGATTCGCTTTAATGACTTTGGTCAAATTAATCCGTTTTTCGTATTCCTGCTCTGGCGTTTGCGGTTTAAATCGCTTATCCATGTTGAAGTTCCTTAATTTGTCTACAGGTCTCTTGGATACGTGGTCTACAGTATTCTTGAATCCCGACGTCGATGTTCTCTATGTCGAGTTGTAACTCAAGTCTTTCCAACGTAGGCAGCCAATCGATCAGCACATTGCGCAAGTCAGAAGCGGGTATGTCCGTTTCTGCTTCGATTTGCGCAATGACCGAAGCCCATTTGGGAGCTCCGCCATCATCGCGCGCCCAGCGCGAGTCACGACTGATCCCGTCTGGGTGCAACCACATCGGTGCAAAATCAAAGAGGGGCGTCAGTGCGATGTGACCTTGCCAGCTTCTTGTGATGGCGGTATTTCGGCTATGGTTATCTCTATTGCCTAGAATCACGTTTGCGATATCACGTTTCAGATATTCGATTATTTCTGTGATCGGGTCTGTGCATGCCTTGGCGAGATTCCGACAAATTTCATTGTGGCTAATGAGGGCGCCGAATCCTGAATATCCGCAGAGTACGGCAATACTTTCTTGCGCATGTCGCTCTACTGTGCCATCTGTAACCGTTCGATCGAAACGGGGGATAAAGAGTGCATTGCCTTGTCGTTCAAGCATGCCAAAAACTCTCAGTCCTAAAAAGTGCGCTAAGCGCATGTAGGGTTCTTCAGCCATGAAGATCCGCTTCATGTTCTCGTTGTCACCCCTGAAGAACTTGACGAGCCAGTGTTTCTTCGCGGTGTGATCTGGCAGGACATGATCCAGATAAAACAGTCCATCGTCAGATTCCGTGAGTAACAATTTGGGCCAAGCGCCTTGTACGCCCGAAGACCCTGTGATGAATAGTCCATAGGGTGCCAAACTTTCCAGAAAACCCTCATGACGATTGATAATATCATCGCGGGTAAAGCCTTGAATGGGAAGGTGATCCTCACTGCTTTTTTCATTGAGCCATTGGAAGGCATCCAGAATTCTTAAGTGCCCTATGGGATTGCCAGCACCAGCGAGTAATAAAGGCCAGTCCCCTGTCATTTCGGCGCTGGTCCGAAGTTGTAGATACTTGAGCAACTCGTGACGCCCAAAACCCTGTGGCAAAAGATCGATTAAAAATGGCGGCCACTTTTGGAAGTGCATTGGTGCAATATCAACAGGAATACGGTATGAAAGCGCTGCCGCATCGCGACGTTCAAATTCATCGTAAGCATAATCCGATATATAGATGACGGTTGCAGGGGAGTTCACGCCGAGGATTTCAGGTTCTGCACACTCAATAACGGCGATATTCATCCACAGATTATTTTTAAATATTTGGACTGTACATTTTCGCTTCATAATGGAATTTTAATGCCAGAGTAATGAAATTAAATCATATAATTAAGTATAGTAATGCTTATATGTGTAAAAAACAATCAATATGCTCAATTCGTTGCATGAGTGCTAAATGGCGGCTCAGAAAAGAAGATGCATGTGATCGATATTAATTCATATTGGTATTATAGTACTAAACAATAGCTGTTTTTTGACTCAATTTAGTACTTAAGTGCTAAATTGTTCATTGTAGAAAAGCTGGCGGCGATTGGAGTGATGTTTTTCTGGAGGCGGTGTTGGGGTTTTTGAAGGAGGTTTGAGGGTCGGCGTGATCGAACTTTGAAATGCTTGAGTTACGATGAGTGCACGTGATTGAGGGCATGAGTCGAAGCAGTGTCAGACTGTGCTATAGAGTAAGTGACTGCTATGGCGTTATCTTCAGGTGTCAGGGCGACTAGCGTCTTATCTTTAAGCGTATATTTATAAGTGTTGTCTTGTACGGGCGCGCCATTAAAAAATAACTTTCCATGAGATGCGGTTAATGTACTGCCGTGTTCAACAGGTAAGGTTTGGCCTTGCGTGGTATGAATCTGACTCGATTGGCTAACGCTGACAATCGTCAGGTATTTGGCTGTAATTTTTGATTTTTCAGGGTCATCTAGAGCATGATCAGAGGTCAGAAGCAGATCGTTGCTAAAGTTGATTTGAGCATCCCCATCATATTCAAAAACGGTTCTTTTCTTGTTGTTTGTATCGGATATCGCATAAGTCTTAGAGCTTTTACCGATGACGACAACGCCATGTTTTGACGCTTTAATACTGGGATATAAGCTCGGGTTAAAACTTTGATTCCCAGAGCTCTCTAAGCCCGCTCCGTGTACTGTAAAGGAAGCTGTAGACAATAAAGCGACCATGATGAAAGCCAATTTCATAATGCACACTCCTAAGAAAATAATTGACTGTTTGGTCAATTTATGTGCTTCGAAATATCTGCTTTCTCTCTTGGCTTGGCAAATAATCAATTCTGCTGAGTTATAGAGGAATATTAATTTAAACGTGCTTGGCTGTTTAAGTTTAGAAAATACTTTATATTTGATTTATGCTCACTAAAAATTACTGGGCATGCAATGGAGCAATCTATGTTGCGGATGCATAAAATATCTTTGATCGTATTGCTGGCGACAGGGGCTCTTTTTCAAAAAGCGCTGGCTTGTATGCCGCCTCTGCCTCAATTTCATTATGAATATTCTGAAGAAACGCATCAAACCATAGCGACAGACGGGTTTCGGAAGCAAGAAGTCAATTTAGCGAAAGATTATAAAGAGATTGTACAGACTCAAGACATTTATTCAGTATTACGATTTGGGTCTGATGGAAACCACGCCTTTTTTTTTGAGAGACCGATTGTAGGGGCAGAAGATTATAAGACTTTAGAACCTATCCAAAATACGACTGAGGATGAAAGTGCGAGATATGGCTGGCGATACTATAAAGATCGACATTCTATTTATGTGGCTAAGGATGACGGTAAGGAGGTGATGCTCTATACGCTATCTTCCTACAAACCTGATCAATATCGTCTGGCGCAAGGCATTTTAGTGCTAAACAATAAAGCGTATTCCGAACAGCTAGAGTTACCCTTTAAAGGAAGTGATTTTCAAACGCAGCATATTGCACGCGATTTCTATTTAGTTTCGGACGGGCATTCCAGCTACGCCCCTAGTTATAGCTACGCGCCTACTTATTTAACGAGTCAACACATTGAGGGTGAAGAATGGAGTCGGGATATTGGCTGGAGTAAAATTGCCGATCTGCCTAAGCTTAAAATCATAGGTCACATTGTCCAAATTCATAATATTTGTGGCTATGAAGATTATTATTACGATGTGATTCATGAGATCGATGGTCAGGTTTTTATTAATAAAACTAAAACAGATATCCGTGCAGACCTTTCAAATCAGGACGAGCTTTTAAACGCATTAGAACCTTATCTTCTTCAACTTCATCTGGTCACAGAGGAGTTGGCAAATAAAAAAGGCATCATCTTTAAAACTGACTTACAGTATCCAAGTGGTTGGGTGTCTTATGGTTTAGTTTTAAAAAATCAATGGCATGGACTGAAGGCTTATTGATTCGGTAAGCGTGGGGTAGCAAGTGTAGGATGGGCTTTAACCCATCAACGGTATCAGACACGTGATTTCAATCAGGTGTCGTGAATGTATATTGAGCTTGTAGTAATGCGTTTGGGCTTATTGCGACCTAGCTTTGCTGTTATTGATGGGCTTTTTAAAAGGGTAAAGCGATGAAATAATACAGTTTTAGAGTTGAATACTGGTTGATGGGTTAAAACCCATCCTACGTTTACTCTGGGTGTGACATTGATTTCAGACAAGCACGATGCTTGTGTGTATTTCGAGTCGGCGCTGTATCAGAAGAATTGAATGCAAGGGTGCAATGCGCTAGGGTTTACACTTCCTATGCTTGATTGTATTCAAAGAATAGATGATTGATCATTTACAATGAGCCTTTTAAGAATGAAACGTATTTTAATATTTAGTTATTTGTTTATTTATGCAGGGGTTTATTTTTACGATGTACTTGGATTCTCCCCTCATGCATATCCGCAATCGATAACCGCTCTAGAGTCTAAAATACATGGTTGTGCTATATTTTTTATGATTTTATATGTTTTAAATATAGGGATAGATAGTCGAAAAAAATGGTTTGGGTATTTGGCATTAGTTGTCATATTAATTTTTGATATTTTTTCATGGTACTATGATTCTTTTTTAATACATAAATTTAATATTTTTATAATTTTTATTTCAACAATTTTTTCTTTAATTATTTACGCTCCTTCTTGGGTTATTTGTTTTAAGTTGATGAGTGTTAAAGGGGATTAGCTCTAAGGGCTAATATTTCTGGTTTTAAAAAAGTGCTATTAAATAAAATCAACAGTTCATCAAAGAGAGACTCAACGCGTTGATATTGCTCTAATCGGGTCATCTTAATGCCTTAATCACTTTGGCGTGAAGTAAGGTGCAATGACAGCCATTGCACTTAATCCCTCAAAACCTTCTCGGCAACGGATTCTGCACGTCAAACGCATAACCAAGAATCTTAAACTCCTGCTCAACGATTTCTTCCGCAGTTAGGCGCTCCTCAGGATACTCAGCGTCATTCTTACTCACCACCCGCACACCGCCCTTGGGCAAGTTGTACAAGTACTTAAACTTGAATACGCCGCCATGATCAATGGCATACACGCAGCCATCGACAATTCTGGTAAATCCTAAATCCACATAGACCGTCGCTTTGTCTTTGATATCTGGAAAGTTGGAGTTGCCTAAGGCGGTCATCGCTACGGCGTTCTCCGGTTCTACACCAGCGGCTTTTAAAGTCGTGAGACTTAAACGTAGCCGTCTTGTTTCTGAATTCAATGCTTCTCCCACTGCGCCTGATCCGCAGGCTAACAAAAAGTCCTTATAAAACGGAATGGCGACTTCGTCGTCGTCAATCGGTGTATCGCTGTCCCAGCTTTCTACTGGGATTTGCGTTTTGCTGGCTGAGTTGTTGCCGGTCAGCAACCAATCGGCGCTGACTTGCAGGAGACGACTTAGCGCAGTGAGGTTCTCACCGTTTGGGGTATTCAATCCCGATAACCATTTGGACACCGCGCCTTTGCCGACATGGGTTTCGCGGACGATATCGACTTGCTTGATGCCGAGCGTGGTCATGCGCTCTTTGATTCGATCAGAAATGGTTTGCACGAGGATTCTCCAGCGCGCGACAAGGGTTGCGCTAATAGTTTCCAAGAGTAAACGAATTAATTGACACTTAAAGAAACTTGTGGTTTACTAACGGAAACTAATGAGTTGACCAGTGGAAACTAAACCGGAGCCTGACGATGATCAAATTACATCACAATCCTGCCAAGCATGCATTGAGCCATGAGCTGGAAGCGTTGTTTCAACAACATATTGTCCAAGGTGGACGCACCCGTTCGTTTCGCCCAGGGGAGTCGGGTGGCAAGCTGAAGTTTGTGGTGGGTGATCCTAAGCGTCAGGGGATGCGAGTTTGACAGTTTCTTTTTAGGTTTCTGGTTTGGGCTTATTGCGACTGGTTGGTTTCCATAAAGGCTACGCACCAGACAAAAAAAAGCCCACGCCGGGGGAGCATGAGCTAAAAATCTTGTCTGTTTAGTTTGGGGACAAACAAGTAAGTGAGAATTACATCACGTTATGAATGGCTTTGCAAGTGAAAATGAACCAAATGGTCAAAATTTGTCACATCGGAAAAATAAAACATTCATAACGCTGCATTTGTTGATTTTAGGCGGATAGATGCGATGGGGAAATAAGGGGATGACTAAACGTCGCCCAATAAAATGCCCACGCTTTGGGACGTGGGCAAGTGTTCTGTATGCATGTGTTAGACAACAGGACGAGTGCATTTAAGCACATTGCCAAAATGGTGCAAGCATAAATGAACCAAGTGGTCGTTTTTGACAGACGAAAAAAAAGCCCAAGATTTGGGGTCGTTGGGCTAATTCTTGTCCCCATTAGGCGACAGGACAAGACCAGAGGATTAGAGCATAGCGATGTGGAGAGATTGTGGATGCGATTCGCAAGTTTAGTGAATCACTGCAAATTTTCAAAAAAATGCTCATGAACTGGGGGCATGAGCAAATTCCTGCACCGATGGTGGGGATGCCGGACAGTTCAAATGACAGCATGCGACTGTGGAGCAAAGATGAATACGGCATGGGAAGCCATGCCCCGGGCAATAAAAAACCCGAACGTTGCCGCCGGGTTCGAAAGTCAGTGGCTAGGCCATGACCAAGGGGTTCTGCAGACATGCTATGCAATGCAGAAAGGCGATTAAAGCATGAAAGGTATGGTGGATCAACTGCTTAAAGGCTTTGAAAATGACTATTTTCAATATCTTTTTGTAAAACATTCTGAGGTAAAGCGTGGAGAGGCGCGATGAGTATCGATCTGGATTTTGAGGTGGGTGATTGGGGCGATGACCAAGGGACTGCCCATGCGTTGTCGGCACTCGATAGTGTGCATATGACTGAGCTGTTGGATGAGTCATGGGATGACTATGAGGCATGGGATGAGGGGGTAATTGAGGCGATCGGCAGAGCGGAGGTGGATCATGGCTAGAGCGAGAAACATTAAACCGTCATTCTTTTTTAATGATGAGTTGATCGAGTTGTGTTTTGCAGCGCGCTTGTTGTTTATCGGCTTATGGACTTTAGCGGATCGCGAGGGTTATCTGGAAGATCGTCCGAAGAAGATCAAGATGTCGTTGTTTCCGGCCGATTCGATTGATATCGATGCGCTGTTGGATGATCTGACGGGGGCGGGTTTTTTGGAGCGTTATACGGCTGAGGGTGCGAAGTACATTCATATCTGTAAGTTCGACAAGCACCAGAATCCACATTATAAGGAGGCGCAGTCGGTAATTCCTAAACCGCCTCAAGCTGAGCAAACCTTGAGTTCTGGACAGCCCCAGACCAACCTGAGGCAAGCCCCGGGTTGGTCTGAGTCTAACCCTGCTGATTCTCTGATTCCTGATTCCTTTAACCTGATTCCTGATTCTCTGATTCCTGATCCCTTTAGCTGGATTCCTGATTCTTTGAATGATGATTGGACGGCACAGGCTGTGCCATCGGAGATACAGGATGATGCGTATGCTGAGAGTGATCAGGAGGTGTTTTTGATCGAGGGTCATGCGCAGGATTCATGGCTTGCATGCTCAAACGCTACAGGGGCAGGTACAGAGCGCTGCGGCATGCAAATCGCAGATGATCCAGTCCAAGTGAGCCAAGCCCATGCCAGTCATGTCGGTATTGATCAGCCCATAGCAACGCAAACGGCTACGCCAGTGGTGGTAGGTCATGCGTTAAACATTCCTTTTGAGACGTTTTGGGATTTGTATGACAAGAAGGTTCAGCCTAAAGCTTGCGTTAGGAAGTGGCAACGTCTGACAGATGCTGAGCGTGAACTGATCATGCAGCATGTGCGGCAGTACAAGCTGGCGCAGCCGGATAAGGCGTTTCGCAAGAATCCGGAAACTTACCTGAATCAAAAGGCATGGCTGGATGAGATCGTGGTGCGTCAAGCATCCCAACCTGCACGCAGGACGGCGCAGTCGGCTTGGGATCAATACTTTGCCGAGCAGTCGTCTGTGGCTTATGCGGGAACTAAGTCAGCCGCGCTGATCGATGTCACGCCGCAGCACTGGGATGGGATTGAGGGGATCCGCTATGTTTAAGCTTAGCTTGTCGCAATCCGCGCAAGGTCACGCAGCATCGTCGCATGCATCTGGTGCACAAGGGTTTACTGCGCTACAGGCTCGGGGTTTTATTGAGCGGCTTAAGTCGTTTTATGGTGCGGAGTTTAACCGCAAGTGGGCGGGTGTTCAGCCTGCGATGCTGGAAGAGACGATCTGTGCGTCGTTTCGCGCGGTGAGCCCTGAGCAGTTGGCACGGTGCTTTAAACGCATTAGCACGTCGAGCTGTGATTTCTGTCCATCGATTCCGACACTGTTGGCGTGGTGTTTTGAGGGGGAGTTCCTGAGTGATCTGGAAGCCTACCGCAGGGCGGGGGATGAGCGAATCACAGATCCTCTGGTATATGAGACGGTGCGGCGGATTGGCTTTTGGGATATGCGCCATAAAGCGGAGTCGCAAATGCGTCCGGTGTTTATGGAGGTGTATAAGGCGGTTAAGGGTGAGTATATGGGTGGTGCACGCTTTGCGATTCCCAAGGCCATCGCTGCGCCCAAGAGCATTTTTGAACCCGAAACTGCGGCGCAAAAAGCGGCACGGCAAGCGTGTGCGGCACAGGCGATTGCACAGATGCGTGGGCAGATGGGGAAGGAGTGCCGAGCATGAAACTGAGTGCCAGTGAGTCGCGTGCGGTACAGTTGGATGGCTTTAAACTGAAGTCTCCGCGTCCAGCCCGTGAGGACCATGAGCATCGCCTGGTGATGCAGTGGGCGCGGATGATGAACTGGGGCGATGGCAAGTTGTCTGATGTGATGCATCACAGTCCCAATGGCGGTAAACGTTCGCCGCGCGAGGGGGCGAAGTTTAAGGAGATGGGCACACAGGCAGGCTTTCCGGATTTTCAGATCTATGTGCCGCGGCAGGGTTTTCATGGTTTGTTTATCGAGCTAAAAGCACGTCAGGGAGTGGTATCGCCTTTGCAGAAGATTGTGCTGGCGCGTCTCGCTGCAAACGGTTATCAGACCGCCGTGTGCTATGGCTTTGATGAGGCCAAACGGGTGATCAGTGACTATATGGGGCTGTATTGCGGGTCAGTGTATTCACGTGAGCATGAAGAAAAATTGAAGCATAAAAATGGCTTAGGGGGGGGGAATGAATAGTCGTGTAGAAAAAGTCGATCCAGATTTTGAGTATTTTCGGTCAACGATGCATTTGACCCTCATACGGTCATTGCCGTGCTGCATCTGCGGAGCCGGTGGGGTTGCACCAGCCCATTCCAGAAATCCGGCACATGGGCACCGTAAAGATGCACTCGCCAGTGACGAGTTCACCATACCACTGTGCGGCAAGGTGCATCTGGAATATGACCCGACGGGCTATCGCGCAGCTTCGGAGGCTTGGTTTATCAAGAAGGTGAAAGAGACGGCGGAGCTTTTGCGTGCGCGGCATATGCTCTTGGCGATGGTGGAGCTGCTGCTGATTGAGCGAGGGGTGCTGTGAGGGTTGTGTTTATCGATTGGGCATTGGGATGAGGAGTGAGAAACGATGAGTGTCATTGAGATCATGAGTAAGTTGAATGCCAAGACGCAGAACTATCGTCCGTCGATGGGGGGTAAGGCGGATATCGATTGGGAAGATGTCTGCGGTGCGCTGGCAAGGTTATCCCCTGTGGCACAGGACTTGGCGTTTCTGCTGCACAACCCGCGTGCCGGACGAGAGAAACCGCGCATGGTGGCGCTGCTGGCTCAGCAAACACGGCATGAGGTGGAAAAGTCGGGATTGAAGTGCCGCAAGATTGATTTGCAGGCGCTGTGTGAAGGGATCGCCAGCATTGCGCTGTATCAGGTGTTGTATCCCAACGTGTGTCTGACCCGTGCCGATCGCATGAAAGCCGGCGGCATCACAATGTGTGAGTCGGGCTATCGCGCGCGCTGGGAGCCATTTGAGACGCGGCTTACGGATTATTTGCTCGCGGTACAGGCGGAGATTGAGTCGTCGATGATTGATTATCTGCGGAAGACGAAAAGGGAGTTGATTGTGGCGTGAGACACGGTCGCATGGACGACATGCGGACTCAGTGTCTTTGCACGTGTTGTGAAGCAGTGGTTCAAACGTATGGACGTGATCGCCCATACGCTTGTTGTGTGAGTACAGGCTGAGATTTGACATCGTTTAGACAACGGGTCTGACGGTGTGCAGTTTGTTTTTATTAACCCAGCAAGAGGAATGAAGTCATGGCTATTATTAATGTGAAAAATGCACCTTACAATGCAGTGGGCGATGGTGTTGCGGATGATACGACCGCTATTCAAAACGCGATCAGTGCTGTTAGTGCAGGTGGCGCGGTGTATATTCCATCGGGGAATTATAAGATTTCTGCGGTGCTGAATGTTACGGGACAAGGGGTTACGATTTATGGTGATAACCAATACAAAACCCTGATTCTGCAAACTGTTGCGAATGTCGGTATATTCAATAACACGGGTTTGTTTAACGCTATTCAAGATCTGGCGATGATTTATAGCGGTGTTACGCCAACGACGGGTGCGATCGCGATCAATTCCAGTGGTGCAAACACCAATATCAAGTCCGTGATTATTCGCAATTGTGATATTGGGATCCGGTTCAGTAGCGGCTCTGCGCAGATGGCGACTGAATTCCAGATACTGAACTATGAGACCACGGGCTTACTGTTTGATTCGGTCAATGACATCTATTGTTCGCAGTTTGTTTTGAATGCGGGGGATCTGGTGCGTGGTCGATCTGGTGGGGTGAACCTTTATAATCAATGTGAAGCGATCAATCTCACCGATGGTGATGTTTTATTGGGTGTGTATTCATTGATTATGGATTCACCCAGTAATTCGATCGCTGCAAGACCTGCGTATTGTTCTTTTACCGCAGTGTACTTTGACTCGGCGGCGCAGGGATCGACCATCAATAATTCTGTAGAGTCCACGTTTGTTTCTTCATGGTTTAGCGGTGGTCGCACAGGCACGGGATTCGCAGGTTTAACGTTGAATACCACGGACTCGATTACGTTCAATGGCACGCGGTTTTTTAACAATGGTGCCAGTGGTTGTGTGGTTTCCAGCAATGCCAAACGGACTGTCTTTGGCACAGGCACGACTTTTGAAAGTAATAGTGTGACTGCCGGAAGTGGCAAGGCATTTGGACTAGATATTCAAGCAGGCAATACCGATACGACGGTGATTGGGTGTATCGCCCAAAATCGTTTATATAACGGTTTGCAGGCCTATGGTATTCGTGTCGGTGCATCTACTGATCGTATTGTGATTCAGAATAATAATCTGAATGGCAATATTAATGGTGGCATCCAGTATCTGAGTACGGGCGTGGAAAACTACATCAGCGGTAACGTGGGATTCCGGAGTCAGAACCAAGGCTTTCAGTATATTCCATCAGGCAGCAACAATATTACGGTGAATCATGGCCTGGCTGTCACACCAAATCCACAGGACATTTCGTTCAGTCGTACTGGCGCAGCCACTGGCGAGTCTTACTTCTGGCTGGACACCACTTCAGTGAACGCAACGTCATTTACCATGCATACCAATGTGAATGTGACGGCGAATTTGCCGTTTGTATGGCAAGTCCATAGTCTGGGCAGCTAAACCCTTTTGCTCGTGTCCTTTGAATAAAGAAAACCCACCCTAAACGGTGGGTTTTTTGTACCGTAGCCAGTACATAAGACACAAAAGATAATTTAATTAAATAATGAGCACTAGTTCACATTTATGGTGTAATATTTGCTTGACCAATTGGTAGGTTTTTTCTCTAAGGTTAAGCATTGAATCATCGGAGTGCGCTATGAGTCAGTTTATTTCGTTTGTATGCCCGAGCTGCCAAGCGGCACAGTTCAGTCGAATGTCGCTTCCGCTTAGCAGTCTTTATCTATCTGGCTCGATGTGTGATCACTGTGGGCAAATTATTTCGACCGAAACGAAATGTCAGCAAGTTGATGATCTCTCGTTTGCTCAAGATAGTCATCTGAACTCAATGCCTGACGTCGTAGAAGCTGCGATTTCCATCAAATCATTGATGCATTAGCTTTAACACGCGCTAGCTCGTTCACGTTAGTAAGGAGTTGATCATGCGTTCGCCTTATACGTTTCGTTGTGTGTATTGTGGTTTCCCCGTGCCGCATCCTTTAACCAGCCTGCAAAAGCAGGCGTATTTTGAGGATGCCGTGTGCAGTCAGTGCGGGAAAACGGTGACCGAGGCGCATAAAATCAGCCAGCTCAAAGTACAGGTGCTTGATTCGTTTTCGGTTTATATACAGCATTAGCATGGCGTTGAGATCTCCTTATAAATGTCCAAGTGAGAACTTGTGGAGGTATTGAACCATCGTTAAGTTATCCGAAAAAGATATTTCAAAAAAACGATGGCAATGTCCGACAATATACGGATGTGCAGAGTACAGTTTAGTGTTATCTTAGTTTCATACAGAGATTGCTCTAACCGCTTTCTCAGTTTCGCCCAGATCTCCAAAACGTCTGGGCTTTTTTATGCCTTTTTTTTGATCGATATCGAGCGGTCGCTATCTGCGCTGCAAAGCTTTTGCTACTATAGGTTGATTGCCTGATTGTGGTGGATATCATGCCGTATTGTAAGGGGTTTTACGGGATTCTGTTGGCTGTGGCCTTGAGTGGTTGTGTGACTACTTATGTACAGCCGGGCAGTGATCAGCCGCGTGCAAAAATCAATGTGGTCAATGCGGGCTATCCCACCACGGTGCAGATCCACGGTGAGACGCAAAAGTGTAAGGGCAGCAATCTGGCCTTGTCTTTAGATCGAGATAGCCGTGGTGAGTTTTATCTCCCTGCAGGTACCGAAACCGCCTTGTCGTTGATGGTCTCAGGCATGTCGGGAAATATGATGAGTTTTAACTGCCATTCGGTGTTTAGCTTTACCCCCAAAGCTAATCATGTCTATAAATTAAAAGCCCTCTCCAACACCAAGCGCTGTGGTTATGAGATTCAGGATCTGAGCGGTGAACCTGTTGCTGCCAAGCGGCGTATCCCTAATGATGCATGGATTCCGGATATGGCGGGCTGGTGTAAATAGGGACTCTTGATTATTGTGTGATACAGTTCGCATTGGCTACAAATTAGTCAATTTTTTGACTACTCGGTCTCTTTTTTGTATTGGAAATTGTTTGACAATTTGTTAGTCTCGTGGCTCCTATCACAAATGGAGTCGTGATTAAAATGGAAAGAAAATGGGCCAGAAAAGCAGCTGATCCAAAACAAGGTAAAGAAATAGAAATCTATTTTGGAGTAGAGAGTTGGGAGCGTAAAGACGCACGTGCACGTAACCTGATCTATGATCAAAATGGGATCACCATGTTGGAAGTAGATAAGAATGTCTTTGAGTATGCCGATCCCAGTGTCGGACGATTTATGCTCATGGAGTGATGCAGTATTGGATGTGCGTGGTTCTGTGGTAGTTATGAGGTAGAGGTAATCAACAACAATATAATGGTGGTCCACCTTGTGATGACACAAGGGGTGTTTTGACCTGACTGATGAGATTGATTTCGTGTGATGAACGAGAAAGATTGAAGCGGGACAGGATTACTTTACGGCAATGCTGGTCTTTGCGGACGGTGTTGGATGATACGCAGAATATCCGTAGAGTTTTTATACAGAATTAGGTAAACAAAAAAAGCCCTGTGCACTGATCATGCATGGGGCTTTTTTTATTGGGGATTACAGGCTGAGAGATTCTTCGACCGTGGTCTATAACATGGGCTTAAAGCGTCATTAAATGAGCGACAAGAGTAGCGGCAAACCGATAAACACCAACAGCGTCGATACCAGAATCATGCCGGCGATATCGCGGCTGGGGCCTTGGTAATGCTGTGCGATCAGATGGCTGAGTACGGCAACGGGCATGGCGGATTGAATGATCAGTGCGGAAGCCGCCAGTGGCGGTAAACCCAAACCATGTGCCACCAGCAAGCCTATGCCTAGACCGCCGCCAACGCGCACCAGCGACAGGATCAACACGCGTCCCAAACCTTCCAATCGAATTTCTGCCAGTGAGGCACCGAGCATTAGGAGCATCAGCGGTGGTGCCATGGCACCCAGTTGATGGGTGACGGTCTGCAGGCTGTCTGGTAGGGCGGTGTGAGTAGCCAACATGCCCAGCGCAACCAGGATTGCCCAGATGGTCGGGCTGGTGAGGATATTGCGTAGTGAGCCATGCCCCGAGAGTAGCCAGACCCCGAGCGTGTAGTGACCTATCTGGACAAGTGCTGAGAAGGCAACGGCGTAGAGCAAGCCCTCTTGTCCCAGTGCAAACAGTGCGATGGGGATACCGAGGTTTGCGGTATTGGGGAGCATCAGAGACGGGAGATATTTGCGGATCGGCAGTTGCATTAGGCGCAGTGCCAGCATGCCGACCAAGGCAAAGCCGAAGAGCGCCAGTGCGCCCGCCAGAAACGTATGTCCGAGCACCGCCAAGGTGAGTCCCGGACGATTGAGCGATGACAGCAACAAACAAGGAATGCCGAGGTTCGACACCAGACTGCTTAAGGTCGCGGTGTGCATGGGGAGCTTGAGCTTAACCCACAGCAGTCCCAGACCTGAGCAGACGAAGATGGGTAGAATGATGGTACTAAAATCGGCGTACATGATTGTGGGGTGGGAGCCTCGTCTTAAGCCCAGCAGTTGGTCAATGAAAAAGGAGAGTGCGTGGTGACGACTGTAGCACGGTTTGATATACGGCTTAAATGTGGATTGACTGCTGCACGGCTGTTGCTTCAGCCGCAATTTTTAAAATTGATGGTATCGATTTAAATGTATTTTTTTTGGTCCGAGGGCTTGACGTTAATAGCAAGGATGTGCTATGTTTTAACCATACTGGTCGAAGTGTAAATAAAAGCCAGTTGTTTTGTTCTATACCGTGAAATAGCTCGATAAAGCGCTGATCACTCCAGAATTTAAGGTCGCACACAGCGCTTACTCAAAGAAGATTTCGTACACGGATGCGGCGCTAAAAATGCAACCAAAGAAAATTTCGTAAAGCCCATATCCCGCAAAAGGAGATGGGCTTTTTTTAGGACTGCAAAGAATGCAGGCGATGATGAATACCCTGAAGACTGTATTTTCAGGTGCGTAGCTTTATCATAAAAGCCGGCTGCAAAATGTGGGTTGGATTACAAGTTGGCTTGTAGCCAATCCGCAGAAAACTTGGGTAGACCAACACATGACCAATCTCCAGCCAGTTGCACCACAAACAATTTGTCTTGTTTGCAGATATGAGGACGCAGGCAGGCGGTGATTTCTTCAGCGGATAGGTCGCTGTGCGCAATCCAAGTCGAGTGCAAAAATGGCCAGCTATTGGTGTCTAAACCACTGATCGCACCACAAATATCGGTATAGTTATTACGATTCGTCAGATCGTAAGCAATCAGAAACTCGTTCATCCTAAAACTCCTTGTGCAAGCACGGTCCAGCAAGTGGAATTAAAAGAGTACACTTTTTGAGCAGTGATTCAACCCTCGTCATGTGTGGATGTATGTCCAGATATTTCGAGGGCGCTGGCGGGACATTATGGGTTCTTCAACAGAGCCAGAGTTGGCGACGACGTTGTTGTTGGCTGTAGAGATGGGCATCAAGCTGCGCCTGGCGAGTCTCTTTGGCAATGACTTGCCCACAATTGGTGCAGATTGCTGCTGAAATGGTACGTGCGGTATAGGGGCTAATAGGGATTTCGGGTTGGGGTTCGTGACAGCTCAAACATATGAAATTAAATGAATTATTCATTTTCCACCCTGATTTCATCAAAAGTTTAGATTTATTTTTGCCGATTTTGCCTCTGTTATGGGTATGGGTGAGGTTAATCGGTCTTTATGAATGCGAAAATAATGCCAAATGCATTTGAGCGCAAGTAGGCGGCATGGACTGTCATAAACAGTTCATACAAGCGCGCTATCCTGCACGGATAAAAGGGACGGTTAGACACACTGTGGATGTGAACCCGTAACGTCAGAACCCATATCATTCGATGTGGGTTTTTTTATTGCTGGCTATTGGCGCCTCACTTTAAAACTGGCGTTTTTTCAGTTTGAGGAAATCGACCTTTTCGTCATGAAAGAAAGTATGGGCGCTCAGGTAATCATCAAGTTGGGTCTGTTTGGTGAGTGTGGAAATCACTTGACCACAATGTGCGCAGATTGATGAGGACAGGTCTTTGATCTTGGTCGGGTCGATAAAGGTTTCAGGCTGCATGGACTGACAGCTCATGCAGATAAATCCAAAGAAGTTCTCCACATTGTCCTCCCGGTGACGCCTTAATATGGGGCGTCCTCAATTTATGATGAGTCAGTTGTCGTTATAAATCCGTTTTGAGATCGCATATCTTGGTATTGTACTTATCGGTGTCTTTGCATGTTAATCAGCGCATTGGGTGTGACCGAAAAACATGCGAAAACGGTGCCATAGGCGCTCAAATTTTAAGCCCATTGACCCGTCTAAAGCCGCATTTTGGGAGATGAAACCACCCTGTTTGATCGGTATTCTAAAGCGAGCTGGGATTAAAGGCATTGGCTAAAATATATCATCTATGATGAACAAAAGGTCAATCTTTGTCCATTTTGTCTGTGGTGATTAATAGAAGTGCCAACGGTCTGACGTTTCTTGATTTGCGGTGGCATTGTGATATGCTCAAGTCCAGTGACAGGAGTCACATTTTCTTCAATGGAATGTAGCAGTTAACTTAAAAATGAAGTTTAAACTTGAACAACAAAGAATCTGTGCTATCGATCAGAATCATCAGCATATTGAGATTCACCGCGAACGCTTTGTGTTCTTTAGCGCGGACGATGAAAGTCGCCCACCTGTGATTGTTGGTGCGTGGATTGCATTTAAAGCGGATCAACGGCTAGTGCACGATGGTCGGGATTATGTGACGGTGGATCGCAGGCAGCGCTACACGCCGCACGAGTCATGTACATTGACCCTGATCTAAAATAGAAGCCCATATGAGATGGGCTTTTTGCTGGGCGTGTAAGTGGCGCTTATGCACTACGAGATAACGCCCTGAAAGATGATTGGATATGATCCTTCAACTGCGCGCGTTTGGTTGATGTCGGAATCACTTGGCCACAGTGGACACACACCGAACCGGATAGATAGTAGTCAACGACTGGATCAATCGCGGTGGCGGGTTGGGTGTGTTGACAGCTTCTGCATTCAAAATTGATATAGTAGGTCATTTTAATACTCCCCCACTGTGGGATCTCATTAAAAAAGAATAGTTACTCAAAATGGAAGTATTGGCGTAAGGGCTTGAAATACTTGCGGGATTAGACGGTTCGTCCGATGGGTTGCATGGGTTTATTCACCACCATTTCAGTGAGAGCCCAAGATTTAAGCTGATTGAGTTTGTCCGCTTCAGTAATCAGGTGACCGCATTCTGAACACGTGACATCCTCAAAATAAGCACTTTTTTCAAAGTAGTTTTTGGGCTGTGGGATCGGGTTAGCACAGTGCGGACATTTTAAAGAAATACGTAAGCTCATCATTATCTTGTTCCTCAACAATAAATCACGTACTCAATATAGTCCTGTTTTATGTTCATTTGATGGACAGCGTATGAAAGCGCAGTGACGTCTTGTATGCTTAATTTTATTACTGCTGAATTAAGTAGTTATCTTGAGCGAATTGTTAGGATTGGGCATTGTTCATGTTTTAAATCGGTTAATTTACGTAAGGATTGTCAAAACTCAGGTCAACTTGACCGCGACATTCAACACATCACCGCCCACGCTTCGTGGGCTTTTTTATGGGAGCTTTTTCAGTGAGCACAACGGTAAAAGCGCCCTATCTGGTTGAGCAGGTTACGGCATTGGGCCGTCCATCGGATTACAGCCTTGAGATTTGCGAGGCGATCTGTGCGCGTTTGATCGAGGGTGAGTCCTTGCGGACGATCTGCCGTAGAGACGATATGCCAGCGATCTCCACCGTGATGAATTGGTTGCGTCAGCATCAAGCCTTTGCCGAACTCTACGCCCGCGCACGGGAGTTGCAGGCCGATGCGATGTTTGAGCAACTCCTGGATATCGCCGATGACGGCACGAATGACTATGGCGTGAATGAAGACGGAGAGAGCAATGGCAAACTCGACCGTGATCACATCACCCGTTCGCGGCTGCGCATAGATACGCGTAAGTGGATCCTCGCGCGCATGAATCCCAAGAAATATGGCGATGCGGTCAGTATGCGTCATTCTGGCGATGCGCAAAATCCGGTGGGCTTACTGGTGACCCAGTTGCAAGGCTCATCCATTCCTGTCGTTGCAGAGGCAATGTCTGATGACGATTGAGATTCCGCGCAGAGCAGACGGCGGCGTGGACTTTGACTATCGACCACAGAATCTACAGGAGATGCAGATTTGTCTGCAGGATGCGCTGTGGCGGGTGTGTTCCGGTGCGCTATATCAGATCATGGTCAAGGGTGATCAGGACGAAGAAGCGCTGATCCAAGCCTTCCGTCCCAATCGTACCCAGCAGCGCCTGATCAAGCGCCTGTGGTATCGCAATCTGATCTTAAAGGCACGTCAGCTCGGCTTTACCACACTGATCTGCATTCTATGGCTGGACCATGCCTTGTTTAATGCCAATGTGCGCTGCGGCATCATCGCGCAGGATCGCGAAGCGGTGGAGAAAATCTTTCGCGATAAGATCAAGTTTGCTTATGACCATCTGCCAGAGATGCTGCGTACCGCCTTGCCTTTGGCACGGAATAACGCCACCGAACTGCTGTTTGCCCACAACAACAGCTCCATCAAAGTCGCGACGTCGATGCGCTCCGGCACGATCCATCGCTTGCTGGTGTCAGAGTTTGGCAAGATTTGTCATATGTCGCCGATCAAGGCTCACGAGGTGGTTACAGGCTCGCTGCCCGCAGTGCCGAAAAACGGCATTGTGGTGATTGAATCGACTGCTGAAGGGCAGGACGGTGAGTTTTATCACCTGACGCAAGCTGCCAAAAAGATCCATGAACTAGGGCGCAAGACTGCGCAAAAGGAGTATCGCTTGCACTTCGCGCCGTGGTTTGATGAGCCCAACTATCGGGTCAATCCTGATATGGTGGTGATCAGTGCCCGTGATCAGCAGTACTTTGAAAATCTTGAAGCGACTCATGGTATTACACTCGATGCCAGTCAACGCGCCTGGTATGTTTCCGAGCGCGACGTGACCTTTAGCGGCAATCCGCAAAAGATGTGGCAGGAGTATCCGTCTTTTGTCGATGAGGCTTTTCAAGTGAGTCGTGAGGGCTGTTATTACGCGGAGCAGATGACTTTGGTGCGTAAACAAGGACGCATCACCACGGTCAAGTATACGCAGGGTGTACCTGTGAATACCTTCTGGGATATCGGCAATAGCGACGGTACAGGCATCTGGCTGCATCAGCGCGTGGGCTTGCAGGATCGCTTTATCGGTTATCTGGAAGGCTGGGGCGAACCCTATGCTTACTTTGTAAAAGCCCTACAAACAACGGGTTATCTATGGGGTAAGCATTACCTGCCGCATGATGCGGGGCATGAGCGTCAGGGCGCGGTAGCGAATGTCAGCCCGCTGAAAATGCTCAGTGATCTGGGATTAACCCATCTGGTGGTGGTCAATCGGGTGTTGGATTTGCAACAGGGCATTCAGATCACCCGGGATTGTCTGGTGGGCGATGTCTGGTTTGATGCAGAAGGTTGTAAGGAGGGGATTGCTCATCTGGATGGCTATACCAAGTCATGGAGCAAACATCGCGGCACGTGGTCCGATGAGCCCCTCAAAAACATCCACACCGAGGGTGCGGATAGCTTTCGTCAGTTTCCGCAGGCACTGGCGCAGGGGTTGATGAATGTCAAAATTAAACCAAAAGGAATAAAGAGAGGCCGCTCGGGAGGCTGGATGAGCTAATTGTCGGCGAACTGTTGGATATTGGCATGCCGTATGCAGTACACTTTGAGAGTCGATGGGTCAGTACACTTCGAATGTGTACGGACGGCGAAGGTGTAGGGAGGCATGGTAATGCGCACTATTTTTTTTCTGGTTGTAGCCCTGACGGGATCAACGCTTGCGCTCGCAGAGTCTGCGGGTCTCTATTCGCACATGCATACGGTGTTTGATGTACTGCCGCATGAGAAAATCCTTAAGACCGAAATCAGCCGCTGCGAAGAGCAAGCGGAGAACATGGGCGAAGATCAGGCGCGTGTTGAGAAGTCGTGTAAGCCTGCTTTTGAAAGTTCTTTTGCTGAGATGGTCCGTTTGAACAATAAGCGCATCACGCCGAATGACTCATGGAGCTTGTGCTTGAATGAGGCTAAAGACGGCGACAGCTATGATTACACCGTGGCGGTCAAGTGCATGCGCGTGGTCAATGAGCTGTGCCCAGTCGATCAGGACTTTAACTACATCGATGCCAAAAAATGCTTCACCACCATGAACAATCACTACTGGGTCAATGATCCCAAGATTGATGAGCCGATACAGCCTTAGCGTTCAAAGGATTTGCAATGAAATTCGGCTATACCATCGTTTATGTCAGTTCCGTACCTGACACGTTAAATTTCTATAAAGACGCCTTTGGTTTTGAAACGCGCTTTCTGCATGAGTCGAATCAATACGGCGAGCTTGAGACGGGCGCAACCGCGCTTGCCTTTGCCACCCATGAAATGGGTGATCTGAACCTGCATGGTCACTACATCAAAACTGATCCGCAAGCAGCGCCCTTAGGTGTGGAACTGGCTTTTGTGGCGGAGGATGTTGAAGTGGCGTATCAAAAAGCTCTTGCAGCAGGTGCGACCGATGTCAAAGCCCCTGAGCAGAAACCGTGGGGACAGGTTGTGGCCTATGTGCGGGATCTGGATGGCGTGCTGGTGGAGCTGTGTTCAGCGATGGGATGATGATGTACGATTTTTAAAAGCCACCGCGAGGGTGGCTTTTTTTGTTTTGGGGGATGCCTTCAAATAGCGAGATAATGGACTGTTTGGTGAGTTGGATCAGCTTAGTTTAGACTCAGGTGAAAGGAAAAACCATTGGCACGCACTTTGCTAAAAAGCAGGTGCCATGTATTCAACAAGGACGCTCCCCGTGATCACTAAAATCATTCAATTGCTTGCCCTGTGTATCGGGTTCTTCATTACGGTATCCCTGATCCTTTATTGCTCATCTGACTTGCGACGCGGGGTCGAATTTGGCTCGGGCTTTGTGCTGATGGTCGGGCTATTAACCTTGGTGCTGTCGCCGTTATTTTGGATGTATGTGGAGGGAAGGGGGGAGTGATATAAATATTGAAATTTCAGTAGTCAAATAAAATTAATATTTAATTTTTATGAGAAAACATGAATCGAAAGCTTTCCTAGAACTATAATCAAGATAATTAAATAAGAAGTAATGGTTGTTTCCGTCATGCTTGGGTTACAAGTTGCGTTAAATCGAATAAATTCATGTTTTGACGAGTATGGGGATTGTTACTTAGATAAGGGCCATTATGGTCCAGGCTTTATAGCCGCGTTAACAGCCGTATTATTTGAACGGCGAGTAGATGAGCGATCCTTTGATACTCATTCTGAGGTAATGAGTTACTTACGAACTTTGGGGTTACACAGAGTTTTATGGGGAAATGATGTAGGCGCTTTTCAGCGAGTGAATGAAGGGCGAAACTATTCCCCAATAACAGCATTGCATAATGCTGAGCAAGTGGATAACGCAACAACAACTATTAATAATTGTATTCGGAACTTTGTTCGAAATCGCCAATCTCAAGGAATAAGTGAATTAACTAAAGTCGTTGGTGAGTTGCACGATAATGTTTGGTCGCATGGCAAATCAACAGGATTTTCAATGGCTCAAAAATGGGCTGTTACAGGAACGAATCGTGGAGATTATTATCTAGAGTTTGCATTAGCTGATCGCGGTTTTGGTTTTTTGGAAGAGATGAAAAGATCTCGAAAGAATTATGCATCCACGGATCAAGAGGCCATTGAGTGGTGCATAGTAGAGGGTCATTCAACAAAACATGCAGATGATGAAGACGAGTGGTTTCAGAGATTGCCAGAGGATTTTACAGGCGTAAGTCCAATGGGTCGTGTTGGCGTTGTGACATCTGAAAATCATCATCAAGGTTTGGGCTTGGCAAATTTAGTAAGCCTTGTTCAGAGATACGATGGCGTATTACACATAGCCTCAGGTAATTCTTTATTTACGATGCGGAATAATACGAAAGAGTTTAGCGCTGTAAAAACTCCATGGAAAGGGGTTACTATTTCTTGCAGATTTAAAGAGTCTTCCTTATTGCGTCAAATAGAAAAAGATGTTATTGATGCGGAGACAGCTGCTATAATGTCGCGGCTAAGAGGTGGCTAAAATGAATATTATATATCATGAATTGCCAAGTGGGGATTTAGCTTCGCGTAATTTGGCTATACCACAACGGCAGAAAATTGAAGAAGCGATTTCTTCCCAAGAAAGTGTAATCGAGATCGATCTACGCTCTGTTAGCTCTATATCTGAATCTTATGCCGATGAATTATTTGGTGTTTTAGTAAAAACTTACGGTCAAGAAACCGTTTTGAGTCATATGAAGCTTGTCAACGCAGATGACTTCATTTTGCATAGTATTGCTTCAGTGATTAAGAGACGTTCACAAGAGTTTAGAGCCTGTGCCTGAGCTATTTTAAACCTTAAATTTTTTCGATAAAAAAACCCTGCTCCCGCAGGGTTTTTTTACGCCTCCACAAAAGTTTTAAACCCTATTTGATCGCAAACGAGAGCCCCCAATGAACCCACCTCAATCACTCGATCATCCCGACATCGATCTGGATGTGGAAAAAGACGATGACATCTCAACGTCCAGACCCAAGCAAAAAACCGATGACGAGATACTGGCGGAGATTCGGGACTTCCTCACCGAAGCACAAAACTACTGGAACCCGATCTACGCCAAAGGCCGTGAGGACAAAGAGTTTGTCACCATCGACGGCGCCCAGTGGGATGCGGTCGCCAAAAAAGAACGTGACGAAGACAACCTGCCAAGCCTTGAGATCAACCTTGCGCGCACCTACTGCCGCCAGCAGATCAATACCCAACGACAAAACCGCCCACAAATCCAGCCCGTACCCGTGGACTCCTACGCCGATATCGAAACCGCCAAAACCCTCAAAGGCTTGGTGAAAGATACCGAAGTGGTGAGCGATGCCGAGTCGGCCTATGACGCCGCAGCGGAAAATGCCGTGTACGGTGGCATGGGTTTTATTCGTGTGATTACCGACTACGTGAGTGAGGACAGCTTTGAGCAAGAGCCACGCATCGTCGCGGTGCATAACACCGAATCGGTCTACATCGACCCGATGTCCAAGGCGCTGGATGGCAGTGACAACACCCGCGCATTGGTGAAAAGCTGGGTCGATAAAGAGCAACTGATCAAAGAGCATGGCGATGATGCCGTGCGTGACTTTGACAGCGACCTCTCCGATATGTCGTCTTGGTACAACATCAGCGATAAGAAAGTGCTGGTGGCGGAGTACTTCACGCTCGATCAGGAGGAAAAAGAACTATGCCTGCTCGGTGATGGCTCGACCAAATGGAAGAGCGATGTGAGTGCCGGCGAGCAGGTGATCAAGACGCGCAAGTCCGCCAAAAAAGTGATCAACTGGTACAAGGTTTCTGGCAACAAAGTACTGGATCGCACCGTTTTTGTCGGTCAACTGATTCCGGTGGTGCCTGTGTATGGCGAGGTGACATGGATTGGCGAAGACCGCCATGTGTTTAGTCTGGTGCACTTTGCCAAAGATCCAGCGCGCTTATTTAACTACTGGAAATCCACCGAAGCCCATCAACTGTCAGAGATGAGCGATGCGCCGTATGTGGCGGCGGTCGAGCAGATCGCAGGCTATGAGGAGGAGTGGAAGAATCCCAAAGGGTTGCGCGTACTGCACTACAACTATCGCGACGACCAAACCGGACAACAACTGCCACCACCGCAGCGGGTGGGTTTTCCTGGTTCACCGTCTGGCGTGTTGAATGCCGCGATGGGGGCGCAGCAGTCGATTGTCGATGTGCTGAATATGCACGCGCCGGCGATGGGTTCTGCGCAAAGTGATCAGTCGGGGATTGCCATCGGTAAGCTGCAAAACCAGCAGGAAACCTCGAACTTTCACTTTCCCGATAACCTCAATAAATCAATAGCCCAAGTCGGACGCATCCTGATCCCGCAGTATCAGGCGTTTTATACCGAGCAGCATATCAAGCGCATTATTGGCGATGACGGCAAGCCACAAACCGTGACTTTAAATCAACCGATGATGCCCGGTCAGCCGCTGCAAAAAGGCCAGACCTTGAGTAAAAATGGTTGGCTGAATGATCTAACCGTTGGTCGCTATGATGTGCGGATGCAGACCGGTGCCAACTACAACACCCAGCGCCAAGAGACAGCCGCGGTGCTGCAACAGTTGGTGCGCGCTGATCCGAGTTTGATGCAAAAAGCGGGTGATCTGATCCTGCGTTCGCTGGATGGTGTGGGTATTGCCGAGATTGCCGATCGAGTCGAGCGTTCGATTCCGCCGCAACTCAAAAATGATCCCAATGCCCCCGGACCTAATGGACAGCCGCCACTGCCCCCTGAGGTGCAACAGCATCTTCAGCAGGCTGATACCACGGTGCAGCAGCTCCAGCAACAATTGCAGCAACTGCAAGCAGCGGTTGCCGATAAGCAGGCCGAGCGGAATCATAAGGCGCAACTGGCCGAGATGGATGCGCAGGTGAGGCTTTCGATTGCCCAGATGAACAATGAGTCGAAAGAGAATTTAAACGAGCTGACCAATGCGGTGAAGCTGATGTTGCAGCATATGCAGGTGCCCGCACCATTGGCAGCCGAGGTCAATCAAGATCTGATGTCGGCTGATCCGAATCAGGGCCTCAACCTAAACCCTCAACAAAGCCCGCAGCAAGCGGGTTTTTTTACGCCTGAACAGGGACAAGCTCCTATGCCACTGCATCTACCGCAACAGGTGATACCGCAAGGAATATCACCAAACATGCCACACCCTTTCGCGCTCGATGACGGCCAGATCGAGAGTCACGCGCACCCCATGGCTGCCGCAGCACCCGCATCACCCACCGCACCTGACGGTATTCAGGGCTAAAAGGAAACCGATATGGATACAACCGAAAACGCAGGCTTCGATCAAGCCATTGACCCTGTCATTGACGGCAGCGGCGAGACTGGAGATGCGCCAGAACTTGAGACCTTGCAGGCTGAGTCTTTGGATGTAGACGATGATGAGTCTCAAGAGGAGGAGCAGCCGAAACCAATCAAACCGCCTGCCATCGAACGGCGCATCGCTGAACTGACGCGCATGCGATATGAATCGGATCGCCGTGCCGAGGAGGCGGAGCGTGTGGCCCATGAGCTGCGCCAGCGCTATGAAGAGCCAGTGCAGCAAAGTCCGCAGGATGGTCGTCCGATGATCGAGTGGTTCGATACGCTGGCCGACTATGAGCACGCGCTGGAGGAGTATGCGACCCGGCAAGTGTATCAGCAGGTCTCGCATCAGTTTGAGGAGCAGCGTCATGCGGCTGTGCAGGCTGAGGTCGGGCAGCGTTTTGTACAGGCAGAGTCACGCTTCAGCAAGGAAAATCCAGACTATCAGCATGTGGTGAATAACCTCAGCGTGCTGGTGGGTGATGATGGATTGCCTGCTCATCTTCGCGATGTAATTTTACAAAGCGACGTTGCGCCCGCACTTTTGTATGAGCTGGGTCAGGACTTGGATGAATTCAGTGACTTCTTGGAAATGCCACCGCTTGAGCAACTCATGCGTTTAGGTGAAATCCGTGCCGCCGTCAAACAGGGCAGTCGCCGCCAGCATACCCCACAGGCCGCGCACCTGCCTAAACCGATCAGCCCCGTGTCCAGCAATGCCTCCGCTAAGCGCGATCCTTACAAGATGAGTGATCGCGATTTTCTGGCGGCGAAGGGGCTGCGCTAGGGCTTTAAATCGCTTTTTTTAACTGACTTTCACATTGATTTTCAAATTAATCATAATCGAGGATTCAACACATGGCATTGCCTACTTCAAATAACACCCTGATTACCCATGACATTATTGCTAAAGATGCGGCAGTGATGTTTCTAGAGGAATCCACCTTCGTCAAATCCATCAACCGCGACCGTGAACAAGAGTTCGGCAAAGACCGTGGCGGTTATACCGCAGGTGAGTCGGTACGCATCAAGATTCCACCGACACCAGTAGTCACCGACGGTGATGTCTGGTCACCCACCGATGCCGCCAAAAACGCGGTCGAAGAAACCATCCTGCTGAAAGTCGATACGCCAAAGCATGTGGGTCTCAAGTTTGGCTCGGTCGAGCAGGCGCTTAAGTTTGGGCAATACAATGCCAAAGGCGGCTACAAAGAGCGCATCTTAAAACCAGCGGTCAAAGCGCTGGTGTCGGTAGTGGAAGCGGACATGTTGCAACGTGCGATCACGCTGACCAATAACTTTGTCGCCAACACTGGACCGCTGACCACGCTGTCTCCTTATGACTACGCGCGTGCAGCGCTACAGCGTAATCTGTGTCCTGATGACAACCGTAAAGCGCTGATCACCAGCAATATGAATGTGGGTCTGGTATCGGCTTCGCGTCAGTTATTCAACTCACAAAAAGACCTGTCCAAGCAATACACCGAAGGCTGGATTGGTCGCTATGCCGGCTTTGATTTTCATGAGCATCAATCGCTGTATCGCTCAACCAATGGTACGCAGGTTGCGGGTGTCACCGTTTCGGGTGCTTCGCAAACGGGTGGGACATTGGCGATTGGTGGCGTGACCAATGGCACGATCTTTAAGGCGGGGATGATCTTCACCTTAACTGGCGTGAACATGCTCCATCCGCTGACCAAGCAGGATACGGGCGTGCAAATGCAGTTCGTGGTCTTGGCGGATGCGACCATGGGCGGTACGACGGGTGCATTGTCGATCTATCCAAAAATCACCCCGCAAGGTCAGGCCAATGCCAACGTGACTGCTTCTCCTGCGTCTGGTACCGGTCTGACCTTCGTCGGTGCAGCCAACCAGACCATCGAGCAAGGTCTGGCCTATCAGGGTGATGCTTATGCAGCGGCCTTTGTGCCGCAGAAGTTACTGGCGGGCTGTGTCGGCAGTACTTTTGATGCGGGCACCTTTGCCATCCGCTGTATGACCTTTGGCGACGGGGTGAATAACTTCGAAGGCACGCGTCTGGATGTGTTGTATGGCTTTACTGGTGTGCGCAATAACTGGGGCGTGCGTACTGGCGTGGGTTTGTAATCACGGGCTGACGTTTCCCTTCTGACAAACGACAAAGCCATCTTCGGGTGGCTTTGTTATCGCTGGTCTACGGATCACCATTTAGCCCAAGGATTTTAGACATGCTCGAATACCCCAAGGCCCTTTATCAGTCGCCTGATGACTATCGCATTGTGGCCGATAAAAGTGCAGAGACCAAAGCCCGTAAAGCAGGATTTAAAGATTTTGCTGATTTACAGCCCGTTGAAGCAATGCCCCATATTGATCCGACTCCGTTTAATTCTGACTTAGGCAGCTCATCATGAAACCTGTTTTGACCTTGCTTCGGGAGGCAGCACGCAAGGCAAACCTCATCGCATCTGGTGAAAACCTGAACGCAAGTCAAGAGCAGGAATCACTAGAGGCGCTGAATACCTTGCTGGATGGCTGGGCGTTGACGATCCGTTCGGGCTTTTTACCGCAGAACGTCAAGGTGCTGGACACCTTGTATCTGCCCGACGGTTACGCCTCCGCCATCATGTATAACTTGGCCGTGCAAATCTGCCTCGACAATGCGCTGGAGCCTGCAACGGAGCTTCAAGCGCTCGCAGTCAACAGCTTATCCGCAGTACGGCGTGACAGTACCAGCCCAATGAAAACCGAAGGCGATGTGACTTTACGCCGGATGAGTCGTCATCTGCGAGGGCGTTACTATGGCTAATCTACCGATTGTCGGACCCGCCTATCAGCTATCGTCTCTTGTGATTGATTGCCAAAATACCATTAACTGGTATCCGCAAGCGATTGAGGTACCCAATGGCACGCGGGTCTCCGCCCTGATCCCGACCCCAGGATTGGTGCGGGCATTTCTCGGCGATGAGGCGCCTGTGCGCGCTTTGCGTGTGCTGTCCAATGGCGCACTGCTAGCGGTAATCGGCAAGAAGCTCTACCACAGCCCTGCTGGGCGATTCAATCTGACCCAGATCACAGGCACTATCATGGGGCTGGGTCTGGTTTCCATTGCCGACAACGGCACGGTCGCCATGATCGTTAATGGTTCAACCAATCAGGTGCTGGATTTAAAGACGCTGGTGTTAACCACACTGCAAGGCTCCAATATTCCGCGTTCATCCTTCGTACTGTTTCTAGATGGACGTTTTGTGCTCAACAAAGAGAAATCGGATCGCTTTGTTTGGACCGATTTGTACTCAACCAATATCGATGGGGCATCCTATGCCACCGCCGAAGCCAGCCCTGATCCGATGGTGGCGATGGTCGAGTTTCAGCGCGAAATCTGGATGTTTGGTACACAGACTACTGAGCGCTATTACTCCAATCAGGATCTTGATCTGCCTTTTGCCCGGATGCCTGGCGGCGTGCTGGAAATCGGCTGCGCGGCAGCGAATTCGGTCGTGCGTTTTGGGGCTGGGGTGGTCTGGCTTGCGGTCACCGAGTTTGGTTCTGGGCAGATTATGATGGGCAGCGGAGGTCTGCCTGAACGCATTAGCAACCATGCGATTGAAGCGGAAATCAGTAGCTATCCGACGTTAAAAGATGCGGTGGCCTATGCCTATCAACAAAATGGGCATTCTTTTTATGTCATCAGTTTTCCGTCGGGGAATACTACTTTTGTCTTTGATGCGACCACCCAGCTTTGGCACCAACGCTCCTGGACGAATCGTCAGGGGCAGCATGATCGCCATCGGGCGCATGTCCATGCTTTTTTCAATGAAACGCATTACGTCGGTGATTATAGCAACGGCAAGATCTATGCCTTAGATCCCAAGACCTATAGCGATGATGGCAATGTGATTACTCGCGAGCGGACTTGTCCGGTGGTCGAAACGGGTGGGGCGATGAGCCGCTATAGTCGCTTAGAGATTGTCTGCGAAACGGGCAATCCTAAGCAAAAAAAAAATCCTGATCAGCCCATTTTAAAGCGTTATACCAGTCAGATGTATCCGGTGATGGTGGTGGAGGCGTTGACTTCAGCGGGGGCGATTGACATGGGGCATATGCTGTATTCGCCAAATACGATTGAACTTCTCGATGTTTCGGCGGGGATTTCAAGTATTGATATACAGACACTGGTGTCGTATCGGAATTATTCAAACTATAACCCAGAACTATTGGATGTATCAGCAAGCATTACAGGGCTTACCCTCGATGTTCTCGCCAGTTATGGCATTTATACCAATGCGCCTGAATTTTTGGATACCTCCGCGTCTATCACAGCGATGAGTATCAGCAAGCAACTCGTACAAACCAGCATGCAATCTGAATACCTCGATGTTTCCTCACTAATTACAGGAATAGCCCTCATATGAACTTAGAAGTTGGACTAAGCGGACATTTCATAATGGAGGCCGTTGATGAATGTGGTAATCGTCGTCGATTGGCCGAGTTTGATAATCTCATCCTTGATGCTGGACTTGAGCAGATGGGCAAAGGGAGTTATCTCACAGACTGTAGGGTAGGCAGTGGCAGTTCAACCCCTATTGTTTCTCAAACAGCTTTGGATAATAAAATCGCCTCTACGCAAACATTACAAGCCACCAATTATGGCGCTCAAGGTTCTGCGCCGTATTATGGCTGGTATATCCGAACCTTTCGCTTTGCGCAAGGCGCTGCAGCAGGGAATCTGTCCGAAGTGGGTGTTGGGTGGAATAACACCAACAACATTGCAACGGCAACATCACTTTTTTCAAGAGCGCTTATTTTAGATACAGGCGGTAATCCGACGACGATTACGGTGCTGGCGAATGAATTTTTAGATGTAACCTACGAGCTACGTTTATACCCTCCGACAACGGATGCGACGAGTGTGATAAATGTCAATGGGACGGATGTGACCGTGACGGGAAGGGCAGCTATTGTCACGAATAGTAATTGGGGATCTCAGTTAGGATCTCAGTTTTATTTGCAAAGTAATCCAGGATTTGCAACGATATATTCTGGATTAATTGGCTTAACACCCAGTAGCCCCTCTGGCTCAGGTGCCGGAGCCTCGGCATGTAGTTTGGATGCTTACCTAGCAAACTCTAGGAAAGTAACAGGGTCTTATATTTTTGGACTTAATCAGAATGTAATTGGAGGGTTAATTAGTTCTGTTTATTTACAATTTGTTGGCGGCTCCAGTTGGCAATTCGGTTTTAATCCCCCTCTTGCAAAAGATAACACGAAATCACTCACAATTGCATTTTCGGTCTCCTGGTCCCGCCGCAATGCTCCCTAACCAGACCCTCTCGACCACGCCCATCATCGGCGAGTTTAGCTCGCCCGACAGTACACCGTTCCGCTATACCACCGACACCGAGCTCGGGGGTATCGCCTTAAACAACAGTAGCCAAGGACTCGAAGTCCAAACGTGGACAGCGACCATTACCCGTACAGGTATCGCGGTCAGTGCGCCTAACACCCCTGCGATTGAGCTGATCACCGGTCAGCGCATCACCGAAGTGGCATTGGCATTTGACCAGAATATGCGTCCGCATATCGCCTATGTACAAAACGATGTTCCGAAACTCTACTGGTATAACACCGCAATCGGTGCACAGGTCACCAGCGTTTATCTCGGCATTACCAACCCTAGACTCTGTCTCGATGACAAACGTCCATCCCAGTCTAGTGCCTCCGATGTACTGATGTTCTATCTTAAAGATCGTTCCTTGTTCTTCCGAGCACAGCGCGATCGCTTTGGAGTGGAATACCCGCTGGGACCCGTCGAAGGTAATGTATTAAGACGGGTCGCGATGAACAACAAACTGCGTATCCAGATCGAAATCGAACGTAAACCTGCTGATGAACTCTAAAGCCCACTTCCTTGGTGGGCTTTTTTATGGGTTCAAGTAAGGAGAAGCATGATGCAAACTGATGAAGCCCAACTCATGGTCAGTTGGTCAGATGACTATGGACACACGTGGTCAAACAACCGCTTACTGCCTCTCGGTAATGTCGGCGAATATCGTAAACGCGTTGAAACCCGGCGCATGGGTGCCGCACGCGATCGGGTGTTTCGCGTACGTTGCACCGATCCGGTCAACATCGTCATTATTGAGGCGCGGCTATCATGAGCAGTGGAATCCCGGCCTATGATCCGATTGCGCTTGAGAGTGGGCGCTGTAGTGCTAAGTGGTTACTTTATTTCGATGGTCTTTCCAATCAATCGAGCGACAGCGCTAAAGCCGCATTAGCCACCGCCCAGCAGGCGCTCTCGACCGCCGCCATCGCCCAGAATGCCACCAATCTGGCGAACATCACCAACAATAGCCAAACCAGCCGTATCAACACCCTGCGGGATGGTGTTGACGGACTTAAAACCAGTAAAGCCAATCAATCTGATTTGACCAGCAGCATTAGTCGGATTAGCACTCTGGAAACCAGTAGCAGCACAACCCAGTCTGCGCTGACTAGTCTTACCACGAAAGTCAACAAAATCAGCGATAGTTCCGCCGACATTACCGCAATCAAGAATACCCAAGCCACCACGCAAAACTGGCTGGGCGCACTACAAAACACCAGTGTTAATCACACCACGCGGCTCACCACTTTGGAAGCGCACGACAGTAACCACGAATCACGCATCACCGCGATTGAAAATTTTGACAGCACGACCAGCACACGCCTGACCGATTTAGAGACCTTTAAAGCCGCAACCACGCCGCGCCTGACCACGCTGGAAGCCCGTCGTTTGGCACCGATCATGAAGACGGTTGATGTCAATCTGGGCGCAACGGCGGCTAAAAACTTCAGCACCTCGTTTCTGGACACTGACGTCAAAACCACTTCGCAGCTCATGATGGTGGCGAATAAACCCTTCGCGACCTTGGCGACCGAAGCCGTTATCGCCCATGCCGTGTGCACCACAGATGGTACCGTCAATATCCAAGTGCATAGCCTGATCAACACCATCTCAGGCACGTTTACCTTTACCTACCTCATCAGTCCTTAAACCACATCACATCAAGATCATCACATCGGAGCACAATCATGGGTGGATTCTTAGGCAGCCTGACCGGTGCCAACCAAGCCAACGCCGCCGCACAAGCCGCCAAAGCACAGGCCGACGCGGCACGCCAAGCCGCTGAACAACAAGCCGCGGCCTACAACCAATCCGCAGGCATTCAATCGGGTGCGGCGACCCAAGCCGCCAAAGCTTTGCAAGATGCCTATGGCACAGGCACAGCGGCACAGGTGAATAGCTATAACAATGCCAACAATACCTTGAATCAAGGTTACCAATCCGCATTAGGTTTTTTGCAGCCGTACAGCAATCTTGGAAATCAAGCCACGGGTCAGCTCTCCCAAGGCCTAAGCGACGGCAGCCTGACCCGATCCTTTGGTGCCAATGATTTCAGCGCAGATCCCGGCTATCAGTTTCGTCTGGAGCAAGGCATGAATGGTATTCAGCAAAGCGCAGCTGCAGGCGGTGGTCTCATGTCGGGCGCCACCCTTAAAGCCCTGCAAAACAACAACAGCAATCTTGCCAGTCAAGAATACCAAAACGCCTATAACCGCTATAACAGCGACCAAGCCAATCGCTTTAATCGACTGGCAGGCCTTGCGCAAAACGGCCAAAGCCTCGCCCAAGGTATGGGCAATATGGCTTATCAAAATGCCACTAACATTGGCAATAACCAGATTGGTATCGGCAATGCGTACTACACAGGGCAACTCGGTGCAGCCAACGCCAACTCCCAAGGCATCTTAGGCGCAGCCAATGCCCAAGCAGAGGGGATTTTAGGTGCGGCAGGGGCACGTTCGACGGGACTCAACGACGCCGCTCAAGCCATCGCCAATGGCACCATCGGCGCTGCCAACGCACGCGGGCAGGGCGCTGGCAATATGATGAATCTGGCGGGTCAGATGGCCGCCGCCTATTTTACGGGCGGCACCTCACTTGCTGCGGGAGGCGGTAAGTCTTTCGGCTCCTCATCGTTACCGTCCACAACCAGCAACAATCTCCCCAATATCCAATCCAATGGGCTGAACATCCTCAACCCCGATCTCAACTCGAAAGTGAACATCCCAAAAATTGCACCCGTCAATTTCTTCCCAAAGGGCTAGACCTTCCCTTTGAGTACACAACTTAAGGATCACACCTATGGCGATCAATACTTCAGGTTTACTGGACGTCAAAGTCCCCCAAATCGACCTTGCCCAATCCCTCTCTGAAGGAATGGCACTGGGCAACCAGATCAAAGCGGCGCGTCAATCCTCAGCACTCAATATGCTGATGAGCAATCCCGACATCTACGATGCGAAGACGGGTCAATTCAATATGGATCATGTCGCAGCCCTTGCCCAGCAATCGGGTTTGGCCAGTACGCTTTTACCATATATCGAACAACGGAATGCGCTGGCACAGCAAGCTAGACTTGAAGATCAGCAATCTCAGGAAAATCTACGCGCTGCGCAGCTCAAAAATACCACCATCGGCTCAGCGAACCTCTCTCGACATCTCGGCGGCTATCCAAACAACGTCTCACCCATGACCCTGATGCAGGGGCTGGATGGTGGCACCGAAGCAGGACTCTGGCCGCAAACCCTTGCGGACTCGGTCAAAGCACAAATGCCAGTTAATCTTAACAACATGCCTGATTATGTACAGAGTTTTCGGGCACGCAGCGCTGACCCAGACCAAGTGTATGAAAACCCCATGCCGAAGTTTCAGAGTCAGCGAGTTGATGGTGGCGCGCAGTTGGGTTCTTACAATCGCCTGACTGATCGTTACACATCGCTGGCAACTGTGCGGGATATTCCTGAGCAAAGCGATCAGCCCAGTAATCCCATTTATGCAGGCGCAGTCGTTGCACCGAGTACGGTCGCTGCATTTGCCAAAGACAATGGCATGACACTTGAGCAGGCTTATGCCCTCATCACTCAATCTGGCGCGAGGTTTAAATAATGGGATCAAATACATGGCAACCGAAACAGGATCAACCCTTAGAGTTGACCCGTGACCATCTCAACGTATTACTTAAGGATCGTCAGCCTGTTCAACAGGGCGGTGGAGGCAATGCTTTTTTTCGCCCAACAAATAACATGGCTAGGCCATCAAGAGGTTTTGATCCTTTAGGAGCACTATTTCCTCGAACGATGAGTGCCTTTGCAAGGGATCCAAATTATGCCGCAGCATTAAACCAGCAAGCGAATCTGCGTAATATAACGGCGATAGGCGCGGGTGTTGCCGCTAGCCCATATATTGTAGGTCTAGGCGCAGTCGCTGGTACTGAGGCTGTACCTGCAATTGCGGATAGCGTGATGACTGGAGCGAGAACTGCAGCGAGTGGGTATAAAGCGCTGCCTCCAATGACTCAAGGCGCTTTGGGTGGTGCTGTAGGGGGAGGTGGTTTCAATGCTGTTAGTCAAAAAGTAAAAGGGGGAGATTTTGACTATAAGCAGACTTTAAAGGCGGGTGCTTTAGGTAGTGCTACAGGAGTATTAAACGCGGGTTTAGCGACGGCAGCTGGTGTTACACCTGTGTCATGGTCCAATTTATACAAAAATTTGGAAAATCGTGTCGGTTTAGATATATTTATGAAGACAGCTATATTGAAACGCGCGGCGCAAGAGTATCTTAATTCATTAGAGCAGCCCTATAATGAGCCTGATACACCTTATAAATCATCAAAAAAACCTTGAAAATTTAGGGTGTGAGGATAGTCGGTGATGGTTGATTTTTTAGTTATCGCTTTAGTTGTGGCGATATCTTTCCTGATGCCCGAATTTAAATCAGAAAAGCATCCCTATTTAATGAGTTTGACTAGGGGTTTTTTAATTGGTTTATTGACTTGTCTTATAGTATTTATACCATCATGTTTACTGGACAGTAGAGCATGTATTTCATCTGGGACTCAGATTAAGAAAAACTTGTTGATTTGTTTGTTTGTATCAGTATGTATGGCGTTAGCCCATTTCTTTGAAGTTGATCCCCCACCTACAAAAGACGACACAAAAGAGCATTAGCACAGAAGTGGTTAACAGAAGAATACCTTCACCTATCAGCTGAATAAATACATTACTCAAGCCTACCCCACACGGTAGGCTTTTTTATTGCCCTCATTAATCAATCTGGCACGAGGTTTAAATAATGGGATCCAATACATGGCAACCGAAACAAGGTCAAACCTTCGAGTTGACCCGTGAACATCTCAACGTATTGCTGCCGAATAAGCAAACTTATTACGGTGGTGCTGTATACCCTAGTAGCAATACCTATGAGGATGAAGCACGTCCAGATACCACATATGCCCAACCACTGAGAAAGCGGATGTATTTGAGTCCAACACCTTCTCAGCCCAAGCCTCGAATTGTGAATGAGTGCCCTACAGGGAATTGTGTAACGGATCGATTGGGATCAACGTTTTTGTCGGATGTCGCGACACTAGCACCCTTAGGCATGGTTAAGAATGTGGCTAGAGCAGGACTTGCCGTCAGAGCGCCAGAGGAAACATCATTTTTTCAGGGTCCATTAAATTTCACTAAAGATTGGAAGAGATTACCAGCCAGTGGCTTAACATTTGGAAGAGACGCAGGCGATATCATTAAATGGAAAACGGGCTCAAATCAAGCTTTCTATCAAAACTCCATAATGAATAGTAGTCGAGCTAATCAAATCCTAAATAGAATTCCTGCTTCTGACCTTGAGCATATGCGTAACTATTATTTGAGATTCGGGGCTGAGGAGATGGCAAAGAAAGGAAGGCGGGATCCCCTTTTGGCACAACCTACGCCTTATATGCGAGCTATACTCCTTGACAGGATTCGACGCGGTGGTGAGTAAAAAAATCTTGGGAGAGTCATATGATTTTTGTTATAAAACGGAAAAATTCGTTTCCTAAAGGGGTCAGCATTGAACCTTGGGCGGTTCCTGTTTCTTTAGAGGAGGAGGAGGAACTCAAGCTTGTACTGCATGGGGTCACGAATGAAAGCGAAGTTTATTTAGAGTGTTCTAGCGGTGAGCTCTATATTTCCACAGATGATATTGATCGCGCAGATGTCATCATTAATGATATTAGCTTAATTCATAAGTATGGATTCAGATAGCGACAAAGGATGGTTGTCCTCGCCTTGAGCAGATCATGCGTGGCGATGAATCAATGAATTTATGGGGAATGCAATCATATGATTCTTGTTATAAAACGAGTGGGCGAGTTTCCTAAGTCAGTCAGTATCGAACCTTGGGGAACTGATATTCCATTAGCAGAGTTTTATATGCTAAAACTTGTCTTACATGGGGTCACGAATGAAAGCGAAGTTCATATAAGACCCTGCGATGGCGATCGACTAAGTATCGGGATAGATGGTCTTTATCGTGCGGATGTCTTTATCAATGGCTTTGATTTCAGCCATAAGTATGAGTTTAAATAGCTGGAATTGGTTTTCAAAACGCATCAAGCCTACCCAAGCGGTAGGCTTTTTTTATTGCCCTTATCAATCAATCTGGCGCGAGGTTTAAATAATGGGATCAAATACACGTCTAACACAATCTGTTCCGCCTAGAGAGCTGACCATTGATGATCTGAATGCATTAGCTATAAATCGACATCCAACTGCAAGTCAGAAGGGAAACGTACCTATAAATCCAATCATGAGCCAGCAACGCAGCAGCTTTGGTGCGTATCCATTTAGACAACAGCCGCCAAAATATAATGATCTACCCGCCTTGCCACAAAATGTTGTCGATTTTTCAGCAGGTCTGGGTGATTCGTTATTATTTGGTTTTGGAGATAATTTGCGGACGGCACTTGATATTGATGGAGGGGTTGATCGAAAGTCAGGTGCTTATAAAGCAGGGGAACTTACTTCTTTGGCGGCTGGTAATATGGGGGTTGGTCGAGCCATCTATTCGGGTATATGGAAAGGTGCTGCACGCGGTCTTGAAAGTGAAAAAGCGCTGAGTAAAGCCTCAGATATTCGAAATCTATGGAAGAGATGGTCAGGGCCTGCGCTCATCAGTAAGAAAGAACGAGAGGCGATAGTACCATTCCAGCAGCATTGGCAAAAGAAATTAGATGAAATAAAAGATTTTAAAAATAAACGTAAAGAGGTTCTTACATTTAATCCTTTAAGAGATTCTGAAAGGGCTTTTCAAAGAGCTAGAAAAAGCTTTGGAAAGACTCGAGAGGACTACAATAAAGTGCTAATCCCACTATCATTAGGTCAAGGGGCGCGTGTTAATTACAGCGAGACAGAGGGGGACTCTTCTGGCCAGCGATTATCGATGACTGCAGAGGAGCGTCAGCAAATGCAGCAGTTCTTGGAAAGCGGTGGGAAATTGCCAATCATTCCAAAAACGCCGTGATTGGCTATTTAAAAAAGCGTTTCTTCAGCTTGACAAAGTCAGCGCTGTGTTGGACTCTGAGTCTCCCTGCATGTGTTTGAAGGAAGCTTGGCGGCGATGAATGATGCCTCTGTGATACTCTGGGTTCAGCACACTCTAGGGCTAGAAACGTATGCCTATACGGAGGTGAAATTGTTTCCAGATACAGGGCTGCATACCGAAGTTGAAGAAGACCTTTATCTAGCCTTCAATGGCTGGGGCTATATCAAAGCAGTGGATGGGCGTGATGAGTTGATTGCACTCTACGCATATAACAATCAGCTCTATCTTTTCTTCAAGCATCAATCCTACGTTATAGATGCCCATCGTTCAAAAGCATTCTTTGTCGAAGGGCTGTTGAATGCAGTCTTTCTGCTCAAACACTCCAGGAGGAAAGTATTAAGAATCGTTTATAAACACGATTTTGAGGACAACAATATTTTAGAAAATCTCGCGAAGATGCTCAAACCCCGAAATAAAGAGGAAGTGGCGGAGAGCATCAATAGGATGATTCGTTTTTTTACCGAAACTGATTCTGAAAAAAAGACAGAACTATTCGAAGGGTTGTCGGACATATACAGGAAAGATTTCCTATCGAGAATCCTAGATGCGTTAGAACATGGTGGACCTATTGGTAGAGCCTTATACAAGGCAATATGGTGGCTATATATCGTTGGGTGGATCATAGTCGCTTTGTATTTTCTCATCATCCCTCTATGCAAGTTTCTATATCGGTTTTTGGGAGGAATCTGAAGGTTATACTCATCGGAACAATGCCAAAGACTTCTGATATTATTGAATACTTCAACAGTAAAAGTAAAAGAAGGTAGCCGATGAAATACTACTATATTCTTGCTTTTTCCTTTGTGATGATGGGAAGCGCAGTTTTTTGTATATTCAAGAATACGAGTTTATTTGAAAAGTACCACCACGAGGGTTCCAAAACCCCAAATGCAACGTATTCTATTAAACTGAATAACCATGGCTCAATTGCTTATGTGACTGAACAGCAAAACGATGAAATTAACCGCTATATGTTTCTATATCTAGGTTCGTTTTTGTTATCAGGCGCTGGGATATATATCTATCGGAGAAAATATCCAAAAAAACCATTGGGACATTTTGATTTATAACATGCAGTTATTATTTCAGACCATTGATCATCCAAAAATAAAACCTGCAAAAGGGAATAGTGCACCATGGGCAAGATGACGAGTATATGTCTCTTGATTTCGTTGTTTTTAACGGGATGTAGTCGTTCGGAAGGCACGGTTGTTCTTGGCAAAGATACGCCTTTAGTGAAGCGACACGATGCGCTGACAGAACGTGATATTAAAGAGAATCAGATCGCCATATTACCTTCGGGTATGCGACTTGATGTCGAGGAAGAAAGCTATAACAAGGATAGTATGGTTTATAAAGTGAAAACCGCGGATGGCAAAGAGGGCTGGATATTTTTTGACGGCTATATGGAGTTTACTGATAGTCACCCTTAAGCTTATTTCCACTCGCCCATGAGAGTTGCTGGTATGAATCGCTTTACGCAATATGCGGTCATGACAATGATGCTGATCAGTTCAGAACATCTCTTTGCCAAGCCCACATGGGTCAAAGATGAGAAAGGATGTGCTGCATTGCATATCCTGGATGAAATCCCACTAAAGCAAACAACCATGGTCTGGCAGGGGACTTGTCAAAATGGACGGGTCAGCGGTACAGGGTCACTGGATTGGTTTGATGGCAAACAGCTCTATTTACATCAAGACGGCGTATTTTTAAACGGCTCCCAGACCGGTCATGCACACATGACGTGGCCGACACTGCATTATCGATACGAAGGCGAAGTCAGCGAGGGTTTACCTCATGGGGAGGGGATCGTGACTTTTGATAATGGCAATATCATGAAAGGTCACTTCAATCATGGAGACATTACGTTTGGTGACATCATCCGTAAAGACATGACCTATCACGGCGAGATGAAGAATGGCCTCATTGAAGGTAAAGGAGTTGCGATACAGCGCAATGGTGACCGGTACGAAGGTGAAGCGATCAACGATATGCCCGAAGGCCACGGTGTCTTTACGTGGGTTAATGGGGATCGTTATGACGGGCAATTTTTGGCAGGTGAACGGACTGGTCAAGGCACGTATCTATGGACCAATGGCGATCGTTATGACGGGCAGCTTGTTGATAGCAAGAGAACAGGGAAAGGCATCTTTAAGTGGGCGATTGGTGATCGCTACGAAGGCGACTTTGTTGAGGACCAAATGCAAGGTAAAGGGATCTATCTTTTGGCGAACGGCGAGCGCTACGAAGGTGACTTTGTTCAGGGAAAACGTACGGGGCAGGGCATTCTGACACGCATCAATGGTGATCGTTATATAGGACAGTTTCTCAATGATCAATGGACGGGTCATGGCGTGTATATCTGGGCCAATGGTGATCGTTTTGAGGGGCAGTTTATCGATGGTAAAAAGACAGGCAAAGGCACAATGACTTGGATGAGTGGCGATCGATATGAAGGTGACTTTTCTGAGAGCAAACAGACGGGTCAGGGTACTTATACGTGGGCGAATGGCGACCAATACGTCGGGCAATTTGTTGACGGTAAGCGGACAGGCAAAGGGCGCATCATCTGGACCAGCGGCGATCGCTATGAAGGCGATTTTGTCGGTGGCGAGGCAACGGGGAGTGGCACCCGAACATGGTCGGATGGCTCTAATTATATGGGTACTTTTAAACAGGGTCTTATGGATGGATATGGGGTCGTGACCGAGGCAAACGGACATGCTTTTGAAGGTCACTTTGTGCGTGGCGCTTTTGTGAAGAAAAGTACTGTCCCGGATTGATGATATGAAGCGTATAAAAAGCCTACCCACGCGGTAGGCTTTTTTATACGCCCTTAAAACGCGTTAAATTTACCCATCTACCTAAACCGTACTACAATCAAGCCTAAAGCCCTCTTCAGAATCGGTTATATTATAAGGTAGTGATTAAATTGGATATTCAAATGGAATACGTGATTGGGGTGCTGGTTGTACTGGTGATCGTGAGTCTGGTCTTCGCCTTCATGGCCGAAACCTCAGTACGCCGCAACCAAGCAAAAGCACAAAAAAATGCTCAGGATCAGCTCCTTGCTAGTACCCAGCGCATCCGCGACGACTTGACCAAACTACGTGTCACCGTCCCTGATCCGCTCAAAGTCACCACCGACAGCGACGTGTCCAAAGCCATCCGCCAGTCATTGCTCAAAATCCGCAAAGCCTTGGTCGCCCAAGTCGCCGCTGACTTAAAAGCCGCGCAGGCATTGGCTGGGGCGCAGTTTGCGATTGATTCCGTGGCCTTCGTCAACCATGTGCTGAGCGAGCTTGGCCCGAACTATGATTACCTGCCGTCTGCGATTCGCAATCACCTAGAGCGCTATCTGGTACAGGACTTAAGTTTAAGTCAGGCCAGTGACCTGCTTACCCGTCTGGATGCTGCGCTACTGGGATCAACCGATCGCGTTGCTAACACCGCACTGCATCAACTCAAAGCACAGGTCGAGCAGACCATTGTCGATGCGACCAGTCTAGATAGCGATACCGTGTCGCAAGAAGAATTGATCAACGCCAAAGCCGCTTTTGTACAAGCAAGTCTGTCATCGCAATCCCTATCTGAATTGGGGCTTGTTTTGCTGGATATCCGCGATAGTGCCGATTTTGATGCATGGTATGCCGAGCATAAAGATGACTTTGACACCCGCGATCTGGATGAGCGCTACCTGTCAGAAGAGATAACCGTGCTGTTCAAAGAGCAAGTGCTGGCTGGTAAGCCTGCGCAATTGGCGATGCTGATCCGCATCTTTAAAGAGCATGATCCCGAAGTACTCAGCCTCATTCGCGATCAGGTCATCGATCATATCCGCTCGTTTGCGGTAGGTAACGACCTCACTCAACTACGCGAACTGCTTACGGTTTGGATTGAGATCGGACATACGCGTTTGGCGACTATTTTTGAAGCTGCCCAGTTTGAGGCATTGAAGCGTTTGGAGTCCTATACGTGGGATTTAATACTGAAGTCTTAAGGTTGATCAAACTTCGTATGCAATAAAAAGCCCCTCTATAGGGGCTTTTTATTGCTCTCTAACATCACAGAAATTTTATGTTTTACAAATGGTCAGAAAAACTGACAATAGCCCATTGATTCCGCTAGTATTGAGCTAAGGTCGGTATAGCAATATTAAGGAAAGTGAAAACAGTGAATGATGGATTTGTCACAATCAAGCTTGAAGGTGTTGAGAATACATGTGTACGGTTGTTCCCCGACACCGGAGTTTTCACCCTGATTGAGCAAGAGTATTTGATTTTCTTGAGCAACGGCAGTGCTGATATGAAATGGGTTGATAGTCGCAATGAACTTATTGCGTTATATGCCTATAACCAGCAACTCAATCTTTTTTTTAGGCATCAGTCTTATGTCTTAAATCCTTATCATTCCAGTGCAATCCTGCATCGTCGGTTCTATAGAAAGTCGCTCTTCATCCTCAAACAATTTGATCAGGAAGTCCTCAGAATTGCCTATAGACCGTCTCTTGTGAGGTTAGATGTTTTGGAAAGTATTACCAATCTGCTGCGGCCTAAAGATAAAGACAGCGTTGCCAACAAGATGCAGTGGAAGGTGAGTCGCTTTATGGAAACTGATCTGGTGAAACGCCTCACCCTTGATATGGAATACTCCGCGATAGAGCGAGAAAAAGAGACTCCGATCTGGAAAGTCACCTTATTGATATGGCCAAAAATCTCATTTATTCCCATATTGATCCTCACGATTATATTGTGGTTGCCATTTATAATATTATTCTTCCTTTTTTCGGACAGATTTCTGTCGTTTATAGCCATGCTGATTGAATAGATCTTTGGATTTTAAGATTAGTCGGATGAGAGTGAATACTTAATATTCTGCCGACGGTTCTGACTTCGATGACACACTAGTACTTACTGAAAAATCTATTTTAACGACCAACCCAATCATCCCTACCAATGCTACCAAGCATCGGTCTCATTTAACACGTCTGAATCTTGATGATCTTTCATCCCTTCTTTAATTACGAGGAACGACACATGGGTCCAAATCAATTGAAATCAACACCAATCGATCTGAATAGTCCACAAGCCATGAACGACATCGCTACACTTGCGAAAAACACAGGAGCGAAAATTGACAATCCACATCTGCGCGTCATGTACATTGCACAACAAATGGGTTTAGGTTCTGGAGACTCTCGTGTACAAGCGGTATATAACGACTATCTCAGGCACTTACCAGTGAGTGATGACCAACCTGCATCGCAGATTGCTGTAAACCCAGATCGAACGTTCAAGGCAGGATTACAACATGATGCTGGTTATGCCAATCAAGGCGTGGCTTATCTCGGTGATACACTATCTGGTCAGATTAACAAACTGTCCAAGGCACCGATACTCCCCACGGATCGTTTAGATCAATATCGGAAGCAACAGAATGTGCTCCCCATCCCCGTGACTAAAGCCAAACCTCTCACGCAGTTGCCGATAAGTTCTCAACGTACGATTGAAGATGCTCGCCGAAATATGCCTGCAAACCGTTTGACCAAGGCGGAGATTGCTCAAAAACTCAACCTGAACATTACCGACCCTAGTGTCACAGATCTTTACGATCGTTTGCAAAGACGTGCGCAAGGGCTGGATGTCAAATATAAAATGCCCGAAAAAGAACAATTGGATACCTCATTTCTTGGCAGTGTCAACCATGGCATTGCCAATGGATTGGGTGGCATTTATGAGCTGGAAGAGCATCTAAAAGATGCAGGATCAAAAGGGCTCAATGCCATCATGGGTCGCCAAGCACTACGGACGGATCGTTTCGCGCGTGCCAAGAAAGATTTTAATGATTACAACAAAGAATACGAGGACTCTCGAGTGGCAAATGGGCAAACGGGTATTGATTGGGGATCGCTACTCGGCAATGGTATGGCAGCAGCCCCATCAATGTTATTTGGAGGTCAAGCCTTCAATGGTGCCAAAATACTGTCTCCTATCGGAATCAACGTGATGGGTAAATTGGCAGCGGTCGGTGCAGGAACGGGTGCTATGCAGTATGCCAAAGATGGGCGTGAGTTGTGGGATAACATGAAATCTGGTGCACTCGGCAATGTCATTGGTGGGGCACTCGGTGAAAAAGTGATTGCACCTGCAGTCAAAATGGCAGCGGGTACAGCTACGCGACTGGTGTCTGGGGTGGCTGCAAAAGCGCGGATTGCAGAGGAGGCAGCGGCAAACTTGGATAATGCACTCAAGCTAAGTGGGATTCATCCTGATAACGTGCCAAAACCAGTCTATCAGACCTTGCATCAAGAAGCAGTTCAGACCGTTAAGGGAGGCCGAGATTTGAATGCAGAAGCTGTAGCTAATAAAGTCGATATCCTGAAAAATGGGATGACTGCCACAACAGGGCAGTTGCAACGTGTGACAAATCCTAAACAACGCGAGATTGAATTAGTGCTTGCAAAACAACCCGCAGGTCAAACCCTGAGTGACAATTTCCTTGCCGACACCAAAAAAATTGTGGATGGACTGAAACGCTTTAAAACAGATGTTGGGGCAAGTACTAAAGCAAATAAAGGCCGCAGTGCTGAGATTAATCAGTTGTTGTCTAACAGCATTGAATCGAATGGGGAGATTAACATTAAGTTGTTATCGAATACTTTTGAAGGCACGGGCAAGCTTGCTGAAAAAAAATTACGGATGAAGGAGTTAAGGCGAATCTTTGGAGCAGATCAATTTGAAGAACTGCAAAGTTTTGTACGGGCGGCTAGAGTGCTTAAAGATAAGCCTTTGAGCACTGTAGTCGATAAAACAAAAATTCCTGTTTCCATCGCCGAAAAGGTAGCCGTTGGCGCTGCTGGACTTGCTGCAAAACCTTTGTGGCTTAGAAAACCAGTAGAAGCTGGTGTGACGGGTCTATTTCAAACATCCGCCGCCAAAAAAGCCTTACAAGGCAGTGTCGCCAGTCCTGTTAAAAATGGTAAAGCTGCGTATGCGGGTTTATCAGGTGCGCAAAGCGAGCTTCTTGATCGTTTGGGAGTCACTTCGGCTGGATTGACACCTGCAATCACGACAGGTTCTGCGCGTGAGTATAACCAACGCAACCGATAATACGTTATATTCTAAGACAATAGTCAATTTGGGGTGTTACACATGGATATCAAGACGATCGTGTATTACGCTTTGCCCTTAGGGGTCCTTTATTTAATTGTTGCGCTCTATCGTAGACATGTCTTTCTTAAAGAAGCTAAAGAAAACAAGAGATGCATGGATCAACTTCGACCTGCTCGTGAAAAGTTCTTGGCAGGTATCCAGCAAATCCGAGATGATTTAAAGGCACTTAGAACCGTTGCGGCTGACCCTTTCGCAGCAAAAGTTGATTTGTCTGATGCAATCAAGCAAGCACTCTTGGACTACGATGCTGCACGAACAACCGAGCAACAGAGGCTTGATAAGGCTATAGAGCGTATCTTGGAGGAAATCCGAAATGGCAAAGACATGAGTGATTTGTATGTGGATTATGTTTTAAGAGGCCGTGATAATAAGCAGTTGAAAGCCCTTATTCTTATCTTTAAACAAACCGCACCTCAAGTATTGGATCTCATTCGGGATGACATCATCGACATCATTCGTGCCAATACAATCTGGGAGGGTCGTATGATCTTTAGATTTTTCTTTCGAGAATTCAATGTGATTGGTCATGAGCGGTTAGAGAGGATCTTTGAAAAGGAACAGTTTGAAAAACTGAAAAGAATAGAGTCTCATGGGTGGGAGTTACTGGAGGGTATGGAGGAGGAAATGATACGGTACGCGTAGCTGATTTTAATTTATTCCTCCGAAAATCGTTCTCCAATCAAGCTTCAGACACTCTCATATATCAACCAAACCAAGCCCCTTTTAGGGGCTTTTTTATTGCCTCAAACCCAACAGGACTCACACTATGGCTGCAACCGCAGGAATTCTCGTCGCCCCCCGTTTTCAAGCCTTTGACAAACTCGGTCGCCCTCTGATCGGTGGTCGTGTCGAAGCCTATCAAGCAGGCAGCAGCACTGTCGCGCTCGACACTTATAGCGACCCAGACCGACTCTTTAAAAATACATGGCCCGTCTTGCTGGATGATGCCGGCTCAGCCGCCATCTACATCAGCGGTGCGTACTACATCCGCATACTAGATGCCAACGGCGTTTTGATTGCCGAAGGGGATGGCATTGCCGATGCCTATAGCGTCGCCAAGAGTATCATCGACGGTTTAAGTGGCGGCTCAACCACCATCGAAAGTCGGGTTAGTGATCTGGAGTCCGAAGTCGATGACCTGCAAGACCAATACAACAACCAGAAAGACACCTTCGACGCATACAAAACCAGCAACAACACTGCGCTCACAACCTTGGGCACCAACCAGACCACCGCCTTGACCAATGCCATCAGCACTCAGAACAGTGCCATGCTAGCCGCCGTGGATGCGCTGCGTGTTGATATGAACAACAAGATTGCAGGACTCCAGATTAAAGTCGGTGGCTTGTACTTCACCGAAAGCAATGCCAACCCTGCCAGTGACTTGGGCTATGGGTCATGGAGCCGTGTTGCCCAAGGCATGACCTTGGTCAGTCTCTCCACCAATCCGCTTGACCCTGCATGGACCAAGTCCGTGGGCAGCACCTACGGTGAATACGCCCATGCACTCACCACCGATGAAAACGGACCGCATAGTCACACCAACGGTGGCGTTGGAGCGCCAAACAGCCGGGCATGGTCCAACTCCTCAGCCGACCCAACACCTGGGGCAGGCAATACCGGCTCATCGGGCCTCGGCACCCCGCACAACAACGTCCAGCCGTCATACGTGGTCAACGTCTGGAAGCGCCTGTCTTAAGTGTCTTCAATGATGTTGTTGATCCAAACCATGCCCCGATTTCGGGGCTTTTTTATTTAATCAGTCCATTCTTATATGAGGTTTAAATCATGGGATCAAATACTCGTCCAACGAGATTCACACAACCTTTTGAACTCACTGGTGATCGTTTGAACGTATTACCAGATGATCAGCAGCCCTATCTCGGTGGGGCTGTGTATCCGAGAGGACAAACTTATGAGGATGAAGCGCGCCCAGATACCACATATGCTCAACCACTCAGAAAACGGATGTATTTGAGTGCGACGCCTAATGCATCCAATCCAATACCTAAAGCTTCCAAACCACTATCGACCGCCAAGCAGTTAACGGTTTCTGGTGGTGGAGCGCTTGTTATTCCGGGTCTTGGTTTAGGTAGTAACTATGTGCTTGGGTTGAATCTTGACGGACCAAGATCATCTTTATATGCCCAAACCCAAGCAAATTCTGGAAAAGGGTATGGGTTATATGCAGGACTTGGAACCAGTGCGGGTGTGACTCTAGGCGACGCACCGACTTCAGGAGTCGCTCGGTCAAAATATGCCGAATTTGACGCAGGGTATGGACCTTCAGCAAGCATCTCCGCGACTCAAGATGAGAATGGAAATATTAACTCTGGTTCAATTGCCTTTCCTCATAAAAAAGGTATTGGTCAAGGGTTTGGAGCGGGAGGGTTCACTGGGCAGTCTGGAACAGTGACCTTCGTAACACCAACCTTAGAGGACGTTTCAAATCAATTACACTCAATAGGTGATCGAGTTCGAGATTTTCCAAAAACGCTGAAGACTTCTGATATTATTGAATACTTCAATAGTAAAAGTAAAAGAAGATAGCTGACGATCATAATACGGGAGCGAGAGCATTGAAGACGAATAATATTATTGATGAAGTTGAACGTCGCTGGAGTGCATATTCGTTATCGGTGCTCTTTGTATTTGCCTCCAACATCGTCATTACTGAAACGTACCGTTTTTATCTAGGCGATCTTCCTGATTGGCTCGATCTAGGACTGTTTTTCTTTTCCTTCGCTATCATCATAATTTTTTTATATAGAGTTTATGATGTCAGTTGCACTCGT